>CAITDJ010000131.1 GCA_903891085.1 uncultured Bacteroidota bacterium | reverse complement strand
TGGGTCAACAACACTGAACAGTTTGAATATTACCTATTTTATCGAAGGAGGTATTCAACAAAATTACAACTGGACAGGTTCGCTCAGTTTTCTTGAACAGGATACTGTTGTTTTGCCTGTTTCTGCGCTCACTTTCTGGCTTGGAACGGCAGATAGATTTACAGCGGCTATAAGCAATCCGAACAATCTGAAAGATGAATATTTGCCCAATAACACAAACACATCCGGTTTTAACGACATCCATGTTTATCCATTTGGAGAGCTGACAACCATACAGTTAAAGACAAACAATGTAGGGAATCAAACAAAATATACATTGTACGAAGGTGATGGTGAAGTGTTTTTTGAGAGAACAGACTGCGGAAACAATGCTATTTATAATGATAGTTTCATTCTTCCTGTTGGCTGCTACAAGTTAAGAATTGACGATTCGGGTGGAAATGGACTGGAATTCTGGAATCAACCGGCACAGGGCTCAGGCTATTTTAACATTCTGGATGGCAGCAATGCATTATTGTATGCGTTTGATCCTGATTTCGGAGGCTTCGCTGAATTTGAATTCGGTATTGGTAATATCACTGAAATTAGTGAAATAAACACCCCATTTTTTCTGAGTATCTATCCAAATCCCACTTCAGATTGGTTAGCGATAAAAATTAAAAACATTCAGACAAAAACGGTTTCCGTGAATCTGTCGAACGCTGTGATGGCCAATGTATTGCAGAAACAATTTGATATAAACGGTGATGATTTCAATACACGTATCGACATGAAACTGCTTCCTGCAGGAGTCTATTTCCTACGGATTTCATGCGGGAACTACTCCAAAACTGAGAAGATTATTAAGTATTGAGAGATCCTTTTCTATTTCTGAATCTTTTGGATAGGTAATAATCGACTGAAAAGCGTCCGGCACTGGAAAGAAAAAGTGTAATATAGGGAAACAGAAAAAGCAGTGCATGTTCCTTTTCCGACAGCGGCTGATTTGCGTGGGCTACGAAAGCCTCCACCAACATGGTAATAATCAAAGGGACAACACTTATCCGGTAATAACGCCAGGCGAACCTGTTCCGGTTCCTTATCCGGTTCCGGCTGATGTTGATACAAATGACATCTTTGCCGCTTTTTTTGCTAAAGTACAGGACAAAATTACGCTGGCTGATGACAGTAGCATATTCGTTTCAATCGAATACCTTATAACTCAAAACCGCTTAAAATGGATAATACCAACTATCCAGAATCGGAGATCCACCACGATCATTCACAATACATCAATAATAGAATCAGTTAAACCCGGTAATAAATACTTTGTTGGTATCGGCCTTGGCCGATCAATAACAAGTTTCGGACTTGCACCTTCAATTGCTTTGCTTACTAAGAAAGATCATTTGTATTCATTCAGCTATGATGGATTAACAAAGATGTGTATATCAGTACATATTGGAAAATTGGAAAAAGATAATTAGTTAGTTTTTGTTGAATTAATTTATTCAATAAACCGTTTGACTAAAAAAGTCTTGACCTGCAAAATTATTGATGGTAATTCTTGCGAAAATTGGTAAGGTACCATCTTTCAGCTTCTTGGAGTGCTTTACATAAAACAGCACATTGAATGTTGCTCTTTTCATAATTGTTAGTTTTAATTTTAAACAATGTAGATTAATTTAAACAACAATCCTGATGCAAAGAACTGTAAATCAACGTATAAGAATCAAATTCGGTGGACTTGATTTTATTTTCACCAAGTCCACCGATTAGTCCACCAGCTATTATGCACTTTTATGCGCTTTAATACCCCCGAAAATGCAAAAAACCACCGAAAAAGTGACATTTTCGCTGGTTTTCTTAAGTTTTTCGGCTAAACCGCGGAGAGGGGGGGATTCGAACCCCCGGTCCACTGTAAAGCGGACAACGGTTTTCGAGACCGCCGCAATCGACCACTCTGCCACCTCTCCTGTCGAAAAAGATTCATAAAAAAAAGCGACCTTAGGTCGCTGGTTTTTTTGCGGAGAAAGAGGGATTCGAACCCCCGGAGGCTTTGACACCTCAACGGTTTTCAAGACCGCCGCAATCGACCACTCTGCCATTTCTCCACTGCAAAAGTACAAAATTTTCCAAACCCACAAGGAATTTAATAAAAACAGGAAAAATTCTGTAACGATAAAATTTCAAATGTGAGGCTTCAACAGCCTTTTCATGATATTTCAGTTTAGAAAAAGCTAACTGTTAATGTTTTATAATTGATGTCTAAAAATCAAAAAGCACATTGCACCAATCCTTCCCTTAATGTATCTTTGTTACTGATTATGGATTCAATTTTTTTTCATACATATGTTCAACAGCCTAAAATATTAAAACAATGAAAAAAATTATACTTTTATCAATAATGCTTGTAATCACTCAGTTGGCTTTTTCAGCCGACAAAAGTTTACGTGCATATTTATCCTACGCCACTTTTACAGTGCCTGGAGGTAAATCGACCATCGAAACCTATCTCGCTGTTGATGGAAATAGTGTTGTTTTTAAGAAACAGCAGGACGAAAATTTCCGCGCTTCCATTGAGATAACATTGCTTTTTAAACAAGGGGACACAATCAGTAGTTTTTCGAAATACGAATTGTTAAGTCCAGTTACAATGGATACTTCAAAGATCGATTTTGGTTTCATCGATTTTCAGCGTTATGCACTGGCCGATGGCGAATATGATATGGAAATTCAAATTGCTGATCTTAACAATCCCAGTGAGTTGCCTTTTAAAACTACCGAAACAGTACAAATAAATTATCCGGTCGACAAAATGTCGTTCTCAGGTATACAGTTTGTTGATAGTTACAAAAAATCAGAAAATCCTTCTATCATCACCAAAAATGGTTTAGATATTATCCCACTGGTATTCAATTACTATCCTGAGTCGAAATCCACTTTAACTTTTTACTCAGAAATTTACAACAGTGCCTCTGTATTAGGCAAAGAATCGATGTTTTTACTGAGCTATTCCATTCAATCCTTTGAAAGCAACAACCGGATGAAAGAGTTTGTTTTTAACAAACGGCTAAATACAAAAGATGTGAATGTTGTGTTGAATAGCATCGATATCAGTAAGCTGCCATCCGGTAATTATCTGCTCGTTGTCGAAGCCCGCGACCGCGAAAACAAGCTCATCTGCTCAAATGAAATGTTTTTCCAACGGAGCAATCCAGCCACCCAATTCAATTTAGATGATTTAGCAGGCCTGGAAATCGACAATACTTTTGCCAGCAAAATTACTCAAACCGATACCTTACGCGAATTTCTGAGAACACTTGAACCTTTATCCACTGAGATTGAACGGGATTATGCGCATAATCTCATTAAAACGGATGATTTCGTTACAATGCGACAGTATTTGTACAATTTTTGGTATAAAAGAGATAATGGAGACCCGGAAACAGCCTTTAAAAACTATCTTTTTGAAGTCAAAAAAGCCGATAAATCGTTCAAAACCCAGACGAAAAGAGGCTACGAAACTGATCGTGGAAGGGTTTATCTTCAGTACGGCGCTCCCTATCAAATTGCAGACAGCCATAATGAACCAGCTGCTTATCCTTATGAAATCTGGCAATACTACCAGCTAGGTAAACAACGCAATAAAAGATTTGTTTTCTGCACTCAGGACATAGGCACAAATGACTTTATCCTGATTCATTCTGACGCATTTGGCGAATTATCCAATTTTCATTGGCAGGAAGACGTGTATAAGCGCATTTGGCCATATAATAATGTTGACAATTTCTATAAGGAAGATGATTGGGGAAGTAAAGCGACAGAATATTACAATAACCCACGCTGATATTTCATAAAATCAGGATAATTACTTTGCCTTCAAGAATTTTTTTAAATTCAAAAATCGGTGTATTTTTGTGCCATCTGACGACTTATAATCCCGAATGAAAAAAATTGGTTTCTACATATTTATTCTTAAAGCCTGGTTTGTCTCGCTTCTACCCTTTTGGATTCTATACATTCTCTCTGATTTTCTGTATGTTATTGTATATCACATTGTCAGATATCGCAGAAAAGTAACCTTTACCAACCTGATAAACGCTTTCCCGGAGAAAACCGAAACTGAACGCAAACAAATAGAAAAGAGATATTACCACAATTTGTGTGATATCGTTGTTGAGTTTATTAAAATCCGTCATATAACAGTTGAACAGTTAAAACAACGGATGGTGGTTACCAACCCTGAGTTGTTGCATGAATTATTTAATCAAAAGAAGAGTGTATTTCTAGCGGTCGGGCATTGCGGAAACTGGGATTGGTTTGGAAAAGCGATGCCATATATAACAAAACACAAGGTATTTGCTATTTATAAAGAACTGAATAACAGTGATTTCGACGAATATATGAAAAGTATGCGTTCACGTTTTGGTGTACCTGCACTGATCGAATCTAAATCAACCTACCGTTCTTTGCTCCTGTCGAAAAACTCAGCAAATGCCGTTTTCCTGGCAGGTGACCAAACACCCGGCGGAATTGAGGCTGATTACTGGACCACTTTTCTGAATCAGGACACTCCTTTTTTTGTTGGCATTGAAAAAATGGCCAAATCACTTAATTATGCAGTACTCTTTTTTGATATAAAACGGGTTAAAAGAGGTTATTATCAGGCAACAATCACACCTGTATCTTTAAATCCGAAAGAAACCACAACCAACGAAATAACTGAAACGTATGTACGTTTGTTGGAAAAAGTTATCATCAGTAACCCGGACAATTGGCTTTGGTCGCATCGCCGTTGGAAACATAAAAGAGAAGGGATTTTAACCGCATGAAGAAAGTGGCTGTCGTTATCCTGAACTACAATGGCAGGACTTTCCTCGAGAAGTTTCTCCCCAATGTTATTGAAAATACCGGTAATGCTGCTGATATTATAGTTGCTGACAATGCCTCAACCGACGATTCAGTCCTTTTTATGGAGCAAACCTTTCCGGAAATCCGCTTAATCAGGAATAAAACAAACGGTGGTTTTTCGACGGGGTATAATCTTGCCCTCAGGCAGGTTGAAGCACAATATTATGTGTTACTCAATTCCGACATAGAAGTCACACCCAACTGGATTGAGCCCATTATCAAACTCATGGATTCAGATCCGATGATTGCTGCCTGTCAGCCAAAAATCCTTTCCTATTTTGACAAAAATCGTTTTGAATATGCGGGTGCTGGAGGTGGATTCATCGATCGTTTTGGTTATCCCTTCTGTCGTGGGCGGCTTTTCCAGAGTATTGAGATGGATGAAGGCCAATTTAATGATACCATTGAAGTTTTCTGGGCCAGCGGTGCCTGCATGTTTGTAAGAGCTGAATTATTTCATAAGTATGGTGGACTTGATGACGATTTTTTTGCCCATATGGAAGAAATTGATTTTTGCTGGCGACTAAAAAATCAGGGGTATAAGATCATGTATTGTTCCGGCTCAACTGTTTTTCATATCGGAGGTGGAACGTTGCCTAAGATATCGTCACGTAAAACCTATCTTAATTTTCGCAACAATCTCTCGCTACTATACAAGAACTTGCCCGACAGCTATTTATATTATATAATTATTTTGAGATTATTTCTGGATGGACTTGCAAGCATCAAATTTCTTTTTCAGGGGGGCATCGGCGATTTCTTTGCTGTGTTACGGGCACATTCACACTTCTATCGCAAAATATCACAAATCAGAACCAAACGATTGTTATTGAAACCCAAACCGGTCACAAAAGTTTATCAAAAGAATATTGCACTCGATCATTTTTTAGGTGGAGTCATGCTTTTCAAAGACCTCGAGGAAGATAACTTTAGCTGATCACTGCATACAAAGCCATAGCGTAGCCTTTCATTCCAAAACCAGATATACATCCGGTAGTTGCTGAGGCAGTAATTAAACGCTGGCGGAAATCTTCCCTCGCAAATACATTCGAAATATGAACCTCAACCACAGGTATTTTTATGGCAGCAATTGCATCACGAATTGCCACTGAAGTATGTGCATAACCTCCCGGATTTATCACAACTGATTCAAATTGCTGCATGGCACGATGCAATTCATTGATGATTTCTCCTTCAATATTTGACTGAAAATAACTAAGCTGATGTGCCTGAAATTGTGATTTCAATTGTATGAAATATTCTTCAAATGATTCATTTCCATACACATCTGGCTCCCTTCTACCTAACAGGTTTAGATTTGGACCATTGATTATTAATATCTTCATAGGTTTACAATTGATGACAAAGATAAGTTTTAACAAGAATTTGTTGATGAAACATTGCACAAAAGTAAAATCTCTGTAAATTTGGAAAAATTTAGTGCAATAGGGGTGCCTTTGCCACCATGATGGTGGATGAAAGACAGGCTGAGAACATACCCTTTGAACCTGATGCGGGTAATGCTGACGCAGGGAAGAAGAAAGAGCTCCCTCTATTGATTTAATTGGTTATCACTTAAATCAATGAGAAATGAAAAAAACATTATTTTATTACCTGATCGCGCTGATGATGCCACTGAGTATTTCAGCCCAGTTTACATTAAGCGGCAAAGTGGTCAATCAAACTGATGGATCTGCACTCGAAGGTGCACTACTTAAGGTCAAAAAGCAGGGCCTATCAACCTTGAGTGATTTGCAGGGTGAATTTCGATTTACTCACATGAAAACTGGTCAATATGAACTCATTGTCAGTTATTTGGGCTTTGAAAAAAAAGTTGAGGCAATCACAGTCTCAAAAGATGAATATTTGAATATTGCTTTACATGAAATTGCATTTTTGGGTGATGAAATTGTAGTCAATGCGACAAGGGTAACTGAGAAAAGCCCATTCACTTTTTCATTCATAAAAAACGAAGAATTACAACAACAAAATACAGGGAATGATCTTCCCTTTTTGCTTCAGTCCACCCCCTCATTGGTGGTAAGTAGTGATGCGGGTGGAGGGATTGGCTATACCAATCTTCGCATAAGGGGAACTGATTTAACAAGTATCAATGTTACACTAAACGGTGTGCCGGTGAATGATCCTGAGTCGCATTCGGTGTATTTTATCGATTTGCCCGATCTTGCCTCATCAATAGATAATATTCAGATTCAGCGTGGGGTTGGTACTTCTGCAAACGGTACGGCAGCTTTTGGTGCAAGTATAAACATCAAAACAGAAATACCATCTACGGAACCATTTATTGGTCTTAACACCGGTATCGGGGCTTTTGGTACATTTAAAAATACCCTAAGTTTTGGCACCGGAAAAGGAAGCAAAGGTTTTTCATTGAACGGGAGGTTAAGTAAAATCATTTCAGATGGTTATATCGACAGGGCCGAATCTGATCTCAAATCGTATTATCTTACTGGCTCCTGGTCAGGCGAGAAAACCAATATCAAATTAATTGCAACAAGCGGACTCGAAAAGACTTATCAGGCCTGGTATGGTATACCAAAAGACAGTCTTACATCCAATCCGACTTACAATCCTGCCGGAGTAATGACTGACAGCCTTGGAAATATTACGGGCTATTATTCAAATCAAACTGACAATTATCAGCAGGATTATTATCAATTACTTGTGGCTCAACAGATCCATTCAAATCTTATGCTTTCAGGTGCCGTTTTTTTAACAAAAGGGAAAGGCTACTATGAAGATTGGAAAAACGACAAAAAATTTAGCGACTATGGATTTCCGGATATAGTTGTTGATGGGCAGATCATCAAAACCACCGATCTTGTTCAACAAAAATGGCTCGATAATGATTATTATGGTTTCAATCTGGCGCTTCAACACCAAAGCGACAGATTCAATACAACCATTGGTCTGGGAAGCAACCAATATATCGGAGATCATTTTGGATACATCAGTTGGGCAAAATTTGCATCAGAAAGTTTTATTAATACAAAATGGTATGAAAACACCGGTAAAAAAAATGATTTCAATACATTTATAAAAACCATTTTTCAACTCAATAATAAAATGCATCTTTTTGCTGATCTTCAAATACGCGATATCTCCTATTCAATGACAGGGTTACACGACGATTTGCGCGACCTGACTCAACAGCACCGGTTTACTTTCCTGAATCCGAAAGCAGGAATCTACTATACATTCAATGCCAACAACAGTTTTTATGCCTCTGTAGCAATTTCTAACCGCGAACCAACACGCACCATTTATCGTGATGCCACACCGAATCAGGTAATTTCAAGTGAAAAACTGACCGATTATGAGATTGGTTATCAGCTGAAAACAAAAAAAATATCCATCGAATCCAACCTCTTTTATATGGATTATGTGAATCAATTTGTGCACACAGGAAAAATAAATGATGTTGGAGCAGCAATTATGACCAATGTCCCTGAAAGTTACCGTTTCGGTATTGAGACAGTAGCGGCATGGAAAATAAGCGAATCGATTGACCTGAATGCAAATCTTACACTGAGCAATAATAAAATCAGCAACTTTACGGAATATGTGGATAATTGGAACTATTGGGATGATCCTGAGAATGAACCATATCAGTATGAAAACTATCTTGGTTCAACAACAATTTCATTTTCACCATCAGTAACAGCCGGAGCACAAATCAACTACCAGATTCTTAAAAATCTGAAAGTTGTGTTTTATTCAAATTATGTCAGCAGACAATATATTGACAACACAACCAACATTGAAAGAAGTCTCGATCCATATATTATCGGGAATTTTCAAGCTGTTTTTATGGTAAAGCAAAATATTTTTAAAAAAATGGAGCTTAATGCAACATTGAACAACATATTTAATGAATCCTACGAGACCAACGCATGGGTTTATCGTTACATGTTGAATGATGAGTCCTACATTATGGATGGCTATTTCCCTCAGGCCGGAATACACGGCATGGTAAATGCAACCTTTAGTTTCTAATTGACTGTTTCTTGAAAATGATACTTGCTTAAATGAAGCACTTGAATCCTGATTCTGACAATTGAAATAAACACAGCGAAAACATTTACTGTTTTGAATCGGTCTGCGGATGAATTTTGTTACTACTTTAGCCATGAATTGTTTAATCCATTAATACCTTAGCACATGGTTCCAAAAATTTCAACACTGAGTGGTTACATCTTTGAATATCAAAAGAGCATCACCAATCCAACCGGATTCTGGACAAATATTGCTGATACATTCTATTGGCGAAAGAAATGGGATCAGGTGTTGACCTGGGACTTCAAAAAGGCAGATGTTAAATGGTTTTTGAATGCCAAACTCAATATTACTGAAAATATCTTTGAGAGACATTTGTTTCATCGTGGAAATCAGACAGCTATCATTTGGGAACCAAACGACCCCAATGATGAAACAGTGAAACTGACCTATTTTGAACTTTTCGATAAGGTGAATCAGTTTGCTTTGATTCTTAAAAATCAAGGCATTCGAAAAGGCGACCGGGTTGCAATATATATGCCAATGGTTCCTGAGTTGGCTATTACCATGCTGGCATGTGCCCGTATCGGTGCGGTTCATTCGGTTATATTTGCTGGATTCTCAGCGCAATCGCTTGCTGATCGCATCATGGACGCGGGCGCAAAATTGCTGGTAACAAGTGATGGTGGTTTCAGGGGATCGAAAACAATCCCTATTAAACAAATTGCTGACGAAGCAATGGAAACCTGCCAATGTGTAAAAACAGCCATCGTGCTTAAAAGAACGAACGAAAAGGTGAATATGAAAGCCGGTCGTGACCTTTGGTGGCACGAACTTACTCAGCAAACAGATGGTAAAGTTGAAGCAGAAATTATGGATTCGGAAGATCCACTGTTCATTCTCTATACGAGCGGCTCTACCGGAAAACCAAAAGGACTGGTGCATACGATAGCCGGATACATGGTTTATACAGCCTATACCTTCCGTAATGTGTTCCAATACGGTGATGGTGAGATTTATTTTTGTTCGGCTGATATAGGCTGGATCACCGGTCACTCCTACCTGGTTTATGGACCCTTGTTAACCGGAGCAACCACCCTGATGTTTGAAGGTGTCCCTACCTGGCCTGATGCCGGAAGATTCTGGGAAATTGTCGATAAACATCAGGTGAATCAGTTTTACACAGCGCCAACAGCATTGCGTTCGCTCATGGCCATGGGAATGGAATGGCTCGATGGAAAACATCTTAACTCACTGAAGGTTTTAGGAACTGTTGGTGAGCCAATTAATGAAGAAGCTTGGCATTGGTACCACGACCATATCGGGAAAAACCGGTGTCCAATCGTTGATACATGGTGGCAAACAGAAACAGGTGGAATTATGATTAGTCCGCTGGCAGGTATTATTCCTACCAAACCATCCTATGCTACCTTGCCATTTATGGGTATCCGGCCTGCCATTGTAGACCAGGAAGGAAACGAATTGATGGGTAACAGCGTTGAAGGAAACTTATGTATTGCTTATCCATGGCCAGGGATGGCGCGCACAATTTGGGGTGATCACGAAAGGTTTCAGCAAACGTATTTCAGCACTTTTCCCAACCTTTATTTCACAGGTGATGGCGTAAAACGCGATGAAGACGGCTATTACAGGATCCTTGGTCGTGTTGATGACGTGATCAATGTGTCAGGACACCGAATGGGAACAGCTGAAGTTGAAAATGCCATCAACGAACACCCTTTGGTGAACGAATCGGCAGTTGTGGGTTATCCGCATGCAATCAAAGGGCAGGGAATTTTTGCATTTGTTGTTTGTACCGAATTTAGTACCGGAGGCGAAGAAGGTGTCAGAAATTCGATTTTGGTTGGGGTCAGTAAATTCATTGGATCATTTGCACGTCCCGATAAGATTGTCTTTGTAAGAGGATTGCCCAAAACCAGATCAGGAAAAATAATGCGCCGTATTTTGAGAAAAATCGCTGAAGGACAATACTCTGATTTTGGGGATACTACTACCCTACTCGACCCTGAAATTGTTATCGAAATCGTAGCGGCAACAAAAAAACTTGGCTAATATTTTCAGGGAATCTTCTTTGTTTATGAAATTTTGGATATTATCTATCTCAATTCTATTGGTATTTAGCACCGTTAATGGTCAGATTGCCGAGGGTTACACATTAAAACGACTTACTGATCAGCCGTATATCGACAGCAATCCGCAATGGTCGCCCGATGGAAAAATAATCAGTTTCGACTCGAACCGATCAGGGACAAATCAACTTTTCCTTCTTGATCCGGACAGTCTTGTAATCGAGCAAAGCGCAATTGACAGTAATCAAACAGAAAATGCAGTGTGGGATCCGACAGGCAACTTTTTAGTTGCCACTGTTTGTGAAAACGAGCAATGCAAATTAATAAAGCAAATCCTTCATTCAGCGAGCAATAAACCTCTATTAAACAGAAGTTTACAGACAAAAACCGCACATTTTCATCCGGCAGGTAAATTGATTGCATTTATGGGAAAATCGGAAAATGATGTGTGTTGGCGTTTGTATACCTATGATTTCAAATATGATAATTTGAATAGTTTTCAGCAACCCGTAACAGATTGTTTTTATCCCCGCTGGTCGCCAAAAGGTGAATTTATCAGTTATACAACTTCAGAAAGTAAGATTTCAAAAAATCATTGTATTCAAATTATTCATTGGTATGGTAAAGATTTTCAACAAATCGCTGATACGGTTCTCGATCTTCACGACGCAAGCTGGGCTCCTGCCGGAAGTAAAATATTATATATTGGGAACAATGTTGATAGCTCCTATTTATATATGAGTCAGAGAGATGGAAAAAACAGGGAAATCATTTTCAAAAGTAAGCAACCAATTAAAACACCATGTTGGTCACCCGATGGTCGGCGAATTATTTTCACGATAACGCTAAATGAACAACAGCAAAACATCTACCAGTTGGTCATTAATTGATTCGAAACAGGGTTTTCTTTACCTTTGCCGTCATTACGTATGAAAGATAATATTCAAATAAAAAACAAGAGGGCCCGCCACGAATACTATCTGGAAGATTTTATGACTGCCGGCATTGTCCTGTTGGGTACCGAAATTAAATCAATTCGTGAGGGAAAAGCCACTATTACAGATGCTTACTGCGCATTTCAGAATAACGAATTATATGTGAAGGAGATGCATATTTCCGAATATATTCACGGCGGCTTTATCAATCACATTGTGAAACGCGACAGAAAACTGCTGCTTCAATATCGTGAGCTTAAAAAGTTACGGACAAAAACAAAGGAAAAAGGATTTACGATAATTCCCACTATGCTATTTATCAATGATAAAGGATTGGCAAAACTCGAAATCGCACTTGCGAAAGGAAAACATTTTTACGATAAACGTGAAACCCTGAAACAAAAAGATACACAACGCGAAATGGATCGTATTAAAAAATGATAAAACAATGAATATCAAATTATTAACATTACTACTTGTACTTTTTTCGGGCCATATCATGGCACAACAACCCACTGTTGAATGGATAACATTTGAGCAGGCATCATCAAAAATGAAAGCAAATCCAAAAAAGATAATTATCGATGTTTACACCGACTGGTGCAGCTGGTGCAAAAAAATGGATCAGACTACATTTTCAGATCCGATAATTGCCAATTACATGATCAAAAATTTTTATTCAGTTAAATTCAACGCCGAAAGTAAAGACACGCTCATTTTTGGAGGAAAAACATTTGTTAATCCGACACCAAATGAAAAAAGAAGCGCTCATCAGTTTGCCAAAGCATTATTAAAAGGGAAACTGTCGTACCCATCATACGTGCTTATGGATGAGAAATTTTCGATAATCTCCATCGTTCCGGGTTATATGACTCCGGATAAATTTGAGCCGGTGTTGCACTATTTTAATACTGAAAGCTATAAATCGACCGACTGGAACGAATATAATGCCGCTTTCAAAGGAAGTTTTAAACAACAGGTGAAACAATAGTTGCAATGAATCAATTGTTTTCAACCCCAAAATTATTAATTTTACCCCGAAAAGAGTCTGAATCACACGGATGATAAAAACTATAACACACATATTATCAGTCACTAATGCTGATGCATTAATTAAATCAGAAGATAATAAATGAAATATTTCAATACCATAATCACAGGAAGTGGTTGTTACGTTCCCACCCGAATCATAGAAAACAGCAGGTTTACAAAACAGGTTTTTTTTGAGAAAGATCAAACAGTCATTGATAGTCCGGGTGAAGAAGTAACCCGTAAATTTCGTGATATCACAGGAATTTACGAAAGGCGCTGGGTAACAAAAGATTTAAATAATTCTGATATTGCAGCCATTGCTGCAAAAGCAGCCATTGATGATGCCGGAATCGATCCGGAAACGATCGACCAGATTATTGTCGCCCAAAATTTTGGTGACGTAATCAAAGGCAGTATTCAAACTGATATTGTACCTAGCATCGCCTCCCGGGTGAAGCATTTACTAGGCATACAAAACACTTCTTGCATTCCTTATGACATCACTTTTGGATGTCCGGGTTGGATTCAGGGCATGATTCAGGCTGATTCGTTTATCCGCTCGGGTTTGGCCAAAAGGTGTCTGGTGATTGGATCGGAAACCTTGTCACGTGTAGTCGATGTTTATGATCGTGATACGATGATTTTTTCGGATGGTGCCGGTGCTGTTATCTTTGAAGGCGTTGAATCAGACGAAAAGACAGGCATGTTATCCTCCTCGTTCATGTCGCATACCAATGAAGAAGCAGGATATCTCTACCTTGGCAAATCAAATTCACCTGAAACTGATCCCGAAATCAGGTATATTAAAATGAATGGCCGCAAAATATATGAATACTCACTATTGCATGTTCCCAATGCCATGAAACTGGCATTAGACAGGTCTGGAATTCCGATTGAAGAAGTAAAAAAAATCATCATACACCAGGCCAATGAAAAAATGGACGAGGCTATTGTCAAAAGATTCTTTCGGTTGTATCAAATACATGCTGAATTAGAAAAGATGATGCCAATGAATATTCAGACCCTTGGCAATAGTTCGGTAGCAACTGTGCCAACCTTATATGACATGATCCTGAAAGGTCAGATTGAAAACCACAAGATCGAAAAAAATGATATATTGATCTTTGCCTCTGTTGGTGCAGGGATGAACATCAATGCCTTTGTTTACAAGCAATAAGAGTATTTTTTTATCGTTTCCTGACCACTGGTGCAATAAAACTGTATTTATTGCATTATCCATGTGAAATACGCATTATTATGAAAAAAAAGGTACTGGTTATCGGTGCAAGTCAAAACCCTGAACGATTCTCATTTATCGCAATCAAGAAACTATTACATTTTGGCCATGAGGTTGTTGCGCTTGGTGCAAAATCGGGTATGGTTGATGGTGTAATTATTGAAACTGAAAAAATAAAATTCAATGATATCCATACAGTTACACTCTATATTGGCAGTAAAAACCAGGACGGATATCTGGATTATCTGCTGAAATTAAAACCAACACGAGTAATTTTCAACCCGGGCACCTCTAATTTCGAATTAGAACAGGCACTGGAAAATGCTGGAATCGAAGTGGTGCAAAACTGCACCCTTGTGATGCTCGATGCCGGCAGTTTCTGAGTTGAATGCATTTCAAATATTTCTACTTTTACAGCCTTGAAAATAATGTCAAAACCACATTAATATGTTAAAAAAACCGCTGCTTCCAACGATAACAAATTGGTTAGTCTTTACTGCTTTCACTTTGTTGCTCTTCGTGAATAAGGTTGCTGCACAGGAATGTGAAATTTCATCTGATATATCAATGCCTGTTTGTAAAGGAGAGTGGATTAAACTTAGCGTTCCTGAAAATGCAGACTATACCTATTCCTGGCTTCCAGGCGGTGAAACAACATCCGAAATTTTAATAAAGGCGATAGAAACAAAACAATTCCAGGTTACTGTTATCAACAGAATCACACTGGAAGAATGTGTCAGCATGCCTTTTTTGGTCGAAGTGCGGCCTACATTTTCTATCGGATTTGAGCAAATACAGCTTACTTGCAGTAATGGAGACAACGACAATGGCAACAATGCCATGCTTCAGGCAACCGCAAGTGGTGAAGGCAGTCCATTTCTTTATCGTTGGGATGTCCGACCGATACAAATTGCGCCTGGAAACCCTTCAATGGCAATTGGATTGAAAGCACATCTTTGGTATTTTGTTGAAATTGAAAACAGTGTAGGTTGTGTCCAACGCGATTCAATGTATACATTGGCTTATACAAATCCTATTGTTGAAATAAATGCTGATCCCGATACTGCTTATATTCAAAACCCATTTATCAATTTTACATTCGAAAACCTTTCAGCAGATTCCATCGAAGTTACGAACTACTTCTGGGATTTTGGAGACGAAAGTCCGACTTCGGACTTGCTCACGCCAAATCATTTATATAGTGAGGAAGGTACTTACAATGTATATTTAACCATTGATAATCCTCAGGGTTGTGATACAATGTTCACCAAAGAGGTAAAAGTTTTGCCGGTGAAATTAAAAATTCCCAATGTTATCACCCCAAATGGTGATGGCATCAATGATTATTTTATCATCACAGAGGATGCTGGTACCACCGACATTCCTGAAACGCTTAAAGTAGCTGAATATGAGAATTATAAGCCACTTTCGACCTATTATAAAAAAACTACACTTGTCATATTCAACCGACAGGGTCGCAAGTTACTAGAATCGGGCGATTATAAAAACGACTGGGATGGAGGAAACCTGAAAGATGGCGTTTACTTCTATGTGCTTCAATGCGAAGGTTTTAAAAGCAATGAAGTCTATCGTGGTTCCGTTACAATCTTTGGTAAAACCAATTAATTAATCATCTAATCGATTTTCCGGTATATTTGCACCATGAAAGAATTGCAAACTTTAAAAAGTTTTATCCAGAGAAGTTGTTTTCTCGCTGCCATAATATTTTTTGTAAGTTGTTCTCATTCAAGTAATACAGCTTCTACTGATCTTGTTAAAAACCCAAAATCGGCAGAGGAAACTGATAATACCAGCATGCCGGTCATCACATTTACCAAAACCGAACACGATTTTGGCCAACTGATTCAAGGTGAAAAAGTGAGTTGTGTGTTTAAATTTACCAATACTGGGAAAGCCGATCTGATCCTTGTAAAAGTAAGTGCTAGTTGCGGATGCACAGCCAGCAGTTATAGCCACGATCCTATTAAACCCGGTGAAGAGGGAAAGATTGAGATAACTTTCGACAGTAATAATCAAAAAGGAATTCAAAATAAAACGATTACCGTTTTAACAAATACAAAACCACAATCAACAACACTGCGCATAAAAGCCCAGGTATCAAATCCAGAAACAAATTAATCTAATAATTATGAGCATTTTAAACATTTTACTAATGGGTCCTACCGCAGCCGAAGGACAACAAGGAAGCGGAATTATGTCATTCTTACCCCTACTTTTAATCATGGTTGTTTTCTTCTTTTTCTTTATCCGCCCGCAGATGAAGAAAGCAAAAGAACAGAAAAAATTCCGCGAAGCCTTGAAAAAAGGTGATAAAGTAATTACAATAGGCGGAATTCACGCGAAAGTGTATGAAGTAAAAGACGCTACCCTCGTGGTTGAAATTTCGGATAACGTAAGAATCGAAATTGAAAAAAGCGGTGTTGTGAATGATGCAACACAAATCGGACAAAACAAATAGTGGACGGTATTTGACCTGCCTGCTTCGGGCAGTTTTCGATATAAAGTCTCTATTTTTTGGCATTTCTTAAAAAAAGCCGGCTCATCCCCGGCTTTTTTATTTTACATACCTGAATTTTCATATTGCTTTGATTAGTTTTGTGCATTAATATATTGTAAAATTAAACTGATAGAAATGGTGTCCGAGGTTAAAAAAACAGAAAAAACAATGAATAAAAAACGAAGGCTGTTGGTTTTCATTTTTTTTATCTTCCTTTCAAGTTTATTCTGGATACTTATCAAATTGTCAGATAAATACACGGTTCCATTCGACTTCACTATCTCCATTATTGATGTCCCCGTCGATAAATGGATTACTGAAACAAACAACCATACGATCAGGGTAATTGTTACAGCAACAGGCTTTGAACTCCTTCAAAACAACTATCTTAAAACAAATAGACGGATGCTTAATGTATCCTTGATTACAGTACCTTACCGCAAACAAGCGAAAAACAATTATTACATTTCAACACAGAATTTTATCGATCAGATGGCCGGCAACCTGGGCATTGCTGAAAGTGCAATACATGTGGATGAAACAGAAATTTTCTTCAACCTCGAAGGTCAGCTCTCAGTTGATATTCCCGTCATCGTTCGAACTGATATTTCTTTTAAACAACAATACTTCCAATATGGTTCAACAAAGGTTGAACCTGAATTTGTTAAAGTTTTCGGCGCAGCAAGTGTCTTAGATACCTTGAAAGCAGTTTATACTGAGGAAATAAAACTTAAAAACGCATTTGCTTCCTTCAGCGAAATCGTTAAACTTGATTTAAATCAATCTGTCTTTGCTGCTGAATTACAGGAAGTTAAAGTGGATATTTATATTGAAAGATTCACTGAAAGTTCTGTTAATATACCCATCATCACACCAGCCTATTCGAACATGAAGCTTTTTCCCGAGACTGTGAAAGTTAATTATATGGTCGCCATGAAAGATTTTGACCAGATTAACCCGAACAGTTTTACTGTTTATGCCGATACAGCTGGTCTGGCTTCCAAAGTAAGATATCTACCTCTTAAAATTTTAAACATGCCTCAAAACATCAAAATCAGTCGTTTTGATCCTGAAAAAGTTGAATATCTTATTCAACAATAATAAAGTTGGCGAATGAAAAAAATAGGAATTACAGGAAATATTGGTAGTGGTAAATCGCTGGTATGCAGTATCTTTGAAGTATTGAAGGTCCCAGTATTTTTCGCGGATAAAGAAGCCAAAAAACTCTATGGCAATCCTGACGTATATGAGAAAATGGTGAAGTATTTTGGGAAGAGTATGTACAATTCAAATAAGGAAATCAAAACAAAAGTATTGGCGAAAAAAATATTCAATCAGCCGGAAGCCATGCATTTCGTCAATTCAGTGATCCATCCGGCATTACACCACCGATTTGAATCATGGGCTGCTGATCTTCAATCAAAACCATATATACTCTATGAAGCAGCCATTTTGTATGAAACCGGATATGACAAGGAATTGGATGGTATGATCGTGGTGACCGCACCCGAACATACCCGAATTGAACGAATAATGCAGCGTGATAAGCTTTCGTTAAAAGAGATTAAGAGCCGAATAGCCCGTCAGTGGCCTGAGGAGAAAAAAATATTGCTTGCAGATTTTGTCATACAAAATGAAGGTAAATCACTTTTGATTCCCCAGGTGTTGAAAATACATCGTGACGTAATCAATGAAATCTCAAAACAGAATAGTCACTTTTAGGTTCATTCCATTTTTCTTAAGATAATTTATTCCTTTAACCCATTAATTATCAATAACAAATAGTCTATTCAGGACTAAGAGTTCCGGCTGATTATTTCAATCTATTTCAATCAGGATAATTGTTTCTTTACTAATCAAATTAGAATTATTAGTTTTAAAAAAAACGATAACTAATTGCACGATTAAAAATGGCTATCTCATTTACAATTGAGAGTAACCATCCCATCCTCAAAGTCAAAACAACAGGGGAAGACGAAAATATGCAGCAGGTCATTGATTATGGAATGGCTTTGATAGAGGCAACTATTTTATCCAATTGCACACATGTGTTATGGGATGAAACCGGCTTGAAGTATAAACTGGGAACCTTCGATATGTACGAATCAGCAAAATTTATTTCTGAACAAGCACCAGGAGTAGCGATGGTAGCTATTGTTTGCAATCCGAATCAGGTGGATGATGCTGATTTCTGGAAAACTGTTGCAGTGAACTGTGGATTAAAGGTTAAGATTTTCTTAACAAAAGAGGAAGCACTGGATTGGTTGAATAAGTAATTATTGCTTCAAAGTTGGATTTCAAAATTCATTACAGTTTATTGATCATAATAATCCAAACCAACAATACTGATTTGCTTTTAAAGACAAACAATTTCCGATTCGACTTGTCGTTAATTTACAATGAATCAATCATGTGTATAGATCAGGTTAGCGTTGCGGTATCCACTTAATTCCTTATACCAATCGTTAAATAAAACTCCGCCACTTTCGGCCCAGGCTCCAAATTTCAGGTGAGCTTCAATAATTTCATTCTTCTCAACGGCATAATCAAATTTTACCGGAACGTCAATGGCCCAGGGGAGATTTGAAACGGACTGATAATATTTTCCGCTTAACGGATCTGAATCATCAAACCAGGTTCCAAGTAAGGTTACATCAGCCAGGTTGGTGGGTGTTTTACCAGGTAAATGCACTTCAACACCACGCACTTTGTTGACGATCAAAAAAGGATTGAATGGTGCGAATCCAGTAGATTGTAAAAGCACTGGTTGCGCAAAAGATACATACAGTTGGTACATTGTTGGTTCAACCCAGCTGGCATCTAAACTCACATTTACCCCGAAACCACCGCCCGGATTTGTCATCATACTGAATGCATTATCAAACAGAATCACCACAGCCCTGTCCTGACCCGCCTCAGTTCCATTGCTGTTTAAATTTATATAATCTTCTGTAAGATGAGTGCCAGTCACCGAACTAATTGATGAGGAAGTAGTGCCGGGAATTTCAATCCCAAATCCATTTTCCAATTCTGCACCAATAGCCCTGACTGAATAATCGAGGAAGAACTCAACGAGTTTATTATTGGCATTCAATACTTGTTTTAAACGGTAATCCAAGACAAGATCATTAAAATCATAATCACCTTTTCCGGGCCATAAATCTTCATAAGCAAGGCTTCCAAAATCAGTAGCATTTGGATAATATACATTGAATGCACGCGTGGCATCATCAGGGTATTCGTCAAGATCATTATCTACACCATCGTCATCAGAATCATTCACAGGCCCAGTAACGATAACATTATCATAATCGATAGCGCCACCGTAAATATGACTCCATAGAAGGATTTGCACAGAAACAGTTCCTGCAGGCATGGTAGCAGCAATTGTTTTTGTAAGCCAAACATTGCTGGTATTGTTTGTTTGAATACTATAAAAAGAGATTGACTGGCCTGCAGCATTTCGCGGGATAAGAAACAACCAGGAAATATTACTGGCATTTCCGGTTGACCGGATATCAGAAGTAAAAGTGATCAAATCGCCCGGACTAGCAGCAACTAACTGAGCCACACCGCCATATCTTGCAGGACTCGATGTTTTGCGAAGCATTTTCTCACTACCCTGCACATACTGCCTGGCATAATTAACACCCAAGGTTGAGGTTATATACCACTTACCATCAGCCACCATAGGTGAGGGCCAATCAGACATGGTGCCGAAAATATTCACCGAAAAATCTCCATTCTGAACCAAATTCACGAATGAATTCGCTTGCTTCAATCTTAACCCTTGTATATCGGAGTTGTTTACCAAATTACTTTTCAAACCATCGATGGGAGCAGGTTCGGTAAAACTGATAGGTTCATTGAAATCAATGATGATTCCACCTTCTTTTTGTGTTTGAGTAGGTAGAATTGAAACGAGTACATTTCCAGCCAGCGTTTCTATATATAACTGTTGTAGCGAACTTGGAACTTTTACACGAATAGCTGACATTCCATTTTCAACTACGGCAGCTGAACTAAGCAACGTACCGCCATGTAAGGGATAATCAGTATATACATTTACACGACTCCTTAAGGTTGTAAAATCAACTGAAGCAGGCATAATGATGGTAATTTCCTTCTCCATGGTGGATTCAAAAGTAAATCCATCCGGAATTATCAACTGCTCAATAATTTTAATTGGTACTGGATTCTCTGTTGTTTTATTACATGAAATAACAAACATCATACAACTAATAGCGATGAGGAGTAAATGTATTTTTTTCATTTGAAATTATTTTGTTTTTTTCTGTTTCATAATTAACAATGGTCGTGCCAAAAGTAAATCAATTCTTATATAATTGATCTCCCGATAATTAAAAATAATAATTGAGAATAATATAATTCATGTTGATAGAATAATTCCATGATTGGGAAATATATTATTATTTTCAAAAAAGCAATAGGAAACTGAATTGCTGGTTCGGATTTCAAGCTGGAACTTTTTGAATTAAAAACACTGAATGGCTTCAAATTAGCGCATCATAAAGCAATTGCACAGGGTGTTTCGCAACACGTTGTGTCCCTTCATGTATCTGATGCCTACACGAGGTGCCCGAAGCAGCAATAACAACCGTTTCATGGACATTTCTGACAGCAGGGAACAAAACCAACTCACCTATCTTCATCGAAATATCATAATGTTCTTTTTCAAACCCAAAAGAACCGGCCATGCCGCAACAGCCGGAGGGAATCTCCGTACACGACCAACCATTTGGAATACCAAGTATTTTTATCGCGGGTGATGTTGAAGCAATCGATTTTTGCTGACAATGGCCATGGTAAATAATATGCTGTTGTCCTGATTTGAACTGATCAGGTTTTATATTGCCCTTTTCAAATTCCCTCCAAATAAATTCTTCTATCGTTAATGTATTGGCTGCTATTAACTTGGCTTTTCCAACCAAATTTTCATCAACCAATTCAGGATATTCATCGCGGAAAGTCAATATCGCTGATGGCTCAATACCCACCAAAGGTGAGTCTGGTGTTATGCTGGATTCAAGCATCTGCACATTACGATTGGCTATTTTTTTCGCTTTCCTGACAAATCCTTTACTCAAATAAGTCCTGCCACTTTCCATATGATCCGGAATAATAACCTCATAACCTAGTTTTGTCAACAGCAAAATTGCAGCGATTCCAATTTCAGTATCATTGAAACGCGTAAATTCATCATTGAACAGATAAACTTTACCCTTGTATTCAGTTATATTCGTTTTTCTATTGTGGGTTTTAAACCAATTATCAAGAGTGATTTTGTAAAGTATTGGAATGTTGCGCTTTGTTGAAAATCCAATCATTTTTTTAATGAAAAAGCTCACAATCGGGTTACTGAGAAAGAAATTTGTCAAAGCAGGAAAATAACTACCTAACCAATTGATTGTAGAAATATTAGCAATCAATTTTGATCGGACTGACGATCCGTTTGCATCATAATAATGTTGTAAAAATTCAGCTTTCAGCTTGGCAACATCCACACTGCTTGGGCATTCTGATTTACACGCTTTGCACGAGATGCATAAGTCCATGATCTGGTAAATCTCTTTGTGATCGAACGGATTTTCCTTGGTCGAATTTGTCAGAAATTCGCGCAAAACATTGGCACGGGCCCTTGTTGTTGCGTGCTCGTCTCGTGTTGCCATATAAGAAGGACACATTGTTCCACCAGTGATTTCTGTCTTTCGGCAATCTGCCGAGCCATTGCATTTTTCCGCAGCACGAAGAACCCCAATATCTTTAGAAAAGTTGAAATATGTCTTAATCTCCCGTTGAACACTACCAGGTTCGTAGCGTAAGGAGGTATTCATCCTGGGTGTTTCAACAATTTTATTGGGATTGAAAATATTATCAGGGTCCCAGGTATGTTTGATATTCCGAAGCAAATTATAATTATGCTCACCAATCATCAGTGGAATGAACTCCCCGCGAAGTCTGCCATCACCATGTTCACCACTAAGCGAACCTTTATATTTTTTTACCAATTTGGCAGTTTCCAATGCGATTTTATAAAACAACTCAACATCAGATGAATCTTTGAGGTTCAGAATTGGCCGTAAATGCAGTTCACCAGTGGCGATATGTGCATAATAAACACAGGTTTTACCATATGAAGCAAGCATGCTGTCAATATCAGCAATATATGCAGGAAGTAATGTGGGATGCACTGCGGTATCTTCAATTACAGGAACAGGTTTTGCATCTCCAACCATATTATTCAAAATACCCAATCCGGCTTTACGTAAGTCCCAAACCTTATTCATGTCCTTTCCCTTAACCACCGGAAAATGGAAACCAAACCCGGCTGTTCTTATGGCAGTTTCCATTTGAATCGATTTCGTATCAACCAAATCGAAGGATTCCTCAGCAAATTCAACAATCAGAATGGCACCGGGATCGCCACTAACGAAGAATCGGTTTTTGTTTTGCTCAATATTTTCTTTGGTAAGATCCATGATGGTTTTGTCCATCAACTCGATTGAAACTGGATTAAATTGCAAGGCAATCAGGTTGGCTTGCAATGACTGACTGATTGTATCAAGGTGCACACATACCAGCGCTTTGGCCTTGGGAGGCAATGGCACAAGGTTCAGTTTAATTTCGGTGGTGAAAGCCAATGTTCCTTCGGAGCCTGCCAATAATTTACAAAAGTTAAAAGGGACATCATTCTCTGAAAACACCTGTGTTTCAAGCAATAAATCGATTGTATAACCCGTGTTTCTTCGTTTCAGACTTTGGTGCGGATATTCCTTTCGAATCTGCTCCTGATTTGTTTTGTCTGTTAATAGTTGATGAATGTTACGGTAAACATTTCCCTCTCGTGAGTCCAATGTACATTTAGAAGTAAACTCCTTATTTGATATGGAATTGAATATCACATCTGTTCCATCGCTCAGCAAAGTTTTTAATTCCAGGGTATGATCACGCGTACTTCCATAGACCAACGAATGTGCCCCACAAGCATTGTTTCCAACCATTCCACCCATCATACAACGATTTGCGGTCGATGTTTCAGGCCCGAAAAACAAGCTGTATGGCTCCAGATATTTATTCAATTCGCTCAAAATCACCCCGGGTTGCACACGCACCCAATGTTTCTCAACATTCAATTCAAGGATAGAAGTCATGTATTTCGAAACATCCACGATGATTCCGTTTCCCACAACCTGACCCGCCAATGAAGTACCTGCTGCACGTGGTATGAGCGCTGTTTTGGTATCTAATGCAAGAAAAATTAGTTTTCTGATATCTTCAGCATTTGCAGGCCGGGCAACTGCCAGGGGTTTTTCGCGGTAAGCAGAGGCATCAGTTGCATAAATCAAACGGGTTGCTTCATCAACCAGAATATCGCCATCAAAATTTTTCTGCAATTCGTTCAGACGATTATATATCAATGAATTACGCATAATAAATTAATTGATTAGAATAATTTCAATTTTTTGATTGCATTTGTACTTTCAAAAATTTTATCGGCTGATTTAGCGATAAATCCGGAATACAGTTTACCATCCTGATCTGTATACCTCCGGGCAAATTCATAATAGCAACCAGGAATTTCTTTCATTCCCTCTACAAACTCCATTTCAATTGGCTCGGAACGGGTGCTTGATTGCTCAAGTAATTCTGCCGGAGTACCTTTTATCTCTCCACCGGAATCATTGATACGGAAGCCGTTGCCGGAGATGAACTGGTTCACTTTTTCGACTGTATGGAATTTTTTCAGCGAATTAACACTTACTGTGAAGTGGTTTGCCCTGAAACCGTTTACCAACAGCCATGCTGCATATTCCGATTCTTGCCGAAGCAGTTCATAATCCTCATAACTAACTGTTCCCCAAACACTTCCACTATATATTAACGCATCGGATTGCAACATTTCCGCTGGGATTTTATCAACAGTTTCGGTAACTTTTTGCTGCAATAACTTACTAAAATCTTTTGTTCTCAGTGCAGAAATAAACACACGTGGAGCGCCATCACACTCAAAATGCTTAGCATACAAATGCTTTTCCGTGAAATGATAATCCCCTTTAAACACATATCCCGCTTGAATAAATGGCTTCGCCAACACGTCAATATCAATGCGTGGATCATCAAAGGTGCGGAAAGCAATATGGTCATTCTCAACCATTTCGCCTTCATTAGCGAAAAGGTTATAAATACGAAGTACCGAGGGATTTTGCTTGGTATAATCATCCCAAAGTCGGTCAAAGATGTTGTTTAAATTTGTCATAAATATTTATAATATATTGTTAATCAAATCATTAAATTCATCATCATTATCCGTCAATTCCTGTTTTACCGGAAGTAAACTTGAATACACGGAGGTTCTCAAATGCTGAATGTTGAACAGGTTTTTCTGAATTATGTCCAATATTTTTGCAGGCACATTATCAGGAGAAATAACAGCATTCACGCGACCTTGTTTTATACTTAATGAAAAATAAATTACCTCACCATGAAGTGTTGTCTTACAATCAACTTGATAATCAGGTGAATATCCAAAATTCCAATTATAATTTTGATATTTATCGTGCGATAATTTCAAAATCATGCTTGTTTCATCATCTGTAAACTGGCGCACTTCACTTATTTCAAAATATTCAACGATTTTACGCTTTAATCCAATGCAAAATTCGTCAAAACTGATTTTATGTGGCAGGTGATCTGCGATAGTTGTGACCTTGGCACGGTTAGACATTACGGCCTTGGTTTTGTATAACTTTTTTGGTTTTGAAAGTAAATAATCAAGTCGTTGGGTGTCGGATTCGAAAAGTAAGGTTCCATGGTGCAAACTCCGGCTTTTATGAACTGAAGCGGCATTACCCGAAATTTTCAGGTCAGCGATTGTAATATTACTTTTTCCGCTAACAGCAGCCGATATTCCAAGTTCATTCAGATAATGAATGATCGGTTCACTGAATTTTTGAAAGTTTACCTTGTCAGCGTTTTCAGTTGTAATAAAACTGAAATTAATATTTCCCGGCCCATGATAAACCGTTCCTCCACCCGAAATACGTCTGATTATTTGGATGTTTTCCTTTTCAAGGATACTCAAATCCACTTCCTGATGGGGCAATTGGTGCTTTCCAATAACAATGCTCTCAGCACTTTGCCACAATAAAAAAACATCCTCCGACATATTTTTAAGCACAAATTCATCTGCAGCAAGATTGAACCAGGGATTAATGGAATTTTTGTCGATACAGATCATGAATCGGAGCAGAATTTGGAGTATAATTGGCAAATCTAAGGATTTATTCGTCAGGTAAAGAATTTTAGTCTATTTTTGCACCTCTTTTCACAAACTTATTCAAACTTAACATGCACAATATCAGAAACATTGCCATCATAGCCCACGTCGATCATGGTAAAACGACGCTTGTCGATCGCATCCTGCATCAGGTAAAACTGTTCAGAGACAACCAGGAAATGGGTGAACTCATCCTCGATTCCAACGATTTGGAGCGTGAACGGGGCATCACCATTTTGGCGAAAAACGTATCCGTTCGTTACAAAGACGTAAAAATAAATATTATTGATACTCCGGGCCATGCCGACTTTGGTGGTGAGGTGGAACGAGTATTAAATATGGCAGATGGTGTTATTTTGTTGGTAGATGCCTTTGAAGGGCCTATGCCACAAACTCGTTTTGTACTTCAAAAAGCCATTGAACTCGGTTTAAAACCAATCGTTGTCATTAACAAAGTCGACAAACCAAATTGTCGTCCTGATGAAGTGCAGGAAGCCGTTTTTGATTTGATGTTTAATCTTGGCGCTTCGGAAGACCAGCTAAACTTCCCTACTGTGTTTGGATCATCCAAAAATGGTTGGATGTCGGATCATTGGGAGAATCAAACCATCGATGTTTCATATTTACTTGATATTATTATTCAACATATTCCCAAGGCTGTTTTTGAAGACGGAACACCACAGATGCAAATCACTTCATTGGATTACAGTTCTTATGTCGGACGTATTGCCGTCGGACGCTTATCACGAGGCATGCTGCAAACCGGAATGAGTGTCAGTTTGGTAAAACGCGATGGAAAGATTACCAAATCGGTAATTAAGGAACTTTATACTTTCGAAGGCTTAGGAAAAGAACGAACCAAAGCAGCTATTTATGCTGGCGATCTGATTGCTGTAATGGGTATTGATGATTTTGAAATTGGAGATACTGTGGCTGATTTCGAGAACCCGGAAGGACTTCCTCCAATCCGCATTGATGAACCAACAATGAGTATGTTGTTTACCATCAATAATTCACCTTTCTTCGGAAAAGAAGGTAAATATGTTACATCACGACATTTGCGCGACAGGCTTTACAAGGAACTGGAGAAAAATCTTGCCATGCGTATTCAGGATACAGCTTCACCTGATGCCATGCTTGTATTTGGCAGAGGTATTTTGCATTTGAGTATCCTTATCGAAACAATGCGTCGCGAAGGGTATGAGTTCCAGATAGGGCAACCAAGGGTAATCATTAAAACAATCGATGGAGTTAAAAATGAACCTATCGAAATACTTACGATTCTTGTTCCGGATGATTTTTCAGGTAAGGTAATCGAACAGGTTACACAACGCAAAGGGGAACTCATGGAAATGAGCCCGAAAGGCGACCGTATGCAACTCGAATTTAGTATTCCTGCCCGTGGTATCATCGGTTTGAGAAACAACCTGCTTACAGCCACTGAAGGAGAAGCTATCATCGGACACCGGTTTAAGGGCTACGAACCATGGCGCGGTGACATTGTTACCAAAACCAATGGCGCATTAATCTCAATGGAGACCGGAACAGCTATTCCTTATGCTATCTGGAAACTTCAGGACCGGGGCAGATTTTTTACCAATCCAAACGAAGATATTTATGCCGGACAGGTTATTGGTGAGAACAACCGTGCGACCGATATGGTACTCAATATCAATAAAACCAAGAAACTTACCAACGTAAGGGCATCAGGTACAGATGAAAAAATCCTGATCGTCCCGGCCATCCGTTTCTCATTGGAAGAATTTATGGAGTATATCAGAGATGACGAATTTCTTGAAATTACACCCAGGTCTTTACGTTTACGTAAAATATTGTTGGATGAGACTGATCGTAAGCGAGCCAATAAAAGCGGTGTTAGTGAATAAACGGAAACTCACTTTTTTGGGTTTCGTATTACTTACCGTTTACTTTACTTCTTGCGGAATCTCAGACCAGTTGCAAAAGGTTAGGCAATTCGGCCAATGTAACTTTGAATTTCAAAAAGTATCAGAGGTGCATTTGGCTGGAATTCCACTCAAGGAAGGCATGAAACGTTCCGATTTGAATGCCGGACAGGTGATGCAGCTGGCCACGTCCTTATTTGCAGCAAAACTGCCCCTCGATTTTGATATCTGGCTAAAGGCAAGTAACCCTAATTCCAAAAACGCCTCATTAAACAGGATGGATTACGAAGTGTATCTGGATGGCAATAAACTGATCACAGGTAGCTTAGACGAACCTATTTATATTCCGGCAAATGACTCAACCAAAATAAAAATTCCGATCGGTGCTGATCTTTTTCAGGTACTTTCCGGTAAATCAAGCGATGCGGTTGTAAACCTCGGTTTCATACTTTCGGGTAAAGAAAGCAGGGAAACTAAAGTCGAAATCCGGATTAAACCATATATTAAAGTCGGAATGCATGATCTGGCTTACCCGGGCTTTCTATCGCTGAAACAAAGACTATAATGAAAGGAATTTCACAAGAATCCATTCCTAACGATTCAGTTGATAATAATTTGAATGATCAGGACAGGTCAATTGTGTTATTTGCCAGGATATAAGCCTCTACCTGTTCAAAAGCAATCCGAAACCAAATTGTGTATGAATTTGGATTCAGGCTCATATCTAACTTTAAATCAGTAAGATTCATAAATTTCCAGCTATTGACTTCACCTGGATTAATTTTCGGTTCGCCGTTTGAAATTCCCACAAAAACATGGTCAAATTCATGCTCAGTTAATCCCTGACCAACATCCGCTTTATAAATAAATGAAAATATTTCGTTTAACTCGCATTCCATTCCCATTTCCTCTGTCAGTCTTCGTTTGGCCGCAAGCAAGGTAGTTTCGCCCGATCGTGGATGGCTGCAACAGGTATTGGTCCATAAACCCGGTGAATGGTATTTTGTTAAGGCACGCTGTTGAAGTAAGAATTCATTTTTATCATTAAAAATAAAAACAGAAAATGCCCGGTGAAGGATGGCTTTCTCGTGTGCCTCCATCTTTTCCATCAATCCGATTTCAATATCATCTACCGTAACCAAAAGTACATTCTCTGTTTCCATTGTTGAATTTTTTGATGAATTGCTGTTTTTTTGTTCAGCAAAATTAAACGAAACCATCGAACATTTCGCTAAAAAGGGAAAGCAAAGCGAAGATGATCAATCTAGAATGCTTTGAGAAGGTGATCCAAAATTAGAAATTTAATATATATAATTAAAAATCAATTGCTTACAAAACGAATTAGAAATTAATACGCATGAAAACTATTTTTTTAATAAAAACCTTGCACAGTTTCAACAATTTATCTACTTTTGCAGTCCAAAAAAAGAAAAGAATAGGATATGTATTTAACCGCTGAAAAGAAGACAGAAATTTTTGAGGAATTCGGTAAACAAGCTACTGACACAGGGTCAGCAGAAGGGCAAATTGCATTGTTTACATTTAGAATCAAGCACTTAACCGAGCACCTTAAAATCAACAAAAAAGACCTTGCAACGATGCGTTCATTGGTTCGTTTGGTTGGTAAAAGAAGAAAACTCCTTGACTATTTGAAGGAAAAAGACATTGAGAAATACCGCGAACTTATCAAGAAACTCGGTATTAGAAAATAATTGAACCTATTAAAAGGGCTTAAAAAGGCAATTTAATTGATTGCCTTTTTTTGCATTTATTCAGGTGCTGTTTTATCACTTTCATTTATAATTAATTATGACTCCTCAAGGAATTATTCAGACAATTAATCTTGCTGATGGCAGGACTATTACCATTGAAACAGGTCGGTTGGCAAAACAGGCCGATGGTGCAGTCGTTGTTAAAATGGGTAAAACCATGTTACTGGCAACAGTGGTTTCGGCAAAAGAAGCACGTGAAGATGTTGATTTCATGCCACTTTCGGTTGAATACAAAGAAAAATATGCTGCTACCGGAAAGTTTCCAGGTGGTTTTTTCAAACGCGAAGCCAGGGCTTCAGATTATGAAGTATTGATTGCCCGTTTGGTAGACCGCGCCTTACGCCCTCTTTTTCCTGATGATTATCATGCCGAAACACAGGTAAACATCAATCTTATTTCAGGTGAAACTGATGTTGCTCCTGATGTATTGGCCGCATTGGCTGCCTCAGCCGCTTTGGCTGTTTCTGACATCCCTTTTAACGGACCTATTTCTGAAGCAAGAATTGCTTATATTAATGGTGAGTTTGTTGTGAACCCTACCATTTCTGCAGGAAAAGAAGCAACACTCGATTTGATGGTTGCTGCTTCTATTGATAATATCATGATGGTTGAAGGCGAATCAAAAGAGGTTTCGGAAGCGCTTATGCTTGAAGCATTGAAAATCGCGCACGACGTGATTAAAATACAATGTCAGGCACAACTTGACTTGGCTGCCAAAGTGCAAACAGCATTGACAAAACGCACCTATTGTCACGAAACAAATGATGAAGAATTGCGTGAAACGGTCATGCAATCGACCTATAAAGCTTGCTACGATTTATCATTAACCGGAAACGCCAACAAACACGAACGTACAGATGGTTTCAAGGCAATCCGTGATCAGTATATCGAATCTATGACTGAAGAAGATCGCGCTGCAAAAACCGGTTTGGTAAAACGATATTTTCATGCCGTTGAAAAAAAGGCCGTTCGCGATGCCATCTTAAATGAACGTATCCGCCTTGATGGCCGTAAACTGGATCAAATAAGACCTATCTGGAGTGAAGTTGATTATCTTCCTTCAGCACATGGTTCTGCAATATTCACCCGTGGTGAAACCCAGGCACTGGTAACTGTTACGTTGGGTTCAAAACTGAACCAGCAAACAATTGATGGCGCTGTATTTGAAGGCACATCAAGTTTCTACCTGCATTACAATTTTCCAAGTTTCTCAACCGGGGAAGTGAAACCAAACCGTGGTGTAAGCCGTCGTGAAGTGGGACATGGTAACCTGGCTGAAAGAGCCTTGAAGTCGATGATTCCTTCAGGGGAAGAAAATCCATACACAATCCGTATCGTTTCAGATATTCTTGAATCGAACGGTTCATCATCTATGGCCAGCGTATGTGGTGGCACCCTCGCCTTATTGGATGCAGGTGTTAAAATGAGAAAACCGGTAGCAGGTATTGCTATGGGATTGATTTCGGAAGACAAATGCAGCAAATTCGCTGTTCTTTCTGATATTTTGGGTGATGAAGATCATCTGGGAGATATGGATTTCAAAGTGACTGGCACAAAAGACGGTATCACCGCCTGCCAGATGGACATCAAGGTGGATGGATTAACTTACGAAGTACTCGAACAAGCCCTTGAACAGGCCCGTTTAGGAAGATTGCACATTTTGGGTGAAATGGCTAACACCATGCAGACACCACGTGCCGATTACAAAGAGAATGTCCCACGTATCGAAAAGATGATTATCGATAAAGAATTCATTGGTGCCGTCATCGGACCCGGAGGTAAAATAATTCAGGAAATGCAACGTGAAACCAATACGGTAATCGTTATTGAGGAACAAGGTAATTTTGGAATTATCGATATCGTTTCACCAAATAAAGAATCGATTGAGTTGGCTAAAATGCGTATCAGAGCCATAGTCGCTGTGCCAGAAATAGGAGAAGTTTATCTTGGAACAGTGAAATCAATCATGCCTTTTGGCGCGTTTGTTGAGATTCTTCCCGGAAAAGATGCCTTATTACATATCTCCGAAATTGAATGGCGTCGTCTCGATACTGTCGAAGGAGTATTAAAAGCCGGTGATAAGATTAAAGTGAAACTTATTGGTGTAGACCCCAAAACAAATAAGATGAAATTATCGCGCAAGGTGCTGTTACCCAAACCAGAAGAAGGCGGAGAGCACAGTAACTAATTTTGATTGTCATCAACTAAAACTAAATAATCATTCATGAGGCAGCTTAAAATTACAAAGCAGGTAACGAATCGTGAGACGGCTTCGTTGGATAAGTACTTGCAGGAAATAGGCAAAGTTGAGCTCATCACAGCAGAAGAAGAAGTTGCACTTGCCCAACGTATTAAGCAAGGCGACAGGGCAGCACTTGAGAAACTCACAAAAGCAAACCTTCGTTTTGTCGTTTCTGTATCGAAGCAATATCAAAACCAGGGATTGAGTCTGCCTGATTTAATCAATGAAGGAAATCTCGGCTTGATAAAAGCAGCACAACGTTTCGATGAAACACGTGGTTTCAAATTCATTTCTTATGCAGTATGGTGGATCAGGCAGTCAATTTTACAAGCCTTGGCCGAACAATCACGTATTGTTCGTTTGCCACTGAATAAAATTGGTTCTATCAACAAAATCAACAAAGCTTACGCCCGACTTGAACAGATATTTGAGCGTGAGCCTAATGCCGAAGAAATCGCTGAAGTTCTCGAAGTTTCTGAGACTGAGGTGAAGGAATCGATGAAAAATGCCGGTCGTCATGTTTCGATGGATGCACCACTCATTCAGGACGAAGAAAACAATATGTACGATGTTCTCCGCAGCGAAGAAGCCATCACCCCTGAAACAGAGCTACTTTACGAATCGCTTCGTAAAGAAATCGACAGGGCCATATCCACCCTTACCCAACGTGAAATGGATGTTGTTAAACTTTATTTTGGATTAAACGGAAGTCATCCGATGACACTGGAAGAGATAGGAGAAAAATTTGACCTGACACGTGAAAGAGTAAGGCAAATAAAAGAGAAAGCGATCCGGCGATTAAAACATAACAGCCGGAGCAAGATTCTGAAAAGTTATCTTGGATAAATTACAAAGCGCTTTACAAGCGCTTTTTTTATTTATTTTTGTTCAAAATCAGGAAATAATGACATTAGTAGCTCCTTCGCTTTTATCAGCAAATTTTCTAAATCTTGCGGCTGACATCGAAATGCTTAACCAAAGCGAGGCTGATTGGATTCATTTGGACATCATGGACGGTGTATTTGTTCCGAATATTTCTTTCGGATTGCCGATAGTGAAAGCCGTTGCTTCGATAGCGAAAAAACCATTGGATGTCCATCTGATGATCGTGAATCCTGACAGGTATATTCAGGAGTTTAAAAATGCAGGTGCTTCCATACTTTCCGTTCACATCGAAACCTGCCAGCATTTACACCGCAGTCTGGAAAGTATTAAAAAGGCCGGGATGAAAGCAGGGATTGTGCTCAATCCGCACACTTCGGTTAGTGCTTTGGAAGATATTGTAAATGAAGCTGACATGGTTCTATTAATGTCGGTAAACCCGGGATTTGGCGGACAGAAATTCATCCAGCATACGCTCCGAAAAATAACCACCCTGAAAGAAATGATTTTGAGAAAAAACCTCACGACTTTGATTGAAGTGGATGGAGGAATGGATGTATTAAACGCAAAGGCTGTTGTTTCAGCGGGTGCTGACGTACTGGTTGCGGGCAATTCCATTTTCAAATCGGACAATCCTGCAGAGATGATTAAATTGCTGAAAATATAGTCAATACACAAAAACAATTATTACATTTTTATGATCACATTGTAAATGTAATATACAAAATCTTTTCTACAATAATGGATGTAGATGCTGCCACATTGATTTCATCAAATACCCCAAACACAATGAGTAAAGGGACCGCTGCCTGGAAAGGGAAGAACATACTAATCGTTGAGGATGTTATTTCGAATTTTCAATTGTTGGTTGCTTACCTTTCCCCGCTTGGTGCAAATATTATCCACGAACCTTCAGGTTTGCCGGCTATTGAAACCATGAAAACGCGAAATGATATCAACCTTATTCTCATGGACCTTCGCCTGCCTGATATTCACGGGCTTGAGGTGACAAAAAAAATACGTGAATCGGGATGTGATGTGCCGATCATTGCACAAACAGCCTTTGCTATGTATGCCGACCGAAAAAACTGTATTGATGCCGGATGCGATGATTATATTGCCAAACCAATCCGGCGCAGCGATTTTCTTGATATTATTACCAAATACTTCTGAAATTCATTCATCCTTATTTTCATTTTAACCTGAAAACCTATGGAATCTACAATTTTTCTTGTTTTTTCCTGATGTTTCTTCTCACTCTCTTGGCCACATTATTTATCTGATTATATTTGTTTGTTATATAAAACAGAATCATGAACGAAGCACTCAAAACATTGGAACCATCCGGCGTATGGAATTATTTCAGAGAAATTCTTGAAATACCACGCCCTTCTAAAAAAGAAGAAAAGATCGCTGCCTATATCATCAACTTTGCCAAACAACATCAGCTTGTTTGTAAACAAGACGAAATTGGCAATCTTCTCATCTGCAAACCTGCAACAGCAGGTTTCGAAAACCGAAAAACGGTTGTATTACAAAGTCATATCGACATGGTTTGTGAAAAAAACAGTGATAAAGTGCACGATTTTGATCACGATCCGATTGAAGTATATGTCAGGGACGGATGGGTAAGAACAATGGGAACCACACTCGGCGCCGATGATGGAATTGGCATTGCCGCCCAGCTCGCCATTTTGTCGGACGATTCGATTGAGCATGGCCCCATTGAGTGTTTATTTACGATTGATGAAGAAACGGGACTCACCGGCGCTTTCGGTCTTCAAGCCGGTTTTTTAAATGCCGAAATCCTTCTTAATCTTGATTCAGAAGACGAAGGTGAACTATTTATTGGTTGTGCCGGAGGTAAAGATACTGTAATCACCCTACCCTATTCACTTGAAACGATTCCAAAAGGACACAAAAGCTTTACACTTTCGGTGGTGGGATTAAACGGAGGCCATTCGGGCGACGATATTCACAAAGGACTCGGAAATGCGAATAAAATACTGAACAGGATGTTATGGGAAGCGGACCGTCAGTTTGGGGTGCGTTTATCCTTTATCGAAGGAGGTAACCTCCGCAACGCGATCGCACGCGAAGCCAATGCAGTTATTTTGGTTCCGGAGGCAAATATTGATCCTCTCAAAAATTTTGTACATGAGTTTTTTGCAGATGTAAAAAAGGAATACAGTGTTACAGAGCCAAATGTAGCTATCAGCCTTGCCCCGTCAAAGGCCAAGAGTGAAAGTGTTGTTTCGATTGATGATCAGCTAAAGTTGATCAACAGTGTATATGCCTGCCCGCACGGCGTGATTGCCATGTCGCAATCCATTGCCAATTTCGTTGAAACCTCCACCAACCTGGCTTCGATCCGGATGATGGAGAAGGAATTTGTAATTACTACAAGCCAGCGCAGCTCGATTGAATCGGCCAAAGACGATGTGGCCAATATGGTACGTGCCTGTTTTGAACTAACCGGTGCCACCGTAATACACAGCGACGGATATCCGGGCTGGGCACCCAATCCGAAATCGGAAATCCGCGAAATAACCGAAGAAGCTTATTTCAACCTGTTTCTGTCGAAGCCACAGGTGAAAGCAATCCATGCCGGATTGGAATGTGGTTTGATTGGAGATAAATACCCACTTATGGATATGATTTCGTTTGGACCAACCATCAAAGGCGCCCATTCGCCCGATGAACGATTAGATATTGAATCGGTAACCAAATTCTGGAAGCTCACGCTGAGCGTGTTGAAATGGATACCATTGAAAGGATAAACAGAAAAGGAGCGGTTTCGCTCCTTTTTTTATTGCTATCATATAAAGTTCATTATCAATCAAAGTCCGGGATTGAGAACGATGTTTTACAAACTACGACGAACGGGGGAATTGTTTATCAATGTTGCACAATGAATCTTTTAATTGCGAAATTTTTACCATCGGAATATTTTAATACATACATCCCGTTGGTAAAATGTTTTACGTCAATAGTTTCAGGAAAGAAGCTCGCGTTGTTATAAAGAACTTGTCCCGAGTTATTCATGATCTGAATTGTTTGATTGGGACTGGTTTTTGTTCGGCGAAGCAGTAATTTATCACTTGCCGGATTGGGATCAATTGAAATTATATTGTCGTTTTGAATTTCATCGATACCTTGAAATATTCCATTCACTGATATAAATCCAATCATCCAACCATCTTTGTTTGTTTCAATAGCATCACTTGCGAAAGTGAATCGTAATGTAATTGTGTCCATAGCTATTTCTGAAGGATGATAGTCGATAATGATATTATTCCATCCTGCTGAACCTGAAAAGCCCGGTTTGGCCAGACTCATCACTGTGTCATTCAAAGTATAAAAATCTCCACCTAAATATTCGAGGTTCATTGTGTCCTGAATTAAATTCACCCAGCTTATTCCATTGTTATGTGATACTTCAATGGTGCCACCGTCAAGACCGCTATCTGTTTCAATTTTATGAACGATGTCAAAACTCGTATTCGTGTAACCGCCATTACAATCATCATCAACATCTCCGTCGGAACAATTAAGGACTGAAAATTGAAATGAAGAGATATTTTTTATTGGATATGCGTTAACAGTATCAGTTACCAGGGCCCTGGGATGATAATAACCATAGTTAAAAATTGGTTTGACTGGAGTTCCAACCTGCCAAATGTTGTTGGTTTGCAGCGTGTCAAAATAAAAATAGTAAGCGCTGCTATCATACTCTGAATTAAAATCAAAGTGGTGCCACCAGTTGATATCGCAATCCTGACATACATTCACGTAATTTGTTTGTCCTTTTGAATTGATTGCTGCAACGATGGCAAGAATCACAAAGATTAGTTTTTTCATGGCTGTTTTTATATTTATTACACTGTTAAGCCGAAACAATTAACGTTCAAAGACCTGAATCATAAAACGACGTAGTTACAAACTACGAAGAGCGCGGATTTGATTCATTATCCTGTTGGTTGAAGTAAAGCACAAATACTAATCTTAAAAAAACAGAAACCTTAAAACTTCTTTCCAATTTGAATAATCGGCCTGACTAACATTTCCCATCCGTGGATTTTGTCTTCCCTATCACTATTCGAAAATAAAGGCGCGCCGCCATACATATTTCTTGAGACGCCACACCCCACATCGAAAAACCAACTTTTATTTTTCGAAAAAATCATTTTTTTACCAAAAGAAATACCTATACCGTGATCGTAAAGTGCATCATTGTCTTTAACCCCGTTATCACTGTAAAAAATAACACTATACCGGTACATCAAATAACCGCCAATCCAAATATTGTTACGCCATCTGGCCTTAGAAAAAAAGAAATACTTATATCCGGGCATGATGCAAATTGCATAATTTGGGAAGCCCATTTCTGCAACCCCAAATTGGTTGTTGATTACCATCTCGACCATACTATGGTTGGTAATATACCTTTCGTATCCAATTGACAATGAGGAATACGCAACCAAAGAAAATGCCATTCCTTTTATGGCATTTTTATAAGGAATGTTTACACTGTCTGATAATGCAGGAATTTCTTCATTGGCCGCTAATGCAGGGTTTTGAGAATAAGAATAATGAATGAAGAACAGAAACATTAACAACAAGAGAAAACATTGTTTCACTTTTACTAATGCGTTAGAACCTCTTAGCGACAAATCAATTATTTTCATTTTCTATTGAATATTCGTCAGGTTACATTATAAAAGTAACACAAAAAGTTAACAATGACAATTTTTTTTATTCCTTACACGCATCCTAATTGGGATTCGCGCGGTAGCAAAAACACCACGCGAAAGGATTCGCGCGGTAGCGGCAAAAATGATTTATTTTCGGTTAAAGTCCGGGATTAAAAACGACATTTTGCAAACTACCACGAAGGGATTAAGCTGAGTGTGCTGAAATGGACACCATTGAAAGGATAAACAAAAAAAGGAGCGGTTTCGCTCCTTTTTTATTAATCACTTTAATCTGTGGCAATCCCATTTTAAATCCATTTAAGCAAAGGCAAATCCTGTCGGTGAGGCAGGTTTTTATTACTCGGATAGATACGGAAGGTATAGTCATATACACCGGCACGATACACCGGCACATTGATCTTGAATTCGGCCCAATCGTCGCCACTGCTAACCAGATTCATTTTTTCCACAAAAACAATCTCATCAATTTTATCGAAAAGTTTGCGTCCGAAAAGCAACTCAATACACACGTCTCCGGCTTTGATGCCGGGGGTTTGCAAGGTGATTTCTGCTACAAAATTCTCACCAAAATTCAACGGACGAATGGTCGGATCGGGTACCTTGATTGATTTTACTTCGATGGCATCCCAATTGGCTTTGATATTGGCTTTCCAGGCAGCCATTTCGTGGGCAAATTTCATATTGTCGCGTTGCATCAGGCGCGAACGGCCTATCAGCTTATAGTAATAACGATCGAAATAATCGTCCAACATACGTTTCATGGTGAAGTGAGGCGCAATTTCGCTGATATTGTTCTTGATAAATTTCACCCATTTCTCAGGAACACCTTCTGCATTGCGGCCAAAATACATGGGTACTATTTCATGCTCGAGCAAACTGTAAATGGTCTCCACATCGAGTTCGTCCTGATAGAACTGATTCACATAGGTACGCTTCTCCTGAATGGCCCAGCCTGCATTAGCACGGTAGCCTTCGGCCCACCAGCCATCGAGCACCGAAAAGTTCAACACACCATTCATCACTGCCTTTTCGCCACTCGTGCCTGAAGCCTCCAACGGACGCGTAGGCGTATTGAGCCAGATATCAACACTGCTCGTCAATCGTTTACCGAGTTCCATATCGTAATTTTCGATGAAGAGCACTTTTCCGATAAAATCGGGCATCTTCGATACCTCTATAATCCGTTTGATCAAATCCTGTCCGGCCTTGTCGTTGGGATGCGCCTTTCCGGCAAACAAAAACAGCACCGGAAAATCGGGATTATTTACAATCTTCGATAGTTTTTCAAGGTTGGTAAACAACAGATGCGCCCGTTTGTAGGTGGCAAACCGTCGTGCAAACCCAATCACCAACGCGTTTTTATTGATCGATTCGAGTGTTTTCACAATCAGTTTCGGACTTTCTTCCCTTTCGGTAAGATCGTTTTTCACACGATACTTCACATAAGCCAGCAATTCGGCCTTGAGCGAGGTGCGAATGTTCCATATTTCCTGATCGGGAACATCATTGATAGCAGCCCATAAACTTGCATTCGACTGATCTTGTTCGAAATCATGAACGAAATATTTTTTATACAATTGCTGCCATGATGCATCTGTCCAGGTTGGATAGTGAACTCCGTTTGTTACATAACCAATGTGCAATTCATCGGGGAAATAACCGGGGAACAACGATTGAAACATCTCGCGCGAAACCCTTCCGTGAATCTGGCTCACCCCATTCACTTCCTGACTGAGGTTGGTTGCCAGCACACTCATCGAAAATTTATCGTTGGGATCATTCTGACGAAATCTTCCCAGATTCATGAACTCATCCCAACTGATATTCAGTCGCTCAGGATAATGGGGTACATAGGTCCGCAACAGATTTTCGTCAAAGGCATCGTGTCCGGCCGGAACAGGTGTGTGGGTTGTAAATAAGGTAGAAGCGCGTACAATTTCGCGTGCCACATCAAAACGAATATGTTTTATCTCGACCAACAGGCGCAACCGTTCGAGACCAATAAAGGCGGCGTGTCCTTCGTTGCAATGGTAAATAACAGGTTCAATTTCGAGTTTTTCGAGTAACCGAATCCCTCCTACTCCCAACACAGCCTCCTGTTTGAATCGCATTTCGTTGTCGCCACCATACAACTGATGTGTAATATTGCGGTCTTCCATCGAGTTTTCTTCGATATCGGTATCGAGAAGATAAAGTGGAATACGGCCTACACTCACTTTCCAGGCTTTGGCAATAACACTGCGGCCCGGCATCGCCAATACGATTGTCACCCAATCGCCGTTTTTATCGCGGACAGGTTCGAGGGGAAGATGGGTAAATTTTTGCGGAAGGTACTGTGCAATCTGATCACCAAAAAGCGAAATATCCTGTGTAAAATATCCATAACGGTACAATAAGCCCACGGCAATCATATTTACCGCTGAATCGCTGGCTTGTTTCAGATAATCGCCGGCCAGAATGCCCAATCCACCGGAGTAAATTTTTAAGCTTTTGTGCAAGCCATATTCCATACTGAAATAGGCGATGCGGTCATCGCTTTTCGGACCGACTTCCATATACGCTTTAAAATCGCTATATACTTTGTTTAACCGATCGATAAATTGCTGGTCACTTTCCAACGCATCCATCTGTTTCATTGATAATCCTTCCATCATGGTGATAGGATTCTGCTCGGCCAGCTGCCAGGCAGAAGGATCAATAGATTCGAACAGGGCGATGGCTTCGTAGTTCCACGACCACCAAAGATTTTGGGCCAGTTCACTCAGTTTTTTCAACCGATTCGTATAAACCGGCTGAATCAACACTTTTTTCCAGGTTGGCTGGTCTTGTTTGTGGTAATTGAACGTACGGAGTGTTTCGGTGTATTTACGCGAATCGAACAATTGTTCGCGCTCACCCACCCTTAACAGGGCAATTTCATAGGCATTTTCGTAATTGAAAATAAGTTTTCCCCAAACCGCTTCTGAGGCAATCCGTTGTGCCTGATTCTTGAATTCACCGGTTTTGTTACCATTGACAGCATTGAAGAAACGAAGTCTCTTCACAATATCGTCCACTACTTCCTTTTCGTTATCATCATTGCGGTTGATTACGGTAACTGCATCACCTTCCAGTTTATTTTCCTTTATCCACAAACCAAAACCTGCAAGGCTGGTGGTAACGGTTGGTATGGAAAAAGCAATACTTTCGAGTGGTGTATAACCCCAGGGCTCATAATAGGAAGGGAAAACGGTTACATCGAAGGCAGTGAGGAAATCGTAATAATGCAAATTAAAAATACCATCATTGCCTTTCAGATAGGAAGGCACAAAAATCACTTTTACCTTATCTGTTTCCGCATTTGTCAGCCCGACACTTTTTATTCTGTTCAAAACAGCATCATGCACCGAATCGTACAAACAATGCGTTGTATATTTGAATTCAGCCGGAATTTCAGCCGGAATTTTTGCTAATTTGTCAGCGAGTTCCTTGACAGGTCCGGCGATATTTGCTGGAACAGCAATTACTGCAAGAATTTCTTTTGTAAGCGACTTATCCTTATTCAATTGCCCCAGGGCATCGATAAATAAGTCAATTCCTTTGTTTTTAAACTCATAACGGCCACTGGTAAGCACCAGGGTGGTTTGTTCAGTTATTTTTGTACCTGTCATGTTGGAAGCAACATCAAGTATAATCTTTCTTGACTGTTTTCTTTTCACGGCAAGCACTTCGGGTGAAAGAATCATTTTCTGATCAAAGCCATTGATCGTTAATGCGTCGGGGATGCGCCCAAGAAACTGATTACATTCGTTGGCTGTGTTTTGACTAACAGTAGTAAAAGCGTCCGATTCACGGGCCGCAGACCGTTCAAGCGATTGTTGGGCCGTTATATTAAACCGGTTGGCTATTATTGTCGGATTATATTGGGTGAGGTCACGATAAAGCGGATAACCGTTTCCTGCCAGGGAGCGTCCGAGGTAGGTAGCATGGGTAGTAAAAACAGTACCGATCTGAGGCACATTCTTTTTCAGATACAAAACACCCGTTCCTGTCATCCATTCGTGAAACTGTGCAATAATGGTATCGTAACCGCTGATATAAAAACCAAAAAAACTTTCAATTACCTGACCGGCAGCATAACCAAACATAGCAGGTTCAACATAATCCCATTGGCCCTGAATCGAATCAAGCTGATAACTTTCCCAGAATGAGGCGAAAATGTTGTCTTTCTGAGCAAATAATGGCGTGAAATCTATCAATATTGCCACCGGACGGCTTTCAATAGCCCATCTGCCAATGCGGATTTTGAAGCCTTGTTGCACGGCTTTCTGCTTCCATTCGGCAAAGAGATTCACATCTTCGATAAAGTAAGGATTATCATGGGTTTCTTTCCAAACATCAGGGCCAATAGTGATATAGTTATCACCATATTCTTCTTTCAGAATTTTAGCCTTTGATGAAATGACAGTATATATTCCGCCAACCAAATTGCACACTTCCCAACTTGTTTCAAATATAAATTCAGGTTTTTTCATAGTTAAATTAAATTCAATGGATACACAAATAATTTCTTCACCCGTTATGCACGAATGGATATTGATTGATTATTAATATGGGTTAACGTAAAAAATCAGAACAGTTTCTTTAATTGATTTTCAATCTGGCTGCGGACTTTCTTCACTTCAGCTTTAGAAACTTTGCCGATGTTCTCAGCAATTTCGTCATACTTTTTACGTGTGATTTTATTCAGGTTTGGCAACACTTTCTCAACCAACTCTGTTTCTGCATCTTTCAATGCAATCACAAGTTGTTGGGCATCAAGTTCTTTTACCAATTGCTTCACTTTTGAATCCTTCAGTTTTTTTATGTCATCAAAAACTGGTTTTATTGTTTCCTCGCCTCTTTGAACGGCTTCAAAAACATCATTTGCCACCGATCTAAGTCGAGAGGAGGCAAGCTTACCCAGGTCTTTGCCAAATTGCGTGGCGTTCTCAACAAATTCATTCATAATCTCTTTGCCTTCGGGCACACTTGCGTTCAAACGAATTACAAAATCGGCCAGCACATTCATATAATTGATATAGGCTTCATAAGGCGATGGATAATGGTTGAAATACCTGTGAACATCGCCATCTGAGAACCATTTGGTACACATATAATAGAAATGGTCAGATGATTGCAGATAGAGCCAATCCTGTTTCAGGCGCTCGTCGTCCGAAATTCTGATTCTGGAAGCGAGAGAATACAGTTTATCAAATGCTTCATCCTGCAAATTATTTCCCAACCAGGCGGTAAGATCCCGTTCTTCGTCAGCCCACGAAATCGTATTGGGGACATGGATTGCCGATACAGGCTGAAGCGTTTTAGCAAGTTCGGAAGGTGTCGCATACACAAACTTAGATTTTGCATAGATGGCTTTTGGCAAGGCTTTCATAAAATCAAAAATGCCTGTTGCTGCCCATTGGTGCTCACCAAAAGTTTCATAATCGAGAAACAAATTGATCACCTCTTCCTTTGGATTAATTTTATTGAGCCAACCAACAAACTTGTTTGCAGTTACAGGCCACTCCGACCAGCCTTGCTGACCAAAACGAAATGAAATATCATCACTCAATCTGAAATTACGGAGCAGCACTTTCAATTTTGGATTGATGGCATTGGTGTACATATAATTCGGACTTTTCCATCCCAACACATGTTTGGCTCCTTCGGTCAACATCACTTTGAATCCCATATTGGCAACCAATTCGCCAATCTTATCAGAATAAATTAACTCAGTATTTCTGAAACTTGTTGGTGTAACACCAAACAACTCCTGCACCTTTTTTGTATGCAATTCAACCTGATACTTAAATTCTTCCGGATTTTTTAATGAGGCCAGTGAATGACCGTAAGTTTCGGCCAGAATCTCAACATTTCCGGTAGCCACCAGTTTTTTGAAGCTTTCAAGTGCTTCCGGGGCATACATTTCCATCTGTTCCATGGCAATTCCTGAAATAGAGAAACTCACCTTAAACTGCACTCCATATTCCTTTATTTGCTCTAACAGCAATGCATTCATGGGTAGGTAACATTTTTCAGCTACCCTGCGCATAATCATTCTGTTGATGTATTCATCATAGTAGTAATGATTTTTTCCGATATCGAAAAAACGATACGTGCGTAAGCGAAACGGCTGATGAACCTGAAAATAAAAGCAAATTGATTTCATACTTTATTATTTTGTTACCAAGTTTTTCTAACTATCTATTTGGTTGATTGATTTTATATCTACTTAATTAAAACAGAATCATATATTTCCTTAATACTTTTCGCGGCATTTTCCCACTTCAGGTTATCTACTTCTTCCTTGCCGTATTTTATAAAGGTCTTCGACAGGGCTTCGTAATGGCATAAACCATAAATGGCATCGGCAAGCCCATCAATATCCCAGAAATCAACTTTGATGGCGTGTTTGAGCACTTCGGCCACACCTGATTGTTTGGAGATAACCACCGGAACATTCGAACGCATTGCCTCGAGTGGAACTATTCCAAAGGGCTCCGATATAGAAGGCATGACAAATACATCCGACATGGCAAACATTTTGTCAACATCATCACCTTTTAAAAAGCCGGTGAAATGAAATTTATCGCCAATGCGCAACTGTGCAACTCGAAGAACCATTTTATTCAATAAATCCCCGGAACCAGCCATGACAAAACGTACGTTTTTATCACGTTTCAAAATCTTACGTGCTGCCTCAACAAAGTACTCCGGTCCTTTTTGAAAAGTGATTCTACCAAGAAAAGTAACTACCTTTTCCTTTACCTGCTTTTCATATTGATTGTTTTCGTCTTTTTCAACAGGTTCTACTGCATTGTGTACGGTAAAAACTTTCTGAGGATCGATACCATATCTTTCAATGACGATATTTCGGGTAAGGTTACTCACAGTAATTACCCGATCAGCTTTCATCATTCCATTGCGTTCAATTTCAAACACATCGGTATTTATATTTTCACCCGATCGGTCGAATTCAGTGGCGTGCATGTGCACAACAAGCGGTTTGCCGGTTGTCTCTTTTGCAGCGACACCTGCAGCGTAAGTAAGCCAATCGTGTGCGTGGATGATGTCAAAATCATATTGGGTAGCAATGGAAGATCCGATCAGGGCATAGCGGGCAACCTCTTCCATCAGATTTAATCCATATTTGCCCGAAAACTCATATTTCTGCGAGAAAACTTTACTCTTGAAATTATCGGTAGCATGTACCGTTTCTTCTGTCATGATAGAAAAATCTTCGGGTCCCACATAGGGAATAATGTTCGAGCCAATCTCCATATATTGCACCCTGTCCCAATAGTGTTTGCTTTCTTCTTTTGTAAGATCAACACTCACATCACTGGCATTAACCAAACGTACAGCTTCCTCACTTTCGTCGCCGTAAGCTTTTGGCACAACAAAAATTATTTCTACATCATGTTTCACCAAACCTTTTGTCAAACCGAAACAAGCCGTGCCCAGCCCTCCGGTGATATGTGGTGGAAACTCCCAACCGAACATGAGAACCTTCATAGGATAATTTATTTTTTACTGTTTTTTGAGTTTTCGCCCATTTCATCAAGCATATTTTTCACAGTGAGCAATGCTGCCACATTCCAGGCTTGTGATATACCACCACGCGGATCGTGCGGTGGATCACCATCATATACTTCTGAAATATTTCCAATACCAGCCTCGAGTATAGCAGGTTCAAATCCATGGTAAATTTCATCAACGAAAGAAACACCACTTTTGCCATGCAGTTTGAGCCAGGCAGTACAAAATGGCCCGATCAACCAGGGAAATACTGTTCCCTGATGGTAGGCCTGATCGCGTTCCTCTTGATTACCAGTTAAAACGCCATGGTAATCTACATCTTTGGGTGTCAGACTGCGTAATCCTCTTTCGGTAAGCAATTCTGATCTGACCATATTCAGTACCTGAATTTGCATATCATCATTCAACGGACTATATGGAAGTGAAACGGCAAAAAGCATATTAGGCCGAACAGTCCAATCTACATCGCTTCCATTTACATAATCAGCCAAATAACCTCTTTTAGTACTCCAGAAAGTTTCTACAAATGAATGTTTAATGATTGCAGGCAAATCTTTCCACTCGTTCACAAAGGATTTGTCGCCTGATTTTTCGGCCAGTTCCAATGCAAAACAAACTGCATTATACCACAATGCATTAATTTCAACAGCCAACCCTGTGCGTGGAGTCACAGGTTTACCATTGCTGATAACATCCATCCAGGTCAATGCCATGCCGGTTCCTCCGGCATAAATAAGTCCATTCTCCTGCATACCGATATTGAAGTTGGTACCCTGTTTGTAGCCGTTCAATATAAGTTGAAATTTCTTTTTATAGGTTTTCCATATCTCAGTATGGTTCGCTTTCAGGGCAGCATATTGTTGCATACTCCAGAAAAACCAAAGCGGAGCGTCGGCAGACGAATAATCAGGTTTGTTGTTTTGTCCTATATTCGGGAACAACGGACCCTGCATATTGTTGAGTGCTGTATCGATTACAGCCCTGAAATCAGCCTCGGCACCACGGAGCAATGTAAGTCCCGGTAGCGCAATAAAAGTATCACGTCCCCATGTCCCAAACCAGGGAAAACCAGCCATTATCTCCGCTTTTTTCTTGTCCCGAACGATGAATTGTTCGGCAGAATTGATGAGACAGTTTTCAAAATTATTGCGTGGTGTACGTTTGCCCGATTCTGCAGTGAACTGACGGTTAAAAGTTGAGGGTTGTTTTTCTTCGAGGCCAGCTGAAACAATGACACTTTCGCCTTTTTTTAGTTCGACTTCAAAAAAACCGGGAACGAATAAATCCTCCTGAGAAGGAAATCCACGCTCTTTTTCACGTATATATTCAACATTATAGTACCAATCAGGGATGTGTGTATATTCCGAATCCTTGGACAATTGAAAATACAGTCTCGAATAGCCGCTGTATAGCTGCCAGCTTTTGCCGTTCTGTGCTTCCTCGAATTTATTATTCAGGTTGATATTGGCTTTTGAAAGTTGGTGCACATTTCGAAATGCGAGAAAAGGTTTCAATCGTAAAATTGTCTTTGAATGTGCATCAAGTAAGGTATATTTGATGAGAATTCTCGATTCATTCTCAGCAAAAATCATTTCTTTTGAAAGCACTACGCCCCCTACCCGATAGATTAATAACGGTATCGGTTCAGTATAAAATTCGCGTAAATATTTATGGCCTTTCGGATCGAATACACCATTCGGATACATACGAACCCCAAAATTGAACTGTTCATCATGTTGTATAATGGTTTCGTCTATCGATGAAAGTAGAACGTGGTTGTCATGATCGAACCAGGGTTGAGGAACAACCAACAAACCATGGTATTTTCGGGTATTGCATCCGGCTATGGTAGTACTTGAATAGCCACCTGAGCGGTTCGATCGAACCAGTTCACGGCTCAACGAGAATTCAAGATTTATAAGCTGGCCTTTTACGAATGAAATATAACTCATAAGAAAATGCTTTGATTGTTCTGTATTTTGGGTTAATTTCTACAAATGTAGTCAAAAATGCCAAAAGTGCAATTCTCTACTTTACATTCTAATTAAAATATATCAACTAACTTACTTATTTACTGTCGTTTATATAAATGAAATTATAGAAGAAACTAAATAATAAAAATAACTGAAACGATTGCATTAAAAAGATAGCCTGAAATATGATATGATTTGTATTACTGTTGTTTGAAACTTGTTGTTGACTGATAAATCCGTAAATGAAATAAGGGCGTAACTGACAGAATATGATCAAATATCTCGCTTTGCAAATTTTCGTAAAAGTTCATCTCGATGCGGTTACTAAACAAATACAACTCTAAAGGAATGCCATTTTCCGTTGATTGAAGGTGTCTTACAAGAACTGGCATTTCTTTATGTACACCAGGCAGGTTGTTTAGATAGGCGGTGAGATACACCCTAAAAACACCCAGGTTCGTCAAAAGATTTCCGTTGACAAGAAAGTCGGGATTCAAAAAATTTTGTTTGTCAATACTAGCTAATTCCGCTTCTTTGGCACTAATAAAATCAGAAATCAAATGGAACCGTTTAAAATAGTCAAGTAATTCAGGCGTGCAAAAATGTACGCTTTCCATATCGATTGAAATATTTCTTTTGATCCTGCGGCCTCCCGACTCAGTCATACCACGCCAGTTGGTAAAATAATCAGATACCATGGCATAGGTCGGTATGGTGGTGATTGTTTTGTCAAAATTCTGAACCTTAACCGTAGTCAATGTGATATCAAGCACCTCACCATCAGCACCAAATTTCGGCATACTGATCCAATCACCAAGTCGAACCATATCGTTCAGCGAAAGTTGTACACCGCCAACAAATCCCAGAATTGCATCTTTAAAAACCAACATCAGCACGGCTGAAAGCGTACCCAAACCGATGAAAAGTGCGCCCAGACTCCGATCAAGTAATGAAGCAATAACCATCAGTGATCCAATAATATACACCACAATTTTCACCACCTCAACAAGCCCCTTGATGGGTTTTGTTTTCGAAATTTCAAATGAATTGTAAATTTGAAAACCTGAATTAATCAATGCTATTACAGTAAGAATCACCATAATGATCACATACACCTCAATAGACTCCTGAACAAAAATTGCCACATTGGGAAAACTGGGCAATGACAAAGGGGTGAGACTGTTGATGATGTAGGCAGGAACGAGATATGAAGCACGTGAAATGACTTTGTTTTTAATCAAAATATCATCATAATCATTTTCACTACGATGAATCATAGCAATAATTGTACGGTTAATGATGAACCACGCAACAAAATAGAACATCATGGAACCTATCACTATACTAAGAAATGCAGTGCCTTGCGTTAACAATTTGAAATAGTAATCGGTCAGATTCAATGATTGGAATACTGATTCTAAAAATTGAATATAAGGTGTAAGCATGGTTAAAATTTTATTAAATAACTATTAATCAATATTATGTGCGATTTGAATCGCAATATTTGGTTTAAACTTCGGAACAAATTTCGTAAAAAAAGTTTGAATTTTCTGATACAATATGAAAGGCGTAGAGGTTGCATTACTTAGGTTCAAATTGACAAAATCAATAGTATTGAATGAGGACAATACAAAATCAAATCACCGAACTCAACCGCCGGAAAGTTTTGCCTTATATCCCTTTTGCAACAACAATGCAAGTATTCTATCCCGAAAATCGCCCTGAATGATAATTTCCCCTTCTTTTACACTTCCTCCAACGCCACAACTCGTTTTTAGCATTTTACCAAGGTCATTTAAATCCTCCGTAGAACCAACAAACCTGGTCACGAGGGTTACTTTTTTACCGGCTCTTTGTTTCTTATCAAGCATGACACGCAGATTCTGCTTTCCCGAAGCCAAGGTTTCCTGCTTTCTTTCAGAATCTTCAAACACGAAGTCCGGATTAGTCGAATAGACAATTCCTTCACGCTTATTTTTACTCATACTTTATGGGATTATGATATTTAAACTCAACGGATTAACTTCAATTACCAAATCTTTCTCCAGTTTAATTGGTTCACCGTCGATATTAACTACCTTGTTTTTTGTTCGCTTTATTTCGATGCTTTTCGCTTTATAAATCTGCACGAATTTCGATTTATGAATCATTTTTAATAACATCAGATTTATAATCAATGGCATATCAAAAATATTTGGCTTTTCTACTATACAAACGTCAAGCAAACCATCATTCAGTTCTGCCTGTGGAGCAATGGTTGTGTTGTATCCAAACTGATTCGAATTGGCCAATGAGATAAACAATGCAGAAGTTTTTATTTCCTGTTGATTATCCAGAATTATTGTATAAGCTTCAGGATTATATCCTTGAAAATGCGTTGCAACAATTTTAAAATAGGTAAGAAAGCCCCGGCTTCCGTCTTTTGCAAACAAATCGGCCACCATCGCATCAAATCCAACACCGGCAATACTTACAAAGGTTTTTCCATTGATTATACCAGTATCAATTTTTGATTTTTTTCCGCTATTAATCAAACGCAACGCTCCTTCAATATTAAGCGGAATATTCAGATGCCGCGCCAGACCATTGCCTGAACCACTTGGAATGATTCCAAGCGTTGTTTCCGAATTAATCAAACCACGGGCAACTTCATTAATAGTTCCGTCACCGCCAACAGCCACCACCATATCGAGACCTTCGTTGACAGCCTCAATTCCCAATAGAATACCATGACCGGCGTATTGTGTATATTCAATCCGGTAGTTGAATTGATCATGATCTAACATTGCTTTTACAAAGTCGGGGAACATTTCCTTTTGCGAGTGACCCGAAATCGGATTCACTACAAAAAGTATATTGGCCTTGTTGGTTTTATTAATCATCAGTATCGGGTGGATTGAAGAAACAGCATGTTGACTTTTGACACTTTAACAATTCTATATACTTGAAATTCAATCTCTTTGCTATCAGTTGATAGTCAAAATAAACTTTGATTCCTGTCTAAAATGCAAAATTACATCAAAATGCCACTCAAGCTGCAAAGTTGATCTTTCACATAAGCAAGTATTCCTAAATTTGCCAAAAATCAAACGAATGATCAAAGCACTTGTTTTCGATTGGGGAGATACCATCATGCGCGATTTCAAACTCGAAGGCGCGATGTCGGCATGGGAAAAAGTGGCATGGATTGATGGAGCGAAGAAAATTCTTGAAATTTTCAACAGGAAATACACATGTATCATTGCCACAAGTGCCGATCATTCCAACACCAAGGATATGATTGCAGCCTTGCATCGTGTTGGCGCCGACAAGTATTTCCATTTTTTCTTTTCGCAAAAGGAAATAGGATTTAAAAAACCGGATGTTCGCTTTTTTACTGAAGTGATCAAACAATCAAACCTGAATGTCAACGAATGTGTTATGATTGGAAACAGTTATGAAATGGATATCGTAGGAGCAAAGAAAGCCGGATTAACGACCGTTTTCTTCAATGAAAGCGCAACAGCGGGCAACTTTCCGGCCGCTGATTTCGTTGTTGTTAAGTTGTTTGACCTTTTAACTATATTCTAAAATGAGAAAGCACTCTATATTAATAATCCTCCTGGCAACTATTGCAAATATATTGTCAGGGCAAAACAAAGCATCCACCCAGATTTACCGAAATCCGATTGATATTCCCATTTTCCTTTCAGGCACCTTTGCCGAATTACGTTCCAATCATTTCCATTCGGGAATCGATATTCGCACAGCCAGTAAATCGGGTCATAAAGTATTTGCTATTGAAGATGGATATGTAAGCAGGATCGCAGTGTCGCCGGGTGGTTTTGGAAAGGCATTGTACATCGATCATCCGGACGGACACACCAGCGTTTACGCGCATTTGCAACAGTTTGAGGGTGAAATTTCAGTCTATTTGAAACAACAGCAATATAATCAGGAGAGTTTTGAGGTGAATCTGTATCTCGAAAAAGATGCGATTCTGATAAAAAAGGGTCAGGTTGTAGCCCTGTCTGGCAATTCAGGTTCATCAGAAGGGCCTCATCTCCATTTTGAAATCCGTGATACGAAAACACAGGAAGTATTGAATCCTCTTGCATTTGGTATAAAGGTCCAGGACAATGTACGGCCAGGAATCACCAGATTGGTACTCTATCCCATTGGCAATGAATCGTATGCAAATAACTCAAACAAAAGATCAATTATTGGGATATTGGGAATCGGAGAAAAAGAAATTCCAAAACAGCCCACCATTATTGAAGCTTCAGGAGAAATTGCATTTGGTATCACAGCTGCTGACCAGTTAAATGGTGTTACAAACAGCAATGGCATTTATTCTGTCACTTTCAATGTTGACAATAAGCCGGTTTTTGCTTTTGTTGCCGACCGTTTTTCATTTGATGAAACCCGTTACATCAACAGTTTCATTGACTATGATTTTTTAAAGAATTATAAAAGCAGGGTTATAAGAACCGAAATTGACCCTTACAATAAGCTATCGATGTACGAAAAAGTGGTCAACAACGGTATTTTGAAAGTGGAAACAGGAAAAACCTATCAGGCCGAATTTATCGTAAAAGATTTTCAGGGGAATTCAAGTCGGTTGCCTTTCACTGTTAAAGGTGTTAAACCAAAAGCTGCCGTCACCGTCAAAATTGATTCAGCACTAACCAAGGTTGTTGCAGGTAATGCATTTGAAATCAAAGAGAAAGACTATTTTATTCAATTTGAACCAGGGTGTTTCTACCGCGACCAGCTGCTGTCGTTTAAAACCAACAATGAAAAAGGATATTTATCTCATGTGATCAGTGTTGGCTCAAAATATATTCCGGTTCATCAACGTTTTAAAATTGGAATTAGGCCAACCAACGAAAAGATTTCAAAAGAGAAGCTATTGATCGTCTGTATTGAAAAAGGAGAAAATCCAACTACATTAGGTGGAAAATGGGAAAATCGATTTATAGTAACTTCCGCTCGCAACCTGGGTAATTTTGCCCTGATGTGTGACACGATTCCACCTCAAATAAAACCACTCAATTTTAACAAAGGTGCATCGGTAAAAGCATCGAAACGCCTTCAGCTTGAAATTCAGGATGAGTTTTCCGGAATATTGTCTTACCGCGGCACGGTGAACGGACAGTGGATTTTGATGGATTTTGATTCAAAAAACAATTTACTTACCTATGACTTCGACAATAAAATTAAAAAGGGAATAAATAAACTGGTTGTCAAAGTTGTAGATAATTGTGGTAATAGCAAGGTTTTTACATGTGAAGTTAGTTACTAGTTGCTTGCTTCTTGTTGCTTGTTACTGATTACAATTATTTATCACTTACCGATGGTTAACTGTCCGTTTTTATTCTTCTACCCATTCTTCGAAAAAGTTCTGCAAAAATAAAAGCATAAACGCATGTCGTTTTTCCGCGATTTCCTTAGCTTTAGGCGTATTCAATTGGTCTTTTAATAAAAGCAATTTTTCGTAGAAATGATTGATTGTCGGGGCTTTGCTATTTTTGTACTGAGCCGGATCAGTAAAGATCAGTGGTTTGATATCCGGATCGTAAAACGGACGACCTTTGAATCCGCCATAACTGAAAGCGCGTGCAATACCAATAGCACCAATCGCATCGAGACGGTCAGCATCCTGCACAATCTGAAACTCAATTGATTTCGGTTTATCAAAATCAAATGAATTCTTAAAGGAAAGATGCTGCACAATAAAGAGCACCTCACTGATAATGACAGGATTCACACCCTGATTAATCATAAATCGCTTGGCAGTTTCAACACCTATTTTTTCATCACCATCATGAAATTTAGCATCGGCAATATCATGCAACAATGCAGCCAGTTCAACAACCAACAGATTTGCATTCATATCGGCTGCAATCACTTTAGCTGTCCGGTAAACACGCTCAATATGCCACCAATCATGTCCTGCTTCAGCATGTTGCAGGGTAGTTTTGACATAGGCAATCGCACTCCCTATAATTTGATTTTCAGGTTCCTGCTTCATTTATTTATAGATAATTCAATAATTCAATTTCCTTCATTTGCATCGCACCATCAATCCAATAACAGTCAGTATTTTGTTGCAACAGACCATTTTTCAGATAGCTTTCCCAGATATGATCAATATACCAATCCGGTTCGTGACCCCAGCGTTTATCAATACCTTTTCTTTGCTTAAAAGTCTCATAATCGATGGATATAAATATTCTTTTATCAAACAACTCATTAATCGCCTTATCATAGAAAATCATCAATCCCTCAGCAATCACAATATCATTCGATTCTTTTTCAGCCAGGATTGTTTTAAATAATTTATCATGGTCAATTGAATCAGGGTGCTCCCAGTCAACCCTCTCGTGTATATTCGGAATCTCTTCAACCGGTTTTACGAAATCGTCCTGACAAATAATACTCACCCTCAACTCGCTGAGAAGTCTTCTGATTTTGTTGGCCGTTGTTGTTTTCCCGGCAGTGCTCACCCCGCCAATTCCGATAATCATATACGAATGGTTGTATTGAATTATTTAGTTCTCGGAACAAATTGATACGCCCCAATGTCAGGAAATGGAGTTCTTGAAATGCCATCCAGATCAACAGGAAAACTTTCAGCAAAGTCAATTTTTCCTTTTCCGATAACAGGTGACAACGTATCGGGATGAAAATCAAATGTATTGTAATCCTTAAAAAGCGGATCCTGGTTTTTCATACAGTTTACAAACCCCGGAAACAAGGAGAGTTTGCGCCCGGTTTTCACAAGACAGTTATCGAAAAGATAAGTTGAGTCGGCACTACCAACGAAATCTGTCTCTATCTCTTCATCGTTTGAACCATAAATGATCGTATTTCCCATGACGAGATTAAATGGATATGGGATCGGAACAGACAGAGAATCCAACACGTAATTACTTACATATACATTTGCATTATTACGAGTTGATAATGACCAGTAATTTGCAATGGTCGAATGGATGAAGCGATAATCGCCACCCGTGGTCAGGGCCATTCCATAACTTCCACAATTTGCAACAACAAGATTGTTTGCATCAATGGCAAACAGTCGCGAATAAATACCAATACCGGTATGGTTTTCAATGATTGTATTGCTGATTTTCAAATTATTTGCTGTCGCTCTGATAAAAGACTCAGCCTGAATCCCAATAAACCCGTTTCGAATGATGGCATAATCAATTTCATGATTAAAGCCTTGCCTTCCGTCCATCAGCCAGATACGGTCCCATTGTCCGGGCACATCGCGATACTCCTGTTCAAGTCGATCACCCTGAAAAATTACCGGGTTTTCTTTTGTCCCACGCACTTTAAGTACACCATCTGAAAAAGCCCAAAGTCCTGATTTATCATGAAAATGTATCTGTGTTCCTTCTTCAATGATCAACTCACCATATGAATCGATCAGGGCGAAACCATAAATAACATAAGGTTTTCCAGCGGTCCAGTGAACTGTTTGCAAGCTATCAGCAACAATTTTAAATTTTGGATAACCTTTTATGAATTGATCAGCGATAATGTAGTTGGCATCCTGGCCCCATGCAATCAATTTCACCCGCTGAATATTTCCATTTATCAAAAAGACAAGATCATCTTCCACAACAAACGGATTATTCATATTTAACGGATCAATAGTTGCCCTGACAAAAACAAACAGGCTATCTTTCGCAGGAATCTCAATATTTCCGAAACTGACACCGGCAACACCATCAACATTAAGGCGAAAAACCGATTGGCTGGTTTCACCAACCACTATTGAAGAAATATTCAATCTTTTATCACTCGGATTATAAATCATGAGTCGACGGGTAGAAGTGCCAATCGAAGTGAAAACCGTGTCAAAAACCACCGAATCCGTCGAAAAAGTCAGTTTTAAATTGCTGTCATTGTTGATAAGATCTTGCTTCCTGCACGCCTCGAATAACAGCATCATGACTGGCAACATAAGAAACAGAAGATAGGAATACTTTTTCATTTTCGGGTTATAAACATTCAAATGCCTGGCAAAGATAATTAACTAAACCATTACGAAAAATCATCACGATTATTGTACTTTCGCAAATGAAACTAAAAATTAGAGCAATGAAACGACAATTAAACCGGATAATCGTACTATGTGTTTTACTATTTTCCTTCCATTCACAAGCAATTTCACAAAACAACTACATTCCAAATCAGGATATAAGCCGATGGAATTTTGGTGGTGAATTCGGCCTTGGTTTTACAAGCAGCAGTGCAAATATTACCATTTCGCCGCTGATCGGATACCGGATTACTCCAAAATGGGAGTTTGGAACACGCTTGACTTATAACTATTACAGTTATAAAGACTTGGGCGTAAAAGCATCTACGCACAATTATGGTGGCGGTTTTTTCACAGTATATGATATTTACCGTGGAATATTTTTACAGGCTGAAAATGAAATTCTAAGTTACGAGCAACTTCATTGGACCAGTATTGATCAACTCGATGCCGAAAGAAAGATCATTCATAGTATATTTATTGGCGGAGGTTACCGGCAATATGTATCTCAAAAAGCCTTTGCCAGTATCACTATATTATACAATCTGAATGAAACACTCGATTCGCCCTATGCAAATCCTTTGTTCAGAATCGGATTCGGATTTGGGTTATAAAAAAACCTGAAGTTTATTGTCTTAAAATAGAAAATCCCGTAAATCAATGACTTACGGGATTTTTTAATAAAATCTAACTAAACATTATGTATTAGGGTTGAACAGGAATCACGTAGATATTTTCTTCGTTACGATACCCTGTTTCGTTCATATACCAGTCAGGATAATCTACTCCTGATGACTGTGCCCAGCTGGCAAATTTCAAATGTGTATCAAGAATATCAACCAATTCAACAGGATAATCGAAACTAACAGGTATCTCAACTGCCCAAGGCAATCCGTTTGTTGATCTGTAATATAATCCATTTGCTGGTTCTGACGCATCGCTCCATGTGCCAAAAAATTCAGGATTTACCAGTTCTGTCGGTGCCTGGTCTTTCAAATGCACTTCACGGCCTCTTTCCTGATCAACAAAAATGAATGGATTATATGGCGGCTGACCGATCGACACCTGTGGTATGGCAAAGTTAATGGTTACCGTGCTTACTGTTGTCTGGATGTATTTCCCTCCTGGTATGGTATTGGCCATTCCACCATCCATGATTGGATTGATAGCATCAAATGGAATAATCACTGTTTTGTCGGTACTACCAATCTCAAATCCTTTCGGGTCAGTCGCAATCGCATTTCCAAACCTTACACAACCCGTAACACTTTGTACGTTGGTTGATGGGGTATTGAATACGATTCCGAATCCATTGTCCATCGAGGCACCATCAGCCATAATCTGGTATTTTGCAATCACATCCACCACTGCATTCTGTGCGTTTGACACTATTTTATAGTTGAAATTCACTACAAAATCATTGAAGTCATAATCACCATATCCCGGCCACAAATCTTCGAAGGCAAGAGTTCCGAAATCTGTTTCGTTTGGATAATATGAATTGAAGGCACGTTCAGGATCGTTTGGATAATCATCCAGGTTGTCCGGTACATCATCACCGTCAGCATCTGTTGCTGTACCTATCGAAACGGTTATGACAAGTGTTTCGATATCGGTGTCCGCACTATTTGTTGCTGAGATGGTCACACTAAAGGTCCCTTCTACTATCGGAATTCCGCTGATAACATTGCCGCTGAAACTTAATCCTGCCGGCAAATTTGTAGCGTTAAATTCCATCGGCTGGGTTCCATCGGCTGTGATGCTATAGCTGAACGGATGGTTCTTTTGTGCATTGGCAGTCAATGAACTTGTGATAACAGGGGGTTGCGTGCCTTCATTGATCGTGATAACAAGGGTTTGTATATCATTGCCATAACTATTTGTTGCTGTCAACAACACATCATATACCCCGGCAAATGTTGGTGTTCCGTTGATGGTCTGGGTTTGATCATCAAAGGATAAGCCCTGAGGAAGATTTGATGCCGAATAGGTGATTTCAGGTGAACCTGTTGCTGTGAAGGTGTATGTGTTAAACTGAACTTCGGTTGTTCCTTCTGCTGTTAAGGCACTTGTAATTGTTGGCGGTGTCCCAACAGTTAAAACAAGTACTTCATCCGTTGTTCCGGCTGAGTTTGTCGCAAACAAATTGATATTGGAGGTACCGGCTGAAGTTGGACTTCCACTGATAAGCTGGGTTGTAGGATTAAAAGTTAATCCATCAGGTAAGTCGGTCACATTATAGGTAATTGGACCTAATCCGGTTGCTGTTAACGTATAATTAAAATCTTGGTTTACAGTTGTCTGAGCTGTCAAAACACTTGTAATAACAGGTGGTGCAGGTGGTTCGGCAATAATAATGACCAATGTTTTGGTATCTGTACCCATGAAATTTGTTGCGGTCAATGTTACTTCGAAAGTTCCAACTGAAGTAGAAGTTCCACTAATCGTATGTGTGGATGAATTATAGGTAAATCCGGCTGGAAGACCTGTAGCATTATAAGTGATGGTTTCAGTACCAGTGGCAGTAATAACATAAGGTGGGATAGCCTGATTAAGCAAACCGCCTATCTGTAATGAACTGGTAATAATCGGTGCCGAATTTGCATCGCAGGAAGGGGCATTCACCGTGTAAGCATGATACGTAACATTAGGACCCTTTGTTCCACCATTTGGACTGATATGATGACCGTTTTTAACCCACAAATCAACATATCCGGTGATTGATGAACCAGATGAAGTCTGACTGTCTTCTTTGGCAGTTAATTGCGCTCCTTGTGTGTTTGGACCTACTATCGCTCCCTGGACTTTGAAGCTGTCGGTTCCGAATAAGCTACCAACACCAAATGTGGTAATCTTACCGCCAGATCCTGTAAAATCAGCCCTGCCATCAACATACACATATCCGTTATTTGTGAAATTTCCGTTCTGTTTAAATGCATTGTTTGAGTCGTCATCCACTACCATTTCACAATTATTTACAAAAGTTCCATTAGGATTATTGGTGAAAGTATTAGAAAGTGTAAATGAGCCATCGTTGATGATGGAACCCTCGTTTATAAATTTATTACAGGAGGAGATGTCACCCCAATTATGAATACTTCCGTTTGATTGAACAGTTCCATCACTGCTTCCATTGAAATTAAGTGTTCCATAATTCTCTACAGTATAAACAATATTGTATTTTGGCAAATTCAGGTGCCCATCAGGTGAAACAATAATTGTTCCGGCTCCGCCACCACCTGATTTGTATGAATTGACCGATGCTGTTCCACAAATGCGCAAAACACCTCCGGTCTCAATTTTCAGCTTATTAAATACTGCTGAAGTGCCTTCATTAACGCAGACCATTTGGCCAGAAGTGATGATTAAATCAGTATTTGTTCCTTGCACAGTTTGCGTACATCCATCATTACATGGATTAATAGTTTCTTCAGATTTCTGCGTGGCAAAATTGAAACTCAGTACATTTCCTTGTACAAGAACAGCAATGAATTCGTTGATTCCGGTTGAAGACAGTTTACCAACGTATACCTCTTTTAAGCGGGAAGCGATACGTAATGGAAGATTGAATTCACCGTTTTGATTCACCGAACCGGTAAGAATTACTTTACCACCCAAATTTGGGTTTGCATCATAAATCTGAATGATATCAGATCCTAAAGCCTTGGTATTGCCAATCTTAATTGAAGTTTCAACATTTGAGAAACTTTCAAATTTAAATGACTGATCGACTTTCAGATCAAGAAAGTTGGTGGGCTTTTCTTCTATCGGATTGTCGTTGTTACGACAGGCTACAAAAGATAAAACCACCAAAAACATGATTGCAAATTGTAATGTGATGTGTTTCATAATTTTATTTGTTTATATTGTTTACAAAGATATACGATTTAATTAACAATAATTAAACCAAATAAGATAACTAATTGTAAATAAATTATTTAAATAATACTTATTCATTTATTAATCCCAAATCAGGATATGATTCCCGTTTTTGCATCAAGAGAAATTATTAGCACTTAATACTAACCGAGTCCGTTTGCATATAATAAAAGTCTAAAAATAGTAACAATTTACCTCCATTTTTCTTCTATTGGCGAATTATAAATATTTTCTTCATTAAGATAACCCATTTCGTTCATATACCATGCAGGATAGTCCATAACTAAGGACTGTGCACTGAAAGCATTCATCTAAGATAACTATTTTACACAATGATTTCAATAAAACAAATACAAAAACAATTTCGACAAACAGATTTTGTCAGAAAAAATCATTAACGTTCCAACCTCGAATAATTATCTCTTATAAGTATAGTTTTTCATCATATTTGTAAAAAAATTGAATCATGCAGGAAAAGAAAAATCGTCAATATGCTCCGTTACTCGTCCTAATTATTTTGTTTTCCAATACTTTATGGTCACAAAACAAGGTGTTTGAAGTGCTGGATGATCCAAACCGTAACATCCCTAATAAATATGTTGATTTTGAACATCTTACGGCCAATATTAGTATCAATCCGATAACACACCTTGTGAAAGGAAATGCAACATTTATCTTCAGACAAATTAAATCGGACAACGACTCATTGATTCTGTTTACACCTTCCTTTAACTTTCAAAACATACGACTTGATAAAGAAACAATCAATTGGACTGTAACAAACGATAATCTGACAATTATTTTACCTGAAAAAACCAAAAAAGGAAGCTCGCACACGCTATCAATTGATTATGAGACAATTCCAGCTGATCAATTATATTTTACTGGTTGGGATGATTCCACCAACACCTTACGAAAACAAATCTGGGCACACCGGCCGGTTTATTGGCTGCCATTCGCAAATGACAGGTTAACTGTTGATATGTACATAACTTTCGATGGTGCATACAAAGTCTTTTCAAATGGTGTGCGTGAATCGGTAGAAACAAACCACGATGGCACGAAAACATGGCACTACAAAATGTATCATAACCATCCGTTTTTCTCGACAGCACTTGTAATAGGAAACTATGACATTAAAAGTTTCAACACTAAAAAAGGCTTGCCGGTTGAGCTTTGGTACTATCCAGATCAGATCAATCACATTGAGCCAACATATCAATATATGAGCGAAATGATTGCATTTTACGAAAATGAATTCAATTTCCCATATCCGTACGAGCTTTACCGGGAGGCACCGGTAATCAATTATTTATATGGTGCCATGGAGACGACCACATCCACCATCTATGGTGATTATATGTTTATCGATTCGCGTGCATTCTGGGAAAGAAATTATATCAATGTCAATGCGCATGAACTTGCACATCAATGGTTTGGCAATTATATTTCGCATCTTCGACCGAAAGATGTTTGGTTGACAGAAACATTTGCTACCTATTACGCCAAACTGTTTGAACGGTCAGTTTTCGGTGAAGATTACTACCAATGGGAACGCATAAAAGAATATGAACGCTCGATGCGGGCGGCAACTATTGATAGTTATGGGGTTGGTCACAGTCTGGGAGGTTCTGACAGGTGGTACCCGAAAGGATCTCTGGTATTAGATATGCTGCGGGAAGTGTTGGGCGATCGCGATTTTCAAAGGTCAGTTACTGCCTATCTGAAGAATTTTTCCTACACTGAAGTGTGGACACCTGATTTGATTAAAACAATTTATGAGACCACAGGACAGAGTGTGGATTGGTTTTTCGATGAATGGATTGACCGAGGTGGAGAACCAAATTACCAGATTATATATGAAGAACAAACCGATAGAATACTGATAAACATAAGACAAATTCAGCCAATTTCAGCTTTACGACCGGTTTTCAGAATGCCGGTCAATTATGAAGTTTTTTTTACTGATGGCACGAAAACAAAACTAACACGATGGAACCAGGAAGAATTTCAGCAAATTGTTATTCCTAAAAACGCAGGGCAGAAACTTTCCTATTTCCTTTTTGATCCGGGCAACAAAATTTTAAAAAAAATGACCTTTGATCGTTCCAATGAGTTTTTAATGAACCAGATAGCTAAATCTGAGAATATGATTGACCGGTTCGAGGCGCTCAAGGCACTTGAAATAATTCCATTGGATGTAAAACGTAATTCATTGGTTGAGGCAGGCAAAAAAGAGACTTTTCATCTGATGAAAGCAGAAATTATCAAACAACTTGCAGGTGATTCTTCGAATGAGTCCCTGACTTTTTTTCGTGACTGTCTGCTTGATCAAGAACCCCTTGTCAGACGGGCAGCACTCACCGAATGCAGTGAAATCCATGCTTCACTTATTCCTGAAATTGCCGGATGTTTGCAGGACACTTCCTATTCCAATATCGTTCTGGCGCTCAATAAACTGGCTAAAATTGATGCGAAAAATCTGTCTGAATATCTTCAGATCACAAAAGATGAGATCGGTTATCCGGGGAAACTCGTCCGTATTGCCTGGTTGCAAAACTCAATCATTTCGGGTGACAAATCATTTGAAAATGAATTGATTACCTATTCCGGAACCAGCTACGAATTCATGACACGAATCAATGCCATCCGGGCGATGGTTGCTTTGAATTGTTTCAATGAAACAGTGGCATCAAATATAATAGAAGCAACACAACATTGGAACACAAAACTTCAACCAGTTGCCCTTGAAGCACTTACGTTTTTCAACAAACAAAATATAAATAAAAATATGATTGAAAAAGAGATACGTAATCAGGTCATCGATAAAGAAGAAAGGGAGAAACTATTAAAAAAAATCTCTTGATTGAACAAAAAAACCAAGGGTTTAACATCAATTGTAATTCGTTAACTTCCCTTAACATCTCACTGAATATTAATTATTTACCATTGCATTCATTATTCACCAATTAAATCTTAATGCAATGAAGACATTTAGTACAACCTGCATTTTTGCCCTTTTAATTTCTTTTTCGTCCTTTGCACAACTCGACAAAGGTTACTGGTTAGGAAGTGTTGAAGGCAGTCTGGCAGTAACAGACAGCAGAAGTTACTGGTCGCTCAATATGAGTCCACAATTGATGAAACTGGTACACAAAAACCTGGCAATAGGGCTGAGTGCCGATTTCAGTTATTTCAAAAAAAACTCAAGTTACTTTAACGGAACAACGACTTTCGGCCCTTTCAGTGAATTCAATCTTGAAATAGGACCTGTTGCCCGAAAGTATTTCGGTAACTCCAAGCTGAAACCTTATGTGGAACTGGGAACCGGAATTCTAATTTATAAGTGGGATTATAAAAATGATGAAACCTCGGGTTTAAATGAGACCCGGTATAAATACTATCTGAATCCAACTTTAGGTGTGTCATATTGGTTACACGACCGGGTAAGTATCAATCTGTCAACCGGATACAATATCCTCAATTTCAAGGAAGTTAATTCTTCCGGAGCTAAAATCGGTGTATCGTTCAAACTTGGGAAATGATTTAAGGTCATATCAAAAAAAAAGCCCGAATCCGTATCGGATTCAGGCTTTCATTTTATTGAAGTATCTCTATTTCAGCCCTCTACGTTCAAGCAACGAAGCCTGTGAAGGTTCCTGTCCACGGAACTTTATATACTGAACCATTCCTTCGTCATTGCCGCATTCCGAAAGGCAATTCTTCCGGAAACTGGCTGCGATCGTTGGGTTGAACAGATCACCCGATTTCTTGAAATAATCAAATGCATCGGCATCGAGCACAGCTGCCCAGATGTACACATAATATCCTGCGGCATAACCACCGTCGAAAATGTGTGCGAAATAGGTCGAGCGATATCTTGGAATGATTTCCTTCATCAGCTGGATTGAATCCATCGAAGCTTTTTCGAATGCCACAACGTCGAGATTATCGGTTGAAGTGCTCAACTTATGAAAATCAAGATCGAGGATCGAGGCAGCCACATATTCCACGGTCTGAAATCCCTGGTTAAACAGTCCTGAATTCTGAATCTTGGTGATCAGCGCTTCAGGAATGACTTCGCCGGTTTTATAATGTTTCGCAAACATGCGCAGTACTTCGGGTTCGCCAGCCCAGTTTTCCATGATCTGCGAAGGGAGCTCAACATAATCCTGCGGAACAACGCCTGCTGTGCGGCTGTATTTGCCGGTGGTGAACATCGCGTGCAGCGAATGGCCGAATTCGTGGAATAAAGTCAGGGTTTCGTCCCAGTTGAGCAAAGCAGGTGTATCGGCTGTCGGAGGGGTGAAATTGCAGACAACACTCACGATGGGATCGACTCTTTTGCCGTTTTCCCATCCTGCTGACTGGAAATCGGTGCACCATGCACCGCCACCTTTGTTGTCGCGTGGATAATAATCGAGGTAGAGAATGCCCAGATGGCTGCCATCGGCTTCCTTCACTTCATATGTTTCAACATCTTTCTGATAAATGGGCAGATTGGTCAACTTGTTGAAGGTAATTCCGTAGAGCTTTCCGGCAACTGCAAACATACCGTCGCGCACATTAGCAAGGCTGAGATAGGGTTTCAGTTCGTTTTCATCGAGGTTATATTTTGCAATGTGCAGCTTTTCGGCATAATACCACCAGTCCCACGATTCAAGCTTGAATCCGGCACCTTCGGTATCGGCGATCTTCTGCATCTCGACCAGTTCCTGCTGAGCAAGTGGCAACGAGGCTGACATGAGTTTCTTTAGGAATGCATCTGCATTCTGGGTGGTCTTGGCCATATTTTCTTCCAGGACATAGCTGGCATAGTTTGCATAACCCAGCAAGCGGGCTTTGTCGGCGCGGAGCTTCACCATCTGCGCGATGATCTTTTTATTGTCGTTTTTGTTTTCGTTGTTGCCGCGCATAAACCAGGCACGATAGATCTGTTCGCGGAGCGCACGTTTTTCGGAATACTGCAGGAAAGGTATCCAGCTTGTTTTCGAAAGGGTGAACACCCATTTTCCGTCTTTTCCGGCAGCTTTGGCAGTTTCAGCCGCGGCGGTAATCACCCATTCGGGCAGTCCGGCGAGATCGTCTTTGGTGTCGATTACTAACTGATAGTTCTTGTTGGTTTCGTCGAGCAGGTTCTGACCAAAATTGATTGTCAGCATCGACAGCTGTTCGTTAATCTTGCGCATTTCATCCTGCTGTCCTGACGACAGATTGGCGCCCTGACGTACAAAATCGTTGTAATATTTCTCCACCACGCGGATCTGCTGGGCTTCGAGACCCGATTCGTTGCGTTTTTCATACACGGCTTTGATTTTGGCAAACAATCCGGGATTCATGCTGATATCATCGCCATGTTTCGACATGAGCGGCGAGATTTCGACAGCAATTTTCTGCAACTGATCGTTGGTTGTCGATTCTTTCAAGTTGAAGAAAACACGTCCAACCCGTGTGAGAAGCTTTCCTGATTTATCCATGGCAAGCACCGTATTATCGAAGGTCGGGGCTTCATTTGATTTAACGATGGTTTCCACTTCGGCCTGTTGCTGTTTCATTCCTTCGATAAAGGCAGGAACAAAATGCGTCGTATCGATCTTATCGAAAGGCGGAACCTGGAAAGGGGTTGTGTACTCGGTAAAGAACGGATTTTCGGGCTCTTTAACACCCTGGCAACTTGCCATGGCCAGGAGGATCAGGGCATACATACCATAACGGATTTTTTTCATAAATAATTTATTTTCAGTGATTTGAATTTATAGATAAACCTTTTCAGGCGCAATCATCTTTTACACATTAAAGCGGAAATGCAGAATATCTCCATCTTCGACCACATAGGTCTTACCTTCAATCTTGAACTTTCCGGCATCCTTTACGCCCTGTTCTGATTTATACTGCATAAAATCGTTGTATTTCATCACCTCAGCACGGATATAGCCGCGTTCGATATCGGAATGGATCACCCCGGCGGCCTGCGGACCTGACATTCCCTTGTGGATGGTCCAGGCTTTTACTTCTTTCGGTCCGGCAGTGAAAAAAGACTGAAGATTTAAGATTCTGTAGGCGGCCATGAGTAACTTATCAACACCAGGTTCGGTCAAACCGGCATCGGCCAGAAATACTTCACGGTCATTTGGGTCTTCAAGTTCTGCTATTTCAGCTTCCAATTTACCGGCAATGATTAAAATTTCATTCTGTTCGCCTTCCATCGATTTAATTACCTTGTCGGTATATTTATTTCCAGATAAAGCGGACGACTCATCCACATTGCAAACAAAAATTACCGGTTTTGCTGTAAGCAGCTGGAGTTCTGCAATATATTTTCGATCCTCTTCAGCTACCGGGGCATTTCTTGCATTTCCAAAGTTCTCCATATGTTGCTGATACACCTGAAGCACCTCAAATGCTTTTTTCGCATCTTTGTCATTGGCTTTCATTAATTTTTCGGCACGGTGCATCTTACGTGTTATCAGATCCAGATCGCGCACCTGCAACTCCAGATCAACAATTTCACGATCTCTTACCGGATCAATTGAACCTTCGACATGGGCAAGATTGGGATCGTCGAAACAGCGCAACACATGAATCAATGCATCCATCTGTTGGATATCAGCTAAAAATTTGTTGCCAACACCTTCGCCATGACTGGCTCCTTTCGCTAACCCAGGAACATCAACAATTTCAACGGTTGCCGGCACCACTTTTACCGACTTAATGAGTTTATCAATTTCGAAAAGTCTTTTATCGGGCACCTCACACATTCCGATATTTGATTTTGTAGCACTGAAAGCAAAGCTGGTGGCTTCGGCCTTGGTGTTCGATATGCAGTTGAAAATAGTGGTTTTTCCGGTATTGGTAAGTCCTATGATGCCACAGTTAAGAGCCATATTGAGAAAGAATTAATTATTAATAAACGTAGGTGCAAAGGTACGATAATTCTCTGCTCAGGCATATTGCAGCGCGATTTTAAGCATTGAGGGGAAACAAGGATTCAAAAAAACAAATCTCTCTGAATGGAAGTAACAGTTGCATTTCAAGAATTGCATTTCCACCAGTCGGATTACAATTCTCATCTTCAATTATATAATGATTATCCATTTACCATATAAAAAGTGTAAAAAGCCAAATACCATTGATTCAATCCAAGATCATTCACATGATTAGTGATTTTTATCTAATAACCACATTTCAAGCAAAGAAAACAGTTTATTTGAATTTATTGGTTTTGAGAGATAATCATTCATGCCGGCAACCAGACATTTTTCACGGTCGCCTTTCATTGCATTGGCAGTCATGGCAATGATAGGAATTTTATCCATTTTTAAATTTTTCCGAATTTCAATTGTGGCTGATAAACCATCCATTTTTGGCATTTGCACGTCCATCAGGACCAATGAATAATTTTTATCCTGAATAGCTTGTAACACCTGCAATCCATCCGAAACTACATCAACTGCAATTCCTGTTTTTTGTATCAGACTCTTAATTACAAGTTGATTTATCACATTATCTTCAGCCAGTAATATCTGCGTTGTATCTGCCAATGATTGTAAACGCGTCAGGTCAAAACTTTCCTGCTTATTTTCTTTTTTCTCATATCTACGACCAGGCTCACTCAGTAACTCAACAATTGCATTGAATAATACTGATTGTTTCACTGGTTTGGTAAGGTAACTGATGTTTTCAAGGTCCTTAAAAAGGCTTTTCTTGCCCCAGGCACCAACTGAGGTAAGCACAATTGCAGGAATCTGACTGGTTTTACGCACTTCTTTCAAAAATTCAAGGCCATTCATTTCAGGCATCAGAAAATCGGATATGATGATGCGGTATTTTCTGTTTGTTTGAAGTGCCTGCAAAGCCTCGTTGGCTGTTTCATAAATATCTACTGTCAGACCAAAGTTTTTCAGAATTTCCTGTAAGATGATACGATTGGTTTTGTTGTCATCAACAGCCAACACTCTAAAACAATGTAATTTCTCAGGGATATTCAATTTACTGCCTTTGTTCTGATCTGATCTTCCAAACCGGGCTGAAAAAAAGAAAGTACTACCCATACCAGGCGAACTTTTAACCCATATATCTCCATTCATCAATTCGACGAGATTTTTGCAGATGGTAAGACCCAAACCCGTTCCACCAAATTTTCGTGTTGTTGAAGAATCGGCCTGTGAAAAACTTTCGAAAATAGCTTTTTGTCTTTCTACAGGAATTCCGATTCCTGTATCACGAACCGAGAAAAGGAGTTCAAACTTATCTACCTGTAAGGGATTATTTGCAGGAACATTGGAAGAATTATTCTGTACGGTAATGGTTATTTCACCAGTATCAGTAAACTTCAGTGAGTTGCTCACAAGATTGATGATTACCTGCCGAAGTCTGGTTGGGTCACCAATAAGGAACCTTGGCACATCATTCTTAATCAAAACATTCAGTTCAAGTCCTTTATTATCAACTTGTTGAATAACGACATCGGCCACACTTTCAACAATTTCATGCAGATTGTAATCTATTTCTTCCAATTCAAGCTGTCCGGCTTCGATCTTCGAAAAATCAAGAATATCATTCAATAAACTCAACAACACATCGGCACTGTCTTTTGCCATTTTCAGAAACTGAAACTGTTCATTTTTCAGTTCGGTTCCTAAAACCAAGTCCAGCATACCCAAAATCCCGTTCATGGGCGTTCTGATCTCATGACTCATATTGGCAAGGAACTCACTCTTTGCTTTATTGGCCTGTTCAGCCTCATATTTAGCCATTTCGATGGCAGAAGCATTATCCTGTAATTCGCGGTTCAAAGCGACTACGCCCCGGTTGGTTTCTTCAAGTTCGTGGTTGATGGCTTCAATCTGGTTATTTCGTTCCTGAATTTGTTTCAGCAGGAAAATAAGTTCGTTGTTCTGCGAATTAATGGTATCAACCATGCTGTTGTCACCACGTTCGATTGTCTTTTGAAAGGCGAGTTGAATCTCAAGCAACCTGGATTTTTCATGACGTACCGAAAATTGTGGGAGCCATTTTGCGGCAGTAATGAGGGTACCTTTTCCAATATCCGACTGAATATCAAAATCATCCATCAATCGTTGTGAACCCATCAAACCTACACCCATTCCTGATTTCGAATGAAAATTCCCTGATTTAATTGCTTCCAAATCACGAATACCCGGGCCTCTGTCCGAAAATACAATAATAATGCCATCAGAAGCGTTTTTCCTTACAACGATAGAAAATTCTACTTTTCCTCCTTGCGCATGCTCGATCATATTACGGGTAAGCTCAGAAACGGCTGTTCCGATGCGGATACAATTCGTTTTATCGAATTGCATCTCTGATCCAAGCATAGAAGCCAGGTTGCGCGATCGAACCACGTCGGATGCGAACTGCACCTGAATTTCTCCGATCTTATAGAGCGTAGCGGATGATAAGAATGGTAGCGTCGTCATTCGGCCTCGAAAATTGGTTTAATAAATATTCTGCATTTCTTTGCGGATTTTCAGTCCAGTCAATATCGTCGATTTTCCAACGGGAAGTAATTCCATCCGAGTACATGCAAATGGAGTCGCCGGGTTTGAAATCAAAATCAAAAACCCTTGGTTTACGCATATTGTGTCCCATGATTCCTCCATACGACATCAGGGTTTTTTTTCCGTCAGGTGAATAAATAAAACCTTCAATGTTGCCAATTCCCGAGAAAGAGAGACGATGGGTATTTGTGTCGATTCGAATTAAACCAATGGTCGTTCCACGTGTTCCCTGAAGGGAATTGTGAATATGTTGCATCAGGGTACTGACAGGCAATTCTGATTTCAGAATAATTTGCTCTCGTGCAAGTTGGGATGCCAGATGGGCTTCGCCTCCGTGTCCGAGTCCATCAATTACGGCGGCAACAGAAAGGCCTGGTCCCAGATGTGTTACGAGATATGTATCACCATTCAATGACTCACCCGGCTTTGAACGCGATGCGGCTCCTATCTCAAGCTTGCGGTTTGTACCCATCCAATGTCTGTTGGGAAGGTATTTCAGTGTTCTGATACAATTCTTAAAATGTGAATGACCAGAGAAGTAGGTTTCCCTGAATTCACTGGCAAATGGGGGATTTATATCCATTTCATCCGAGAAACGGCGAATGGTTCCCATCCCTATCCCCAATGAATTTTTTTCGGAAAAACCATCTTTTAATACCTTTCTGAAATCACGAATACCTTCACCCGAATCGCAACACCAGAATTCAATGGCCTGATGGTTCTGATCGTCGCTGTAATGGCAGATTACCAATTTCCCGCTTCCTCCTCCGTGCTTAATAACATTGGTAACCAACTCGGTAACCATGATGGCTACTTCACCCGATTTAACCTCATCGAATCCCATCTGTGAAGCAAGGTTAACTGCTTTCCGGCGGCAGACACCAACATCAGATTCGTGATCAATCTGCAGACTGAGTATATTTTTTCGTTTTATTTCCATTTCATGATGCGTACGGTGGTTCCCTCATTCAGTTTTGATTGAATTTCGAATCGGTCAACCAGCCGTTTTGCGCCCGGCAACCCGTATCCCATGCCCATACCCGATGTATAACCATCGCTCATGGCCAAATCCAGATTCTCAATTCCCGGACCATGATCAATGCATGTAACGATCAGGGCGTGATGACCCTCCACATCGCCACTTTCGATGAACACCTTGCCTCCGCCCGCATAATTATACATATTGCGAAACAATTCACTTACTGCAGTGGTAATACGGGTCTGATCGACAATACCCATCCCTGCATCCTTAGCAAATTGCCTGATGGTCTGTCGCACCGTAACAATATCATACTCTGTTTCAATCGCGAATTTTCCAAGCAATTCACTTTTAAAATCACAAGTAATATCCAGCATCAAAAATGGGTGTTAATAAGTGTCAATTTTTCGGGTATTGAGCTTTCTTTCAAGCATCTCCATCCCTTTTTCCATATTCAGGGCAGTGTCAACACCGGGCATTTCGAGTCCCAGTTCGACCAACGTGATGGCTACAGCCGGCTGCATCCCTACTATCACCACAGATGTATCCATGATCGCAGCCATTGAAGCCATGCCCGAGAGCATACGTCCAATGAAGGAGTCAACCATTTCAAGCACTGAAATATCTATCAGCACTCCCTTTGCGCGGGTTCTTGCAATTTCTTCCAGAATCTGAGACTGTAGCTGTATGGCCTGTTTGTCATGCATATCCACCTGAATGGGCACAATCAGATAATCGTGGATTTTAATGATCGGAATTCGTTTTTCGTATTGGTTCATGGCCGTTTATCCTTCATTTTCATTGGGGAACGAAATGTTAGCAAGCGCTTTAACTTCTTCAGATCGCTTATTCTGCTTCATTGAATAAATCATGGCATCCTGTAAGGTAGCCTTGGTTCGGATGGCCGACAAATCTATCCCAAGATGAACAATGGTTTGTGCAATAGCCGGACTGATCCCTGAGATTATACATTCTGCACCCAGCAATCTTGCCGCAGTCACGGTTTTCAATAAATGGTTGGCAACCTGTGTATCAACGGTAGGAACGCCTGTAATATCGAGAATGGATATTGTGCAACCGGTGTCGACAATTTTTTGAAGAAGATTTTCCATCATTACCTGGGTTCGCTGGCTGTCGAGCGTTCCAATAACAGGCAGAATCAAAATATTGTCCCATACTTTGCTCACCGGACTCGATAATTCCAACAAATCTTCCTGCTGCTGCAAAATGGTTTTTTGCTGCTCCTGAATTTTCGAAAGCCTGGATTCAAGTTCCTTCTGAACCTTGGCACGTTCCCTCAGTTCATCGGTAAGGTCATTAATCAGCAGGTCGATTGCGGCTTCTATACCACTGAAATCGTCCTCAATGTCTGAGCCAATTCGAGCTTCCATATCACCGGCGGCCACAGAAGCAAGGATATCCTCGATACGGTCGATCCGGTTTTTAAGATTTTTAACGTTGAATGATTCTTTCATGACTTTTGTCTCCTTTTTTCAATCCATTTATTTGCTTCATCGAAACCTTTAAAAAAATCGGATGCTGCCTTTAATGAGCCAAGTTTCATCAATACTTTCGCGATCATCCGGGCAGCAGCACTGGCACCAACATAGGCCACATCAGTTATTCCAACCTGATTAAGCATATTATTGGATACCGTTCGTGTTTCGCGGCTTTCCATGTTTTTAAATCCCTGCAAATCAACGATCATTTGCCGATAAGGTTTCCCTTCGAGCATTACGTTGCATTGCTTGCCAAGAAACAGTGTTTCATCTGATGAGAGATCTCCTTTAACTTGAAGATGAATAACTTGTTTCTCTTCATCATACCAGATTTTGTGTTCCATACTATCTGTGATTTAGTTAACGATTGTTCTTGTAAAGATACAAAATTTCAATAAAAAAGATATCAGAAAGAAAAAGTATCAGAAAGAAAAGTAAGAATTAATAAAATAAATTATTACCGAATATGGATATGGTTTTATTACACAATGGCCCAATCAGAAAGTTGGCAGCACACAACAGAAAACATACAATTGAAGGAATGAATTATCAATTCGAATTGATAGCATTACATTCAACTAACTCTCAGCATGACATTCAATTACAAATCACCGGCCTGATGAATCAATGGTGAGGTGAAAGCATAAAAAAAATCAATCATTATATTTGTTTATTAAGAAAATTTCGTACTTTTGCCGCCTCAATTTAGGGTCATCCGGAGTTGATAAAGCATTTATGAATCAGCGCCTTAAAAGAAGTAATTATTGTTAAACCTTCCCTGTTCGAATCATCCGGAAAAGTAGATCGGGTACAAATGATAAAATAATGACAGAAAACGAAGAAATCATCAACGAAGGTCAGGTTGAAGAAACCCCACAAGTTGATGCAACCATTGAGGCAGAAGTAGTTACTGAACCTCAGGAAGTTGAAGAAACACCTCAGGTAGAAGTACAAGCTGAAGCAACCGTTGAAGCTGAACCTCGGGAAGTTGAAGAAACACATCAGGTAAAAGTACAAGCTGAAGCAACCGTTGAAGCTGAACCTGAGAAACCGGTATTCGCTCCGGTTAGAGAAAGAGCCAAAGCAGTAGATTTAACCGATTTCGATTGGGATGCTATTGGAAAGAAACGTGAAAAGTATTCTTCTTCCGATCGCGACAAATTAGAAAAACTGTATGACAAAACCCTCAGTTCCATTGGTGATCATGAAGTGATTGATGGAGTTGTTGTTGGTAAAAACAGTCGTGAGGTAATTGTAAACATCGGGTTTAAATCTGATGGCGTTATTGCTCTTTCAGAGTTCCGCTACAATCCAAACCTGAAAATTGGCGACAAAGTTGAAGTGTATGTTGAAAATCAGGAAGGTGTTAGTGGCCAGCTTGAGTTATCGCACAAAAAAGCACGCATTCTCCGTTCATGGGATCGTGTAAATGAAGCTTTTGAAAAAGAAGAAATTATCAACGGATATGTTAAATGCCGCACCAAAGGCGGTTTGATTGTTGATGTGTTCGGAATCGAAGCCTTCTTACCAGGCTCACAAATCGACGTGAAACCTATCCGTGATTACGATATTTATGTGGACAAAACGATGGAATTCAAGGTTGTTAAAATCAATCAGGAATACAAAAACGTTGTTGTTTCGCACAAAGCACTCATCGAAGATGAGCTTGAGCACCAAAAAGCTGAAATTATCAGCAAGCTTGAAAAAGGACAGGTGTTGGAAGGCACTGTTAAGAATATCACCTCCTATGGCGTATTTATCGACCTTGGTGGTGTTGACGGCTTAATCCATATTACCGACCTTTCATGGGGACGCATCAACCATCCGGAAGAAATCGTTTCACTTGATCAGAAAATCAAAGTAGTAATTCTTGATTTTGATGAAAATAAGAAACGTATTGCTTTGGGATTGAAACAGTTGACATCACATCCATGGGATGCACTTGATGCTGACATGAAGATTGGTGACAAAGTAAAAGGTAAAGTTGTTGTGATCGCTGACTATGGCGCATTCATCGAAATTGCTCCTGGCGTTGAAGGTTTGATTCACGTATCAGAAATGTCATGGTCGCAACATTTGCGCACTGCACAGGATTTCCTGAATGTAGGCAACGAAGTTGAAGCCGTTATTCTGACACTTGACCGCGAAGAAAGAAAAATGTCGTTAGGCATGAAGCAACTGATTCCTGATCCATGGGAAAATATCAAAGGCCGTTATCCTTCAAATTCCAAGCATACTGCAACCGTTCGTAACTTCACCAATTTCGGCATCTTTGTTGAAATGGAAGAAGGTGTTGATGGTTTGATCCATATCTCTGACTTATCATGGTCGAAGAAAATCAAACACCCTGCTGAGTTTACCAAGGTTGGTGAGCAAATCGAGGTGATTGTGTTGGATGTTGATGAAGAAAACCGTCGTTTAAGCCTTGGCCACAAACAGTTGGAAGAAAATCCATGGGATGTGTTCGAAAGCGTATTCGGTGTTGGAACCGTTCATCAGGGTACGATTATCACAAACAGCGACAAAGGAATGATCGTTTCATTGCCTTATGGTGTTGAAGGATTTGCCCCGAACCGCCACCTGAAAAAAGAAGATGGAAGTCAGGCTAAAATTGAAGAAACACTTGATTTTAAAGTGATTGAGTTTTCAAAAGAAAACAAAAAAATCATCCTGTCCCATTCCCGTATTCACGAAGATCAGGCATTCATCAGCCGTCAAGCCGAAACTGAAGGCGATCGCACTGCAACCAAATCGACAAAACGTGCTGTTAAAATCATCAACGAAAACCTTGAGCGTACAACCCTTGGTGACTTAGATGTATTGGCCGGTTTGAAACAGAATCTGGAAGACCAGGAAGCTGCCGCTGCTAAAAAGAAAAAATAAATCATTTTTTCAACATAATTAAAAGGCTGTCTCATTTTCATCGAGACAGCCTTTTTTTGTCCGATTATTTTAGCTAAATATTATTTTGATGCACCATAGAAAACCGTAAATGTAAGCTTTCTAAACCTTATTTTCTCTACCATTTAACCTTAGTAGAAATGTATCATAGTATTCTATCAAACCCTATTACCTTATTTTTCAATTCTTTACCAGTGTTTTTCAAAAATAAGCGGTAACCGGTGCAATGGAGTTACTATAAAGTGGCAGTATAAATTATTATATTCTATTTTCACATTAATTGACTGACAATAAGGTAATAAGGTCGAGGAATAGCTTTCGTTTTTTCTATTAAGGTTTTTATGAAATGATAAGGTTTTAGATTAGACATAATGAATATCACGAATTCTTGAACTATTCAAGCACATCAAAATAATATTCTCCCCTTTTTACACATCTATTTTTGCTACTTTTATTCAATGATACCCTTTGAATTAACCATTTTAGGTTCAGGTTCGGCCAAACCGACACTCAAACGCAAGGCTTCAGCACAAATGCTGACATATGGAAATAACCATTTCCTCATCGACTGTGCCGAAGGAACTCAATTGCAATTAAGTTCCTTGAAAATCAGCCCCATGCGTATTGGACATATTTTCATCAGTCATCTGCATGGTGATCATTATTTTGGATTGATTGGATTGATTAATTCATTGCATTTGATAGGGAGAATCGAATCGTTGCATATTTATGGGCCGGAACAACTTTCTGAAATCATTCAACTTCAGCTTAATGCAAGCGATACAAGGCTGCGTTTTCCGTTGTTTATTCATTCCTTACAATCAAATGGAAAACATTGTATTTTAGAAAATGACCAGATGAAAGTTTATTCATTTCCGGTACTGCACCGTATTCCGACCTGGGGGTTTCTGTTTAACGAAAAAACGGCGGAACGAAATATAAGGACTGATTTTATCGAAGAATTTCATCCAAATATTGAAGCAATTCACGCTATTAAAAGTGGGGCAGATTTTATTGATAAATTTGGTGGATCCCACCATAATCATGAAATAACCAGTCAGCACGATGCCCGTTCCTATGCATATTGCACCGATACGGCTTACTTTGAAGATCTGATCGGTTATATCAACGGGGTGAAGGTGTTGTATCACGAAACCACTTTCATGGCTAACCAAACTGAAAGGGCGATAGCCACTTTTCATTCAACTACATTTCAGGCCGCTGAAATTGCATTGAAAGCCGGAGTTGAAAAACTCATTATTGGTCACTTCTCTTCGCGCTATCCAACATCTGGCCCGCTATTGGATGAAGCAAGGACCATTTTTGAAAATACCGAGGCAGCTATGGATGGTATTAAATTTCAATTGTAACAAGTCCTTTTTTACGAAAATATGTTTTATTCCTGATTCTGCAAAAAACGCGCTGTCTGTTCAAAATAACTCCACAAGAACCTGCGGCAATCCTCTTCCATTTCCACCTTGCCCATGGCTTTTTGCATACAGGCAAGCCAATGCTCAGCAGCTGCATTATCCACTTTAAATTCGGCATGTCGCATACGTAAACGCGGATGACCACGCCTTTCGGAATAGGTTTGAGGGCCTCCAAGATATTGTACCACAAACATGAAAAGCCTTCTTTCAGCAGCCTCAAGATCACCTTTATACATCGGCAACAACACCTCATCCTGTCTGATCTCTTCATAAAAAAAGGAAATGAGATCCTGAAGTGTCCCATTTCCAATTCGTTCGTAATACGATAATTGCATACGTTTTTATTTTGGCATTTGATAACCGCGTTTCTTGGCGGCTTCTTCAAGACGAGCCTGAAATCCTGATTTTTTCACCGGCTTTTTCTTATTTTCCTGAATTTTGGCGTGTACCTTGTCCTCATCAATAACTAGGCGGAAAATATACATTTGTCCGAAGGTAATTACATTTGCCAGGAAATAATAATAGCTCAATCCGGCAGCATAGTTATTAAACAGGCCTAAAAACATGACAGGCATGATGTACATCATGGTTTTCATGCCAGGCATCTGAGTACTTTGCGAACCCATCATTTCGTTTTGAAGATAGGTATAAATAATGGTGGAAATGGTCATCAACAATGTGAATAAACTCACGTGATCACCATAGAATGGTATCGTAAATGGCAGATTCCAGATGCTGTCGTAGCTTGACAAATCGGTTGCCCATAAAAATGGTTGCTGACGCAATTCGATACTCGATGGGAAAAACCTGAACATGGCAATCAAAATTGGCATCTGTAACAACATGGGCACACAACCCGACATGGGATTTGCTCCCGCTTTTTTGTAGAGAGCCATCACCGCCTGTTGCTTTTTCATTGCATCTTCCGATTTTGGATACTTGGCTGATATCTCATCAACTTCAGGTTTTAACACCCTCATTTTAGCTGATGAGGTATATGTTTTATAGGCAATTGGGAACAAAATTATTTTCAACAGAACTGTTAATACCAATATTACAATACCATAATTCCATCCGTAAGATCCAAGGAAAGAAAATACAGGAATAACAATATAAATATTGATCCACGCTAATAGAAAGAAGCTCCAACCCAACGGAATCTGTCGTTCCAGATCGAGATGGTACGATTTAAGTTCAGTAAATTTATTGGGACCAAAATAAAACGACATAGGAATTGTCTTGGATGACTCAAAGCTGAAAGGCATTTCCACCGTGGTTTCCATCGATTTCAGATAGCGCGGGTTGGACGGGTTTGGCTTGGTAATCGTGCTCATATCCGCATTATCAAATTGATTACCAGCGATTAAAGTACTTGTGAAAAAGCGTTGCTTAAACGAAACCCATTTAACACGGGTTTTAACTGATAATTCTTCGTCTTTGGTTTCCGACAAATATTCAACATCATCGTTCACATGCTTATAATAGATCGTTGAACCATTCATATTGTCAACACTCTTCTCCTGCCTTAACAGGTCTGCTTTCCAGTTGATTGCCAGAAAACTTGTATTGGAAGCCAGAACCGTTTCCATACCAACCATCTTAATATCAAACCCGATCATATAATTGTCGGGTTGCAAACGGTATTCGAATTCGATGTACTTTGTCGGATCAACTGTTCCAGATGCATCATCAGCAAACAATCGCATACTAAATACAAGACTATCCGAAGCACTGGTTTTCAGTGATTCATTGATATAAGGTTTACCATTCAGAAATGGTTTAAAATAGAAGTCTTTGGTATTTATGCTTCTGCTCTGTGCAAAGAAAGACAAATCGAATGACGAGGTGCCAGGATCAAAAATAATTAATGGAAGTGAGTCGAAAGTTTTGTAATCAATCAATTCAACACCATTTACATAGCCTCCTTTTGACAATAAATTGATTTTCATTACATTATTTTCAATCAGGAAACTTTGATCCTCCCCTTTTGATGAAGATGCAAAAGCACCAAATTGATCATGCAGCTTTGTGTAGCTATCTGATAATGTGTCGCCCACAGCAACAGCTAAAGCAGGAACTGCTTTGACTTCAACCGACATCCGTATTGAATCAAGCACCCGGGTTTGCTCGCGTAACTGTGTAATTGAATCCTGTCGCCGTTGATTAGCCGCAATATCTTCTTTTGACGGTGCCATCCATAAAGAATAGCCTATTAAAATACTGGCTATCAACACGAAGCCTATAATTGTATCTTTGTTCATTAAATAATGATTGAAATTAAATCAGGCGCAAAAGTAGTTGAATTTGCGGTACAAATTGTTAAAAAAACAGAAATTGGATTACCGTGATCGTTTGTTATCGATGATAGCTTTGATAAACCCAACAAATAAGGGGTGTGGACGGGCAACGGTACTTTTGTACTCAGGATGAAACTGAACACCAACGAACCAGGGATGGTTGTCAAGTTCAATGATTTCAACCAAATCGTCACCTGGGTAAATTCCGACTGTTTTCATCCCATTAATATTGTATTCGGCGCGATAGTGGTTGTTAAACTCAAAACGGTGACGATGACGTTCCGAAATGAGTGATTCATTATATAATTTAATCACTTTGGAATCAGGGTCAAGCCGACACGGATAAGCTCCCAAACGCATGGAACCTCCCATATTCTCAACATTTTTTTGTCCATCCATGATGTCAATCACCGGAAATGGTGTATTTGGATTCATCTCGGTAGAATGTGCATCTTTATACCCAAGTACATTTCTACCAAATTCGATCACAGCACATTGCATACCCAAACAGATACCAAAGAATGGCACCTTGTTCACCCTGGCATACTCAATTGCAAGTATTTTACCTTCAATTCCCCTACCTCCGAACCCAGGAGCTACAAGTATACCGTCAACATCCCCAAGCAAATTGTCGATGGAAACATCATTGATTTCTTCGCTGTGAATTAGCTTCACTTTCACCTTACATTCGTTGGAAACTCCACCGTGAATAAATGATTCGGTTATTGATTTATAGGCATCTTTTAATTCAACATATTTGCCAACCAGTCCGACTGTCACTTCTGTTTTCGGATTTTTTAGTCGGAAAAGAAAATCTTCCCATTTACTGATATCTATTGTATCCGGGATGGGTGTATTTGTTTTTTTCAGCACCTCAATATCCAGCTTTTCCTCTAACATCAATAAGGGGACTTCATATATTGACTCAGCATCAATGCTTTCAATGACAGACATTGGCTCAACATTGCAGAATTGTGCAATTTTTGTCCGTATATTCTCACTCAAGTGATGCTCAGTGCGGCAAACAATGATATCAGGCTGAACCCCCTGTTCGAGCATTGTTTTGACCGAATGTTGGGTAGGTTTCGTTTTTAATTCACCAGCAGCAGCCAGGTATGGTATGAGGGTAAGATGTATTACGGCACAATTCTGACCCATTTCCCAGCGCATCTGACGGATGGCTTCGACAAATGGAAATGACTCAATATCACCCACTGTTCCACCAATTTCAGTTATTACAAAATCATATTTTCCACTTTGCCCCAGTAACGAAACCCTTCGTTTAATTTCATCAGTTATATGTGGAATCACCTGAACAGTAGTTCCAAGATATTCCCCTTTTCGTTCCATATCAATCACATGCTGATAAATCCTGCCGGTAGTAACATTGTTCGCCTGCGAGGTTGGCGTGTTTGAAAATCTTTCGTAGTGTCCCAGATCAAGATCTGTTTCGGCTCCGTCTTCGGTAACATAACATTCACCATGTTCATATGGATTCAGGGTTCCGGGATCAACGTTGATATATGGATCCAGTTTTTGAATGGTAACACTGAAGCCGCGACCTTGCAAAAGTTTGGCTAAAGATGCTGAAATGATTCCCTTACCTAAGGAAGAAGTAACGCCGCCGGTTACAAAGATATATTTTGCCGTTTTCATCATGTGGTGATAGATTCAGCAGGCAAATTTATGTTTTTAAATAACCCGAAAAACAGACTTTCCTGAATATAGTTAAATAGTTACAAACAGAAATGAACAAACTCAGCTTTCTGGTAACTGGTTTCTAGCCACTGGTCATTAGTAGCAAGTTACTAATAACCAGCAGTAATTAACCAGGTCTTAATAATAACGGTAGCTCTTTACTTTTCCAATATGCCGGGCCAGGCGAATTACCTGACTGCTGTACCCGAATTCGTTATCATACCATAAATAGAGTATAACCGTTTGACCATCCTCAGAAACGTTTGTAGCCGGACTGTCGAAAATACATGGGCAGGAGTCACCATTACCGTCAGAACTTACGAACTCTGTTGAGTTGCTATATCTGATTTGTTCAATCAGGGTTCCTTTTAAGGATGCATCGAGAAAAAGACTGTTGACATCTTCAATGGAAACCTTTTTATTCACTTCGAGTGTAAGTATTGCCAGTGACACATTCGGAACAGGCACCCTGACTGCATTTGAAGTAAGCTTACCCTTGAGCGATGGTATCGCTTTTGATGCCGCTGAACCAGCTCCTGTTTCGGTGATAACCATATTCAATGGTGCTGACCGTCCACGACGCGATTTCTTGTGGTAATTATCCAACAGGTTCTGGTCATTGGTGTATGCATGGATTGTTTCTATATGACCTTTCTTAATTCCGTAGTTTTTCTCAATCACCTCCAATGCTGGAACGATTGCATTTGTGGTGCATGAAGCGGCAGAAAAGATAGTTTCTTTATCAATGTCAACTTTGTTTTGATTTACACCATAAACGATATTTGGAATATCCCCTTTTCCGGGAGCGGTTAAAAGTACTTTTGCGATTCCTTTCGCTGTAAGGTGCCGGCTCAATGATTCGCGATCGCGCACCACGCCGGTGTTATCGATAAGCAATGCATCATGAATACCATACGATTCATAATCAATTTCTTCAGGATTATTAGCTGCCAGAAAAAGTACGATTTGACCATTCACAACCATGGCCTTATTTTCAAAATCTTCGTTGGCGACACCATTAAAAGGTCCATGAACCGAGTCTTTTCGGAACAAAGAAATACGTTTTTTGATATCTTCATCACTATTGGTGCGGGTAACGATAGCCCTCAGCCGAAGATGCGAGCCATTACCGGCAAATAATGATAACTCACGGGCCAGTAATCTTCCGATCCGCCCGAAGCCATACAACACCACATCCTGAGTCTTAACACTGCGTGGTTCAACTTTTATAAAAGATTTCAATTTATCAAGGACAAATTCCTTTACTGATGTGTAAGATTCTTTTTCATCAGTCCATTCCGAATTCAGTCGTCCAATATCTATGCGCGCCGGTGCGATATCTTCTTCAAGCATTGCCTTGGCAATCAGCAATGAGTCCTGCACTCTGACTGGTTTTTTTAAAATTGTTTCGGCACGGATATGCTTGTTTAATACTTTTCCGGTACCCCTGTTAATGAGCACAGAGCGTAATAGAATTAATTCAATTGACTTTTCGAGCCACAACCGACTGGTAATGCTAACTAGTTCAGCAGCAGATTTTTCAGTGTCTATCCATGATTTGAGTGAAGCATCAAATTTTTCCATAAATTTTATATTAATGTGTGAATTCTTAGAGATGTTATCACGGTTTTATTATTCTGTTAAGATTAGAAACCGGGGTTGTTTAAATCATAAAATTTTCTTCACCAAATATATAAGTATTTCCGCAATCGTTTGCGAAAAAAAAAGGAATTTCTTATAAAGAAACTCCTTTTTCATTTTATGGATTAATATTTATTGTCCCAGATAGGCTTTCAATAATCGGTTACGTGCAGTCTGCTTCAGTCTTCGAATGGCTTTTTCTTTGATTTGGCGCACTCTTTCACGTGTTAAATCAAACTTGGCGCCGATTTCTTCCAGGGTTAATCCATGGCTCATACCAATACCATAATACATATTGATTACCTCACGTTCTTTTTCGTTGAGAGAGGCAAGGGACCGTTGAATTTCATGTCCCAGCGATTCCCGCATCAGAGGTTCATCCGTATCCTCCGATTCTTCAGGGATATACGTATCCAAAAACATGGCATCTTCGTCAGATATCAAGGGGGCATCGACAGAAATATACCGGGTGCTGATACGCATGGCTGCTGAAATTTTATGCTCCGGAACATCAAGTTTCTCGGCTATTTCATCAGCTGATGGCGCACGTTCGAACAATTGCTCAAGTTTTGAAGATGCCTTTTTAATTTTATTGAGGGATCCAACCTGATTTAAAGGCAAACGAATGATACGCGATTGCTCGGCAAGCGCCTGCAAAATTGATTGACGTATCCACCACACCGCATAGGAAATAAATTTGAATCCGCGCGTTTCATCAAAACGACCGGCAGCCTTAATTAAACCACAGTTGCCTTCGTTTATTAAATCGGGTAAACTCAGCCCCTGGTTTTGATATTGTTTTGCAACCGAAACGACAAAACGTAAATTGGCATTCACCAACCTGTCCTGGGCTTTCTGATCACCTGCCCTGATCCGACGGGCAAGCTCTACTTCCTCTTCGGCGGTGATCATCGATTCCTTGCCAATATCCTGAAGATATTTATCAAGCGAAGCTGTTTCACGGTTGGTTATTGATTTTGTAATTTTTAGTTGCCTCATAGTCTCTTACTTGGATTAACACTATTAACAAAGAACACGCCATTTGGTTCATTTGAACCAACTTTACTATTAACGGAATAATTCAAGGTATTAATGATTAATAAAGTAATACCAGATCTGAACGACATCCGCAACCGATTCAAAAAACCAACAATAATTGCTTTAACTCAAATTATCAGCATCTTAGTTAAGATTTGTACCCAGCTGAATAACTTTATACCAAAGCAGCCTTTCGATTCGCAATTTAAAAAAAATTCTTTTACTAATTAAAAAATTCAAAACTTATTTTCATTCCATTCGGATACATTCCCTGTACACGAATTGTTTTATTAGAACTATTTGACAATGCATTATCTATATCAGCTTGATTATCTACACTTTGACCGTTTACTATTGTAATAATAAAACCTTTACTGATTCCACCTCTTAATAATACACCTTCGCTAAGCGTTGCAACTTTTAATCCATTTTTTATACCCAGTTTACTTTTATCAGCGGAAGTCAGTTGTTCGAGCGTAACAGCAAGTCGGTCGTTGTAGAACGATTCACTACTTTTCTTCATGGTTGTTGTACCATCCTGATTCTTCAGAACCACCTGAAATTCAATGTCTTTTGATTCACGGTTCACGACAACTGAAACGTTATCACCCGGACGATGTTGCCCAACTGCTTCGAGAAGCTGGGATAATGAATTTACATCAGAACCATTTATCCGTGTAACAATATCACCCGGTTTTATTCCGGCTTCGGCTGCCCCACCACCTTCAACAGTGCGGGCAATATAAACTCCTTTTATGTTTTTCTGACCAATCTCATCAGCAAGTTCAGAGGTCATTTCACGAATTTCAACACCCATATAGGCACGTTTTGGCTCACCATAGCGGATGAGATCATCCACTACTTTTCGTACTATATTTGAAGGGATCGCGAAAGAATAACCTTCATATCCGCCTGTTTGTGATGCAATTGCCGCATTTATGCCAATGAGTTCGCCAAGTGTATTTACCAATGCACCACCACTATTGCCACGATTGATGGCTGCATCAGTCTGGATGAACGACTCAATGGATGAACCGCTTCCCAAAATATTGATATTACGTGCCTTGGCACTCACAATACCGGCAGTTACCGTAGAAGTAAGATTGAACGGATTACCAACAGCCAGCACCCACTCTCCTACCTTTACTTTATCGGAGTCCCCATAAATTACATGATCAAATCCTCCCCCGCTCACTTTGATCAGGGCAAGATCAGTGGATGGATCAGTACCAACTATTTCTGCCATCAATTTACGCTTGTCGTTGAATGTTACCTCAATTTTATCAGCCCCTTCGACAACATGATTGTTTGTTACAATATAGCCGTCCTGAGCAATAACTACGCCCGAACCAAATCCAACCATCATTGGCTGATTTTCATGATACGGACTTCCATTAAAATATTCATGCAATGTCCCGAAGATATCATTACTACTGTATCCCTTACTGTCAAATTCAGTTCGGATATGCACAACTGCATTTACTGTTCTTTCAGCTGCATCGACAAAATCAATGTTTTGTGGAACCGAAGCAAATGATGTCCGCACAATATTTGCATTTTCAGGCAGCTTAACTGAAGATCCTGTCTCAATGACTTTACCTGTCTGATTGGCCTTGTTGCGTTCAACGTACCAAACAACACCCAACATAATGGCAGCTCCTGCCACAAATAAACCTACATTTTTAAAACCTGTTTTCATAACAAATTGATATTTACCTATTTGATAAATTACTATTTATTTAATTTTAAATTGTACACTGTTAAACGTCTGTATTTTAATTTAGTTTTTCACTTCATGTTAATTGATGTTAAATGAAAATGGATTCCTTCCATATAACAATCTATCATCCGAACTCACAACTTATGGCTAAAGAAAAACCATACTTTTGTATAATAATAAGACACATTGAATCAAACTATGAACCAAGTTTGAATGATTATGAATTATTAACAAACCAAACAAGAATAGAGTAACGAAAATGCAAATTTCATTTCACAAATATCATGGGGCAGGTAATGATTTTATTCTCATTAACTGTTTGACTGACAATATTATACTTAGCACTGAACAGATTTCATTTTTATGCAATCGCAGGCTGGGAATCGGTGCAGACGGACTTATCAGAGTATTGCCTTCAAGGAGTAACCTTTTCGAAATGATATATTATAATTCAGATGGAATTGAAGGAAGCATGTGTGGCAATGGTGGTAGAGTTGTAGCAGCATTTGCTTTTCGTGAAGAAATTACCGGAAAAAACATGATATTTGACGCCTACGACGGTGAACATGAGGCATTTATATTAGAAGCAGATGGAGGTTCTTATGAAGTGAAACTGACCATGAAAGATGTTGTTGTGGAGCAATTTGATAACGCAGGTTTATTGGTCAACACAGGTTCACCGCACTATGTAACCCGAATTGACAATTTGGCAGATTATAATGTCGTTCAATTTGGCAGACAAATACGTCACGATAAAAATATCTCGATCCACGGAGTGAATACAAATTTCATGGAAAAAATTGATGATCAGATATTTCTCCGTACCTATGAGCGGGGTGTTGAGGATGAAACCCTATCATGTGGCACAGGAGTAACTGCAACCGCTATTGCAGCCTCCTTGTGGTTTGGAGGCGAATCGCACGAAATAGTAACACCCGGCGGAAAACTGAGGGTAAACTTTAAGAAGGCTGGCAATAGTTTTTCGGAAATTGAACTCACGGGTCCGGTTGAATTCGTGTATAGTGGTATTTTTGCAATTAACCTATAGAATATTTACTTATCCACTGATAGATTAACAACGCATATTCATCGTAAAATAAGAACAAAATGTTTTATAAAACTGACCGTATAAGTTTGCGCCAGGTTGAACCCAGCGATGCTCAACTTATTTATAAATGGGAGAATGACACAAGTGTATGGAATGTAAGCGATACTATTGCCCCCTATTCACATTATCAGATCGAACAATTTATCCTCAATTCGTCTGATATTTATACCAGCAAACAGATTCGCCTGATGATCGATTGTATCGACAACCAGGAGCCTTTTGCTATCGGTGCTATCGATATCTATGATTTCGATCCGCAACATCACCGGGCAGGTGTTGGCATCATCCTCGAGGCCTCTCAACGTCAAAAGGGTTATGCCAACGAAGCCCTTGATTTGCTCGAAAAATATTGTTTCACCTTTTTAGGACTGCATCAGCTCTACTGCTTCATCGCAGCACAAAATTCACAAAGCATTTCACTGTTCACCAAAAGAGGATATATATTGTCAGGAACACGAAAAGACTGGCTTCTGTTAGACGGAAAATGGACTGATCAACTTCATTTTCAATTAATTAATCCAAAAACTCTCATACAAGATTGATGGAAACCGAACAATCAAAAAACACAAGTGCGAGAAAACCTGGTAAGAAAAGTCTGTTTCGAAAAATAATCAATTATTTGCTACTAACCGGTATCCTTGTCTCCGGAATTGCTGGATATCTAATCTATTCATACCTGCTATTACCTAATGTCAGGACTCCAAAACAACAGAATTTTTCGATATTTATCAGATCAAATGCAAGCTTTTCGGATGTAAAAAAAGAACTTTTCGATGGCGGATTGATACTTGATAAAGAAAGTTTCATTTGGCTGGCAAATCAAAAAAAATATCCGCAAAAAATCAGGCCCGGACATTATATTATCAAAAATGGTATGTCGAACCAGGCTTTGATTAACTTGTTGCGGTCGGGCGCACAAACTCCTGTTGATCTGACATTTAATAATTTGCGCGATATTTATCAACTTGCCGGCCGCATTTCGAAACAAATTGAAGCTGATTCTATATCACTTGTCAGACTTATGAATGACAATGAATATATCTCAAAACTTGGTTTCAATAAGGAGACAATACCGGCGCTTTTTATTCCAAACACCTATGAATTTTATTGGACAACAGACCCTGAAGGTTTTGTATCAAGAATGTTTCAGGAATACCAGAAATTCTGGAATGCTTCCCGGAAAGAAAAAGCAAAGACACTGAACTTGAGTATGACTGATGTATCAACACTTGCATCCATCATCGACCGTGAAACGGTCATGAAAACTGAAAAAGCGGTTATCGCCGGCGTTTATATCAACCGACTCCAGTCGAACTGGTTGTTGCAGGCCGATCCCACTCTGATTTTTGCCATAAATGATTACTCCATCCAACGAGTGCTCGATGTTCATAAGGAGATCGATTCGAAATACAATACGTATAAAAATATTGGATTACCACCCGGACCGATTTGTATTCCTTCCATTTCTTCCATCGATGCGGTGTTGAACTATCAAAAACACGATTATTTCTATTTCTGTGCCAAGGATGATTTCTCGGGTTACCATAATTTTGCCAGAACCTATTCGGAACACCTGGTGAATGCCCGAAAATTTCAACAGGCACTCAATAAACAAAAAATTTATAAATAAACAAGTATGAAAGCATTCAAGGCTTATGATATTCGGGGAGTCTGGAACAGGGATTTCGATGCGGATGATGTGTATCGTATCGGTTTTTTTCTCCCTCAGGTGCTGAAAGCCGACATGATACTGGTTGGTCGTGATTGTCGGATTTCGTCAGACGAAGTGTTTAATGCCTTATGCAAAGGGATTACCGACAGTGGCGCTTCGGTGGCTGATGCCGGTTCAACAAGCACACCAACTATTTATTGGGCTACCGCTGAATTTGGATATCCGGCCTCGGTGATGATCACAGCTTCTCATAATCCTAAAAATCACAATGGATTAAAGGTTTCGGCAGCCAATGCCCTGCCCGTTGGTTATGATACAGGATTGAATGCCATCGAAAAGGAGGTCGAAACTGCCGAAATTAAAATTGTACAAAAGCCGGGTAAGGTGAAAAAAGTGGATGTGAAATCAGCGTATCTTGCGTTTTTAGAGGGATACAAAAAAGATATCAGCAATTTAAAAATCGGCATGGATTGCAGCAATGGGATGGCTTCGCTTTACTGCCACCGGCTTTTTGGTGATAAAATTTTATATATCAATGATGAAGCGGATGGCAATTTCCCGGGTCATGAGCCGAATCCACTGGAAGCTGAGAATCAGGAACAAATCAAGGAAGTTGTGCTTCACAACCAATGTGATATTGGAGTAATTTTTGATGGTGACGCTGACCGCGTGATGTTTATCGATGAAAAAGGCCAGTTTGTTTCGCCCGATTTGATAATTGCCCTGATGGGACATTATTTTTTCGAGGAGAAAAAGCAGGAAGGAAAGGTCTTACAAGATATCCGCAGTTCACGTGCAGTAGGTGAATACCTGGCAAAATTTGGCGCCCAGGTTGAAACTTGGCGTGTTGGCAGGGCCTATGGTGCCGGAAAACTTCGTGAAATAAATGGTCTTTTTGGTGGTGAATTGGCTGGTCATTATTATTTCAGGGAGTTTTATTATTCCGATTCGGGATTGTTGGCCGCTCTAGTTGTGTTGGGATTGCTGGCAAGCTTCAAAAAAGAAGGACTCACCCTTTCAGGTTTGATCAGTCAAATTTCAGCCTACTTCAATTCAGGGGAAATCAATTACAAAATTGAGCGTAAACAAGAGGCGATGGAGGCAATCAGGGAACATTTTTCGGCAAAAGATTCCCCTGAATCATTTATGGATTTCGATGGTTACCGTCTCGATTTTAAGGATTATTGGTTAAATATCCGCCCTTCAAACACTGAACCATATTTACGTTTCATTGCTGAAGCAAAAAGCAAAGAAAAACTCACATCAGTTATTGATGAAGTTAACCTGATTATTTCATCAATTCAATAAGAGAAAGATGAATTTTATCCTGCTGCTCCCGAAACGATTCCTGTTACTGTTGCTCCTCACACTGGCACTGAATTCAGTATCAGGTCAATCAATATCTGAAACGGTTGTCAGTCCGGCAATTCATAAGAAAAGACTAAATACCTTCATTATTGCTGGTTCAACGATTTGTGTTGGAATCGCTGGGAGTTTATATTTTGTTTGGTACAAGGGCTATCCGCAGAGTAATTTCCATTTCTTCAACGACAACAAAGAATGGTTGCAAATTGATAAATTTGGACATGCCACCACCGCCTATCATTTCGGACTTTATTGTAATGATATGCTGCAATGGTCAGGTGTAAACAATACACAATCAGCTATTTATTCAGGAATTGTAGGATTTTTAGGATTGTCGATGGTGGAAGTGATGGATGGTTTTTCAACTGCATGGGGCGCTTCTTCAGGCGATTTGATTGCCAATTTCATGGGTTCATCACTTTTTGTTTCCCAGCAGCTTATCTGGAAGGAACAACGCATCTCGCTGAAGGTTTCTTTTCATCAGACATCTTATGCAAGTTACAGGCCCGATCTACTTGGAATAGATGCTATACAGCAAACAATAAAAGATTACAACGGTCATACTTTTTGGCTTACGGCGAACATTCACTCATTCTTGCCCGAAGAATCAGGTTTTCCGAAGTGGCTTAATATGGCGGTGGGATATGGTGCAGATGGCATGACCGGTGCGATGAGTAATCCGACATCATACAATGGTAATCCAATCCCCCATTTTGAAAGGGTTCGCCAGTTTTACCTAAGCCCGGATATCGATTTAAGGCGTATTCCAACCAAAAACAAAACACTTAAAACTGTATTCAAAGTAATTAGTTTCATTAAAATCCCTTTACCTACACTCGAAGTCGATGAAAACGGGAAGCTTAGGTTTTATCCTCTTTATTTTTAGTTTTGACCATTTGTTTATCAATCACTTGCAATATGTTGGAGTCAACTCGCACAACATTAATAAATATCATCACAAACTACAGTAAATGAACCGATTAAAAAATATAAATCTTATAATATGGGACTGGAATGGCACGCTGCTCGATGATGTGAATATGTGTGTAAATGCAATAAATCTGCTGCTGACCGATAGGGGACTCCCTGTTATTGACAAGACCAGATATCAGCAAATTTTCACTTTCCCGGTAAAAGATTATTATGAAAAAGCAGGATTCAATTTCGAAAAAGAACCGTTCGAAATACCAGCGATGCAGTTCATGGATTTATACCGGGCTCATTTAATACACGCCGGTCTGCACTCCGAATCTACCCGGGTTTTGAAAACGTTAAAATCAATGGGGATAAAACAAGTCGTTCTTTCGGCCATGGAACAGGAACTGCTGAACGAATTATTGTTGCGCTACAATATTTCGGGCTGTTTTGAGGGAGCTTTCGGAATTGACAATCACTATGGAACCGGAAAAATTGAGCGGGGTAAAGAGCTCATTCACCATATGAAACTTAATCCTGAGGAATGTCTTTTGATTGGCGATACACTGCACGACGCGGATGTGGCTTACGAGTTAGGATGCAAATGTCTGCTGTTTGACGGTGGCCATCAATCGAGAATAAGACTTGAATCGAGTGGCCATACAATACTCTCAAAATTAAGCGAATTATTTGCCTATTGAAATGATGTGGATTATTGGGTAAAAATTAATATTTAATTAGGATATGTTTATCCGAATTGAAATAAATGTTACTTTTGCAATAAATAATGATTGAAGAGTATGTTCTCCAAAGCTTGTGAATACGGAATAAGGGCGACCATTTTCATCGCACAGCGATCTATGAAAGGAAGACGCTCGAATCTGAAAGAGATTTCAGAAGCAATCACCTCGCCATTAGCATTTACTGCCAAAATACTTCAGCTGTTAGTCAAACACAATATTATATTTTCAACAAAAGGCGCTACCGGTGGTTTTGAAATGGCGTATCATAGTTTTAACACACTCAATCTGAAACAATTAGTCCATGCAATTGACGGTGACGGATCCACAACAAGCTGCATTGTAGGATTAAACACCTGTTCAAGGGAGAACCCTTGTCCAATCCACCATAAATATGTCACAATCCGTACAAATCTGGCAATCATGCTTGAAGAAATGACAATAGCACAACTAATTGAAATGGAACATTTTACTTTATCAAATAACCCAATATAATTTTTTTACATTAATCTCGGACATTTTTATCCTATTTATTTATTAACCTTAATACCAAAATTTATGTTGTCAAAAAGTCAGGCAAGAACGTTTTTTCTGGGAGGGACAATCATCACGTTTGTCGTTTTCCTCGGATTATCGTGGACTTCCTTAACAAAAGAAGTCCCAAAACGTACCCATGAAGAAAATCTTACCGCAGATGTTATTGCAGGAAAACATCTATGGGAAAGTAACAATTGTATGGGATGTCATACCATCCTTGGTGAAGGCGCTTATTATGCCCCCGAACTCACCAAAGTAGTCGAACGTCGTGGTGAAGGCTATATGAGAGCAGTCTTGTCATCAAAAGTACCCTGGGCGCCAAGAAGTCGAAAAATGGTAGCCCATAATTTTAACGAAGTAGAAGTTGAACAACTTATCGAATTCTTCAAATGGATTGGGAATATCGATCTCAACGGATTCCCACCCAAACCGGACTATAAATCAACTAATAATTTAAAATAAAACTGTACCATGAAATATAACTCACAAAAATTAGCCTATTGGTTCTTTGCCCTTTCGATGCTCCTGCTGACATTGCAGATTATTTACGGATTCATAATGGCATTTGCCCACATGGGATTTGATGGACTGCACGAATTCATTGCTTTCAACACTGCCCGCGCTGTACACACCAACCTATTGGTTGTCTGGATATTATCAGGATTTATGGGAGCAGCCTATTATATCATCCCCGAAGAAGCAGAACACGAATTGGTAAATGTTAAACTCGCCTATGTTCAACTTATAAGCCTTGCACTGGTTGGTGTAGTTGCCATCATTGGTTACCATTTTAATTACTGGGAAGGCCGTAAATTCCTCGAAATACCACGCCCACTCGATTACCTCGTTGTGGTGAATGTACTTACTTTTCTGGGAATCATTGTCACTACACTTTATAAAGGTAAAAAACGAACAACCACTTCACTGGTACTCACCATGGGACTTGTTTTTGCCGCTTTGCTCTACCTTCCGGGCATGATCTGGTTTGATAACCAAACGATGGATTCCTTTTTCCGTTGGTGGGTTGTTCATCTTTGGGTTGAAGGAGTTTGGGAACTTATTATGGGTGGCATCCTCGCTTTTCTCTTGATTAAAATCACAGGCGTTGATCGGGAAGTAATCGAAAAATGGCTGTATGTAATTGTTGGACTGACCTTTATCTCAGGTATTCTGGGCACCGGACACCATTACTATTATATAGGTGTAGGCAAAACCTGGTTGATTGTTGGAGGTATTTTCTCGGCGCTTGAACCACTCGCTTTTCTGGCTATGGCATTGTTCGCGGTAAGTATGTATCGCAAAGGCGAGAAAAAGCATCCGAACAAAATCGCATTAAGCTGGACACTCGGCACTGCCATCACTTCATTTGTTGGCGCAGGATTGCTGGGTCTGGCGCATACCTTGCCACAGGTCAATATGTACACGCACGGAACACTCGTTACGGCTATGCATGGTCACCTTGCATTCTGGGGCGCTTATGGTATGATCGTTTTTGCTATTATCAGTTATACTTTACCTAATCTGACCGGTAGAAAACTCTACGACAGCACCACCGGATTGCTCGCTTTCTGGCTCTCAAACATCGGAATGCTGGGGATGACGGTAGCCTTTGGTGTAGCAGGTGTTGCCCAGGTCTATCTTGAACGAAAAATGGGCATGGATTTCGGTGATGTGCAAAAAGAAATTGAAGTTCATTTCTTCGTGCTGGCTATCTGCGCAACAATGTTTGCAACCGGGATAGGCTTCTACATCTATGAATTCATCAAATATGGCCAACCTTCGAAAGAAGCCATTCAAAACTAATTCCATATAAAATAATATATGTTAAACATAGAGCCGGTATAGTATAATTCGAATTATTATTATATCGACTCTTTTTTTGATGATGAATAAACTAATCCATTTTTAATTCAGTTTGATTATGACCCAAACAAGGCCGTTTTATGTTCCGGTTCACAAAGAAGTTGAGATTTTTGAACACGCTGCAAAAAACAAACTTCCGATACTTTTAAAAGGCCCTACAGGCACCGGTAAATCACGATTTGTTGAGTTCATGGCACATACATTAAAACGAAAACTAATCACCATCAGCTGCCATGAAGAAACTTCATCAACCGACCTGATCGGACGATTTATCATCAAGGGTGCAGAAACCTTGTGGTTAGATGGCCCATTGACAACAGCAGCAAAACAAGGCGCTATAATTTATCTAGATGAAGTTGCCGAAGCCCGGCCTGATGTAATTGTGGCGATCCATTCACTTACCGATCACCGGCGAGAACTGTTTATCGACAAGCTTGGTGAAACTTTCAAAGCCCATGATGATTTTATGCTGGTTGCTTCTTTCAACCCGGGCTACCAACGTGGATACAAAGAACTTAAACCCTCTACGAGGCAGCGTTTTATTGCTGTTACTTTCACATATCCGGAAGCGAAATTTGAGGCAGAAATTCTTATTAGCGAATCAGGTGTAGATGGAGAAACAGCAAAACGACTTGTTTCCATTGGCAATAAAATCAGGAATCTTAAAGAATTGGGGCTCACTGAGACCGTATCGACTCGTTTATTGGTTGATGCCGGAAAACTGATTCATAGTGGTTTACCAAAACGACTCTCAGTGAAAACCGCTGTGATTGAGCCCTTAAGCGATGATGATGAAATTATTGAGGCGCTCACCGACCTGGCCAATCTCATGATCTGAAAAAAAATGGCTTTAGACGAGTTCATTTACGGAAGAATTGTCTGGTACTTCAAAAGCAAAAAGGAAGCATCACAACAAACGCTTGATTCATTAGTCAAATTATCCGATATTTCAGCCCGGCTAACAATTATTGCCCGTGCCATTACCGGAAAGTCGATTGACATTTACCCGGCAGAACGCGAAGGTGGCTATAAGAATCATAGTTTCTTTTTACCCAATTCATTCTCCATATTTCCAACTTTGGAACAAAACCTGTCATTTTATCTTTTCAGAGTGTTATATCTGACAGAACAACTCAACCTAAACCATAATTGGTCATCTGATGAAAATCAATCATCACTTCTTTCACGTAAAGCGGCCCTGGATTCTTCAGAAACCGTTATAAAAAACCTGTTACAGGAGTACCCTTCATCCGGTGAATTACATGAATCATTTAAAAAACTGATTTCAGAATATTCATCCAAAAACCAGATAGTTGATTTCAGTTGGCTTTATGGAAAATGGATGATCAACGACAAGGATTTCAATCCTGACCAAAAAATAGAAAGATTTGATGAACGCGTCGGAACAGCAATTCCCGATTCTCCGCAAACCACTTTAAAAGCAAGAGCTGTTGAGGAAATAAGGAATATTACAGTTGATAAAAAACAACAGGAAGATTATGTATTAAATCACAATTTCGAGAAAGTGGAAACAGCAGATGAATTCAACGGCGTTTGGCGTGATTTCGATGGAAGTGATGACCTTGAGAAACATCAGGAAGCACTGGACGAGTTAAATATGAAATTTACGGTGCGTGTTGACGATCAGGCACATAGCGTTTACCAGGCAGATTTTATCGAAAATACATCGGTATCAGAGAGTTCCGAACTTGAAATGGAAGGTGATCCAATCCTATACGATGAATGGGATTATAAGAAAAGAGCCTATAAGCCACACTATTGCAAACTTTATACAAAGCGCCACTTCCAGATAAATACTGAATATTACAAAAACACACTGGCAGAAAACCGGTCAACCCTCGATGGATTGCGCAAATTGCTGACGCATGTCAACAACAAACTTCAGCAAATCAGAAAACAGACACAAGGCACTGATTTTGATATTGATACAGTAACTGATCTGTTTGTGGACGTGCATTCGGGACACACACCTATCGAAACAATTTATCTGTCGAACCGAAAAAAAGAAAAAGATATTTCTATCTTATTACTGCTCGACATCAGTCTTTCGAGTGATGCCTATTCGGCCGGCAACCGAATCATTGATGTCGAAAAACAGGTTGCCATTTTATTTGGCGAGATACTCAATGAGTTTTCGATCGATTTCTCTATTGACTGTTTTTATTCAAAAACACGAAATTTCTCCAATTATCTTAGTTTGAAACCTTTCGATGAAGACTGGAACAAGGCGAAATTCAAAGTAGGTTCAATAGAGCCCGCCGGATATACCCGCATCGGAACTGCGCTGCGTCATTCCGGCTCGCTGCTCAAGGCCCGCAAAACCAGAAACAAATGGGTCATTTTGATATCGGATGGAAAACCCAATGATTTTGACAGGTATGAAGGGAAATATGGTATCAATGATGTTAAACAGGCCTTACGCGAATTGAGTGAGAACCAGATCAATACCTATGCCCTGGCTATTGAGGCTTCAGCAAAATATTATCTACCTCAGATGTTTGGTCAAAACCATTATCAGATTCTTTCATCACCGGTCGAATTGATTACTTCACTAGTGAAACTATATGAAAAAATCAAATACCAGTCCTGAACAAATTCATGCTCAAGATAGTCGAATGAACTTTGTTTGAACGATTTTCTATTCATATTTGATAGAAGTATCGTTCCTTTCAACAAGGTCGCCAGCTTCGTTATATTCGAACCAGATACCCGTCTTCATTCCATAAAGATATTCGCCTTCGATTTTCACTTTCCCACTATCAAAAAATAACACGAATTTTCCATTCAACTCATCATTCAAGTAGGTCGCTTCGAGCATGACAGCACCTTCCTGAAAATATTTTTTCCAGATTCCATTGCGTATTCCATTTTTATATTCCTGTATTTCAGATAATTGTCCTCCATCAGGAAAATACGTTTTTGAAATACCATCTTTCACATTCTTTTTAAATGATTCTTCAGAGAGTAACGTACTGTCGTAATCACTATAAAACCTCCAGATACTATCTTTCAGCTGATCAACAAAGTTACCTTCTGCAATCATTTTACCATTCGCTGAAAACTGCTTGCTGCATGCCTTCATTCCATCCGGTGTGAATGCATTTATTGCCTTCAGATAACCATCAGCGGTGTAATAACTGAACTCTCCATAAGGTTTATCATCTTTAAACTGACCGGTATATTTTACGTTCCCGGAAGGATAGTGCACCTTAAAACTTCCCTGTTTTTTGCCGTTTGAATCGATTAGGTTCGAGGTTTGTGCCGAAATGGTTGTCATAAAACACACAACTACAGCAATAACCGATGTCATGAATAAAATCCGATTTTTCATAATGAAGAATTAGTGATGCAAATTTAGCAAACATGGCATGCCGTTATGATTAATCTTAAATTTGCATCAAAAAAATCAAGGTGATCGAATTTTCTTCTTTGTTACTTCAGCACGCAGTCAGCGAACTGGCACGATTGCCGGGAATCGGAAACAAAACAGCTTTGCGACTTGCCTTGCACCTGTTAAAAGAAGATGGAACCCGCACCGAAGCATTGACACGTGCCTTATTGAAAATGAAGAGTGATATTTTGCTTTGTAAAAAATGTCACAATATTTCGGATAGCGATATGTGTACTATTTGTGCCAATCCACGTCGTGACGAGAACATCTTGTGTGTGGTTGAAGATATGCGGGATGTGATGGCAATTGAACGAACGGCTTGTTTCAACGGTCTCTACCATGTGTTGGGAGGAGTGATAAACCCGGTCGAGGGTATCAGTCCGAATGATCTGAATATTGTGAGTTTGATCGAAAGGATTGAAAACAATGACATTCAGGAAGTGATACTGGCACTGCCTGCCACCATCGAAGGCGATACAACCAATTTCTATATTTTCAGAAAACTGAAAGAAAAAACTATCAGGATTACAACTATTTCAAAGGGAGTTGCCATAGGTGATGCACTCGAATACGCGGATGAAATCACACTTGGACGATCAATCCTTAACCGGACTGCCTTTGAAATGAAAAAGTGAAGTTGGGTTTTGTGAAGAAAACAGGTAACCAACGGCTCTTGCCTGGACTTTCTGCTTAAATACCCAAAGACAGATAAGCTGCGACAAATAAGCACTATTACGCAAGAAAACGATTTTTGTTATTTCAATTCGCAGATTCTTCGCCGAAAAGTTCTAATTGTCTTTCCGAAACAAGGCCTGACTCTTGTTGGGCAATGTATTCATAGGTACCAAGGTACCTTTCCAGATTACGTTTAATAACCTTAATTGGCGTTGTATGACAGGCTTTGCAATATTTCAACAGCGATTTATACTGCCTTTCCGATAGTTTAAAGGTTACCTCTTTGAATTTGTATCGACTTGCCTTTTTCTTTGATTTTTTTTCACCCATAATCAATTGGAATTAAGCCAGATTAAATGCGATTGAATTAGAATTGATTACGAAGTTAATTCATTTATCTTCACCAAAATTTCTTCTGCAAAATTTTCGGCAGTTTTGGCATCTTTTCCTTCGGCATACACCCTGATAATAGGTTCGGTATTTGATTTACGCAGGTGTACCCAACCATTCTGGAAATCTATTTTCACACCATCAATGGTTGTAACACGTTCATTTGCATATAGTTTTGCAACTCCTTTCAGTATAATATCCACATCGAGTCCTTTCCTTAGGTTGATTTTGTTTTTTGACATGGCGTATTCAGGATACTGTTGTCGCAGTGTTGAGACCTTGCAGTTTGATGTTGCCAAATGCGTTAAAAAGAGCGCTATTCCCACAAGAGAATCCCGACCATAATGCAATTCCGGATAAATAATACCTCCATTTCCTTCGCCGCCAATGACAGCATCTACCTTTTTCATCATTTCAACAACATTCACTTCACCCACTGCTGAGGCAAAATATTCATTTCCAAAACCAATCGTTACATCAGCAAGTGCCCGGGTGGAGGATAGATTTGAAACGGTGTTACCGGGCGTATGTTGAAGAATATAATCGGCTACCGCAACCAAGGTGTATTCTTCACCAAACATATTGCCGTTTTCATCCACAATGGCCAACCTGTCGACATCCGGATCAACCACAAAACCCAGATCTGCCTTGTGTTTGACAACAGTGCCTGAAAGTTCGGTCAGATGTTCGGGCAAGGGTTCAGGATTATGCGGGAATTTTCCATCAGGAGTGCAATATAGCTGATGTACTGTCTTCACTCCCAATTTTTCGAGCAACATTGGAATTGCAATTCCACCGGTAGAGTTTACTGCATCTATCACCACGCTGAAATTGGCATTGGCAATCGCTTTCACATCAACCAGCGGCAGATTCAAAATCATTTGAATATGTTTTTCAATCCAGCCCTCGGTTTTTGAATAGATTCCGATTTCATCGATAGTGCTGAATTCAATGTCCGATCTTTCTGCTTCATCCAACAACCATTTGCCATCTGCTGCGGAAATGAATTCACCTTTATAATTCAATAGTTTCAAGGCATTCCATTGCGCAGGATTGTGACTTGCAGTCAGAATAATTCCTCCATCAGCCTTCAATCCGGTTACAGCAATTTCAACTGTTGGTGTGGTTGATAAGCCCAGATCGTAAACATCTGCGCCCATCGATAGGAGCGTTCCACAAACCAATTGATTCACCATCTCTCCCGAGATGCGGGCATCGCGACCTACCACAACCTTAAGTTTTTTCTTTGGTTCATCAATTCGGATCAGACGAATAAATGCCGAAACATATTTCACAATATCAACTGGTGTGAGGCCGTCATCCGGCTTTCCGCCTATGGTACCCCTGATTCCGGAGATGGATTTAATTAAGGTCATGATCTGATTTTTTCGCAAATTTAAAGTTTTCAGTCTGATTTCCGAATGATTTTCAGAAGCATCACTGCGGCTTTTCCTTTTCTAACATTCAATTTCTGCTGTTTTCCTGCCTTAAGTAGCACTTCAACAGGTTATCAACTACAACGTGTTAAAAACTAAATTTTCGAAATACGCACAATCACTGGCGCACCTCACTACTTTTACCACACATAAATTCAGTCAGAACGGGATTTAACTACTAAAATTGACTAATTTTGCATGCAATTGCTTGAATAAGATGAACGAAGAATTTCAATGGAACGACGACTATCACATTGACTTATTGGCAGATAGGTTCGAGAAGATGATCCGTAAAGGCGATCAGGAGTACTTCGATTCAGAGGAATTTGAGGCACTGATCGACTATTACCAGAATATTTTCGACAACGATAAGTCACGGATCGCGTTGGAAATAGCCATGCAGCAGCACCCATCGAGTTTGGGGTTGCGAATTAAACTTGCCCGTCAACTCGCTTCGGAAGGTAATTACGTTCGTGCACTTGCCTTGCTTGATGCTATTGAGAAAACTGAACCCAACGAAGCAGAAATAACCATGACACGCGGCTCCGTTTTCAGCATGATGAATGAATCGGAAAAAGCTATTCAGGAGTTAAAAAAAGCTGTGTTACTGGTCGAAGAAGAAGAACTTGAGGAACTTTATACCTCCATTGCATTTGAGTTTGAGAAACTTGAGAAATACGGCCAGGCACTCATTTACCTGAAACGTGCGTTGGTGTATTCACCCGACTCTGATTCGTTACTTTACGAGATAGGGATGTGTTTCACGATGGATCATCAACTGGAAGAAGGAATTACATTTTTTCTGAAACAGATCGATAGCGACCCCTATAATTGTTCGGCATGGTATAATCTCGGATTGACCTATTTTCAGTTAGAATTATTCGAGAAATCGATCGAAGCCTTCGGTTTTGTACTTTCGATTGATGAAACATATTCTGCTGCTTACCAGAGCATGGCACATGCTTACGCCTCCATCGAGAACTATGCCAGGGCAATAGAAGTGTATTTTGAATCATTTGAATATGAAAAACCCGAAGCAATGACCTATTATTATTTGGGTGAATGCTACGAAAAACTCAATGATTACGATAACGCACTTGAATACTATAATAAAAGCATTGATCTTGACCCGCAACAATCTGACCCATGGGCCGGCATTGGTGCCGTATACGACGAACAAGGCGATACCATCAAAGCCCTTACCTATACATTGAAAGCCATCGGTCTCGACCCTTCAAATATTGATTTGCTTCTGATCGCTGCCGATCAACTGATAAAATTAAAAGAGTTCGACAAAGCTGAATCTTATTTTATCAAAGCCACTGATCTCGATCCGAAGGATCCGGATGTTTTTGTTGAACATGCAAATATGCACGTTCTGAAAGAAAACTATGTTGAGGCCCTCGATATCTTACGAAAAGGCATTATTCAACAAGCCGACAACTATCTGTTATACTATCGGTTAGGCGCTACCTTATTGTTTACCAATAATGTTGTTGAAGCCTTGTTTTTTCTTGACCTCGCACTAAAAAATGATTTTGAGGGACATACCGACCTGCTGGAGTATTATCCTGAGATTTTCAATTTTCCCGAAGTAACTGAGCTGATTGAGGAGAACAGGCCTCCAAAGTTGGATTAAATACATTGATAAGAGATATGGGGAATTACTCAATTCATAACAAAAAGGAATTTTTCTATTCCGGTAAAACCAGAGCAGTAGAATTCCGTATCGCTGAGCTTAAACGATTAAAGGCTGCCATTAAATCAAGCGAAAAGGAAATAAGCGAAGCCTTATTTCTCGATCTGCATAAGTCAGCTTTTGAAACCTATGCAACGGAAATTGGCGTTGTGTATGAAGAAATAAACCTGTTAATCAGGAAATTAAAATGTTGGGTGAAGAAAAAACATGTTTCAGGCCCCATCACTGCATTTCCGGCCAGTAGTTATTTTCAATATGAACCATACGGCGTTAGTTTGATATTGGCCCCATGGAATTATCCTTTTCAACTTGCCATTGCACCCTTGGCAGGAGCCATCGCAGCCGGAAATTGCGTTGTTATCAAACCATCAGAAATAAGTTCGAACACTGCTATTGTCATCGAAAACTTAATCAATAAAACTTTTTCGAAGGCATATGTCGAGGTGATACAGGGTGATGCAACAATCAGTCAGGATTTATTGAAACTCGATTTCAATTTCATATTTTTCACAGGCAGCCCAAAGGTCGGAAAATTGGTTATGCATGCCGCCGCTGACAATCTGACGCCCTTTGTACTTGAACTTGGTGGCAAGAGTCCCTGTATTGTGGATGCGAGTGCTGACCTCAAACTTGCCGCCCGACGAATTATCTGGGGAAAATGTATCAATGCAGGCCAAACTTGTATTGCACCTGATTATTTGTTTGTTGAAGAAAAAATAAAGAAATCACTTATTGCCGAAATGCAGCACTGTGTGGTTGAAATGTTTGGTGAAAACATCAGGGAAAACGATGAGTTTCCCCACATTATCAATGCTGCCAATATGGAAAGGCTGAAAAAACTGATGCTTTCGGGAAACATACTTTTTGGTGGCGAAGTGGATGATAAAAGTAAGTTCATTTCCCCTACCCTGCTTGATGCGGTTTCTGTAGATTCGCCCCTGATGCAGGAAGAGATATTTGGACCATTACTTCCAGTTCTAACATTCTCGAATATCACGGAGGTGATAACATTTATTCAACAGCGTCCGAAACCATTGGCATTGTACCTATTCACACGAAATAAAAGTATTGAAAAAGAAATAATTACACATACCAGTGCAGGTGGCGTAACCATAAATGACACCTTGATGCATTTTACAAATCCACATTTGCCATTTGGAGGAGTTGGAAACAGTGGTATTGGTAGTTATCATGGGTTTGCAAGTTTTGAAGCCTTTTCGCACAAGAAGCCGGTAATGAAAAGGTCAAATTTGATCGATATACCTATCAGATACGCGCCTTTCAAAAATAAGTTGAAACTACTGAAATTATTAATGAACTGAGATTAATTCTCTAATTTTATTAAGCCCTGATGCAGCCCGTTGAAAAGCAAAATAAATTCTGTTCTTTTTTTGTCATAAATTCATTAATTGATTAATATGGATTTATACGGTTTGATTGGAAGGCAACTTGCACATTCATGGTCTGAAAAGTACTTTACATCAAAGTTCGAAAAAGAAAAGATTAACGCCGCCTACAAATTATTTCCAATTGCAGAGATAGAATTACTCCCCACCCTACTCCAGCAAAACAGTCAATTAAAGGGTTTAAATATAACGATACCCTATAAAAGAGCAATATTGCCATATCTGGATCGTATTGAACGGGAAGCTAAACTCAGTGGTGCTGTAAACACCCTTTTAGTCAAAAGGAACGGAAACAAAACAAGCCTTATCGGGTATAACACAGATATAGCTGGTTTTTCGTCCACTATCGACAGATGTCACATTAAAAAAAACATAACCGCACTTGTACTTGGAACTGGTGGAGCATCCAAATCGGTTCAATACGTACTGCGAAGCAAAGGTATTCCGTTCACCATGGTAAGCAGGGACACAAAAAAAATGGATCAGATTTCATACACCATGCTTACCGTAGATGATATTGCAAATAACTTATTGATTATCAACGCGAGTCCTGTTGGCATGTTTCCGGCCATTACCGAATCGCCGGCCATACCATTTGAATACCTGACAAAAGAGCATACGCTCATCGACCTGATTTACAATCCGGAAATGACCGTTTTCCTCCAAAAAGGCAAAGAAAAAGGATCGAAAACTATCAATGGCCTCAATATGCTGCAGGTTCAGGCCGAAGCAGCCTGGAAAATATGGCATAAAGGATAATTTGGATTTAGGCACCTGAAGTTCACTAAATTTCCAACTTGAAAGGTTGCCTATGCATAGTCCGTTAAATCTCTAATTGTTTCCTCCATATCAAATTCTCGTTCTCATCTTTCTGAAGTATTTTATTGTCAATCAGCCAACGAATTGCCTCAAGAATCTTTTCGTCGGTATAAAAATCGATTACCGAAATCAGTTCATAAACCGGATAGGGTCTGGTAAACAAGATTTTCTTTATCGCGGATTTTATGGTTTCAAATTCAATATCAGTAAGGGTAAGACTATTACGTTTAATGCACACATCGCATTTGCCGCAACGCTTTGGCATCACTTCACCAAAATAGGCTAATAATTGAACGTTCCGGCATTGCTCGTTATTCGAGACACAATCAATTACTGCCTGAACCCGTTTCAAGGTGGATGTCTTTCGGTCATGATAGGTTTCTTTTGTAAGAACCAAATCCTCCTTGTTCCGCCGTTCGGTAATAAAAAACAACTGGGGCTTTTCCTTGTGGGGCGAATAGCTCAAAACATTGAGTTTTTGCAAAGTGAGAATCGTTTCTTCCACTCTTGAGACTTCAATCCCCAGTTTTCGCGAAAGGTCACTTTCATTAATAACAACAAAATCGGTCATGATACCGGGATAGTTCCTCAAAATCAGTTTAATGAACGGATCGAGTGCAGGCTGCTCCACCTGAATCCGGTATAAATCTTCGCGTTTGGCTGAAACATACAGGCGTGAAGGCGCTGAAATACCTTCCGAAAGCTGTATCATACCATCTTTCTCGAGTAGTTTTAAGGCATGAAATACTTCGAGTACCTGAAAATTGTAGTTTTTTGAGAACTGAACCAGATCAAAATCAAATCCCGTGTCACGGCCTGTACCAACGGGTATCTGGAAATAATTTCCAATTGCCTGATATACAGCGCGAATCTGATTCAATTCGGGAAATGATGCCTCAAAATTCAATTTCAATTGACCAATGTCCTGGTCCGAAATCAGCAGATAGGTTTCTGAATCTTTGCCATCTCTTCCGGCCCTGCCTGCTTCCTGAAAATAGGCTTCAAGCGAGTCGGGCAAATCGAAATGAACCACCACACGAACATCGGGTTTATCGATCCCCATCCCAAAGGCGTTGGTCGACACCATCACTTTACTTCTGCCGAGCATCCAGAGTTTCTGACGCTCGTCGCGCAAACGGGTGTCTAAACCGGCATGGTAATAGGTTGAAGAAATTCCTTTCGACTGCAGAAAATCAGAGATATCATGCGTCCGTTTTCTGTTTCGCACATAAACGATGGCACTTCCAGTTGGATATTTTAGCAAAAGCCTTAACAGCACGCCGTATTTATCGGGCTCATGCAGCACATTATAGGTTATATTTTTACGCTCGTAACTGGTTTGAAAAACACATTGCTTCTGAAACAACAACCGCTGCTGAATATCGGATACCACTACCTTTGTTGCTGTCGCCGTCAGCGCCAACACCGGAATATTGGGTAAATAAGGCCTGATTAGGGCAATTTGAAGGTAAGGAGGGCGAAAATCGTAGCCCCACTGTGAAATACAATGCGACTCATCAACAGCAATCAAATTGATTTTCATGCGCCGAATAAGTTCCTGAAAACGATCTGTTTGAATGCGTTCGGGGGAGACATATAAAAACTTCAGCCGACCGAAAACAGCCTGATTGTAGGCAAGTTCAACCTCGTTGGGATGCAAACCCGAATAAATAGCCGCCGCAGGAATATTGAGCTTTTTGAGGTGTTGTACCTGATCTTTCATCAGGGCAATTAAGGGAGTAATAACTAAACACATACCTTCCTTCATGAGGGCGGGCACCTGAAAACAAATGGATTTACCACCACCGGTTGGCAACAAGGCAAGGGTGTCATTACCAGCCAGCACCGAATTCACAATTTCTTCCTGCATGGGGCGGAAAGTGGCATAACCCCAATACTTCAGCAGTACTTTTTGTGCTTCTGTTGCCATATATTATTGTCCGTTATTCCAGGTTTGTATTCCCTTTTACATGTTTTGGCCAGTAAGGACAGTGCCTGCAACCGTTCGAACAACAATAGCCCCTCTTTGTCAGATATGCTTTTGTCATCACGCGATAACCGTTTTCGAGGTGAAAATCTTCCCCTTCGGTCAGTTTGTTGTTGAATCGGGTGAATCTGTCATCCAAAGGTTTTTCCATTTTCAAATCTCATCAGTAAGAAAAAACTCAATTTTTATATCGTCAAGCATGAATTTGCTTTTTGCCGGATTCCAGATATAGACTTTAATTTGTGAAAGCTCTTTATCCCAGGCCGGAACTTTAAATCCAAAATTCGATTCACGCCAGCGATTCGTTTCCTTTTCGGGAAGCTGAAGCAGGCGAAATGTTTTATAGAAAACTACCTGATTCTTCTTATTGGTAGCTGCATACACAAGCAGTGCGCTGTTACCTGGTATCGGTTCTGACAAATTATAATGTAGGTCCACTTTCACATAAACCGGTGAAATGGTTTTTATCAGCTGGTTTGCACCTAACACAAGTGTTGGACTGTACTCGTTTTTTTCACTCATCAGGGCAACCTTGCTACCCGAGAAAGCATTTGCTGAAACAATAATACCATTTTCAGTAAAATCGGGCAATTTGCGCTCCATATCTTCAAAAAACAGAAATCCCTGCATCGGCTCAGGAACGGTAAAAAGTGGCTCAATATCGCTTCCCAATACATCATCGTATTGCGCCCCTGTTTTCAGAAATACATAACGATATTTTTCGAAAGTCATGCTGTCGTGGTGCAAAATTCCACTATGATACTGGTATGTCTGGAACAGGTTTAATGAAACAAATAAAAAGGAACACAATAAAAATAATAGAAATCCAGGCTTTGTCTTTACCAACCTGTCGATTGAAACCGCCAGCAGGATAGCAAGTAAGGGAAACAAATCAATCATGGCACGCATACCGAAGCTGTCGCCATAAAACCAGTTCCACCAGCTCGACAGGATAAATACTGCCACGATAAGATAGCTGAATATGGTAAAGAAACTATATTTCGACTTCATGTAGAGCAATATTAAAGCAGGAAAAATTGCCAACATCAGGGGCGTGTAGATGAAGAATCCTTTTTTAAATCCGAAAAGAAAAGATAAGAAATGTGGACGCATGAAATCGAAACCCTCATTTTTGTAGGACCACACGAAAACGGAACCCGTTTGAATGATATTGAACATGAACTGAATGCCTACCACAAAGCAAACAACGGCAAGTGAAACTACTCCATAATACCACTTCGATGTTAAAAATTGAAAACCTGCTTTCAACTGTCCTGCATTACCTGCCATAAAGGGTAAAGCACCTAAAATCATTAAATTTGTCGGACGGATCAAAATTACAAAACCAAGCGATGCAGCAGCAAAAACCAAATCACTGAACTTCAAATACAGAAAAAACCTCCGGCTGTATAACAGGAAAACCGAGACGGCTGCAAACGAATAAACATGGGAATGTGAAGGATGCACCAGGGCATAATAAAACAGGTTGGTACCAAAAAACAAGACGATAATCACCATCAACGCAATGTACTTTTCATAATTGAAGAGCCGGATGAGTTTGATTGTTGCAAGCAGACCAATGGCAAGATAAAAAGCAGCTGCCATCGCTACGGCAAACTGATAAAGTATGTTGTAACCGGAAGTTGGCATATCAAAAACAACCGAGTAAAAGGTAGCTATCAGATAAAACGGGGATATTGCCAGAGCTGTACCCAAAAAATACTTGTTAATCAACACATCGCCATGCTGATGAAAATAATGGCCATCGTAACTCAAACTTTTGTGTGATTTTTCAAATTCAAACACAGGGGTAAAATCAGTTGTCTTGTAATGGAAAACTGTTGGTAAATAGGCATAATAGCCGGCACCGTCACCATCAATGACCGATTTTGCACCCGGTCCGCGGTAAAGCTGGATACCGATAAAAAGTATAAGAATTGTACTGACAACCAGGGTGCGCATATCGAAATGAAAATGTGATTAATTCATAAACGTAAAGTAAAGATACTTATTATAAACAGTGAGATACAATCGTATTCACTTAAATGTAAGGAAACACTTACCCAGACTGATAATTCAGATGGGTATTATTATTTATAATCAACTTACAAAATGGGATAATCACGTTCGAATCCTGCTTCGAGGGAAATGAATGTTTCGGTGAAAGTGATTTCGGGAATGGATTGGATTCTTTCGACAATAATCTGTTTCAGGTGTTCATTGTTAAGCGCATATACCTTCACGAGTAATGAATATTTTCCACTGATGTGGTGACATTCGACAATTTCAGGAATCTCCTTTACCTTGTTAAAGACCTCTTCGTGGGTGCGTGTCGAAGTCAGGTTTACCTGTATTCCGATGAAGGCACAGGTGAGCAATCCGAGTCCTTTCGCGCTCAGTTTTATTTTCGAACCAGCGATGACGCCTGCCTCGGTCATACGGTTAACACGTTGATGAATAGCCGCACCCGAAACATGGCAGCGACGAGCCACTTCTACATACGGTGTGCGTGCATCAGCCAGTAAAAGTGCCAGAATCCGCCGATCGAGGGTATCAAGATGAAAGGTATTTTGCATAAAATCGCAGTATTACTATCAATATTTCACAAATATATAATTATAACTTTCATATTTTAACAAATTCGTTCTTTTTCATTCCACTATTTAACTTATATCTGATATTTCGTTGCATTGTCATACTTTTGTGAAGGTTAATATGATAGGTTGATAGGTTGATAGGTTGATAGGTTGATAGGTTGATAGGTTGATAGGTTGATGGGTTGATGGGTTGGCCGGTTGGTGGGTTGATGGTGCATATAATATGGTTTTTCACAATAGAATAATAGTAAAACATTAAAATTTGATCTTATGAAATTTGATCCCGCAAGCAGTATTCAGGACCTGAGACAATTCGGGGAATACGGAGATGTTAATCCATCCATCACTGATTCGGCCACTTATACATTTATGCAGGCAAAAACGATGGCCGACACCTTTCATGGTGAAGCCGAAGGTTGTTTTCTGTATTCGCGACACTGGAATCCATCGAATAAATACCTCGCCGATGCCATGGCTGCCATGGAAGGTTCCGAAGCAGGCTGGGTGACCGGAAGCGGAATGGGTGCCATCACAACCGCCTTGCTGCAAATTTGCCAGGCAGGCGACCATATCATCTCGGGCCTGACCATTTACGGAGGCTCATTCGCCTTCTTGCAAAACTGGCTTCCCCGGTTCAACATCAGTGTCACCTTTGTGAATATCACTGACCTTGATGCCGTGAAAGCAGCCATCCGCCCCAACACAAAGGTCATTTATACCGAAACGATGACCAACCCCATGCTGCAAATAAGCGACATCCCTGCCCTGGCCGCGATTTCGAATGCACATCAGATTAAGCTGGTTGTCGACAACACTTTTACACCCATGATTGTTGCTCCCATCCGGTTGGGAGCGCATGTGGTGGTATATAGTCTCACGAAATTTGTGAACGGGAAAAATGATTGTGTTGCCGGTGCTATCTGCGGCACACGCGATTTCATTGGCGAGTTGATTGATGTTAACAATGGTACGGCCATGTTGCTGGGCCCTGTGCTCGATCCGATGCGTAGCTCAGGCATACTAAAAAACATGCACACCCTCCATATCCGCATGAAACAACACAGTCATAACGCGATGTATCTGGCCACCAAATTCGTCGAATCAGGCATTTCGATTCAATACCCGGGATTGCCCGCACACAAAGGCCACGAAACCCTGAAAAAGATGATGGATCAGCAGTTTGGTTTTGGCGGTATGATTGCCATTGACCTGTGCACTGCCGATCAGGCCAGCAAACTGATGGAAAAAATGGAGATTGAAGACGTGGGATACCTAGCGGTGAGCCTGGGATATTTTAAGACCTTGTTCAGCAACAGCGGAAAAAGTACTTCGTCGGAAGTTCCGGAAGAAATTCAGCGCGAAATGGGCCTTTCGGAAGGCATGGTTCGCTTTAGCGTGGGCCTCGACAACGATATTGATCGTACGTGGGAAAAGATTTATAAGAGCCTGAAAGCGACGGGGTGTGTTTGAAGTTCGAAGTGCGGAGTGCGGAGTTCGGAGTTGGAAGTGGCTTGCCTAGGCGGCACAACGAGGGAAGTGGGGAGTACGGAGTTGAGAGGCGATTGATTTAATTCAAAACGTAAAATCCATCCCGAACGTGAGGAAGAAATATGTATTGCTATTTGCAACATCAATCAATTTTTTTATCTTATAATGCTGAAATCCATTACTTTGTTTGTATATTTGCAGGACAACATCATTTACCCTGATATGATCACCGGACAGAAAAAGAACCATGTAAACTTTATACAACATGAAAAAAACATTTTTTATTTTTGGAATCGTGTTATTATCGGTGATAGCCGCATGCAAGAAATCAGATAATACAAAGCCGGACAATATCAGGTTTGAACAAGTGAACAAGACTATCATTGCATCGCAGTCCGATTCCATTTCCGGTGCCTGTAACGATTTGGTATTTTCCATCAATGGCAATTCAACGGATGGCTTTGAAGCCTTTCTCACTTCAAACGCAATTGCACTTCTTTGTGATGGAGGAAATCAATTTCTGGTTGATGAAAACACAAATCAGATCAGCGCCTTAACTGAGAATGCCGAAATTTCGGAAAATGGAACCTGGACAAATAATGCCAAATTATACCTTGACCGATTTACCGGTCAGGGAGAAAAGTATATCGGATACCGGATTTTGTCGTTCCCAAGTGGGGAAAATATTTATTACTATGGCTGGATTAAAATAGAACTCTCTGCCAACAAAGAAACCATGACAATACTAAACAGGGCAACCAACCAAACGGAATTTAATCATTTATCAACCGGACAAACGCAATAAAGAAACAAGGTGCTTAACACATGGCGGATTACTTGATACTTGTCATTGTCTCCGCCAAGTAGGTGGATTAACAGGAGAATTAACCAAGGTTCATTTGAATATGGGAATTTTTATACAACGACATCGATTGAAATACACATAGTTGTTTATTAAAATTAAATTAATTCGATATGGAAAAGAAACTCAACTTTTTAATCAGTTCAACAATTTTACTGGTTGTTGTTATATTCCTTGCCGGCAGTTGTAAAAAATACGACAATAATCCTCCCGCTGTTACTGTAGCAGACATTGACGGAAATATATATCATAGTATATCGATCGGGACACAGGTATGGATGGTTGAAAACCTTAAAGTGACCCACTACCGCAATGGTGATCCTGTACCCAATATTACAGATAGCATAACATGGATTAATCTTGAGACGGGGGCTTGCAGCGATTATAATAACGACCCCGGAAACAGCCTGATTTATGGCAAGCTTTACAATTGGTATGCTGTTCATGACAATAACAATTTAGCTCCCATGGGTTGGCATATTCCAACTGTTACCGAATGGCAAACGCTGGCAACTTATCTGGGTGGTAATGCTATTGCAGGTGGCAAAATGAAAGAAGCCAATACCAGTCATTGGATGAGTCCGAACAATGGCGCCACGAACGAGAGTGGTTTCACAGTTTTGCCTGCAGGCATGCGACATGAGGCAAACGGTGCGTTTATGAGTATGGGTGCAACGACAATGTTATGGAGTTCGTCTCAGGATGATTTAGGAAGCGCCAATAATTTGTATTTAGGCTTTAGTTTTCGAGAAGCTACAAATGCTTACATCGATTTAAACACAGGTTTATCAGTGCGTTGCATCAAAGATCAGGACATATTACACAATTGATTTCAAACCAAACTATCAATTACATTGAACCGGTTGTTAAACCCAGGCTGATTCCGCACAGCGAAAGCATTCCAAGATAAATCTTATCAAAGCAGGGAAACGATCAAAAATGCAATTGACTATTACTGAAAAACACAATCCGCCTTCATAATCAGTGATTCAGGTGAACGGCATGGCCAACCAGATAATTTAAAGAAGGTGATCAAGTTACTACCAAAGTTAAAAACCGACTCACCACGACCGAAAACAAAACCAATTGCGTAACATTGTATACGAAACAAGATACTATTACGAAATGGAACCTATAAAGCACTTGCCCTCTGAACAAGCTGAAGCAATCCTCGGCACATTAAAAACCCGTTTTGAGAAAAACATGAACCGCCATGCTGGCCTCGAATGGGCCGGTATACACGCCAGGTTGAAAGCCAATCCTGAAAAACTATGGTCACTCAATGAAATGGAAAAAACCGACGGTGAACCCGATGTGGTGGGTTATGAAAAGACGGCGGACACATTCGTATTTTTCGATTGTTCGGCCGAGAGTCCGAAAGGCCGCAGAAGTGTCTGTTACGACCGTGAGGGGCTCGAAATGAGGAAGGATTATAAACCAGAAAACAATGCCATTGATATGGCTGCCGCCATGGGCATTGAACTGCTTGATGAAGAACAATACCGGGAATTGCAGCAACTTGGAAATTTCGACACGAAAACATCGAGCTGGCTGAAAACACCTGCTGAGATGAGAGCATACGGCGGGGCACTCTTTGCTGATTTCCGCTATGGAAAGGTATTTGTGTATCATAACAGTGCGCCCTCTTACTATAGTGTAAGAGCATTCAAGGGCGCGCTCAGGGTTTGATATATAAAACTGAGAATCGATCACCATAAAGAAAATGGATAAGAAAGAAGAATGAATCATTAAAGCTTAGTTGCCAATAATCTTGGCTGATGATTATATCGCTTTAAAACAGCAGGTTAAAATGGATATCTTGCAAAACCTATCATAAAAGACAACTGTTGGCACTGCTACAAAATCACGCCAATGTATAACTGAGCCTCGTTTATAAAACCACAGGAAATTTGGCACATGACTTAACATTGAGTAAATATGGTCAAGCATTTGATGATTATTCAACTATTCTGATATTGATAATGGTTTGTGCTGGTGCAAGAAAAGCAACATCAATTTAACGCAGCAATCTCTAACATGAGCGAATAAAACACCAATGATCACAGTCTCACCGGGTATGTGTTATTCTATGAACCTTAATATTTGATAAATATATCACAAGAAATGGTGAAATATGCAATAAAAAAGTGTGGAATAAGTTCATTATTCGGGTAGGAATAAACCCGTTAATGTAAGGCAGGTTTGCCAGCGGCAGTCAGTGTTTTCATGAAGCCGGCGAATAACCTAAAAGTCAAGAAATATTCAAGTTGCAACCTTAAAAAATGCTAAATCATGAAACAGCAAATTATTGAAAACATCAATAAACCTGATGGACTCGAAAAATTATATCGTGATAATAAGCAGGATTTCCGCAACGCTTTCACTGAAATTTCGGATGATTACCCTTCTGACTTGGTGGAGTTCTGGAAAATCCGTTTAGCTCCCGAAAATTTGCCTGCAACAAAAGGATTTCTAAAAATGGATTTGCTGGTAATTATGCTGCTGACTTTTGTTACCGGATTGTTGGTAAAACTTCCTGAAATATTTCCTGGAATAGATCAGGAATTCTTCTACGAAAGGGATTTGGCAATCATTGTATTCAATGGAATTATCCTTTTCGCTTTTTGGCAAAATAAGATTTTTGATAAAAAGAGGCTGGTCATTTATGGATTAATCATTGTAGTATTATGTCTGTTTATGAACCTCTTACCAAATATAGAGAGCGATTCGGTGGTTCTGTCGATGATTCATGTGCCTTTGTTTTTATGGTGTTTATTTGGATTAACATACATTTCATTCGATTATAACAATACCGACAAACGAATCGACTTCATTCGTTTTAATGGTGAATTTATCATCATGACAGGCCTGATTCTATTCGCTGGCGGATTACTTACAGGCATCACCATTGGTCTGTTTTCTGTCATTAAAATGAATATCGAACAATTTTATCTTGAGTATGTGGCTGTATTTGGCGGTGTGGCTGCGCCCATCGTATCCTATTATTTAATACGATTGTATCCAAACCTCACCAACAATATTGCGCCTGTGATTGCACGGGTTTTTACACCGCTCGTGTTGATTACACTCGTTGTTTATTTGGTTTCGCTGGTTTTCTCAACAAGCAAAATACTAGAGGACAGGGATTTGTTGATACTATTTAATGTCATGCTGATTGCAGTAATGGCCATCATTGTGTTTTCTATTTCCGAACTCGACAAATCGAAAGTGAAGGATTTTAATGTTCTCATTTTGTTTTTCCTATCAATATTGGCTATTCTGATCAATTCAATTGCGTTGGTTGCGATAATCACACGAGTTACCTATGGAATAACGCCAAACAGGATTGTCGTTTTGATTTCCAATTTTCTCATTTTCGTTAACCTGATTCTCCTGTCAAAGCGACTATTTAAGGCCTATTTTAAGGGCAGTCAACTCAATTTGGTTGA
>CAITDJ010000130.1 GCA_903891085.1 uncultured Bacteroidota bacterium | reverse complement strand
TTGGCGCCTTCGTACTGCTGATACCGGCAAACAACTTTTATTTTCTTTTTCTTGCTGTTGGTGGCATAAACATTGAAATATTGTAAAATATCCAGCAAAGTGGATGGTTTAAGCAGATGCGTTAATTGTTTAGCTACATCATGCAAACCTATAAAATGGCTCAATTCATCTTTTTCATCTTCAATTCTCCACGGTGCCCAGAATTCCAACGGAGTACGTACACCTCCGATAAAGATTTCCTTTCCTTCGGTAGCAAAGGAAAATACATTGGGAACAAATAGTTGAGGAATGGCATTTTCATACACCACATGAATGTCATGCGCTCCATCGAACCAGGTTACTGCCGGCCTTACAGGTGTTTTGGCTTCACCAACCACCAGCGGAATCCCATTGACAAACATGACGATGTCAGGTATTTTGATTTCTCTGGCTTTGAGTTTGAATTGATTGGAAAGTACAAAGCTGTTGTTCTTCAATTCATCATAATCAATCAGGCGAATAGCGATATGGGCGTTGTTTTTACCAAATGGCAGTGTCATTTCGTTGCGCAACCATCTGGCAAATTCTTCGTTGGCTCTCACCAGGCCTACATTATTTACGGTAATAAGTATAGCCCTGAGTTTGTGAATTACTTCGTCGGCCCTATCAGTTTGTTCGGCGATGGCAGGATTTAACCGACAAAGGGCTTCTTTCAGTTCTTTCTCGACCAACACATCACTAAAATCGCGTTGCAGCAAATCGGCCTGCACATAACGCCATTGGACAGAATCATAATCAACTGCTTCTTCTTTTACAATGTTGCCATGCACGGCATTCAGGTTCACTCCGGTTAGTTGGTGAATGATGAAATGCTCTACTGTATTTTGTTCGTTGAAGGCCATTTATTTTATTATAATTTCTGCATCAAACTGAATCCTCATTTTATACTTTGAAATAAAATATTGCCGTTGTTCTACATTTGAATCATAAAAGGAAGGGAACTGATTTTTCCTGTTTGCTACGATTGCTCTTCTCTTATTAAAACCATAATAATAATGAGGAATTTCTGCAACCATTCTTAAAGCGATATTTTCAATCTGAGCCAATCCTTCTGCTTGCCACGAATCTCTTTTGTTCTTCAGTTCAACTAAAAGAAGTGTTGAATCGTAAGCTAGCATACAATCACAACGGCTATCCATATCACCATTTTCCCTAATTACATCAATGCAGTTATCAATGGCAGTGTACAAAATCTGTTTAACTCCATCATTCAAAACTGTTGCATTCCATGTTGGTTCATCAGTTAGTTTGATTTTAGCAGGTGATTTGTCCTCTGCATCATACAAGCCAAATTTCTTTTCGCTTGTTATTTTTTGACAATCAGCCTTAAAGAAGTCTACACTCATATTTCTTCTTCAATTTCTAACAATGAATCAAATAACTGATTGCCATACGCAAGTGAAATGTTCAGGAAGTTCTTATCAGAAGGAATACCTTCAAAATTTCCAAGTTGCTTAATTGTTCCATCTGTCTCATCCAATTCATATATGGCCAGTTCTTTAGGGTTAACAGTGGAATTCAACGGAACAATATCTTTTAATCGCTCCTTTAATTCATCTGATTTAACTTTACTCTTTAACTCATCTGCTTTAACTGCCAGTGATATGAAATTTATCAAATACGGACTATGCGTTGTCATTATCAACTTATTGCCTTCATTCATATTATTGAATTCTAAAAGGCTATTCAGCATTTTTTGCTGTGATGTTGGAAATAAATTCTGTTCCGGTTCTTCTATAATATTTATAAAACAGGAATAGCGTATTCTGGATGATAATTGTTCAATAAGGGTGTTTTTAACCTCATCCGTTAATTTCTTGTTTGAATATATCTTAGTAATTTCCTCTCTGATTTTTATTCTTTCTTTAATGCTTATTTCTTTAATCGATGGGTCTATTTCTTTATTAATCGATAGTGCAAGATTTCTGGATACTAAAAACATGGGTACAAATGATTGGAACCCGCTGGAGGCTTCATTGAGAGGAATCTCATAATCTGAACCTGCAATCCATGAAGTTTTCGTTTGTTTCCGATATTCAAAATTGACATTATTTACCGGTAGTTTTAATTTTGCATCTGTTAGACCTTCTTTGGCCAGCCTGTCCTCATCCGAAAAAGTATATAGTGTTTGTGGTAAACCTCTCAGATCATAAACATTTTTTACCGAGCTAGTAAAATTCCTTTCCGCAGGTATATACATGATTTTTGGAAAAGAAAACTCATACAAGTCTGTTTGAGAAACACTCACCTTTTCTGATTCATAACTAATAGAGTAGGCTTGACCGATATATTCAATTTCAGAATTATTTTTAAAATAACTGCCAACATTCTGATAAGCACATAGTTTCCTTACCTTTCCGGCAGATAAATTCTTTTTATTAATATCTCCACGTACTAAGGCTTTCTCGATCCAGGTAAACGTCGAAATAAGCTTTGCAACCGTACTTTTCCCACTTCCCTGGTTTCCAATAAAAACCGTTACTTTCTTCACATCTATCCAGCCATCGTTTTCAATAAGGCCTTCTTTGATAGGTCCGAAGTTTTTAATTTTAATCCTGCTCATTGCTGATACTTTTTATCAAAATTACAATAAAATGTCTGAATAGTTCTTACAGTGTTTATTTGGATTCCAACGATTTAAACTTCTTATTGGTAAGGCGCTTAAAAGCAAGGCTTCGTTCTCCAAAATTGATTAGCAATCCTATTTCCAAATTGTATGCTTCCAAATAATTAATTGCCTGAGCAAAATGCACATCTTCTAATTTAGTCAAAGCTTTTAGTTCGACGGAAATAACACCTTCAACCAAAAAATCAACACGCCTTGTTCCAATGTGCATATTTCTATAA
>CAITDJ010000129.1 GCA_903891085.1 uncultured Bacteroidota bacterium | reverse complement strand
TTGCTGGTTGCTGGTTGCTGGTTACTGGTTGCTGGTTGCTGGTTACTGGTTGCTGGTTACTGGTTGCTGGTTACTGGTTGCTGGTTGCTGGTTACTGGTTGCTGGTTTCAATTTTCAAATTCTCAAATTCTCAAATTCCCAAATTTTCAAATTCCCAAATTTTCAAATTCCCAAATTCTCAAATTCCCAAATTTTCAAATTTTCAAATTACAAATCGATTTCTTTTTAACTTTACCCTGTTACCGATCCGTTGCCGGTAATTTAACTAATTCATTATCATGGGTATAAAAATCAGATTGACCATCATGAACTTCCTGCAGTTCTTTGTTTGGGGTTCGTGGCTTATCACAATTGGTGCGTATTGGTTTCAAACAAAACAGTGGTCGGGTGCCGAATTTGGTGCGATTTTCTCCACCATGGGGATTTCATCCCTGTTTATGCCGGCCATTGCAGGTATCATTGCCGACAGGTGGATGAGTGCGCAAAAACTATATGGTATCTTACATATCCTGGGTGCTTTTATGCTTGCCATTGTGCCCCGCATCAACAATCCTTCACTTATGTTTTGGGTGATGCTCGTGAATATGATGTTTTATATGCCAACGATCGCCTTGTCGATCACCGTGGCATATTCCTCACTGAAAAAGAAAGGGCTGAATGTTATCACAGAATATCCACCTATCCGAGTGTGGGGAACAATCGGATTTATCGTTGCTATGTGGACAGTGAGTCTGCTGCATCTCGAAACTTCTGCCGTACAGTTTTATGTTGCCTCGGCAGCCTCGCTGATACTGGGAGCCTACGCCTTCAGTCTGCCTGATTGTCCACCTGCTCCTTTCGTTGCCGGGAAAAAGTCGTTTGCACAGGTTTTCGGACTGAATGCCTTTGCACTGTTCAAAAACCCGAAGATGGCACTTTTTTTCATTTTCGCCATGTTGCTGGGAGCCGCACTGCAGCTGACCAATATGTATGGTGATACTTTTCTGCACGATTTCAAAAATATTCCCTCCTATCAGGATCTACTTGCCGTAAAATTTCCGGCCATTATCATGTCGATTTCACAAATTTCAGAAACCCTGTTCATCCTCACCATCCCGTTTTTCCTCCGTCGTTTCGGTATTAAAAACGTGATGCTATTCAGCATGGTGGCCTGGGTGTTGCGATTTGGTTTGTTTGGGTTGGGTAATCCTGCCGAAAGCTTGTGGATGATTATCCTCTCGTGCATCATCTATGGCATGGCCTTCGATTTTTTCAATATCTCAGGTTCGCTGTATGTTGAAACACAAAGTGACCCAAGCATCCGGGCGAGTGCACAAGGATTGTTTATGATGATGACCAACGGTTTTGGTGCTTTCTTCGGTAGCTACCTGAGTGGTATCATCATCGATAAATTTTACCTTTTCGAAGATGGTTCGAAAAACTGGCAGGGCATCTGGTTTGCTTTCGCAGGATATTCGCTTGTTGTGGCTGTGTTGTTTGCTGTGTTGTTTAAACACAAACATGTTCCGGAAGAAGTGGCTGCTGTCAATCATTAAGTATTTTTTAACAACTTCCCATTGAATATTTTAAAATTTTCATGGGTTTGTACATGGCTTTTTTCTAAGAATGTTTGTGGTTAAAAATCACAATACTGTTAATTCGTACAGTTGATTGAAGATTTTAATTGTAATTTGTTCAATTCATTGAATGAATTACTATTTTTACATCATTGGCTTTATACAATATTCAATTATTTAAGGTTTAATTCTATGGAAAATCTCCTTCATAACCCGGCGATTATCGCAACACCAGGCAAAAAGCACAAGGTTTCGGACTTTGATTGTAAATACACCGCACATCCTACCAACAAGAAAGAAACGGTGGAACAACTGAAAGAGAACGTGGATGCCTTGATTGAAGTGCAGGAGCGGCTCTATGCCGACAACCGTTATGCCGTGCTGCTTGTGTTTCAGGCCATGGATGCTGCCGGAAAGGACGGCACTATCAAACACGTGATGTCGGGA
>CAITDJ010000128.1 GCA_903891085.1 uncultured Bacteroidota bacterium | reverse complement strand
ATTTGCCCCATCAAAATCAAAACACATGGCAGAAAAGCAAAGAGTATTTTTAAATATGGTCTGAATTGGCTCGCTAATATATTGTTTGGTAATGATTTAGAGAAATTTAAAGATTGTTGTAAATTTTTGTCATGTACTTAGAAATAGATTATATAATACATAAACGAATAAATTAAAATTTAAAATCATTCTTAATAACCTGAAATACTCCAACCCTTTCAATCAGGATATAAATTTCTGAATAATTGTCTTAGTTTCAGATAGTTCCAACTTTTAATCAAAAGATTGAATGCGCATAAAATATTGAATCGGAGAGCGTGGTATGTCGGAGTGCCGGCCAAAAAAAAAATCAATCGATAAAACCTTGCTTTAAGGCCACGTCTGTTTCGGACAGGGAAGTGCACCGCATAGCAGCCTTTTACACCACAAAATCAAACATGATTAAAACAAAAAAGCCGTTCTGCGATTTGCAAAACGGCTTCAATATTATTGAAAATAAACTATTTCAGTTTCAACTTTGCTTTTACCTGTGCGGTGACATTGTCAGCACTGGCACCAACATGCAGCAATACACCTGTAGCTGAATCAAGGATATAGGTATAACCTTGTTCTTTACCAACATCTTCAATTGCTTTTTTCACTTTATCGATAACCGGTGTAAGCAATTCTGTCCTTTTGTCGGTGAATTCGGCATCGGCACTTTGTTGAAATTCCTGAATACGTGCTTGTAAATCCTGTATTTCTTTTTCTTTCGACTGTTTAATCAGGTTCGACATTGTAGCCATATTATCCTGATATTCAGTAATTTTCTTCTGATATTCGGCAGCCATCACCCGCAATTCATTCTCGAGTTGTTGTTGGAATTTCATTAGGTTTACTTCAACACTGTCACGCTCAGGCATCAAACCCATGATTTCGTTTGAATCGATATACCCGATTTTGAGTGATTGTGCGCTCGCGGCACCGCCAAAAACGAGCAATGCAACAAATAGGAATGCTTTGGTTAAGATTTTCATTTTCTGTCAGATAGATGTTTATACTAAGTTTAGGTGGCAAATTTAGGAATTATTTCAATTCCATTACAATTAATAAGCCAATCTTTGACTATTAACAAGCTTTAACGTTGTTTGCGGTCTTCCTTGCGAACAGTCTGCATCACTGTACCAATCTGGTCGAGAACATCATCACTGATGTCATTCTTTGGACTGGCATACAGCATGGTTGCCCCCGATGCTTTATCAAAAATGAAGGCATAATTGCGTGTTTCGGCAAGTTCCTGAATAGCATTGTAAATCTTTTCCTGAATGGGTTGGACCAACTCGGTACGTTTGATATATAAATCTCCTTCCGGACCAAAGTATTTCATTTGCAAGTCTTTAGCTTCCTTTTCTTTCTTCAGAATTTCATCCTGACGCTTTTTCTTCAAATCTTCGGGCAGCAATACCGATTCAGACTGGTAATCACGATACATTGTCTCTACCTTGGCAAACAATTCTTTGATCTCAGCTTCCCATTTTGTAGATAATGTATTTAACTCTTCCTGTGCATCATTGTATTCAGGTATATTCGACAAAATATATTCACTGTCAACATAACCGAATTTTTGGTTCTGCTGAGCCGTTAGCTGAACCGAAGCCAGCAGCAACAATGCGATTGCGATAATTTTTCCAATTGATTTCATATTTCATATTTTTTTTAAATATACTCCAAAAAACCTGCCAAACTTTTATTAATCAATCGACTGATTGATTGAGAAATGAAACTGGCTTCCGTTGGCTGACGGAATACCGGGAACTTTGTCGAACCCATAACCCCAATCAAGACCTAACAATCCAAACATTGGCAAAAACACCCTAACCCCAGCGCCCGCAGAACGATACACATCAAATGGGTTAAAATTATCGAATCCCAACCACGAATTACCTGCTTCAAGGAATGTGAGTGCATAAATAGTAGCCGTCGGAGCCAATGACAATGGGTAACGCAATTCGAGTGTGTATTTGCTGAAGATATTACCTCCGATATTTTTATCTTTGTAGTAGAGTGGTGTGATTGACTCATTCGTATAACCACGCATTCCGATTATTTCCCTGCCATCGAGATTGTTGTAGCCTGACAATCCATCGCCACCCAAATAAAACCGTTGGAATGGAGTAACACCAATGTCAGTATTATAAAAGCCCAGAAAACCAAATTTCACACGCGTTGCCAACACAAGTTTCGGCACAGTTTCGACATACCATGATGTACTAAATTTCCATTTATGATATTCGACCCACTTAAACCTATCGTTTTCGTTCATGGCAGCATAGTCCTTATTATTAAACCATGAATAGGGAGGCGTTAACTCGAGAGATAAGGAGAAATCGGAACCAGACTTTGGAAAAATAGGCTGACTGATCGAGCTACGGCTAAAATTAATGTTGTAACTGAATACGTTAAAGAAACCTGTTCCGGTTCCAACATTAAAAATTGAGGAGTAATTATTCAGGTCATACCGCATAAGATTAACACCCTGATAAAGTGTAAAAAAGTCATCCGGCCATTTTAGTCGTTTCCCTACACCCACTGTCAAACCGTTTGTTTTAAACAAGGCAAGGTTTGTATCCGATTTTGCCAACCCATTTGAATACATGGAATGGAAATAAGAAACAGTAAGTGAAGTAGGTTTTTTCCCTCCCAGCCAGGGCTCGGTAAACGAAGCGCTATAGCTTAAATACCCTTTTCCATATGTTTGAAAACGAACGGACAGTTTTTGGCCATCGCCCGATGGAACTGGCCGCCAGGCATCTTTATTAAATACATTTCGTAATGAAAAGTTGTTGAACGACAATCCCAGGGTTCCGATAATACGACCATATCCCCAACCTCCTGATAATTCAATCTGGTCGGCTGATGTTTCTTCAACGGCGTATTCAATATCAACTGTGCCATCTGCCTGATTAGGTTTCACATCGGGCACAATGTTTTCAGCATTGAAATAACGCAAATTTGCTAATTCACGGGTAGTCCGGATAATATCTGACCGGCTGAAAAGCTGACCTGGACGTGTCCGAAGCTCACGTATCACAACGTGGTCGTTTGTCTTGGTATTTCCCCGAATTGTAACATTACTGATTCGCGCCTGTTTTCCTTCACGAATACGAATTTCGAGGTCAATTGAGTCATTATCAACCAACACCTCAACGGGATCAGCATTAAAAAACAAGTATCCATCGTCCATATACAGTGAACTCACATCATATCCATTCGGATTATAGGTGAGGTTCGTGGTAAGTAACTCGCGGTTATAAACATCTCCAGGTTCAATTCCCAGGATAGAAGTGAGCATTTTACTGTCATATTTGGTGTTGCCAACCCAATCTATTTTCCTGAAATAGTAACGATTTCCTTCTAAAACATGCAAACGGATACCGATGTTTTTCGAGTCGATATCATAGATTGAATCGGAAAGAATGATGGCATCCCGATATCCTTTTTCGTTGTATTTTGCTACCACATTGGCCAGATCATCTTTATACTTATCTTCAAGATACTTTGATGATTTAAAAATTCGCGGTTTGTAATTGTCTAGAAAATACTGTTCGACTCCCTGTATTGCTTTCCATGGATGTAAGGTAGCCACCTCGCTGACAGTATTGATAACGAGTGGTCCAAGCGGATTTAACGGATTTAAAACACCCCTTTGCTTGGTATCTTTCAGGGCGGCACGAACCTGATCATCGGTCAATGCCAGATTTCCAATAACATCGATACTTTTTATATGCACCTTCGTGTTTTTGTCGACGGTGATTGTCAGATCGACATAATTCTCACGTTCCGGATCGGGATTTTGTTTGATATCAACCTGTGTATTGAGGTATCCCTTTTCTGAGAAATGATCGGCAATGATCTTCTTTGTTTTGATGAAAAGATGGTCTGTGGCTACATCTCCGCGTGTCAGGTTTATTTTTGTGCGGATATCATCGGCTTCAGATTTGCGTAATCCGCTGAAAGTGAATTTTGATACGCGGGGTCTTTCTTTCAGCGTCAGTTGCAAAAATATCAGGTTTCCATTGATTTGGGTAGCTGAAATACCAACATTTTCAAAAAGACCCTGATCCCACAATTTACGCACGGCATCTGTTATCTTATCGCCTGGTACCTTTATTTTATCTCCAACATTTAAGCCAGACAGCATGATCAAAACATTCTGATCTAGGTATTTAACACCATCCACCGTAATTCCTCCGATTTCGTATTCTTTTTGCTTCGCATAATCGAAGGGTGATGAATCGGAACCAATTGCAATTTGTGCATGTACATTCATATTACCAAAAACAACCATACTCATGGTTGCAATCAACAGCAAAAAATTCCGTTTAATCAAACTTTCTATCCTCATCCTGTGTTTTCTACTTATTAATTTGTTCGCTTGTTTTACCAAATCTTCTCTCACGACACTGGTAATCCAATATTGCTTCGTATAAATCTTCTTTTCTGAAATCGGGCCATAGTTTTGTTGTAAAATACAACTCGGTATAGGCTATTTGCCAAAGCATGAAATTACTCACCCGCGTTTCTCCACTTGTACGGATCAACAATTCCGGATCAGGCATGCCATAGGTGGTTAATAAACGTTCGATGCTTTGTTCGTTAATGTCTTCAGGCATACATTTACCTTGTATCACTTCCTCTGCCAATAATCGAACAGCTCTGGCCAATTCCCATTTACCTGAGTAACTCAATGCCAGGTTAAGTGTCATCCTGTCATTATTGGCTGTTTCCTTCATCGCTTTTTGTAAGTGATTCCGGTTGACAGCCGGAAGGCTGCCAAGATCACCGATTGCATTTAACTTTATATTGTTTTTGTTCAGCGTCTTCACTTCAACATTGATTGTTTGCAATAACAATCGCATCAATGCATTTACCTCAATCTTGGGCCTACTCCAGTTTTCAGTGGAAAATGCGTACAAGGTGAGGTATTTAACCCCAAGTTCGGCTGCTGCCTCAGCTGTTTCACGCACGGCTGTTATTGCGTGCTGATGACCAAAAATACGGTGCTTTCCCTGACTTTTTGCCCAACGACCATTTCCATCCATGATGATGGCGATATGACTTGGTAAACGATCAAGGTCTATTTTCTCTTTTGCACTCATAATCAGTCGTTTGCCAAGCTATTTAGTATTTTTCATTTTTATTGAAGCCATTACATGCCCCAGGATTCGTCAAATCTAAACGGTAAGTGAGTGATACACCCGTGAAATTATACCAATCTTTTTGATATTTATTATGCTCTGTTGCCCCAAGCTTTTCAAGATCATCACGAATCGATTTATGCATACGCCACTCAAAAGCCATTCCCAGCCTTTCATTAATACTATATTTAATTCCTAATCCAAATGGAATACTAAGGTTAGGATTTTTATCAATTTTATCAGTTGATGTATAAAAAAAACTTGAAATTCCCCCAAAAATAAAGGGAGTAACAAAGCTTTTTGTGCTACCAGTAAAATAATCAAAAAAATTAAATTCAGCTACTACACTAAAATCGGTTAACCTGGACAGGCTTTCAGAACTGGTTGTTGTTACCGAAGACCGAAAAGCCCATCGGGATCCGCTGTAGTAACGTCCAACAATACCATAAGCTGGTTTCAAATCTTTAAAATGTATGGTTGGATTCAAATCGGTAATAAAATAGGATCCACCTCCAAAAAGGCCAATATCAAGTGATTGAGCCTGTGAAAAAAAACCAGAACCCAACATTGTCAAAAATAAAAGCAGTTTTTTAGCCATACATTTTTCCTGTTTCCGTTAATAACTCAATTTTTTAAGAATAATTCAAGCGTATAACTCAACACAGGCATTATTAATTGGATTTTCATGGCAAAATTAGATTTTTTTTCGAAAAAGGCCGTTTCTAATTTCTGATATCGAGACCCCAGAGTAATTTCTCACGAATGGTTCCAAAAAAATCTTTTCCTTCCATGCTCACCAAATTCAATCCAAAATTGGCTTTTTTAATAACAATATCAATAGATTCATCCAAAACCTCCGATCGCGAATCCATACTGACAGTATATTTCGCTTGTCGTCCAACAACTTTTAACCTGATTACGCTTTTGTCGGAAATAACGATAGGTCTTACACTTAAATTGTGTGTAGCGATTGGAGTGATGACGAAATTTTCGGCAGTCGGTACCAAAATGGGACCTCCGGCACTCAACGAATAAGCTGTCGAACCGGTTGGAGTAGCAATAATTAATCCATCGGCCCAGTATGCGTTTACAAATGCATCATCAATATAAACATTAATAACAATCAGACTTGTTGTTTCTTTTCGAAAAACTGTTAACTCGTTCAGCGCATAATTCAAATCACCAAAAAGACCTGAAGGCGATTCAAGTTGAAGCAAGGTTCTGCTAATCAGACTAAATCGTCCTTCAATAATGAAATTTATTGCTTTTTCAACATCCTGTTTTGCCACACTCGACAAAAAACCAAGCCTTCCCATATTGATCCCAAGCACCGGAATACCTGATTCCCTGATGATTGGCAACACATCAAGCAAGGTACCATCGCCACCAATGGAGAAAATCATAGCGGTATCTAAGGGTAAATCGTCGTGTGAATGAAAAAAAACAATATTGGTCGGAAACTGAATTTCAGCATTAATCATCTCAAAATAAGGCTGATATATGACAATTTCAACATTCTTACACATCAAAGCATCTACCATTTTTCGCACAAATGGTATTCTTTGATTGTCGAAGTTTTTTCCGAATAGAGCAATCTTCATGATAGTGCTTTGGCAATTGGTGCAAGGTTACGAATTAATCCCTTTGCGACATTTGCTTTTAACATAATTTAGGCTTACATCTTACTAAAACCACCCGCAATCCAATACTTTAACGTAAAAAGTCAATAATAAAAATATCAGAAGGGATGTATTCCAAATTAAATAGCACGAGATCAGATAGGAGCCATAAAATGCACAAAGAATCCTCTGTCTCCGTATTGATTAATAGAATATTCAACTCTGAAAACCAAATCATAATAGGTTACAAGGTCGATTCCTACCCCACCGCCAAAAAGAAGTTTATTTTGAAGTGTGCTGGTAGTGTTTATTTTACTATTGCTTACAAAAGCCGCATCAAAAAGTAAGTTCATATAGAGGGCGTAGTGAATTTTGTTGAATTTTTCAGATTTTATTACAGGTATTTTCCCATTTCTGGGGGTAAGCAAAGCAAATTTAAGATTGTTCTTCATCAGGCCATAATCCTGTCCATCGACAACATAAAGCTCATAAGACCTGACATATTCGTTACCATAACCCAACCCACGCGTTAAAAAATACGGTTGCTCTTTATTTTCAGAAAATTTTACCGAAAGACTTGAAGCCCAATAAAATCTGTTTCCCAATGGTTTATAAAAATCGAAGGTCGATTTGGCAGCAAAAAAGTCGGGCGATGTTACAAAATGACCGAGGCCACGTTGTGTGAGTTCGGCATCAAAATAATGTCCATCCAATGGATAAGGCTTATTGTCGCGATAATCATGTTTGAAAGAGTAGGAAATTGAAAACATTTCTGATTCAGGAATATCTCCATTTACAAAATCAGGATTTAACACCAAAACAGTGTCAGCAAACTTGTAACTTTCATAAGACAAAGACAGATTATGCAAATTATGAATTCCGTCACGAAAGGTGAACTGAAGCCTGGTATAGAATTCCTTTAGGGCATATCCGGTTTCATCTTTGTAGTAAACATGTTTATCATAATGTGTCGCATAGGGAATCTCGCGGCTTTGTGACTTACCGATCTGAAAACCAACTCCAAAATTCTGTTTTTTAGTTATGTATGGAATTTCATATGATAGAAAATAATTCTGGTCGTAACCAGCGCGTATCAATACTTTCAGTTTTTCGTTTCTGCCTCTGAAGTTGTTGTGCGAGACATACATTCCATAATTTACCTTGGAAAAATCTTTCGTCTTCCACCAAACATTGAAATTGCGGTCGGCAAGTTCAAAAATGGGAAGTGGCCAGATATACCAACGTTCAACAACACTTATTAATACAAAGAAAACCAATGGATTCGCCTCTGATTCATTATAGCTGATATCAACAAAATTGAAAAGCGACCGGTTAAGCAAATTTTCACGCGATTGTTTCATCAATTCATTAAACTGATTCCATGAAAGTGTATCACCTGTTTTAAAAACGAGCTCACGATAAATTATTCTTTCAACGGTTTTACTATTTCCCTGAATTTGAATATAGCCAACGATGATATTTTGATCAGGAAATTTGGTTACAACCGAATCGGAAATACTCACAAAACCAGGTATTTCCGCAAGCTGCGGATAAGCAAGAAGGGAAAATCCAACCAAAAGAAATGTAAGGAGGAATTTCGTCATATATTAAGGTAATTCATCAGCAATTCGTAACGCTTGCGCAGATCGTCCTGATTGTCTGATTCAGAAAAGGAAAGCAGCACATTATAATTATACCGGATTAATGTTTGAAGAATAGATGAAATATCTAATCGATTAATTTTCAACGACAATTCTAACCGCATCGAATCAGGATTGGTAAGCATCAAAACACTGAGTATCTTGGCATCATGCGACTCAACAATTTTAGATATTTCAGATAATGAATAATCTACCGAGGTCATTTCCAATACGATAACACCACCTGGCTCGGCCACAGAAAGCGATTCAGCAAAATGCTCCAACAAACTCGGCAACGTAATACTTCCAAGGTAATTGCCATGTATGTCGATGACCGGAATTAATGTAAGTTTCAACTCATACATAAGGCGCATCACATCATACACATACTGATAATCATACACATACGCATTTGAGGTTGACAATGCATGGTTTCCGACAGACTCGTCGAGGTCATTAAAACTTAAAATATCAAACTCAGAAATCAAACCAAGTAATGCAAGGTTATTTACAATCGGCAGGTGCATTACCCTGTAATCTTCCATCGATTCGAGACCTTCTCTCCCTGTATCGCTGGTTTTCAATGGCAAAACACCATCTTTCATCAGGTTTTTAGCAATTAACATATCAATTATCGTTTGTGAAATCGTTATGAATCATATTTAAATAGTTTCTATACCTGAATTCAGCAATTTCACCGCTTTTCAGGGCTGCTTTTATTGAACAATCAGGTTCATGAAGATGCGTACAGTTAGCAAAACGGCAGGTTGACATTCTGCTCCGCATTTCAGGAAAACGTTGGGCAAGTGTTGCTTTGTCAAAGTCATGAAGTCCAAACTCTTTTATTCCGGGTGTATCAACGATCCAACCACCCGAAACCAATGGATGCATTTCGGCAAATGTAGTGGTGTGTTTCCCTTTGTTGTGTACATGGCTGATTTCACCGGTTCGTAAATTAAAATCGGGATTAATGGCATTGATTAAAGCCGACTTTCCAACACCGGAATGCCCGCTTATCAGAACAATTTTATCCTTAAGTATGTCAGAAAAACGATCCAGATTAATGCCGGTCCTAGCTGATACCTGTAAACAAGTATATCCAATTTTTTCGTAAACAGTCACCAATTCAAGTAATTGTGCAATTTGTTTTTCAGAATATAAATCAATTTTGTTAAAAACGATCATAGCTTTGATATGGTATGCTTCGGCAGTAACCAGAAAACGGTCGATAAACCCGGTTGATGTTCTGGGCTGATCGATTGTCGCCACCAGTATTGCCAAATCAAGATTTGCCGCTATGATATGTGAGGATTTTGATAAATTTGTTGACTTCCGGATTATAAAATTTGAACGGTCATGAATTTCAGTGATCACACCTTTATTTCCCTCCTTTTCGACCTCAATGCTTACATGATCACCCACTGCCACCGGATTGGTTGTCCGGATTCCTCTGATGCGGTATTGCCCACGCAAACGGCATTCAAATACTGAACCATCATCAGCACGAACCATATACCAACTGCCGGTTGAACGTAATACAAGTCCTTTGATCATCTTGCTGACTTACTTTTTTAATGTAAAACTGAAACGAAATTAATTTATTAATCCTTTAATTTATATCTAATCAAATGATAAACCATTTTAACATCAATGAAAATCATTCAAATAATTATTAATAATGAAGGGTACCAATTTTTAACAATCTGTATTTGTAATAGTTACATTAACTATGAAAGCAATATTCATTAAAACGATAATCAAAATAATGATCATTTTTAAAAAAAATAGCTTTTTCATAACCAAATTGTATTTTCATATTCAAGATTGGCTAACTTTGACAACTAAAACGCACAAATAAAACTATTTGACCATGCAAACATACATGATCTTAGCAATACTTCAAGCCCCGGTCTTAGCACTGATTTTTCTTTTTTATATAAAATTCAAATTTAGTATAGTCAATTGGAAGTACATTTTACAGGCTGTATTTTTTGGTTTTTTCACGATCGTTTCGTTGTTTATTATAGATGCCATTATGCAATCACTTGGTTATGATGAACTTAGAAACCTTAAGAGAAGTGCATTCTATTCATTTGCTGTGGTTGGAGCAGGTTCAGAAGTAGGTAAATTCATTTTACTTCGTTACTATTTCCTCAGAATGAAATCAGTTACCGGACCACTTGCCTGCATTGTCTACTCAATCATTATTTCATTAAGTTTCTCTTGTATTGCTGTCCCGCTTTATGTCTTTGGTGTATTTTCAACTGTTCCGAGTGAATTATTTATTTTTACTTTTCCTATAGCCAACATTATTTTCGCAACCATCAGTGGTTTTTTTATCGGGTTGGGAAAATTAAGAAAAAACAGATTTATCGATTCAATGACAGGATTAGGTGCTGCAAGTTTTTTTCATGGATTCTTTTATTTTGCAAATTTAACTTCAGACAGAACTATACTTATTTTCTTTGGTATTGGATTAATCGTGATTGCTGGACTTCTTGGAGTGAAATCTATAAACATGAAATATAGTGAGGAAGAAGAAGCGAGAATGAGATAGACTGGATGGTAAAAATTTGATTTAGCAAATTCCCTCATAACAACTTATATCGTTTTCCTGGCAATGCACTTATTATTCCATCAAATTCAAGCGTAAGCAGGCAGGATGCAATTTTTGAAACCGGCATCTGCGAATGAATCATAATCTTATCAATTGTTGTTTCTTTATCATCTCCAAAAGTTTTAAGAATAATTGCCTCATCCTCAGTGAAATCTCTAAAGAGTTTTGTTTGTATACTTTGTTGGTTACTTAGCTTATCCCAACCCATGATATAACGCAAATCATCCACATTCTCTATTAAAACGGCGCGGTTTGTCCTTATAAAATAATTACATCCTTCACTGTACATATCGCCTACTCTACCGGGAAAAGCAAACACATCACGGTTATAGGAATTAGCAATGTCTGCGGTTATGAGCGCACCACCGCGTTTGGCAGATTCTACAACAACAAGGGCATCGACCATGCCAGCTACAATTCGGTTCCTTCTTGGAAAATTCTCACGATCAGGATTGGTATTACTCATAAATTCGGTAATTAAACCTCCGTTTTCGAGCATCCTTTCGGCCAATCCACGGTTCAGATCCGGGTAAATCCGGTCCAATCCATGTGCCAGTACACCAATGGTCTCGAGCCCGTATTTGACAGCAGCCCGATGCGCACAACTATCAATTCCATAAGCCAGACCACTCACTATCATTACATTTTCTGACATTAAACCCTCAATGAATTGTTCACATATTTTTTTTCCATAATCCGTTGCGCTACGCGTGCCAACAATACCAACAATACGTTGCTGGTTCAAATCAGCTGAACCCAGATAGTAAACAAGCAAAGGACTATCTGCACAATGTTGAAGTCGTTTCGGATATTCTTTATCGAGGTAAAAAAGGGGTTTAATTTTGTTTTTTTCGATAAAAACAATTTCCTCGTCTGCACGCTGTAAAACACTGTGATTTAATATGCTACTTATGGTCTGGATACCAATTCCGGGAATCTTCTCTAATGACTTTCTCTTTTCAAGAAAAACAGCTTCGGGTCCTCCACAATAGGCAACAAGCTTTTTTCCAAGGACATCGCCAACGCCCGGGATGAGTGTCAAACCAATTTTATATCGCAATTGATCAGCCATGATGCCAAAATTACATGAATTTAAGATATTTTTGTCAAAGAAAATAATAAATTGGAAAAACAAAAAACAATTTTAATCTGCCCTCTCAACTGGGGCATCGGTCATGCAAGCCGTTGTATTCCAATAATCCGCTGTCTGAATCATATGGGGCATCGTGTTGTAATTGCAGCCGATAACAAACCTTTAGCGTTGTTGCAATCCGTTTTTCCCGACAATCAATTTGTTAGGTTTCCGGGCTACGAACCCACTTACAACAAAGGTACTTCATTGGTTTTGAAAATGATAACCGATGCACCCGGGATTTTAAGAAGTTTCAGAAATGACCAAATAATGTTGGATAAGATTATTCAACAGCACAAGGTTGATGGACTGATTTCCGACAACCGTTTTGGTGCTTCTTCTTCTAAAATCTCATCAGTTTTCATTACACATCAATTATTTATTCAAACTCCTAATTTTTTGAATTTCACAAAACCAATCATTAATTATTTAAATTTCAAATACATAAGAAAGTTCAATGAAGTTTGGATTCCAGATTTTAAGCAAGAGCCCACCTTGTCAGGAAGGCTTTCTCATGGCAGGGTTTCAAATATGAATATTCATTATATTGGCCCATTATCCCGTTTTTCACAAACTGATGTAACACAATTTGAGGAAAAAGACAAGCAAATTGACCTTTTGGTTTTATTATCAGGTCCCGAGCCACAACGAAGTATCCTTGAAAAATTAATTGTTCAACAGTTAAAAAATTCAACTTTCAAAGCGATGATTATTCGGGGTTTACCGGGTGAAACCAACGCTCCGGCCTGTTCGGATAATCTCCTGATGAAAAATCATGTGAATCAGGATGAATTTCTTCAATCGATAACGCAGGCCAGATATATTGTCGCCCGCGCCGGATATTCAACGATTATGGATTTGGTAGCACTACATCAAAAGGCAATCCTGATACCAACCCCTGGCCAAACAGAACAGGAATATCTGGCAAAACATTTGAATGATTTTGGTCAGTTTTACTTTGTAAATCAGGATAAATTTAATCTGTTGAACATTGAGGTCAGTTGGTTTAATGAACCGAAAATTACGAATGCTACATCTGATCTGCTTAGTCAGCGAATTCAATCATGGGTTTCTGCTTTGTAGTTTGCTCTATATTTGCAAAAATGAGATACCTAAATCCAAACCATGCTAATCAATAAAGACATGAAAATGGCCGATGTGATACATCTCGACCATCATTTATTATATGTAATTAACCGGTTCAACATCCAGTTGGGTTTTGAGGACAAAAGTGTTGCAGATGTTTGTGCTGAACATCAGGTAAACACATCATTTTTTTTAGAGATTGTGAACACCTATCATGATCCATCCTATTTTCCACTTAAAAATCTGAAGCGGTTCAGTCCTTCTCTATTGATTGATTATCTTCAAAAGACTCACCACTATTATCTTGGCATCAAAATTCCGGAAATTGAACAGTATATCAACCAGTTGACATTGAATAACAAAATTGAACCGGCGCATAGCAAACTTCTGGTCGATTTTTTTCAAAGTTATAAGACAGAACTCACCGCCCACATTTCCCGGGAAGAGCAACGTGTTTATCCCTATGTAAAAAAACTGGAGGAGTTTTTATCACTTGTTGACGATGGTGAGGTATCATTACATGAAATCAATGAATATTCAATCCAGAAATATGAAGAGGAACATGATGATGTTGAAGCCAAACTTTACGACCTTAAAAATATCATTATTAAATATTTACCATCACCTAACGACAGCAGTTTGTTCAACAAAATTTTACATGATTTATTTGAACTTGAACGTGATCTCAACAACCATGGCCGTTTCGAAAACCTGATTTTGGTTCCAATTGTTGAAAAGATGGAAAAAGACTTAGTCAAAAAACTTAAGTAAACATCAACCTTATGCAAAGGCTTTCCATCCTGATTATTGAACAATCATTCATCATTCGTGAGGGAATTAAAACATTGCTGAGTCAGATGAATCAACCTTTTTCGATGGAAGAGGTCGACGAATTCGTCATCGATTTACCAAAATTATTGAGAAAAACAAAGCCAAATCTGGTGCTGATAAATCCAAAATATATTGGAACTGATATTGTGTTGCCACGTACAAATAATTCGAAAATTATTTTTGCCGCGATCCTACAAGGCGAAATCGAACCTAACATAAAAAGCAAATTTGAATGTTGCCTCCAGATTGATGCTGACAAGCAAACTCTTTCGAAGCAGTTTGAGGAAATGATTGAAAAAGGGGCTGGAAAAAAGAAAATTCAACAAAACAGTACCCTGAGTGAAAGGGAAATATCCATTTTAAAACTGGTTGCGCTCGGTCTGACAAACAATGACATAGGTGAAAAACTATACATCAGTACGCATACAGTAATGACTCACCGGAAAAATATTACACGTAAACTTGGCATTAAAACAGTTTCCGGGCTTACAGTATTTGCTATCCTGAACAACATAATCAAGGCAGAGGAATATAGGTAATTAATGATCTATACGTTTAGTAAACTTAATATGTGAAACAGAAAGCCTATTGCATCTGTTGTAAGAAAGCACCTAACAAAACCAAGTCATATCAGTATAAAGGATGATCCAGATTTTGGGTTGGCCAACCTTGGCTTGTTATGCAAAATATACCTATCTTTGCGGCTCTATTTAAAATGATTCTACTAATATTATTGCTATGAAAACGATCGGAATATTTTACGGATCTACATCAGGATCAACGAAATATGTTGCAGAAAAAATAAAAAAACAATTTGGAAAAGATGCGGAAATTCACGATATAAAGCATGCCAGCAATGAACAGATTGAAAAGTATACCAACCTGATATTTGGCACCTCAGCCTGGGGCATTGGTGATATGCAGGACGACTGGGAGTCTTTCATTGACAATCTTTCAGATATTAATTTCACTGGAAAAAAACTTGCCCTTTTCGGAATGGGTGATCAGGATGAATACCCTGAGAGTTTTGTCGACGGTTTAGGTACCATGTATTGTCGTTTACCTGATAAATCGATTGTGGTAGGCGCATGGCCAACAGAAGGTTATAAATACTATTTCTCATTGGCTGATACCGATGGAAAGTTTGTTGGATTGGCATTGGATGAACATAGCCAGACCGATAAAACAGATGAAAGAATCGCGAAATGGGTAAACCAACTAAAAGGTGAATTCATTTAGGCGAAAAAAAGTGATTGAAGGTATTTCCTCCCTTTCATTATGCCAATTATTCACAGACTAAGCCTTCATCAGGCAACAATCATTGCGCATTTTATCATGGCGTAAAAAAACTTTTATACCTTTGCCGCGATTTTAAGGAAGCATGAAAACATATAAACCATATCGTTCGATTAAGTTGATTATGGCATTCGCCATTTTCTGGATGGTAATTGGTGAGTTAATTACCTTACATCAGGAACGGATATTCAAGGTTCATTTTTACGACCACAGCAATCCTTTTACCAAACCCAAGTCAAAGGATGATGGTAAAACTTTCAGTTTTAAAATTAATAAAGTTTCTGATAAAAGTCCCACTGCTGTTGATGCTGATATTTATTCATTTTCAGCATGCAATGTCAATGTAATTCTGCAATCTTCAAAGATTAAACGCGTTTTTCGTGCCAAACAAGCCCATAGTTTCTCTCAAATCATCAGAAAACCTTTACGGGCTCCCCCCACTTTTTGTTAAATCAATATTCATTATTTCTTGTTCAGCGCCGAAAATCATTTTTCAATGATTTTGATCTGTATAATGCATGACAGGCTGAATACGTTTGAATGAAACCTACTTATCATATAATCAAAAGTGAAATCAAAAATCTTATTACAATATTCAATGCTATGAAAAATATCATACAAATAACAATGTTGACCTGTATCATCTTTGTTTTGCAAAGCGGACTTAATGCTCAAACAACCGATACAATAACCATGGGAGCTTCCTATGCTGACGATGTGTTTTACAGCCTCGAAAATGGTGTTGTTAAAGCAGAACCCCGAAACAATTGGGATTTGGGTTTTTACACCAATCGTTGGAGTGCTGGGATCATTATAAATGATGGAACAGGCGTTAAATTATTCGCTTACCCCAAAGGGGATACTGCTGCCTGGAGTACCATGGATACTGCCGGAATGAACCAATGGACAAACCTTTACAATTCTGACACTATCTGGGAAGATGGCGCATTTAACAGAAACGCACTCGGTCATCCTGATTATGGTTGGGGCACTTACAATATGGTCAGTCATGATGTGATTGGTGACTCCTTGTTTATTTTGCAACGCGCAGACGGAAGTTTGAAAAAAGTCTGGATTGAACGCAAAAACTCTGTAGCAAATACATTTTATTTCAAATATGCAGATATCGATGGCCAGCATGAAGTTACTGAAACACTCGATGCCACACCTTATGAAAGTAAACTATTTATATATTATTCCACTACAAATCAGCAACTTATTGATCGTGAACCGGAAAAAACAACCTGGGATTTGCTCTTTTCGAAATATGCAGCGATTGTGTATGATTCCGAAGGGATTGCATCATACTACCTTGTTGTGGGTGCAACCAGCAATGTTACCGACAGCATCAGTCGTAACCACCCGGTTATTGAAGGATTCGAAGATTGGTCGTCTACAACACTTAATGGTGACAAATCAACGATCGGTCATGATTGGAAAAGTTTCAGCATGAACACTTTTAGCTGGGAAATTGAAGATTCACTTGCTTTCTTCGTAAAAAACACAAAAGGTGATATTTACAAGCTGGTGTTTGATTATTTTAGCGGGAGTTCAACCGGTAGAGCAGGTTTTGTTAAGAAATTACTGTCATTATCAGCAGTGGATGAGCCGGTAATAAAAACTTCATTAACAATTTTTCCAAATCCGGCCGTGCATGATGTAACCATACTGATTGATAAGTTTGAAAACAACGCAGCGACCTTAAAAATATATGATCAATCTGGAAGATTGACTTATTCTGAAGAGAAAGTTGCCTCGAATAATCAATTGAAAATCAATGTTTCTTCAATCCCGGACGGACTTTACATTCTCGAGATAGTGAACGGTAATAATGCAATCCGTCAGAAAATGATGGTCAAACATTAAGATGCTGATGAAGCAATTAAAAAAGTCTTTATTACTTGTCAATCTGCTTTTTTGGTGTGCCTTTTTCGGGCACGCCCAAAAAGCTTTGATAAGTGTTAAAGATTCAAGAAACAAAGAACCCGTTGCCTTCGCAAACATTGTTCTCGAAAACACGGATCACACAACCTGTCAGATTGCTGTAACTGATATAGACGGCCATGCCGAAAATATGGTAAAATCAACATCCTTGATATCAGTTTCCTATGTGGGTTATAAGCCATATAACGACACCCTTTTTCCGGGCACGAACCTGACAATTCTGCTTACACCACAAGTGTATAATATGGATGAAGTAGTCGTCACCGGGCAGTACGTTCCACAAGCCGTCGATAAATCAATTTTCAGGGTTAAAGTAATAGGGTCCAAACAGATAGAGCAACGTGCTTCAAATAACCTGAATGACCTTATGTCGGGAGAGCTGAACATTCGCTCCTCCAACGATGGGGCACTGGGTTCTAAAATTACGATGCAGGGGCTTGGCGGCGAGCACATAAAATTTATAATTGATGGTGTGCCTGTGATTGGTCGTATGAATGGAAATATTGATCTCGGTCAGTTAAATCTTTACAATGTGGAACATATCGAAGTGATAGAGGGTCCAATGTCGGTCATTTATGGTTCAAATGCACTTGCCGGAGTAATCAATATTATTACCAAAGAGAATAAAAACACCCGGTACACTGCCAATGGCAATGCTTATGTTGAATCGGTCGGTGTTTACAATTTCAGTGCCGATGCCTCTGTTAGAAAAAACAGATGGGGAGGTTCGGTTGCACTGGCACGTAATTTTTTTGATGGATATAGCCCTGTTGACACGAGCCGGTCGAAGCAATGGAAACCGAAAAGACAATACAATGTGGATGCATCATTAAACTATTCACACAAAGACCTGAAAGCAGGCATTTCGGCTTCATATTTCAACGAATTGCTTGTCGACAAAGGAAACCTGATCAAGCCTTATTACGAAACAGCTTTTGATAATCATTTTAACACCAATAGGTTAACAACAAAATTTGATGTTAGTAAGCGTGTTTTTAAAGATCGCTATTTCACTGTTTTAGGTTCCTATTCGACCTACGATCGTGTTAAAAACACCTATTTCACCGATCTGACCACGCTCGAAAGTAACCTGACAACAAATACCTCAGACCAGGACACATCAAGGTTCAATCAGTACCTGTTGCGGGCCGAATTCAGTAAAAGCAAACAGGAAAGCATAGTGAATTATCAGCTTGGTTTCGACTTAAATTATGAAAATGGTGCAGGCAAACGGATTTTAAATCAAAAACAAAATCAGGGTGACTATGCATCTTATTTGAGTTTGAAATATAGTCCGATGGTCAGGTTCATGATTCAACCGGGATTGAGATACAGCTATAATACAAAATATGCTGCGCCGCTGGTTTATTCATTGAACTTAAAGTGGGATATCCGGGAAGAGCTAAGTTTGCGTGCATCTTATGCCAAAGGCTTCAGAGCACCTTCGATTAAAGAACTTTACCTCGAATTTGTCGATGTAAATCACAATATCCGAGGGAATGAAAATCTCGAAGCAGAACATTCGCAAAACGTTAACATTGCCTTGAAATATAATCATGAAAAGGAGACCTATGATTATGGTGTTGAGATGAGCTTATTTTACAACAACATCAATCATAGTATTAGTCTTGCAACAGTCGATTTTAATTCATCGCTTTATACCTATGTGAATGTAGACAATATGATTACACAAGGTTTTCAGCTTAACTTCAATAACCGTGTTTATCCCTGGCTCGACATTAAATTAGGTTATGGTGAAACCGGAAGAAAGCAAATCTTCAGGGATAATGTGACTTATGATATGGTTTATAGCCCTGATGTTGTTGCCAATGTGAATTATTTATGGAGAAAAACAGATGTTAGTTTTTCGGTTTTCTATAAATACAATGGAGCCTATCCTGAAGTTTTTCTGGGTGATAATGGGTCGGTGTATCAAACCATGATGGAAAGCTATAATACATTGGATATCTCAGTGAGCCGGTGGTTTTGGCATGACCGGATGAACGCCCAGTTCGGAGCAAAAAATCTGTTCAACAATACCAATATCAATCTGACCGGAGATACGGGAAGTGGCGGAATTCACAGTGGGAGTTCGGGGAGTTCGCCGGTTGCCTGGGGCAGAACCTATTTTGTTAAACTCGCACTGGCCCTGAAAAAATTCTAAGATGAAAGCAAACATAATTTTTATTCCCTTCATACTGTTATTGCTGACATCCTGTTTTAAGGAGGATGAAAAAATACCACCTTTTGACAGGGGCGACCGCACCACAGTGATGATCGAACTGACCCAGAACTATAAATATCAGGTGTATTTCAGTTTGGACCAAAACACCGTTGTTTCGAGCAACGACAAAAATTCGTTTGATTTGGCTTTTGAGTCAACATCAACAGGAAGTCATATTCTGCTCAATACGGCAAACTTTGGGCTTGCAGCAGTAACGGGCGAAACACAAATCGAAAACGTCACCTCACATGATGGATTAGATCTGAAATTTGATCCTTCGTCAGGTAATTTAGACTCAACCGCCGTTGGAAACTGGATCACCATCAACGAAATTGATACCATTTATTCCGGACTTGTTTACGTGATTGACCGTGGTTATGATGAATTGGGTAATTTGCTTGGTTTTCGTAAAATTGTATTTGACAGTTTGGCGGGTAATACCTATTATTTCCGTTATGCCAATCTGAACAATACCAATATGATCGCAGCAAGTGTGACAAAAGTTGAGGGCGTGAATTATATTTACTATTCCTTTGTTAATGAGCCCGGTCAGTTACAACCTGAGCCTGCCTTCGATTCATACGATCTTCTTTTTACACAATATACCACGTTGCTATACACCAATGAAGGAGATCCATATCCCTATCTTGTAACCGGCGTATTATTGAACCGATTCGAAACCATGGTTGCCTTCGACAGCATTCATCATTTCGATTCCATTTCGATGGATTTGGCTCAAAACATGAACTTTACGCAACAAAATGATAGAATAGGTTACAACTGGAAAGATGTGGTTGGCGATGTTGAAAGTGGACAGGTTTCTTATATTGTGAATCCGGATTGGAATTATATAATCAGGGCTCAGAACGGCTTTTATTACAAAATGCGTTTCATTGGATTTTACAATGACCTGGGCGAAAAAGGTTACCCAACCTTCGAATACCAAAGGCTATAGAAGTTTTGGTTGACCAACAACAAGCCAACGTAAATATTAAATCCTGGATTTGTTGCAAATTGTATTTAAGATTCGCCCTGCCTTGCCGGTAAAAGTTCTGATTCAGGACTTCTGATTTTCTTTTTGTTTCTTTTGTACAAGTTAAATAATGAGTGTCGTCATTGAAATTTTGTAAATTTCACTAAGTGTGATATTTAAATAATTGTCAATTGTCCATTTTCAATTGTTCATTACTAAAAGCATTGTAAAGACTTTAGAATAATGCTATTTTTGCAAAAAAACCGAACATGATGCTACAATTTATTACCTGGAATGTTTCACCGGAAATATTCAATTTCCCTGATTGGCTACCTTTACTCGGAGGTCGTGGTGTGCGCTGGTATGGAATGCTGTTTGCAGCTTCCTTTGTAGTGGGATATATTATCATGCTAAAAATCTTTAAAAAGGAAAAAATCAACGACAAGATCCTTGACGAACTATCAACCTATATGCTGATAGCCACGGTTTTAGGCGCACGATTGGGCCATTGTTTATTTTATGAACCGGCTTATTATCTGGCACATCCGATTGAAATATTGAAAATTTGGGAAGGCGGACTGGCAAGTCATGGCGCTGCCATAGGCATCATTATCGCATTGTATTTCTTTTCAAAAAAACATAATAAATCGATGTTATGGACACTTGACCATGTCGTTATTGTTGTTGCCCTTGCCGGTTTCTTTATACGAACCGGTAACCTTATGAATTCTGAGATATTTGGTCATATCACCGATTTACCCTGGGGATTTAAATTTGTTCGTTATCACGATCCGGCCCTCAATGCTGATCCACGTCATCCAACACAGCTCTATGAAGGTCTGTTTTATCTGGCTTCATTCTTTTTTCTTTATTACAGTTATTTCAGGAGAAATATGGGTCAAAAACAGGAAGGATACATATTTGGCATGTTTCTGATCCTGATTTTTGGCATCCGGTTTTTTGTTGAATTTCTGAAAGAGCCCCAGGTTGGTTTCGAAAGCTCAATGGCACTCAATATGGGCCAATGGCTGAGTATTCCATTCGTGTTGTCCGGATTGTATATCCTTTATATGGGAAGTAAAAAGTCTGCTTTAAAAAAGTAATAATTTGTTTCTGTTCATTGTTTTAAAACAAAAAAGCTTTCGGAATCCCGAAAGCTTTTTTGTTATCATAGCTGTCTGAGCTGAAATGTCAGTCCCATTCTAATTCCCGCTATAACCCATCAGGTTGATAAACTTCTGAAACTGTTCATCGATTTCTTTCGAAAGATCGGTTTGTTTGTTTTGTTCAGCTATGGCTGATAAGCGCTGCAGCACAGCGAGTGCCTCCTCTGAATTCTGTCCGTAATAAGTCTTAAACTTACCACTCAGGCTGCTGTAATACCCTAAGTCGTCAACATAACGGTCCGTCAGTGTCCGTATCAGATCAATTGCTTTTTCCGGGGCACCGGCATCAAAATAAATCTCAATATAGGGAAGCATATAATAGTCAAAAGTCACTTTCTTATGCGGAAAAAACGCAATGCACTTATCCAATGTATTTATCGCAAGTTCCTTTTTCCCTTCATTCATCAATCCCTGAGCTAACCTCAGATAGGCCTGTTTTGCCATGGCTGTGTTGCGGTAACTTTCGCGATCGATAGTAACACCCGGTTTTTCAAGATTACCCCATTTTGCTTTGTTGATTAACATATCATAGGAACCATCTGTGTAAACACCTCCCATGTTTTTATAATAATTTGAAGCTTTGTAAGGCATAAAACGATATACCAGTCCTTCCATATGGCAATAGGTATCAATATCAAATACTTTACTCGAACTTCCGGGATTGGCAAAATAAATGGGACGCTCCCAATTGTTGTTGGCAATGAAATCGAGCAACATCAGGTCGTTTTTGAATATTGCATTTTGTTTCACTTCCCATTTTATTTCGCTGACAATTGAATCTTTGTATTTATCAGGAACCGCTTTGTTTTTAATCACAGCGTTTTTATCCACCGTCAATACAAGTTTCCGGGTGGGGATATAGTTGATTTTTTCACCTGATTGCAATGGAACTTTGTTACGTTCACTGTCTGCTGCAACAAAATTAATCACGTCTTTTAACTCAACCGGTCCGGCAATCCTCTCCATCACTGGTAAATACTCATTAATGCCTTTGTTATACTGATCTGGTTTCAGTGTAAATTTCATACGATCAGATTCATACACCTTTTTCCCTAATTGATGCACATACCAATCACCCGAAGCCAGCATATAGTTCACAACACGCACATCCGTACGGAAGCCTTCAACTTCCTGCACATACCACAATGGGAAAGTGTCGTTATCTCCATTCGTAAACAAGATAGCATTCGGCTCACACTGCGCAAGATAGGCTTTAGCAAAATCGCGTGCGGCATATTTACCCGAACGGTCATGGGCTTCCCAACCCTGTGTTGCCATAATGCCTGGTACAAGTATCAACGAAATGGTGATCACAATGGCAATTGTAGAAACCTTCTTTCCGAGATATTTTGAAGCCAACTCATACAACGAAAGCACCCCGATTCCGATCCAGATAGCAAATGCATAAAAGGATCCGGCATAGGCATAATCCCGTTCACGTGGCTGATAAGGTGTCTGGTTCAAATACACAGTAATGGCCAATCCGGTCATGATGAAAAGGAGAAATACAATCCAGCTGTCGAATAAATCGCGTTGTAATAGATACAAAATACCCAATAATCCCAATATCAAAGGCAGAAAATAAAATACAGCCCTGGCAGGATTCTTCATGCTTTCGGGTAAATTCGTTTGATCACCCAGACGCATCGAATCGAGAAAGCCAAAACCACTTATCCAGTTACCGTTTTCAATCTCACCCTGACTCTCCATATCATTCTGCCTTCCAACAAAATTCCACATAAAGTACCTGAGATACATATGACTTATCTGGTAGCTGAAGAAAAACTTCAGATTTTCGCCATACGTCGGCCTGTACAACACTTCCGTGGAACCATCACCTTTTGTCACCCTGATCGGAATGCCATTATCGCCTCCATACTCTTTATACATGCGTATATGACTTGGCTTTGCATTACTCCACATACGAGGCAATAAGGTGGTAAAGCGTTCATCATAAATCGCTTGCGTGCCTTTTCTGTTATCTGTAATAACGTATTTACCTTTCTTTTGATCTCTCACATAAACCGGATTTCCATCTTCGTAATCTTTCACAGGAGCCATATAATACTGCCCTGTCAGTAACGGCCAATCACCATATTGCTCACGGTTTAGATAGGCAAGCATCGAGATCGCATCATCCGGGTTGTTTTCATTAATCGGAGTATTAGCATCAGCCCTGATTATCAGGAGAAAAAATGAGGAATAGCCGATTAAAATAAACATGAACGAAAGAATGGCGGTATTAAACACCACCTTGCCTTTTTCGTAAGTGTATTTTAATCCATAAACGATAGCACCACCAAGTAGTAAGAAATAGATGATCGACCCAGTGTTAAAAGGCATTCCGAATGAATTGACAAATAATAATTCGAAAAGCCCTGCTAACCTAACAATCCAGGGTATGATAAGACTCATAACAAAGCCAAGAATAAACAATGAAATCAACCCGGCGATCACAAATCCCTTCAAGTTTGGCGTATACTTTTTGAAATAATAAACATAAACAATGGCAGGAATAGCCAACAAATTAAGCATGTGGACGCCGATCGAAAGTCCGATCAAATAAGCGATAAATAACAACCAACGATAATTATGCGGTTCATCTGCTACGCGTTCCCATTTCAAAATTGCCCAAAAAGTAACCGCAGTGAAAAATGATGACATCGCATACACCTCACCTTCGACGGCCGAAAACCAGAAAGAATCGCTGAATGTATAAGCCAGTGCACCCACTGCTCCTGCACCCAATACAGCTATTTGCTGAACCAGATTGTCTTCATTTTCGCCTTTTAACATGAACTTCCGGGCAAGCATGGTGATGGTCCAAAAAAGAAATAATATTGTGAAACTACTCGACATCGCAGACATTGCATTAATCATCAGTGCCACACGGCTTGTATCGCCAAAAGCAAAAAGACTAAAAAACCGTCCCAGCATCTGGAATAATGGCGCTCCCGGAGGATGTCCAACCTGCAGCTTGTAAGCGGTTGAAATATACTCACCACAATCCCACCAGCTTGCTGTTGGTTCAAGTGTTGAGAAATAAACTACGGTGGCGATAAAAAACACTACCCAACCAACCAAATCATTTAACTTTTTGAAATTCATCGTTTTGACTATTAGTTGCTACTGAAACTATTCAGATTCAATTTCTTAAATTGCATGCAAATTTAATTTAATTCTTAGATGGATGATTGATTTTTGACGCTTCGTGCATCAATTATTCCATGTAATTAGCGATTTTTAAGAAATAGCAAAAAATTGACTAAATATTTTCAGGTCAATCAATCAACACAATCATTTAAACCCATTCTGAGATTGTATAAAATTGTATTGCATATTGTCAAAGTCAACTCCAAATATGTTAGCGTTTTTTTAATGACAAAAGGAAATGGGGCTAACACCCAATTTTGTATTTTAAAATTACAGCATCGCCAACATAAAATCCAACTATCGACTTAATAAAAAATATTTGCGTAGTCCATACTAACTTTTTTATCTTTACAACATCCTTTTCGGTTCATTAACATAGAGCAAATTCCTTCAATTTGGCAAGCTTCCGATTCTTGCTCATGAGAATTATTCTTACAAATAATTACTGATAATTAGCAAATTACACACTTATCAGTCTTATTTCAGCGTCTGCAAAGCCACATTTATACTGGCTAAAATTTCAGAACAATTATTAAGAAGTGGAAATAATAGTAAGTATTTCCCATCTAAATCCTCAAATTAAAGCATGATGAATACATTCAGAAGTAAAACCTTACCTAACCTGCTTATCGTTGATGATTCAGAAGAAAATCTGTTATTACTGTCAGCAATAATCGGCACAATCAAAGTTAATATGATATCTGCCATTTCGGGTTACGATGCCATTAAAAAAGTGCATGGTATAGAGTTGGCGATGGCGATTATTGATGTTCGAATGCCTGGAATGAATGGTTTTGAGCTGGCTGTCAAACTAAATGAAAGTAGAATAGATGATAAAATACCAATTGTTTTTTTGACTGCAAACCATTTTGATGAAATGGACATCGCCATGGGTTACGAATCAGGCGCAGTTGATTATATTTTTAAGCCCTTAAACAGTAGAATACTTCAGAGTAAAATCAATGTTTTTCTTGACCTTTTCAATCAGAAACAAATAATTAAAAGAGAGGGTGCGCTACTAAAAAAAACAGCTGAAGAGCTGACAAAAGCAAACGAAACACTTAAAAAGAGTGAGAAAAAATACAGGAGTTATATTGAAAATGCACCTGATGGAGTATTGGTAATAGATGAAAACGGAAAATATATTGAAGCAAATGAAGCTGCTTGCAAGATGTCAGGTTACTCTGAAAAAGAGTTCCTTACAATGTCAGTTTCAGATTTAATCCATGAAGATTCACTTGATATTGGACTAATCCTATTTCGAAAAATAACCGAAACTGGTTTTTTAAAAGCCGATTTGTCGTTTAAGCACCATAACGGAACAAAACGATGGTTAACCATTGAAGCAGTTAAATTAAGTAATACACGGTATCTTAGTTTCACAAAAGACATTACCCATCGCGTTGAACTTGAGGAATCTCTTACAAAAAGCGCATTAGAATTAGAGGTTACGAATATTGAGTTGATTGAAACCAAAGAAAAGGCAGAAGCCGCCTCTAAAAAATACACAGAACTCTTTGAATTTGCTCCTTCCGGGTATTTTACACTGACAGCAAACAAAGAAATCGAGGAAAAAAACCATAGTGGCGCCTCTATGCTTGGGATTAGCAAGCAAAGGTCAGCCTTAATAAACAACCATTTCGATTATTACGTTTCAAAAAACACACGGCCTGTATTTCAGGAATTTTTCAAGAATGTTTTTGCTTCTAAAACCAAAGAGATTTGTGAAGTGGTTATCGAAACAAAATATAATAAGCCAAAACATGTAATTATTGTAGGACAGGTAATTGGAAATGGAAATCAATGTCTGCTAAACGTAATTGATATTACAACACGCAAACAGGCAGAAGCCGAGATTGAAGAAAGCAGAGAAAAATACCGGGCTTTATCTGAAGCTTCATTCGAAGCCATTTTCATCTCTGATAATGGAATGTGTATTGAACAAAACCAGACAGCCGAAAGGATGTTTGGATATACCTCAGAGGAATCCCTGTTGAAAAAGGGGACAGAATGGATTGCTCCTGAAGACCGGGATGTTGTCTTGAAAAACATGCAATCAAACCACGAAGATCCTTATGAAGTTAGGGCTTTAAGAAAAGATGGAACAACATTTCCATGCACTATCCGCGGAAGGACTATGCATTACAAAGGAAGAATAGTGCGTTTTACTTCGTTGACTGACATCACCGAAAGAAAGCTGGCTGAGGAAAAAGTGAAACAAATAACCACGCGACTGGAATTGGCCTTACGGGCAGGCCGCATAGGCGTTTGGGATCTTGATATTGAAAGCAAAAAAATCACATGGGATGACCATATGTTTAGACTTTAT
>CAITDJ010000127.1 GCA_903891085.1 uncultured Bacteroidota bacterium | reverse complement strand
GAAAATATCACTATGTTTTTTTCAGGAATAACATCCTGTATTGAATAGATCTTCATATTGTTTTTGTTTTAAATCATGAATTATAAGGACGATAAATTTCAGTATAGGCATCGAGCATGTATTGTGATTGAACCTGAAACAACTCTTCATGCCTGTTATCGCTCATTAAAAAATTGTGTGTTGCCTGAAGTTCATCTAAGGTGTCGAAATCACATTCCCAAATCAGGGTATTTGAAGGATGCATTCCACAGATAGGAAGATAACGCTTTCCTTTCGGAAATTCCGGGTACTTTTGTTCAAATTCTTCAAATTGCTTTTCAATTTCAAGGAACTCAAACGCTTTACTTAATTGGAATTTTTGAACAAATCTTAGTTTGTAGCCCATAACTTATCGCTTTATTTATTGGAAAATATCTTACTAAAATCGTCGGACATAGTCAAACCTGCCTGTTGAATGTGCTTATAAACACTTGCAGCATCTGCACCTTCGTGTATAGTGTCAGCCGAAGTAACTGACAATGAAGCTAATGCAGTACCCAGTTCAACGGCTGTTTGCAAAGGAGATTGATTGCTTTCGGTATTGCTATAACCTTTAAAAAGCGGCAATCCACAACAAATGCCTGTAATAGTACCAGCTAAAAAAGCATCGCCTGCGCCTGCTGTTGAGACTACTTTTGTTTTAATTGCCGGAGTAAATTCCAACTGATTATCTCTGCTGCAATAACAACCATTTGCACCATCAGTAATGAGCACAATCATTTGCGGATTCATTTTTTTTAGCTTTGATATGCACTTCTCGACTATATCAGCGCTTTCGGAGTTTTTATCTTCAATTCCTGCTATACGTTGAGCTTCGTCAATATTGATTGCCAGCAAATCTGTCAGTTTAAAGCCGTTTTGTTTCTCAAATGACGCTATTTCCGAAGAGAGAACTGATCCAACATTAAACATCCCAAACTCTTTACCTTTTTGTAAGAGCTTTATACGGGTTTCAACCGGTACTTCGGGAACTGCCAGTACAATTCCCTTTTTTCCATCTAATTGGTAATCGTCGAAGAATAAATTGATATCCTCTTCGTTTACCAAATTACTTGCACTATTTGAACTGGTTATATTCCCTCCTGAGCGATCGGAATACAGAAAACAAACGCTGAACAGAGTTGGAGATTCCAAACTCACCGAAACAAATTTTATATTCATTCCGGCCTCATTCATCATCTCTTTTAAGCGTTTCCCTTCGATATCGTTACCCACTTTTCCGATTGGAAAAGATTGAAAAACGGCATTATCACCGGCATTAAGCAGTATGGCAATGTAGTGCATAATAATATGCTGCTTGCAATAATCGCGAAATGGTTCTAAATCGCCCAAACGGCTCTCGTTACGTCCGAGTGTATGGTTTCCATCGAGCGAAAACACAATTCCGGCACCAATTCCCCCTGTTCCTACAATGTGATTGAAACAAAGGGAATTCGTATTCAGTGGTTTCAAAGCGCTCATACATTAATTCCTTTAAATTCCCATTCAGGATTTTCAGAAATAGGATGAGATGCCGTTTCCACTGTAGCAGTAATCAATGCATCAGGATGTTCCTGTAACAGAGTCATGGGATATTCCACCGTTATATCCGAAAACAGGGCAACGCGCAATGCAGTTTGTTTCCAGGTTCCCGTATCGCTATAT
>CAITDJ010000126.1 GCA_903891085.1 uncultured Bacteroidota bacterium | reverse complement strand
ATCCCAAATCCGAAAACTGATTACGGTAAATCGAAACTTGCAGCAGAACAATACATTTTATCTCATTCAATCCCTGAAAATAAAAGAGTCTATATTTTACGTCCCTGTATGATTCATGGGCCTGGCAACAAAGGAAATTTGAACCTACTTTATAAGATTGTCAAAAAGGGTATTCCATGGCCTATGGGGTCGTTTACAAATCAAAGGTCCTTTGTTTCAATCGGAAACCTGATTTTCGTATTAAGGCAATTGATAGAAAAAGAAATCCCATCAGGAATTTATAATATTGCCGATGACGAATCTCTTTCCACAAACGAATTGATAAAACTGATTGCAGAATCGCTACATCGGGAAACCTTGATTTTGAATATTCCAACGGGCATCATCAGGTTCAGTTCTAAAATTGGTGATTTATTGCATCTCCCTTTGAACAGCGAACGTCTTAATAAATTAACTGAATCTTATGTTGTCTCAAATACCAAATTGAAATCAGCATTAAAAATAAATACCCTTCCAGTAACTGCAAAAAGTGGACTTCGTTTAACTCTTAAACATTTCTAAAAAATGCTTATAACCTATTCCTTCATCTTTGTTTTTCTATTTGTCATAATGATCGCCTATATAACAATAGCGAAAGGATTGAAAATAATTGATATCCCTTTGGGAAGAAGTTCTCACACACATCCTACAGTTCGCGGGGGAGGTATCATTTTCCCAATCGGAGCCATTACCTGGTTTATTATTTTTGGGTGGGAGCAGCCTTATGCTGTGATGGGTTTACTGATAATTAGCCTAATAAGCTTTGTAGATGATCTGAAAAGTTTACCCGGAAGTTTCAGAATTGTTTTTCATTTACTTGCCATCGGACTTCTTTTTTATGATGTAGGACTTTACAATATGCATTGGTACTTGATAATTGCTTCACTCATATTGACTATTGGCTGGATTAATGCGTTTAATTTTATGGATGGTATAAATGGTATTACAGCCTTTTACAGCCTGGTACTTTTAGGTACTTTCAGCCTTTTAAACAATGCACCCAGACTCTTATCCTCATTTTTCACAACAACTTTCCCTGAACATTGGGAACCATTTTTTCCCGGTGGACTGGTCGGTGTATTGTTTTTGAGTGTTCTGATATTTACATTTTTCAACGCCAAATCAAAGGCGATGGTATTTGCCGGTGATGTTGGAAGTATAAGTATGGCATTCCTCCAATCCTGGATGATGATCAGTTTGATGGTCGAAACCAGACAAGCTTTCTGGATTTTATTATTCTCTGTTTATGGTATTGATAGTGTGATCACTATCATAATTCGTTTAGGTCGTAAAGAGAATATATTCAAATCTCACCGACTGCATCTATACCAACTTCTTGTCAATGAAAAAGGACTTCCCCATCTTTTTGTGGCAGCTTCCTATGCAATCATTCAATTAGGAATTAATTTACTTACCATCTATCTGACATTCACAAACAGAATGAACATAGGTGTATTTTTGTTTTTACTAATGGGATTGACGATTATTTATATACTAGTACGTCAAAAGATTACAAGATTAAAACTGACTTAAAACACCTCTCTCCTACTCTCTGAAGTTGCATCAGGATTTACTCAAATCCAATTTTATTAAGATCGCTTCAATCTTCCCCAACAATATTAATTATTTGCCTCCGCAATACCTTTCGTAATTGGTTTTGCCACTTGCATTACCCATTTCCATTGCTAGTTTAAAATCTTCACAAGAAGCATCGAAATTACTGATTTGTCGATACGAAACACCTCTCAGATTAATAAGAGAGGCATTTTTTGATCCAATTTTTAATGACTCATTGGCGTCAGCTATACATTTATAATAATCTTTGAGGAAATAATTTGTGAATGATCTCATTTGTAATGCATTGGCATCATCAGGTACTTTATCAATAAATAGGTTGAGAAATCGAAGTGCTTCGGAATACTTTAAATCCCGATAATATTCCATCGCTTTATTGTAAGTTGGCAAATAAACTTCTACGTTCTTTTTGAAGTTTAAAAAACGCTTTTGTTTAATAATTAAACTGTCGTTTGGGAAATACCCTGAAGCCTCATCAATGAGGTTAGAAGCCTTATCCATTTTACCTGATTTAACGTACAAATTACTTGCCACCAACCAGGCCTGCAAATTATTTTTTGTGGATTGAAGATATAAATCATAGAAATCTGCAGCCTTTCCGGTTTCACCTTTGCGTTCTAACAGATCTGCTATCAATGCTACGTTTCTGAGGTATTTCGGTTTAGCCTCGTGCGATTTAAGTGCATACACCAATGCACTGTCAATTTGATTGAGATTACTATATGCTGTCGCCATATAAAACTCACGCCTTGCATCAAAGGGACTTGCGAAATCATTATTTAAGGATACAATTACCTGATCATTCTTACCTTCGTCAAGCAGATATCTTGCTTTTATTGATGCGATCGGTTCACCCCAGACACTAACGTTCGGAATTGATGGAAAACCAGCAATTATTTTATCGGAGGGTTCTTTCAGTTTTCCTGACATAATTTCTTGATAGACTATCCTTTGCGTTTTCGTAGATATAAAATTATAATACAGAATAAAGGAACTTATGACCATCAAAAATGCAAATAGACCACTTACACTCCAAAAAATAAATACTTGAGCTTGATTATCATCCCTGACCTCCTTGTCATTATTTTCCAGACTTTTTTGCTTTCGTTGTAATATTGAAACAACACCAATTGCTATAAAAAAAGAAAATAAAACTTGAATTTCCGGTCTATCTGCAGGAAAATTGAAGGATGCATCAACACCATAAAACAACAAACCAGTGGCTGCAATAAAGAAAAGTCTTTGATGATTGCTATTCTCTTCCGTATTCTTTACATTAAACCAGATAAGATTCCAAAAGATTAATCCAAATATTGAAAGAAATAATAAGCCACCAATCAGGCCTGTTTCAGTAGCTGTTTCAATAAAGTCGTTATGTGCTTTATAAATATAAATGAAACCATCATTTTGTTGATTTTCATGCTTTAAAATTGCAACTTTCCAATTACCAGCACCAACTCCTAATAGGGGGTTATCCTTTATTAACTCCAAAGACCATCTCCATGCATCTAATCGTTGTCGGGTAGAATTATCATTATTTATAATTGATTCTACTTGTTGAGTAATACTTCTTGTATATTTATCGACTGCTTTATCTTTTGGGTAAAGTAAATTTTGAATAATTGAGAACGCGATCAATGCGATAATAATAGCACCAGAGTAACTACCAATTTGCCAAAGTTTTTTGCTGTCTTTTTTTCTAAGATAATATATAACGTAATAAAACAAATAAATGAAAGAAATGACAATAAGTCCCAAATAAAAGGCCCTTGTCGCTAGAAATAATGTTGCTGCGATTCCACTCATGAAGGCCACCCATGAAATTTTTCTTGGCCAGCCATTTTCATAAACCATTAAATAAAGTGCAAAAGGTAATTTCACAAATATGGCAGATGCGAGTATGTTTTTATTGGAATAAACAGTTTTAATTTCCAAAATACTTGGGATTTCTCCTGACACAAATTTATTGATGTAATAAAATACCGAAATTGAATCAAACAACAATAAACCAGTCATGATGATCATTATGATTTTAACAAATGAAGTATCACGATTCAGAATGAATGAAAGGTTAACAACCGCCGTAAACACAGTAAATATTTTCATGAACTGCAGCAATGACTCAGATAAATTGAGTGCCTGAGTGAAAGAGAGTAATACAGCAACCATAAATAAAGCATAGACCATTCCAACATTTGTTGAAAACAAACGACCAACAAAACCGGAAAGTTGTCTTCTATCCTCAATGGAAACAATAACACCAAATACCAAAAGATTCAGAAGTGCTGTGGCAAAGAATTTGGGCGTATTGGTGTCCAATGCCAAAAGGTTGGGTGTGAAGGTCGGAATGAGAATATACGCCATCAATGCAAGTCCGTAAAAAATCTGTTTTGGATCCAGATTCCATCCTCCGCTATTCTGTATTTTTTGAATTTTCTTTGGTTTCATGGTTATTCAATTGGGGTTGATTTTATTTTCGCTTCTTCCCGAATTATACTATCAGGTAAATCAAGCGATTCATAAATGGAATTACTACTTTTATAATCAGGGACAATCTTTTTAAGACAGGCAACTATTTCGAAATTATTATCGGTTTTTAAAATATGCCTGAGTTCATTCAGGTAATTTGAAATTTCTTCATGATTGAATTGCCTGACTTTTGCAATCATAATACGCGGATGATGGGTTTGTAATGAATTCTCACTACTATTTAATAATTCTTCAAACAATTTCTCACCTGGGCGAAGCCCTGTATAAGAGATTTTAATATCCACATCTGGCTGAAGCCCGGAAAGGCGAATCATATTACGGGCCAATTCAACAATTTTAATGGGTTGACCCATATCAAAAATATAGATTTCACCCCCGTTCCCCATTGTTCCAGCCTCAAGCACTAGCTGGCAAGCTTCAGGAATAGTCATGAAAAATCTAGTGATTTCCGGATGCGTGACAGTTAAGGGGCCACCTTCCTCTATTTGATTTCGAAAGAGAGGAATTACTGAGCCACTGGAGCCAAGAACATTTCCAAAACGTGTGGTGGTAAATCTGGTTGAAATTGATTGAACTTTATTCAGGCTTTGCGTATAAATTTCAGCAACACGTTTGGTCGCACCCATCACATTCGATGCATTAACAGCTTTGTCGGTTGAAACCATCACAAATTTTCGCACATTGTACTTAACCGAAATATCGGCCAGTATTTGCGTACCCATAACATTTACACGGACAGCTTCAGCAGGATTTTCCTCCATCATCGGAACATGCTTGTATGCAGCCGCATGATAAACAAGTTGTGGTTTAAACTGGTTGAAAACCCAATCCATCCTATCATAATTGCTTACATCACCCATGACCACTATTGCACGTTTGTCAAAATCAGGGAAAATAGCTTTAAATTTAAGAGCTAACTCATGCAAGGGTGTTTCTGACTGGTCAAACAAAACGATACGTGAAATCGGGTAATGTAATAACTGACGGGCGATTTCGCTACCTATGCTTCCGGCAGCACCGGTAACAAGAATAACTTTATCAGTATGTTCTTTGATGACAGCACTGTCATTCAATACGATAGGTTCACGCTGTAACAAATCCTCAATATTAATGTGCTTAATCTGTTTCAGCTTAAGTTCACCATTGATCCAATGCTCAATGGGTGGAATATTTTTGATTGTTACATTTAACTGAAGCAACGCATCTGCGATCTCCCGTTTTTTCACTGGATCAATATTTTGGATAGAGATAATAACCTCACTGATATTTTTCTTACGAATAAATTGAGAAGTAATAACAGTTGCGGCAATAATAGGAATACCTTCAATATTTTTACCGATTTTACCCGGATTTTCATCAACAAAATAAAGTACATTATACGCATTGCTTATATCACTGAGCAAGGTATTTTTAGTTAAAATACCTGCTTTTCCTGCGCCGTATATGATAACATTCGTAGCTTCCTGTTTTTTCCTAATGAGGTTTATCCAAATAACCTTGGCAAGTAATCGTGTAAAAATCATCAGAAAGAGAGAGGTCAGACTGTGTATAATAATGATACTCAAAGGCAAAACCTTTGGTAATGGCCAACGATACAATAGAATCAAAGTGTTAAGTAAAACCAATATAAAAGCCGTAACAGCTACTGAGTAAAATATTCTGAGAATATCGGCGGTACTGGTGTGACGAATAATACCAACATATGACCGCGTTACAATAAAAGCAATTGCTGATATAGCTGTTACAAGTGGAAGATAAGTGGGGAGTCTCCACAGGTTTATTTCCGAAATATCAAAATTGAAACGAATGATATAAGCCGCAATAAAGGAAAGAATCACAATTAAAATATCTGAAGCCAGCACCAGATATCCTGAAATAAAGCGATTTGAATACCGTAATAAGTACTTTCTAATCATAAAATATTGACATTGACCATATTTTCTTGCCTTTTAGCCACATGTTTTCATAAGTTTAGAAATGTAGTGGTAGTACCGTCCATAAACAAAACTACAAATTTTATTTCAAAATGGATTTTTTTACGTGAATTGATTTCATTTTTAAACAACCTTTTAAAAAAAAACTAAATTAGCCTCTGAAACAATTTTAAAGTGGAATTGAAATCAGAGGAATATTTAAACTGACTGCTGATAATTGACAGGAAACTACAACTTCACTGTGATGAAGGAAAATTTCAATCGATACTTAATCAAACTGTTTCACATACTTTAATTACGTGTCAGCGCTATGCCAATTGTGACTGAAGTGGCGAAGCTGTGTTTAATCAATAATTTTGGTTTTAAGACCAGATTCCATTTTCAACCTGTTTATAATTGTCCTGAAATGATATTTGGTTGATTAGCATTTTATTTATACTGGATCAGAGGTGATTAGGAATGATTTGATGACAGAAAGTGAAGCAGTGAGTAGATATTTGGATATGATTGTTCCGGGCACAAAATGTTTAATTTTTTAACGACGCTTTTCCTGGTTTAGCTGTTGTAAAAATCACACTATCTTATTGATGAATTATTTAGCAACTAGATCCAAACAAATCATTTATCCTTTTGGTTAAGGACATCTTCTTACATATTGGGGTGCATAAAACCGCATCCACCACCATTCAAAATACACTTTTCAATGAGCGGTTGAAATTGGCAGAAGCGGGTATTTTGTATCCTGAGTTTAAAGCGGGTGACATTTCCATCAGCAACCACTCCATCCCTTTGTACAGCCTTTTCAGGGAAAAGCCCGAAAAATACCATTTCAACGTAAGTTGCGGTTACACCAACAGTGAGGCCATCAATACCCTTCATGAGGAATATGGCAGGCAACTACGGGGGCAAATAAAGGATTTCAAAGGCGAAACGCTTGTAATATCCGTTGAAGATATTTCCCACCTGCAAAAAGATGAACTTGAAAAACTTAGATTATATTTTCTGGAAATGACACATCCTGGAGCGGGCTTCAAGGTTGTGTTGATGTGCCGCCATCCGGTGTCGCGCTTCCGTAGCTTTCTTCAAGCAAGCATTTGCAACTTTGGTATACCAATGAATAAAGCTATAGAGTACCATCTGCTTCGCAACAACCTCTACAGTAACCTAACCACTAATTTTTCGGAGGTTTTCGGCCGTGAAAATATTTCAGTTATAAAATATGAAGATGCCGTCACCAACCGGTATGGGCCTGCCGGAGCATTGCTGGCAGGCATTGATAAGGATTTGCCTGATAAGATTAAGCCAGACATAGTTCGCGAAAACCCAACCCATACATATGAAACCGTCGCCCTGCTCGATTCGGTTAACCGTACATTTCCGCAAACCCTGGGTTATGAGCTGCACCCCGAAAGGATGGTAGCTTTAAATAAGCTTTTAGCCGACATGCCGGGACAAAAATTCATGCTCCCGAAAGGTCTTAGCAAAACGGTATGGGAAGCATTGGCGGAAGATGCAAACTGGCTTTGCACTAAATTTTTGTTGCCGGAGTATCAGTTTCTGGATGAAGATTTGAAAGCCGATGCTGATATTTGGCGTGGACCAACACTTGATTGTCTCCGAAATTTGATACCCGGATTATCACCGGAATACAGGAGAATTATTCTCCGCGAGCTTTTAAAACAAGCAATGAGTAGGAAAAATAAAGTGCTTTTTGGCAAACGAATCACACTTTTGAACTTTGTTTTAACCCATTTAAAAGAAATTTTATGACTTTCAATGAAACAGATATCAATGGATTTCTAAAACAGTATACAGGTAAAGAGGTTGTTTATTGCGCCAACCCCGGAAATGCCGGCGATGCGCTGATTGCTCACACTACGTTCCAACTGTTTGAAAAACTGGACATCAAACTTGAAATCATAAGGCATGAAGAAATCGTATTTCACCCAATCAATATAGACTAAAAACCGTTTTAAGGATTTAGTCCTACAGCTATCACAGGCATTCAAAATATTAATAAAACCTTAATCATGCCTAAGGCAATATCTGATTCCTTTATAACCAATGAACCCGGAAAATCACCGGTATTCATTCTGGGATGCGGCAGATCAGGCACTACAATATTAGGAACAGCACTTTCAAAACACCAAAAAGTAGTTTATCTGAACGAACCCAGGGATCTTTGGATTTTAGCTTATCCTGAAACTGATATATGGTCAATCCATGCACCTGAGCGAATGGGCAAAATCATACTCACCGAGTCGGATGAACAAGAAGAAAAGAGCCGCAAACTTCGCGAAGTTTTTTACCTAGAAACAGTAAAATCAAATAAGCCAGTCCTTATTGAGAAAACGCCAATAAATAACTTCAGATTACATCTGATTAATGCTATCTTTCCAAATGCGCGATTTAT
>CAITDJ010000125.1 GCA_903891085.1 uncultured Bacteroidota bacterium | reverse complement strand
TGAGGTTCGTCAGGCTGAAGGTCGTGTTTGTGGCTGTGATGACAAAGAAACCCTGCATCGGTGGGATATACTGAACTCCTGAGCCTCCGTTGTTCCATGATACATATGCGCTTCCGTTCCAGTAATAGACTGCTCCGTAAGTAGTTCTGAGTCCGTCCCAGTCGATGCTGGATGGATATGGATTACCCAGCAGATTGGCACCGTCGTAGCCTGTGGGTCCGTTGGTATAGCTTATTGCCTTGCTTTGGTTGCCTGTGTTCGGTGTTCCGCTGAAGGTATAGGTGCGGGCTGAGGCGCTGCTGTTATATAAGCCATAACCCTGAACAGGGTTTAAGGCTGTACTCATATCCGAAATATCTGTCCAGGCGCCTGTGCTTTCGCTCCAGCTTTGCAGATAATCGCCTGAGACAAAGCTATTGGCGGTGGCGTTGGTGGTGGGTGCTGATACCAGATGCCAGCTGCCGGTCGTGACCGAACGCTGTATATTGATCGTGCCGTTGTTGGTGATGCTGCCATTGGTAATGAGCGATCCGCCCGATTGTACTGTAAGGCTTGCACCGCTGTTCACTGTAAGGTTGTTGCATGAAGCGCCTACGCCGGATGCTGCAACAGGGTCGTTGGTAACATCGGGGATGGTGACATTGTCCGACGCTGTAGGAACAGCACTGGTGCTCCAGTTCCCCGCAGTGCTCCATGCCGTGGAGGTGGTGCCGGTCCAGGTTAAAGCTGGGCTACTTTCATAGGCCCCCATGGTAGGTGTTGCCGATCTTGTGATTCCTGCATAATCGGTTGTAATACCTGTTCCATACCAACCGGTTAATGATGCCGCCGGCACAAAATCGGAGGCTGTGGTGCCTGCAGTTGCGTTGGCAAACAAAGGATCTGTATTTAAACTATGGGAATCCTGGCCGGTTACGATAACCGATGTTGATTTATCTCCACTATAATATCCTAACATTCCTCCGTTACTTGCCGATGAAACCAGATAATCATTGTAATCGCAGGTTATTGATCCCGTTGCAACTATGTACATTCCATAATGCAAACTAGCCCCGCCCGACGTTGAACGGACATTGTTGAAAATATTATTTCTGAATCTCCGCGTGGTTGTATTTACCGCACTGTACAATGCATACGATTTGTTACTCCCTGATGCTACTGTTCCATCAATGTATACAGTATTGAAATATAGGTTACTGGCACCGGAAGTCCCTGTTTCGTAAATGCCGTAAAGGGTTGTTGATGTAGTGCCGCCAAGCCTGATAATATTATTTGAATAGGTAGTACCACCAGAATATATTTTTATCCCGCAAATACTGGCCGAAGTGCTGCTTGCTCCTGTTACCGATAAACTGTGAATGAAATTTTCAGAAACGGTGCTTGCCGTCGCAGAACCAAAGTAATATATCCCAAAAATATTTCCTGCGAAGCTTGTGTTTGTATTTTTCAAATTATTAATTGTATTGCCCGTAATGGTTGTTGCTCCTGTTCCATAATGACAGTAAATACCAATGACTGCTGCCCTTTCATAATTCCCGGTACTCAAATTGGCAATGGTTAAATCCCTTACCGTATTATTGGTGATGGTGTTTGTGCCGTCACCGGAGTAAATGCCATCAATCGCTCCACTGCCGTTAAAGGTGTTTGCATTTGTCATGTTGGCCACGGTGTTGCCCGAAATGGTTATTGTACCCGTACCATTATTTTGTATTCCCATAACTATTTGTGCATTTGCTGTTGAAAGCGAACTTGCATTGATACTGGCGGCTGTTACCGTGCTGCCTATCTGATTATTGCTGATGGTAGTGGCCCCAACTTTAGCATCTTTGTAAATCGCATAAAAGTCTGATGGATACGTGGAAGTGGAATTATTCGTGGTAATAGAACCAATCGTATTGTTTTGAATATCGGCCGTCCCTGTTCCGGCATTGCGTATCCCATATGAAACAGATGAAGAACCTCCCCCGGTAAACGTGATCGATCCGTTTCCCTCGGCCGCGCCAATTACGTTCCCTAAGGTGGTGCCTATGTTTACATCGCCGGCATTAATAAATATACCGCACCAGAGTGAAACTCCCGTGTTTGTCCATGAGATGTTTTTGATGGTATTGCCCTGTATATTGCTTGCCGTTCCTGTTCCAACACTAATGTTCATTGCCCTGAAACCTCCGTCAGTTGCAGTCTTGGTCCAGGTACCAAGGCACTCTGCCGAACTTCCTCCGATGTAATTACCCGATATAGTAAAGCTTATGCCAGCAGTTGAAATGTAAATAGGGTATCTCTCCGCTCCTGTAGTCGCTGCAAATGATGCTGTTTCATAAAAACTGTTTCCCGAAATGGTCCAGGCGGTTGTAAAAGAGCCAAGGTTGATGCCGTTGGAAGCCGCTGTTTTATTCATGAAATCATAGATATTATTATTGCGGATGAAGTTGCCACTATTTTCGAGATTGGAACCTGTTATTCCCAACGAATATATGGCATTCAACGGTCTGTTGGCATCGACTGAATTGGTAATATTGTTATTATCAATGTAATTGCCATCATTTCCGGTTGAACCAGTTGTGGTTGAGAAGAAAATAATCCCAGCAGCGGCATCTTTCGTTGAACCTTTAATCGTACAATATTGAACAGTATTGCCAGAAGCGTCGTTGATAAACCGTATGGTGGAAGTTCCCGCTGTAGTTGCTGTGCTGAGGTTTGAAATGACCAGCGAATTGCCGCCGGTATTTAACCCATCAATGGTTACATTATCCGCACCATTGAGGTCGATAAGCGGTTTTGACACCGAGCCGGATATTGTTCGGGCACCACTTGGGCTGATGATGAGGCTGGTCCACATTCCGGCGACTCCGGTCAAAGCAGTTGCACCATCTTCATCGGTAACATTCGCTGTTATGGTAATGATAATGGTTTTTGTTGCCTGGGATATGCTGCTAAGTGCGGCAAATGCACCGTCGACTTTTGTTAAGGAGGTGTAGGTGCCGTCTTTGGTGTTGGAACCGGAGACCGTAATCTGTGCTTTTGCGGTTTGCACTAAAATGCCTGCTGTAAGCGTCAAAACAAGTAGAAAAGCAGATAATTTTTTCATAAGTTAATTATAAATATTACAGTAAATTAATGAGTTACAAAAGTACTCCCCCTAAACAGAATGCGGGCTATCGAAAGGATAACAAAAGGATAACAAAGAGAAAATAAAGGATAACAAAAGGATAACAATGCTTCGCCTTTCGTTCAGCCCTTGCAGGGCAGAATAGCCTAAAATACAGAGAGATGGAGGGATTTACCGGGCTAATGATGCTGATATTGCCTCGAAGCCTGGAATGGGCGCAGCTTACAATGCCGCAAGATAACTTTGAAGATTATGGGTAAGGCTCAGCCCCATTTTTTTCCTGAGTCTTGAGCGGGCAACTTTAATGCTTTCAGGGGCGAGATAGAGTAAATTGGAAATATCCTTGGTGTTCATGCCAAGTTTCAGAAAAATGCTAAGTTTAACCTCGGCAGGGCTAAGTTCGGGATGGGTTTTGGAAAGACTTTGAATAAAACCGCTATGAACGGCATCAAAAGAAAACTGGAACCGCTGCCAGTTGTCGTGTTTCAGATGGCTGTCGAGGTTGGCGACAATTGCCGTTAGTTCATCCCTTTCATGGATTTGCTCCTCAGTGATGTTGGGAAGCAAACCCTCGATTTGTTTTTTGAATTTGGTGAGGAAAGCATCGTTTTTTGTTATGTCGAGCGCAATTTCTGCAAGCTGCCGGTCTTTATCGGCCAGCGCGTTTTTATGCTGCTCCGAAAGCAACAATGCTGAGTGGCTGCGGGCAATCAATTCTACAGTATTTATAGGTCGGGTCAAAAAATCGACCGCGCCTGCTTCGAGGGCATCCCTGAGGTTTTCGGCCGAAAGCATAAAGCCGGTAGCTACAATTACCGGTATTGAACGCGTAGCTTTGAGTTTTTTTAGTTCGAGTATCAAATCGATACCCGACATTTCGGGCATGTCCCAGTCGGTAATAATAATGTCGGGCAAAATCTTAATTGCCAACTCCAATGCCATTTTCCCGCTGTTGGCCTGATAAACGATCAAATCGGGGCGGTTTTGCTCAAATATCGAAACGACAACCTGAAGGTTTTCTTCAAGATCGTCAACAATAAGTACGGTCCGGTTTTGCATTTTTACTGGATTAGTAGAGAATGGTAATAATTGCTATTCATGGAATTAACAGCATGGTAAACTTCATCTTTCCAAAGTTGTACATCAATATCTTCCGATATGGGAATGGTTTTAAGGCAAGTATGAATTTCGCTAACCGAATAAACCTCCATTTTGCGGAGTTTTAACAGGTAAGGAGCGATTTCAAGTAAGGCTGAACCACTCAATTGCAACTTCTTGGTTTTATCCTGAAATTGGTGATAATAAATCTGGTTATCAATGTTTTCTGTTTTATTGAATAATGGCAGTGTAAACCAAAAAGAGGAACCGGATCCTTTTTCGGAAACAGCACCAATGGTTCCGCCATGTGCTTCGATAACCATTTTACAAAAAGTCAAACCTAATCCGGTGGAACCCGCCAATCCCGATTTTTTCTTTTCGGCCTGGGAGAATTTATCAAATATCACTGGCAAAATCTTTGGATCAATGCCATCGCCTTTGTCGGTTACTTCGACCTTAATCCAACCGGATTCTGCTTCCGAGAGTATGATTTCGATATTTTCACCGCTTTTAGAAAATTTGATCGCATTGGCCAGCAGATTGGAAAAAACCCTTTGAAGCAAATCGCTGTCGGCATTTATAGTATAGCTGTTTTTTGAAACAATAAGTATTTTCAGGTTCTTTTCCATGGCCAGCAACCTTACATTGTTGTTGGCTTCTTCTATTATTTTGGTGATATTTATAACCTCTTCCCTGATTTTCAATTCTGTATTTTCGTATTTGTACACATCCAACACATTCATCACCATATGTAGCATTGCCCGCCCATTCTTTTCGACAAGCGCCTTGATTTTTTCAGGGTTTTTCTCAATATGTTCCAGGTTAATCATGGTATTCAACGGGTTTTTCAGGTCGTGGATAACCATTCCGGTCATGGCTTCCTGAAAATCTGACAATTCATGCAATTTTTGATTTTTGAATTCCAACTCTTCTGATTGCCTGTTGATTTCCATATTTTTAAGAAATAGCAGGCGATTGACTTTTTTTAATTTCAAATGCATAAAAAAAACATATCCCAATATCAAAACCACCAGAATAATTCCGGCGAAGAGGAGGTTGTTCTCTCTTCTCTCCAGCCCGATCAGGTATGTTTGCTCGGTAATTTGCGCCTCCTTTTTCTTTGATTCATACTGGGCATTCTTCTCGGCAATAAGTTTATCGTGGGCTTCTGCATACCGCTGCCACAAAAGGGTTCCCTTAATTTCGAGATAATCGTAAGCTTGCTTGTAATTGCCTGTCCCGGCATACGCCTTTGCCAGACATTCGGCTGCTGATTCGAGCTGAATTTTACTTTGGGCTTTCCCTGCAGCCTCATTTGACTTCACTGCACACGATAGTGCATTTGGAAAATCATTTATGGCCAGGTATGTCTTTGAGAGATTGTAATACAGGTTAGCCTCAATTAAAATATAACTTTCATCCGTAATTTTTGTTAAAGCCTCCTGAAAGCAACCAATTGCCTTCTGGTAATGACCCTGCTGGCGTTGTGAAGCCCCAAAAATTTCGAGATTGCTGATCGAAATACGCTCGTTTCTCCCTGGCTTTAAAACCCTTTGTGATGAATCAATGTAAGCCTCCGCTAACTGATATTTATTTTGCTCGTAAAAGACAGCAGCCATCCGACTGAAAATATGTGACTCCATGTTTTCCATATCTGAAATATCCCCGCAATGGGCAGCCTCCCCGAAATACTTGATAGCAGCTTCAAAGTGACCAAATTGCCTGCTTTTTTCAGCAACCAGAACCAACAGGTTAACCTTATATGCCTTGTCTGCGTTTTTATCGAAATGAGCAATTGCTTTTTGCCCCTGAACAAGAGCAGTTTCCCTTATGTCGGTTTCGTAAAGTACTGAAACCAGATTATAGCTTCCCCAGTAGTACCCCTCGTTATGTTGAGCTTGCAGGGCAACTTGTTGAAGCGTTGTGGAATAAAATATGGCTGAATCGGAATTAGTGGTTGTCCAGTACTTGGAAAGAACAATCAGTGCCGGAATTTTATTCTTCGCGGTTACCGCTTTCTCAATCGAATTGCGCAAACTATCTAAGTTTTCACTTTTGACTGCTGCCGCAAAAAGCAAAAAAAATGAAAGCAATAAATATTTAACCATACCAAAATATTTCCTTGTGCAAAGGTATGATAAACCAGATACTTAGAAGGCACAAAATAGCCTATGGAAAGCTTTTTTAAAAGTATTTCTGCTGAGGTTTTAAAATGGCAGAATCTTATTTTGATGTGCTAGTAAGATGCAACGAATCACAATATTTATAAAATAATGTTACGATTTAATAACGCTAATCATTTCAATAGTGGAAAAAGTAAGAAGAACATTCAACTATTTTTTTCGTCCTTTTGAAAGGCGCCACGACCAATTACAGGAATTGAATTTGACCAGTATGGTATTCAGGATCAACGAATAAAAAAAGTTATGAATTAACCCGTTATTCTAGCTAACATTTTCGCGTGATCACACTATTTCCTGCCACCAGCCGGTATAAATACATCCCTTTCTTCAGGTTTGGTGCACGGAATGGCACGGAATGGCTGCCTGCCGGTTGTTTTGATTCAACAAGTGTTGTAAGTGATCTGCCGCTCAGATCAAACACTTCGAGTTTCACAAAGGTAGTTTCTGAAAGTGTATAGGTTATTTCAGTCTGCGTATTGAACGGATTGGGAACATTCTGTTCGAGTACCGCAAACAGGCCTGGCTCAGCAAGCTCTTCTGTTCCAAGTATTGTATGAAGCATTTTCATGGCATACAACAGTTCAACATCCAGGCTGTCGATATATAATTGATTGATTACGGTATCATTAACCGGAACTCTGATATCAGGGATCACACCGCCGGTCATGGTAGAATCGCTGTCGAGTTGGATGACAAAATTTTCGTTTAACGACACCCCGTATGGATATCGCAGATATACATCCTGCGGAGGTGGAAAAAAATAATGAACGCGGTCGACCATTGCAAATGAGCCATTGCTGCCATAAAAACTCACCACCTTGCAGTTTGGCAGTTTTTGAAGCATCATAGGGATGCCTTCGCCCGAACTGATATTGCGCGGACCAACGAGTACGATCACCGGTTTGTCGAAATAAACACCTTGAGGCTCTGTATACAGCGCTCCAATCGGATAATCAGGGTTGATGTAGAATTCGAGTGTTGCCGGATTAAAATGTTCGATGGGTAAAGGCCAAATCTCAAGTGTATCACTTTCAGGATTGTACCATGACTGGTATTCATAAAAAGCGATTTCATTGTAAAAGAAACCCGACAAGGCCGCTGCCAATGCATCGTAACCACCCATATTCGATCGGATATCGAGTATTAATCCCGGAACATCAGCATTGTTAAAACCAACGATCGCATCACGAAAATCGGTATAAAGCTGTACGATCTCCTCTGCTTCGCCATAAACACTGGTGATTTTGATGTAGCCATAACCTCCGGGATCAATCAACATGGATGAAACACTTGTCAAAGAGTCAAATACCGGTATTATTGAAGTCTGATGATAAGTGGAATACGCATCATCCACAGCAACCAATGTCACGGTTGATGGTTCAGAAGCATCCCTGTTCTGAAATTTGATTTTGATGGATTCGCCCAGATGTGCTCTTCCCAAAAACCGGTATTGATTTAGTTTTTTCGCTTCGGTTGTTGCCGGAATGACTTCTGCCCAGAGCACAGAAACAGTATCAAGCACCGAAAGTACCGGACTGTCATTCACTTCCAGGATTTCAGCACCAAACTGCATCCCGGCATTATCAGCAGGCGAATCAGGTTCAATAAGCCTTGCCACAATCCTTCCATCATCAAGCCCTGTAACCACAAAACCATAACTGCCTCCAATTTGTTCGTAAATAGCTGCCGCCCTGATATCAGCCCAGCCATGACGGATATTCACATGTCCGTCGTGTATCGAAGTGGCATATTGCTGCAAGGCTGTATAGAACATAATCGTATCGCTTGAGACAGCAGCATTTTCAATTTTAGGACGAATGCTTGCATTGAGGGCGTTCCAGTCGATTCCTTTCCAGACACCCATCGGATAATAAGCCGAAAAAGTCTGGTGCATGGAATCATAAGCATGAACAAATCCGTTTGGTTGTGCAAATATCCAAGTCGTCTGGCTTGCACAAAAAATCAAAACTAACATCGTTGTTCTAAAGGTTCTAAAAAGATTGGTCAGGTTATTGAAAAAGTTCGTTTCGATGCATTGCCGAATGGCCTCTGAGTCATTCATTTTGTTTTTCATTTCGTTGAAAATTTGAAAATGCCGGGCATTATTACCCCAAATAAACATCTAAGTTACTATGAAATAACAAAAAATGCCAACTACCAGTTTTTCACATAGAAAATTCAAATATGATCAAAATCGGGGCATTCGCAACAAATCGGTTAATCCGACAATTGATTACTACCTGCTGAATAATCCGGGTAACATATTCAAAATTATTAATAAAACAATATTGATTTTTTTGCCTTGATGGCAGTTTTTTTTATGTAAATTTGCAGTAATCCATAAACTACCAACATTATGAAAAAAATCGCATCTATTGCCATCCTTATTGCGTTGGCTTTTAGTGTGGGCTGTTCGGGTCCACAACCCAAGGAAAAAACATCAGCTATTGTACCTGCTACCGTGCTTCAGGTTGCCAAGAACCTGTATCAGCCGCTGCCAACAGCCGCTGTAAATCCCGAAAATCAGGTAACTCCTGAAAAAGTATTGCTTGGCAAAACACTTTACTACGACAACCGTTTGTCGTTGAACAACACACAAAGTTGCAATACCTGTCATAATATTGCCACCTATGGTGTTGATAACAAAGCAACCAGTCCGGGCGACAATGGCAAACCGGGCACAAGAAATTCGCCAACCACTTTTAATGCTGCCCTGCATTTTGTGCAGTTCTGGGATGGCCGTATGAAAGATGTAGAGGAGCAGGCAGGCGGACCGGTGATGAACCCAGCAGAAATGAATATGCCAAGCGAAAAGGAAGTTGTCAACCGTCTATCGAAAAACGAAGGCTATCTGAAAATGTTTGAGGCTGCCTTCGCAGGAGAGAAACAACCGGTGTCGTTTATCAATATGCAAAAAGCCATTGCTGCTTTCGAACGTACCTTGCTCACACCGGGCCGATTCGATAAATTCCTAGGAGGTGACCTCACCGCATTGAACGAACAGGAGTTGAAAGGTTTTAACACCTTTGTTGAAACCGGCTGCACAGCCTGTCATATGGGTCCCTTGTTGGGCGGAAATATGTTTCAGAAGTACCCACTCTTTGGCACACACAAAGACCTGACAAATAGCCCTGTGGACGACCTTGGCAAGATGGCTGTTACCAAAAATGAAATGGATAAATATATGTTTAAGGTTCCTTCGCTCCGTAATATCGCCGAAACCTGGCCATACCTGCACGATGGCAGTGTAAAGGAACTCGATAAGTCGGTTCAGATCATGGCTAAGGCACAATTGAACAAGGAGCTAAGTCCCGAACAGGTGGCTGAAATCACCACATTTCTTAAAGCACTCACCGCCGAAGTTCCAGCAGAAGCAAAGGTAATTCCGGCGATGCCATAAAGTTACTATTCAATTGTAAATAAGCCCGTTTCAGCTGTTTGCAGCACGGAAACGGGCTTGTTTTTTTATGGATTCGCATTGTTTGTATGATTGCATTCTCTGGCATGCATTAATTGATGAATCCGGAGATGTGTTAGTTGCAGTAAAATGAGTAGGAAGGATCGAATAGTACTATTGGAATAATGGGTTTATTTCGCCACAGCCCCAATAAATCCCAGGGCTGCATAACAGTTCGCGCAAAAATACTTCTCTTTCTGATCAATATCTTCAACATACGCGCTTGACCGCATCACACAACTCACATCATAACAATGCAATAACCCAAAGGTATGCCCCAGTTCGTGAATTACCTCTTTGATAAAACGTTCATTTTGCAGCAACAATTCAGGTGCGAGACCATATAATTCGTTTCCCAGGCGAAACATAGAGGCAACGCCTGCCTCTCCGCCAAGATGCGCCTGACCGAAAATATAGGTGAGAATGGGAATGTACAAATCAACACTAAAAAGGCCGATTGTTTTCATCGAATCAGGTAAGTGCAACGTCCCGACTACGCTCAATAGTCTATCTCCGTTGTATTGCCTACGTCCGGCATTAAAATATTCGCCCAAATCGATACGCGCTTCTTTGCACACCACTTCGCACCGAAAACCAAGCGCCACCGCCTCGGCCACCTCCTTCAGCAAGTTTTTATCGAAAAAACCAAAAGTTAATAAGGTGATATGTTGCGCACTCATTTACCTGGCAATACAATTATTGAATTTATTTATGGAACAGGCCTCCATCACAAATTTTAACACCCGCCCGATCATTTCACCGGTTTCAATCCATATTTTTTGATCTTGTTGTACAGCGTAACACGATCGACTTTCAATGCCGACGCAGATCGCGAAATATTCCAGCTATACTTGTTCAGAATCTGAAGAATGAAGACACGCTCGAAGTCATCAAGGCTCTCAAGATTGGTTTCGATGATATCCTTTCCGAGGGGCAGATCACTTACTTTAATTTTTTTACCATTTCCTACTACGATCGCTCGTTCGATCATGTTTTCGAGTTCCCTGATATTGCCCGGGAATGGATATTCCAACAAACGCTTCATGGCAGCAGCCTCCATCGTTACAAGCGGTTTATTCATGCTTGTACAGTATTTTTTAATGAAATACTCTACCAATAGCGGGATATCGTCTAATCTTTCGCGGAGGGGCGGAACGTGTATATTCATCACATTAAGCCGGTAATACAAATCTTCACGGAATGTTCCGTTTTCGACCAGACTCTTCAAGTCTTTGTTTGTGGCGCATATTACACGAAAATCGGAGGTAATTTCTTTGTTCCCTCCTACGCGCATGAAGCTTTTCGTTTCGAGAACCCTGAGTAATTCGATCTGCATTTTTTGCGAAATGGTAGCAATTTCATCCAGAAAAATGGTTCCGCTATCGGCCATTTCGAAGCGGCCTTTACGGTTGTAGAGCGCACCGGTGAAGGCACCCTTTTCATGTCCGAAGAGCTCACTTTCCAATAAACTTTCGGTCAGCGCACCGCAATGCACACTCACCAGCGGGTAAAACTTACGCAGCGAGTTGGTGTGAATGGCACGGGCAATGAGTTCCTTGCCTGTACCGCTTTCGCCTGTGATGATAACGGATGAGTTGGTCGGAGCCACGCTTTCCACCTCGCGCAATACCTTTTTGATCGATTCACTCTTGCCAATCAGGTCTTCCACATTATCGAGCGAATCGACCCTGCGTTTTAAGGTATCATTTTCGTGAACGAGTGTAATTTGTTTGGTGGCATTTCGGATAAGGTGCGATAAATCGTCGGGGTCGAACGGCTTGGTTATATAATCGAAAGCACCGTCTTTCAATGCTTTTACGGCCGTATCCACTGTGGCAAATGCCGTCATGACAATGAAAATGGCATCCTTGTTCATTGATTTGACCCTTCGAAGCATCTCAAGACCGTCCATTCCGGGCATTTTAATATCAGCCAGGATAATATCAAAACTATCCGATTCGAGCAGTGACAAGGCTTTTGTAGCGTTTTCGGCACAACGAACCCGATATCCATCCTCTGTGAACCAGATATTTAACGAATCCCGGACAGATTCCTCATCATCGACGACTAAAATTGAAATTTTCTTCTCCATATTTTTGTTAGTTTCTGATTAAGGGCAGAATGATCGACATGGTTGTACCCTGGCCAGGGACTGATTTTACCTGTATCCTTCCTTTATGACTTTGAATAATACCGTGCGCAATTGACAAGCCAAGTCCTATGCCCTGCATTTGCTGTTTCGTCGAAAAGAAGGGTTCGAAAATGTGCAGTAAATTTAAGGGGGCGATGCCAACTCCATCATCAATGATTTCTATTTTTATGGTTTCGGAATCAGGATTCGACGTTTTTAACTGAATCTCACCGCTATCGACAATTGCCTCGGATGCATTCACAATGATGCCGATACATGCCTGCTTAATTTGGTTAGGACTACAGTAAATAAGGTCGGATGTTGCTGCAAAAAACTTAACAAAATTAATATTAGCAATTTTAATCGTGTGTGTCATCAGATCGAAAGTCTCCTGCAAAATCTCGTGGAGTGCCTTCGGCTCATAATCCTGCTGGTCTTTCTTCGAAAAATCCAACAGCCCTCTTACAATATCACCACACCGCTTTGTTTCGTTTTCAATCATTTTCAGATGCTTCAGCATCAACTCTTTTTTTTCATCGGGCAGCTCAGGATTGCCGAGTTGTTTCTGAACAAGTTTTGTATAGATGAGTATTCCGGATAATGGATTGTTGATTTCGTGCGCAACAGAGGAAGCCAGTTTGCCGAGTGAGGCAAGCCGCTCGATATGAATCAATTCTTTTTGGGCAGCACCCAGTTCTTCGGTTTTTTTCTGCACCTTGTATTCGAGCTGTTGCGACCAGTTTTCGAGTTCAACCTGGGCCGTCTGCAGGTTATCGAGCATATTATTGAATGCCCCTGAAACCAGACGCATATCATCCAATTGATTTGGTTTCACCTCGACACGCATGCTTCGGTCACCTTTTGCAACGGCAATACTTGCACTAACAAGCGCATTTAAAGGTTTTTTTATTTCACGGTTGGTAAAAAATATCCAAAATGACACCAGCAATATGGTAGTTATTGTAGCCAGCAAGTAAAACTCCATGGAAGATTTTGTAACTGCTGCATCCAACTCTTTTAACGGAACTTTAATGATCAGTGAACCTAGCACCTCTTCATCTGGACTATGGGCATGACATTTGCTGGTGTAACATGATTTTGCATTCAAAATAGGTGTATTGATCAGTAAATGTCGCTGGCCATTCTCACTTTCATTCATCTTGCAATCGGTGTCAGCTGAAATGATTTTGTATGTTTTTACATTTCTTGGAAACATCGTTGCCATATCATCGTGACATTCAATACAGTTTGGATCAATTTGCCCTACCGTATCAAGGGGTATGGATGAATAGACGAGACTATCAAAGGCATCATACATATTCACTTCCTCAATTCCGGGCATGGTATGTATAATATCGAGCGTGTTCTGGAGGGTGCTTTTATCGTTTTCCAACATGGATTGATACAGGGCACCTTCGACCAGTGTTCCAACATTATTCCCGCTTTGGATAATCACTGTATTCAAATGTTGTTCATAAACAGACCTGAATATTACGCCAAATGAAACAAACAATATAATGGACATAATAGTAATGATCAGCACTACTCTGCCATAAATGGACCTTTCGGTTTTCAGGTACTTGCTAAAAAAAGTATTTCTTAACTTTTTTTCAGGGGTAGACTTATGCAGGAGATTCATTATGACAATCGTTAATTACTGATTCGACAATAAAAACAGATTTCTGATACTTCAGTGCAAGATAAAAAAAAACCGGCATACTTGCCAGTTTTTTTTACAAAAATGATTAAAAACCTAAAAAACACATGATGATTATTTATTCAAATCGAGAAATTTAGTTTGAAAATCGTCCCAAACCTCAGGACCAAATTCCGCCAATACATTGTCTTTTAATAGTCCGCCATCCTGTAGTACGATATGTGCATACTCAAGATGCTGAGTATTAATGGAGTCAGTCAGGAAATCTTTCACACGTATGAATTCATTTCTGATCCATTTTTTATACGAATCGGCCAGGGTGAGTAATTGAATTTCTTTTAACCAGCCAGCAGGTTCAATTTTATATACCCAGCCCTCGGTAAAAGGAGATTCGTTGATGAACCCTGCTCTTGATTTCAATTGTTCGTTGCTTTGTTTAATGGTACCTGACACCGGAGCGTAAACATGTAAATGTTTGCCATGTTGAATGATGGTAAAAAGCACCTCTCCTTTTTTGATTTTTTCGCCCGGGAATTTCATTTCGATACCTGTGATCGGTCCGGTAATATGTTGCAGAAAATCGTCCAATCCAACAGATACTACACCATCTTTTTCCATGAAAGCCCATGTATGAGTTTTGTCGAAATACAATCCCATCGGGATTTTAACCGACTTTTCATCAAAACCATTCATAAATACTTCATCATCTGGCACAAGCGAGTTTTCATCTTTTCTGAAACCTTTTACAACAGCAGTTAAAAAGATACTAAAGGCCAATATTGCTGCAAAAACCAAGAGGAAAATGACAGATGGAGAATATATAAAACTATAGGGAGGCATTTCAACAGCAACCGGATTAAGTTTGGCAAGCTGTGATTGAATTTCGTTGGTTTCGAGGGCAGAATAGCCAGCCGAATGTAAAACTGACTGACCATCAGCAAGGATCCATTTCAAAAAAGTAACCTCAGCCTCTTTGGCTGGAAGTGTATTATTTATTGCGTACATTTTGTTGATGAGTGCTTTAGGATATTTTCCAATCCACACACCTCGCATAAAAACAGACATGTCGGCATAAATATCTTCCATGGCATCAAGATGCCCATTTCCGTTTTTATCAATTGGAACCAGGCTGATATTTGTTGCCAACAGACTGGTTTCTGAATCGAAAATGCCTGAGAGATGGCAAAAACCGATGGCGTTTGGATTGTTCTGTATCGAGGAAATCACTTCAGTTTCATTACCAAATATTATATCAAGTGATGAGATATCAGAGACTTTCAAAAATCGGGAAACGGCTGATTTTACTGATTCGTCGTTGACCACGTAGACAGTCATTTGCATTTTTGGGTTATTGGAAGTTACATTAGCTGTATGTTGAGCGCTAACATTACCAAATATCCTGTTAAGCACCTCAATCGACATTCCGTTTATAGAAATTTCGTCCATCAATGGATTTTTGGTATTCAAAACAGGAACGACAACATCACGGCCAATTACCATGTTCCATTGGTTTTCATTGATTCCCTTCAGTTGGTAATCAGTTGAGGTGAATCCCAGGTTCGCAATATTACCTGAACGAATTGCCTCAGGACTTTCGGTTACCAATTCAATTTTCGTTTCAGGGTGCTGTTCGACGAATGAACCCACCAACTGCGAAGTTAATGGCTGCAAATCAGATGTGCAGACAATTTGAATGCTTGCAGGCACTGAGGCTTGATTTTCGGGTCTTCCTTCTTTGCATCTTACATTTCCACAGAAGAGAAGCGATAAAATGATCGTGCTGATTGAAAGGATAGTTTTCATGGCATTATTTTTTAATAACGTTGTTCAAAAAGCTATTCAAATACAATGCCAAAGCCAAAAACACTGTCTAATATACTGTTTATCAGCATAATAATTATCAGAGTGTTACATATTTACACAATCATAGTGTTGAATATTTATACACATAATACATTTAGCCATCACAATCAACTGTTAAGCAATCGATTATCGTGTATTGCTTAATTTCTTTACACCTGTAGAGTTTTTCAACGGTTTATTGCTATTTCTTTCTATCTTTTGTGCATTCACCTGAAAATTAACAGAAAGTTTTGAAAAATAATTAATAAAATCTCAAACTATCTCTTTTCGATTGATGAAACCTAGGATATTTCAAAAGGTTAGTCATTGTTAATTGAATTAGTTTTATGCCCAAAAACAAACCATAAAGGTTAGAATCCATTGAATATGGAGGCATCATTGAAACATTCAGAAATATAGGATGGATTTACAATATAAGATTTTGAAAACTTATAAGCAGCATTAGAAGCCGCTGCCCAAAGGCTTCACTATTCCATTATTTTCCAATTCTTTACGCAGTGAGGAATGCAATACAGCAGCCACAACAGCCACTTTGTATTGTTTTCCTGCCTTTATCCTGTCCATAGGATCAACACCCTGATCAACGCTTAAAACGATAAAATTTACATATTTGCCATCGGCACTAAAGAACTTGTTAAAAAAATCCTGATGTAGTTGTTCGGTTCCAGGGACATTGATTAACGGGACAATCATGCATCCGGCTTTGCCGGCTGTAATTCCATTAAACAATACCGTACGGATGGCATTCAATTTGGCTTTTTCGATCGCTTCATTCATATCAGCGCCTATCCCCCACGCTTTAACAAGCTGAGTCCCATCGACTCCTGTTCCCAAACATTCAACGCTGCAATTGTAAAACGCAGCTGGAATCCCTTTTTTTGAACTACATGCTGAGAATAAAATGACTATAGAAATCAAGGATAGAAGGATATATTTATTTATTTTCATAGTAGAATCCGAATAGTCGGAATATATTTATAGCCAATTATTTAACAAGTATTATAATAATCGATCAAAAATTATCAATCAATCTGTCGGATTAACAATCCCTTTTCAAATTCAATTTTTCCTTTAAAAAGAGTGTACCCATTCTTATTCGCATCCTGATCTTCACCTGCCATAAAACGATTGTCCCAGATTTGATCTCCTTCCACTTTTATTACACCAACCCTTTGGAAAATGGTTTTACCTTCACTATCCATTGTTTGTTCCAACACCTCAAATTTATCATCATCCTCCAAACCTTCTTTTAATCCAATCTGCGCCGATATCGGGGAACCACTTGTCAATGGAGTCTTTGTCCTGAATTCTTCATATTTCCGTTGCAGTTTTGCGATACTGGCATCTACTCCCCTAATCGTTGCTATCTTTATAAGTTCTTCTTCTGATTTTGTCGTGAAAATTGTTGACTGAAGGTCGGCCAAAGACACCTCATAACCCACGTACCTCAATTTAAAAAGATTTGCTCTGTCAAATTCAGCCTTTTTTTGAGCATCCGGTTTATCATCGGAAGTCCAGTAATTGGTGTAAAAATCATTTGCAATCTCACTATTCCATACCAATCGAAACAAATAAGAGGTTGTTTTAATTACATAACCTTTCCCTGCAACTGTTAAGCCCACAGACGCGATTTGGGTGGCAGTTGAAAGGTCGGGTGCACCAGGAATAAAGCTGGAAGCCATATTGTATATTTTGAAGCCGGCTTTTATCTTGTTGGCAGTTTCCTCTTTGTTTACATACCTGAAATCATTTACAACGATGAAAGTATTATCAATCAATTCTTCACCTGCATCTGCGAGTTGTGCCATACCTCTTTCAGCCATTTTCGCGATATTTGCCTCCATTTCTGAAGCATCGTACCGTCCACGTTCGGATATAAGACTCATATCGAAACCACCGGATTCACTCCTGTTAAACCACAATGCCACCAATTCTTTGGCAACATTGTTACGATTAAAAAAATCATCGATAAAAATTTCCGGATCATCAAGTTTGTCAGCACATTTGATGGTTTTAACATTCAAATTGTGATCATTGAACTTTTCAGGTAATGGATATGTATTGGCTGCATCTTCAATTACATTTGCGAAGGTACGGCTGGTATCACTAATCATAAACATGCACAAAGAACTTCTTTCATAATCAATTCCGGCATTGGCATTGTCTTTTGAAAACCGAACCTTTGCTTTGCCGGTAACCTTCTCGGGCACATCAGCCATGGCTGTCACCGATGGTTCAACTAACTTTTCATCAGGTTTTTTTACCTCGTTATTCAAAACTTCTCCATTGGTAACTACTTCTGTTTTTGGCTGTTCTGGTTCAATTGAGACTTCATTATTCACCACAGGATCAATCACTTCCTTTGGTTCGACAATTTCAGGGGTATTTTCAATTACAGGTACCGGAACAACAATATTCGCTGCGTTGTCTTCCAATTTCGCTTCTTCTGGTTTAATAATCAGCGAATCAGAACCCAAATTTGTCATTTCAACTGAAGGATTAACGACATTATCCTCCTGAGTTTGATTTTCGTCAGGAACTATTGCAACTTCAGGTAAATCTGTTTTTTCAATTTTATCAGGTTCTATTGCGACTGGTTCCTGCTTTTGGCTTAGGACTGCTGGTTTTTCATCTGCCTGAATATTCTCCTTCAATGCCACACTTTCTGGCACTGCCTTTGGTTTTTTCGGAATTACTTTGGCACTTAGGTCAAAATAGAATCCCGAACCTGTAAATACATAATCTGGTTCTTTTAAATAATTCCAGACAATTTTCCTGTTTGGACCAGAATAAATCCCTTCGCCAACGTCACCCTTGACAAATTTAGGGGCATATTTAAATTTAGGATCAGTTTCTTTGCGAAAGACAAGTTTCACCATCACTGAATCCATATTTATTGGTAAATCGTAGAAAACTTCAATCTTATCGTCAATAATCCTGAAGTGAATATTAGATACATTCACCGTTTGCGTAAATCCAAAAAATGGAATTAAAAACAATACGACAACCAAAACAAATAATCCAGTTAACTTCTTTGTTTCCATGATACAACGTATTAATTTTTAAAAAAAAATGATGATATTTCAATTTGAGATAATATGATAGTTTTGACCATTTTCAAATTGAATTGATTAGGCAAAGAATTACAATAGCATCTCAGTAATTAGAAATCGCTTTTAGGTTTCTAATTACCTCAACTGCTACATCTTTATTATAATCCTGAACCATACCATATGTTCTAAATAAATCAATAAACCACCAAACACCCATGCCACCCGCAGTAAACCAAAAAAGAAACTGAAGTCCCCATTTTCGCAGATAGCCATAATGTAAAAGGAAAAAAATCGGCAACATCAAGATGTAAGCCAAGGCAACTGATTTTCGCTTTCTTTTGTATTCTTCAACAAATTCTTCCTGTTTTTGTGCTGAAAGCGATGCCAGTTCATTTCTCACCATGGCTGGTAAATTATCAGCGATGGATGAACTTATTAATAATCTACTTTCATTTTGCAATGGTTCTCTCGAATAGTTTTGATCATTGTTTCTTTTTGGCGGTTGGATTATTTCAGATGCAGCAATATTGCTACTTTGATTGGTGGCATCGATATGCTGCTGCCAGTTTAAAAACACATTCGCACACTTTACAATATCGCCCGGCTTAAGTTGAAAATCATTGATTTTGTTTCCATTAACGAAAGTACCATTGCTGCTTCCCAAATCCTTAATAACTACTTGACCGTTATCAAAAACTATTATTTGAGCATGCTGACGACTCACCATTTTGTCGTCGAGTATAATGTTGTTTGAAGTGTTTCTTCCAATATTATATGTTTGCATGGCTTGTTTTTATTTATGTTAATAGTTCTTTTGTATGAAGACGACTGTATTTTTCTGCACAATACCTATCAATTCACCTCTGTCATTTAACACAACGCTGCCTTCAGATAATGCAGGCAATTGCTTATTCACCGGGGCAGATTTCATTGTATTTATGTCAAAGTTTTCTTTGGCGGAAAAGAAAGTATCCTGAAGTATTGCATTCGACGCCATCGGGTTCTGGGTACAGTAAAAATAGTGTTTGGTCTTGTGTAAATGATTTGCATTTTGAGTGTCGAAATAAAAATCGACCACCCCAACATTTTCAGGAAGTGCTTTTTTTATTGATTGTATGGTGTTACTGCTCTCTTCCGAAAGTTGACATGAAACCAAAGAGGAGGCAGCTATATAGTTCTGATCGTTGTTCACCACCCCATTTGACAACCATGACAGACTGGATGTTTCACCGCACACGGTATAATTCTGATCCAATGAAAATCCATCTATCGTTCTGCTTTCTATTATTCCTTCAAGCATGGAGGTTTTTTCTGCCTCATTTAACCAGGGATTAACAATGAAAACGGATGTAATCATCGTTCCATCGTCTTTAATGAAACAACCGCTTCCTGTTACTGAGTTAAATGGCAGTAGATTTTCTTTGCTGGTATTGGCCTCTATTACTTTAAATAGTTTGTTTTTGCCTATGAAGTATTTCACTCCCTGATAGTCAATTGTATAATAATAATCGTGCACAATGCGCACCAAACTGGCTTCATTCTCCTGATAGATCTGTTGTGACGATAGCTGACATCCGAAATCAAACCATTTGCAGCTATTTAAATAAATCAGGATTGTACCGGCTATTATAATCGCTATTGAGAAAGTGAAAATGATAGTTTTCTTATTTTCTTTCAATATGTTATATTGAATTTTTTTATGTTGAAACCAATTCCTGGGTAAATCAGCGGAGGCAATTTTAACCACATCCGTTTTTGTAAAATTCTTTGAGATTACCTTACTTCCATTGACGAAAGTTCCATTGCTGCTTGCCAGATCCTCAATGAAATAATCACCGTTTTTTAACAATGAAATCTTGGCGTGATGATTCGAAATAAAACTCTCAGGAATCACGATATCATTTTGTGTTGAAGAACCCACCGTGATAGACTTACATATCTTTGCATAGGGTTCTTCCTGAATCGTTGATGGCTGAATGGGACCAGATTTACTGAAAGCCGGAAACCAGTTTACGATACTGGAAGCAACTTCAACCTTGTCTTCGATTCTAATTTTTTTGGCTGTAATTCGTTCACCATTCACAAAAGTTCCATTTGTGCTTCCCAAATCCTTTATTTCAAAATAACCACCTCCCAAATCAGTGATCACCGCATGATTGCGACTAATCCGAGGTTCGTTTATTTGAATATCATTACTTGAGTCTCTGCCAATCTTGATAATTGATTTCATAAGTTTTTTATTAAATTAATAAATGAATTCATTCATGATTACTAATAAAAATTACTGATAAATACTTCATTATAAAACCCTATAGGATTTCAACCAAAAACATGATTACCAGAGTGTAAACGATTCGAAAACCGTGATTTTATGTTTCTACCCTGCTTAAATGTTCAAAATTTAAACTACTATTATTACTTATTCAGCAAATAACTCAACTTAAAATATTTTCAACTATTCTGCATGTTTTTCAATTTCAACGATACTATCATAACTAACGTTTACATCACTCTTCACCGGCACAACAGTCTCCTTTTTCATGACTTTTTTAAATAACTTTGTTCCCCATTGCTGGTAGGCAAATAATATCATCAAAATAATAAGTATTGGTATAGAAACCATTTTAATGATTTTCTTTTTGTGAGATTTCTTATTATCGTTGAATGATTTACCATTATATTGGATTAATTGTACAGTAATATTGTCTGAACCACCGCCTGCATTTGCCTTTTCAATCAGTTTCAATGCGGCATCCTGGACATCAGCATTCGCATTTACTATTTCCTGAATCTCTGCATCCGACACATGGGCAGTAAGTCCGTCACTACACAAAAGTATTTTATCATTTTGTTTTAGACCGATTGCTTCTTTTGTGACGGTAGGATCAACTTTATCAAATATACCGATCGCTTTTGTAATTTGGTTTCGCTTTTCGCTTACAAGTGCTTCTGATGCAGTCAATACCCCTGCGTCAATTAAATTTTGAACCGTTGAATGATCTTTTGAGAGTTGTTCAATTTTATTATTTCTGATAAGATAAAGCCGACTGTCACCGGCATGGGCGATAAACATTTCTGTTTTCTGAAAAAGAGCCAATACACAGGTTGTACCCATGCCGTAAAGTGCCTGATTTTGCTTCACCATTTCGCGAAGTTTATAATTGGCAAATTCGATGGCATTCTGTATAGAATTTGGTGTGTCAAGCATGGTAACCTTTCCATCCTGCAAATAGCGCTTTATTGAGTCGATAGCTCCTTGCGATGCAATATCACCTGCTGCATGCCCTCCCATCCCATCGCACACGATGATGCAATATCCAAAAGGTGTTTCAAAGTGGGCCATATAATCTTCATTATGCTCCCGCATTTGACCTACATCTGTTGCATTGCCAATGATGATATTAAAAGTATCTATATTCAATTAAAATACTGTCTTAAATTTAAATATTGAATTTCCACACTTTAATTCATCGCCGTCCTTTAACTTTCCTTCATCAGCCATGATACCATTGATTTTTGTGCCGTTTGTGGAAAAATTATCCTTGATCAGGAATTCATTTTCCCTAAATAAAATAGTAGCATGATTCCCGGAAACGGATGAATCAATTACCAAAATATCAGCTTTTGCATCTGAACCTATGATGTTTTTACCTACATATAATCGATAGTCCTGACCAAATTCATCAAGGCTAAAGGTTACCAGCCAGCCTACTATTCTTCTTTTTTCGGATTGAAAAATGGTGGCACTTCCACCAGCACTTGGTTCATTTTTCGAAGCGATGGTTGTTCTGCTAAATGGATGTTGCGTTGCATCCGAACCAGTTAATGTTTTCTTAAAATCACTTGTTTCCTCATTAATCATGGTTTTGTCAAACTGATTTCCACTTTGTTCCTCGAACACCTGTGTTTTTTTAAATTCAGATAGGGTCTTTTCGTAATCAGAATTCGTAACACTGTTCGGACAATAAGGACAAACCGGGTGTTTATCAGCATCAAAGTTATGTCCGTTGTTGCATGTTTTAAAGTTTGCCATGTTCATTAATTTAATTGATTATGAAATATTTAGAAATTAATAGGAATATTGAATCCAGCCATAACATATGGGTAATCCAGCAATAAATTATATCCGGCTTCGATATGAAAAACCGGAAAAATAAGACTCACCCCTGCAAGAAAACCTCTTTTGCTTTGAAAACTCATTTGAGTGTACTTTGCTAACCCAAATTTAAAATGCAACACATTGCCGGGAGCAACATATAATCCAAATTCACTGTAATTCAATGGGGCAGGACTTGATCCCAGCGTTTTACCTCCAAATACACCAAAATGATGATAAATGAGAAATGCATTCCAATAGGTTGTCATTCCTGAATAGCTTTCATTACCTAACACCCAGTCACCACTGCTCAGGATTGATCCCATGCTAAATCCAACATGAGTAACATATTTATACTTTCTATCAGCCAAATCAAGTTCGGGCCCAAGTATTATGCTGTCATTCAGATAGGAAGTATTTAACCGGACATCATATTTACCATATTTTGCCTTTGGATTTTTTTCATAAAAAATATTAATATTTTCCTTATTTGTAATTATTGTATCCTTTTTATCAATGATGCCGCTTCTTCTTAAAAACCATCTATCTATATCAGAATGAGTCGTAAACTTAAACGTGTATTCATAAATTGTTGCAATATCTATCATATCTTCCGGAAACTCTTTGGCCAGTTTTGATCTGGCATCATTCAATGCTGGCGCAAACTCATTCTCAAATGAAAGATTGAAGCTTATTAATTCAAGTCTCAAATTTTCACATCTTTCGACGTGCTTGTTCTTGATGACCAAATTTGGATCATAGGCAATAATTGATGCACGCTCATTTTCAAGTTTGAGTTGAGTGATTTCATCTTCAATATTCTTTGTTCTTTCTTTTAACCATTGTGTATCTGGAAAAAACTTCGAACCGGTGTTTATAGATCGGCTAATTTGTATCTTTTTATCGCTACCGTAAATAACTTTATAAGATCCCTTTACTTCAGTGTCATAACAAAATGTTCTTTTCAGATTTTGAGTAACAATCCGATCCAGTTTTTGCACGAAGATGGTCTGCCATTCAGGTCTGGCAATTTTTTCAGATAGCTGAAGTGCTATTTTCCTTTCATTCAATTTCTTTATCAGACTGTCGCAATCAGCATTTATTTCACCAATTTCACTATTTATCTGGGTTTGAATAACTAAAAATTTTGCCCTATTCTGATCAGCTATTAATTGGTTTTCCATTCTTTGAATTGAGTCAGCTTTATACCATTCCCAATAATCTCTTGCATGCACAAGATGCGGAGTTAAATATGATTTTCGAAATTTATCAAGATCAAACCGGTAATTTCCATCAATGGTGGTTACCTGGTGCAGAAAAAACAGTGGGCTGATTGTATCAGCAATTGTAAAAAGCATGAATGACTTATTGTCTTCAGTGACGCTCAATAAAGTGTCATTTGACAAATAATTGTTGATGCAATAAATTGGTTTGGCTTCTGATTTCTTAATCAGAAATGACAGGGGCCTGAATGTAATCGTTCTGGATGATGATTGATTTGTAAGTTTGTCAGCATGGTTTATTTGAATTGAATGATCCTCCTTATTGAAATTCAAATCAATCGTATACATGGTGTCATTTTTCACACCTGTCTGTTTTGAAAAAATTGAATAGTGGTTAAAATACGTATTCTGATTTGAAGACACCGAAACAGAATATGAAACATCATCTACTTCATTAGTCTGAACATTTTTTCTTACACCCTCATAGGTTTCCTGCGCATGACTATTTTGATAAAAACACAGGCTAATAACCATTAATAGGTAAAATAATCTTGTTTTCATTTTTAAGAGATATAGAATAATAGTTATATTTACTTACTTATCAGTTTGTAATCGTTACCTGAAACAGTATACTTTAAGGTTGCCGAACAATCGGTTTTATCTGTTTCATCATCCATTGGTGATAACACAAAATTGACTTTAATTTCAATGTCTTTTGGAGGATTTTCGGAATATTTGTATTTATTGACAATAGAGATTCCCGATATTTGTTTTTGACTTTCATACGGTTGCCGGCATAATTCTTTCTTTTGACCTAATGAAATCCAAAAATCTGCCAAAATCTGATTGTCAGCTGGCATTTTAACCAAAGGTTTTGGAGCGAAAAGAATATCATATTTTGATCTCAATTCGTCAATAGTAACCAAATAATTCAACGTAGCTATTTCACTTGTAATTTTTTCTTTTTTGCGAGGTGTAAGAATTATTTTAGTGGCATCTTGCTTATTTGCAACATATTCATTTACTAAAAGTTGATTTTTTTCCCGAACAGAAAGTACTTTTTGGATTGGTTCAATAGGTTTTATGGTAGTAGAGTCAATTTTACTTGTAGTTATAGGAACCTGGGTGTTATATTCAAATTTCTGCTTTTCGGGTTTTGATTCTTTAGTAATCATTTTGAACAAAAGAATTATGACGATTATCGCAGCCACACCTGACACCAGATACACTGACCAATTCAGGGTTTTCTTCTTATTCCCGAAATCTTGTTTTGACGGGGCTGATTTGGGAGTTGTTTTGGCAGTTGATTTGGTTAAAACAGGCGCATCATTATCAAGTAAGTAGTTTTTAAATAAATCACAATTCTGAAAGCGGTTTTCCGGAGACTTCTGAGTAGCTATGTTTATTGCATTCTGAATTCTCAAACTAACACCCGGATAGTATTCATTTGTCAGAGGCAGCGGTTCATTTACAATTTTTGATTGCAGTTCAAACAAACTATTAATTTGATGGTAGGGGCATTTACCAGTAACCATTTCGAAAAGTGTAACACCCAAAGAATAAACATCACCCATCCTTGTAAAAGGCAAACCCTTGATCTGTTCAGGGCTCATATAAAAAGGAGTTCCCAATTGGGTGTTGGCATGCGTTGTTTTGAAATTCTTAGAATCTGTCAGTTTGGCAATCCCGAAATCCATTATTCTAACAATACTTCCATCCTTGCTAATCATTATGTTGGCAGGCTTTATATCACGGTGATATACATTATTGTCATGTGCATATTGCACTGCATCCAACACTGAACAAATAATCGAAGTAGCTTTTTGGGAAGGTAATGGGCCCGAAACCTGCGAAATATAAGCATCCAACGAGTAACCATTAATATACTCCATTATCAGACAGGCAAAATTTTCCTGCTCAACATAATCAAATATTTTAACAATATGCGGATGATTTAGCTTGATTAATGCATTGGCTTCGTTTTTAAACCTGTTATGGATATTTTCGTTAGAAAAAAGGTGACTATAGAGTACTTTGATTGCAACCTCACGATCAACTTTATTATGTCTGGCATAATAAACTTCACCCATACCGCCATCGCCGAGTTTACGCTCAATTAGGTAGTTATTAATTGTTTTTCCAATCATTAATTAGAAGTTGCTTTATATGTTTCAATGAACAGAAAGTGAAAAATTGATCTGATCAGTCAATTAATAGTGACAAATTTAATAAATTAATCATTAAAAATCTTAAAATCAACATTTTTTTTGACTTAAGTTTTATGTAAGTGGGTAACTTTTCGTTTGTTTTTTGCATTGAAGAAATTCGAAATTAGTCCTTTTATAATCTACAAAATGAAATGAATGCTTGTTTTTATTCAATATATTTGTCGAAATAATGGAAAGTATGAATCGAACAGATAATAAACAGGAACAAAACAATTTAGTTCCACTAATAATAATAGGTGTTTTGTTTTTCGTTTTTGGCTTTGCCACCTGGATTAATGGCGCTTTGATCCCCATCCTGAAAACAAGTTGCCAGCTTTCGGATTTCGTTTCATATTTCATAACTTTTGCTTTCTACATATCCTATTTTGTGATGGCGTTGCCATCTTCGAAAATCCTCGAGAAAACAGGATTTAAAAATGGAATGACAATCGGGCTTACAGTCATGGCTGTAGGTGCTTTGTTTTTTATTCCTGCTGCGTTAAACAGATCATATATAATCTTTTTAATCGGGCTTTTCACTTTAGGCACAGGGCTTGCTTTATTACAAACAGCTGTAAATCCGTACGTAACAATACTAGGGCCCTTGGAAAGTGCAGCCAAACGGATCAGCATTATGGGTATCTGTAATAAATTCGCCGGGGTGCTGGCGCCGATATTTCTTGCTTCTATCGTATTGAAAGATGCAGAGGAACTTAACAACAAACTTGCTACTATCACGGATGAAGCATTGAAAATGAACTTATTGGATGAACTGTCGCAACGATTGATATTTCCCTATTTGCTAATGGCCGGTTTTTTAATCGCATTGGCTTTTTTTGTTCGTTTCACACATCTACCTGAGATTAACCAGGAAGAAGTTGAAACTGGTGGATTGAAGCCAATAAATAAATCGATTTTCGATTTTCCTCAACTCATCTTTGGCGTAGTCGCACTTTTCTTCTATGTTGGAGTTGAAGTTGTTGCAGGTGATACAATCATCCGTTACGGTGATTCACTAGGCATTCCAATGGAATCAGCGAAATATTTCACTTCACTGATGCTGATTTTTATGGTTATTGGATATTTTGCCGGTGTGGCTTTGATACCAAAATACTTAAGTCAAAGAGCTGCACTTGTAATCTGCTCAATTACCGGAATATTTTTTACACTCCTGGCAGTTTTTGTTCCAGGGCATTGGCAATTCTCACTTGCATTTGTCGATCTCACAACATTCAACCAAATAAATCTGATTATTCCTTACACCGTCCTTTTTGTCGCCCTGCTGGGACTTGCAAACAGTTTGGTTTGGCCGGCTATTTGGCCATTGGCTCTTGATGGGGTGGGTAAATTCACAAAGACAGCCTCTGCTCTCTTGATTATGGCCATCGCGGGTGGTGCTACCATACCACTGGCTTATGGATATCTTGCAGAAAAAGTTGGTACTCAGTTAGCTTATTGGATTGCTATACCCTGCTATATAGTTATATTGATATTTGCATTAAACAGTTACAGACTCAGGAACAAACAGCAGTAATTCAACAGATTATATTAGATAATGTTTTTTATTATCTTTAACAAACTATCTACTTTCCGAAAAAACAATTGAATGAACATTGTTAACCTATTTGCAAACACTAAATAATCAGGAAAATGCCCTGCGAAATTGAACGTAAATTTTTAGTGACCGGTGATTTTAAAACTTTTTCCGAAAAATCATACAGGATTACCCAAGGATATTTATCTACAAATAAAGAACGAACGGTACGGGTCAGGATAAAAGGTAACAAGGGATATCTTACTATTAAAGGCTTTGCAAGTGACTCCGGTTTAAGCCGTTATGAATGGGAGAAAGAAATCACAGTTTCTGAGGCGAATGAATTGTTAATGATTTCTGAACCAGGAATTATTGACAAAACGCGTTATTTAGTTAAAGTGGAAAACCATGTTTTCGAAGTGGATGAGTTTTATGGTGAAAATGAGGGACTAATCATTGCCGAAATAGAATTAACTACTGAAGATGAGACCTTTGTAAAACCTACATGGTTAGGAGAAGAGGTTACTGGTGACAACAGATATTACAACGCCATGTTGATAAAATGGCCATTTACCAAATGGTGAAACTAATAAATCTACATCCTTTGCTTGAATGATTTTCCTAAGTAATTTAACCGATTTCCCTCAGTATTGCCTACCTTAGCGAACGAAACATGTATTACGTAGATTTTAAATACAATTCCATACTATTGCGACGATAAAATCAACAGAAACAATGATTGTCGAAAACGTTAAAATACATAACCGCTATTCACTCGAAATAAAGCTGGGTTTTACAGCCCGAAAAAAAAAGAAAGTGAGTGAATTTGCTGTCAATGCCTGGATTTTCATGCCCAACAGCCTTGATGTAAATCCGGCTACCTATGAAAAGACGGATTTCTATCGTGATCTGAAATCAAATATCCGACTGATAACACCGGTATATCTGATGCGGGATATTTCAGAATCTATCGGCTCACCACTTCATCTCCTCGAAACTGCTTTCCGGAATGTTTCGTCCTCCCCCACTCGCTCAAGCATCACACGTTACGAGCATCATATTAAAATGTTTCTTTCAATAATGAAAAGTTCGTTACGCGACGAAACTGCCCATATTGCAAAAAACATGGTTACCGGAGATAAAGTATTTCTGGTGAAAGAATATACTTTGAATACAATAGCTATTCTAAAGGGCTATCGTGATCTCTACCGAATTATCAATGTTCCTACGATCAGTGCAACGCTGATGAATTATTATCGTTTCGGCGATGAGTTTCTGAGTAACATCGTAGAGCAACATACTTTTGATATTATCAGCGCCCTCCAATCGGAACAAAATGCAACATTTGAATCGGAAATCAATGAGCTCTTTACACTTATCTCGAACGAAATCAATTACCGCAAGGAAAAAGGATTTCTGATAATCGAAAAAAACGCAATTGATAACAACCGGGAGATTGTTCACCGGCTGAATCTTTTGAAAAAATATGCCGAGAACGTGTTGTTCCTGTCTACAAGAAAAAAACGTGACGGACTTATACAAGAACAGTTTTTTCTGAGTCTGGCAGCCGGAATAAGTATGATTTTTGCAACCGCCATCGCCTTTTCGTTTCAACAGAAATATGGTAATCTGACCATGCCATTTTTCGTGGCACTCGTAGTTAGTTATGTGCTTAAGGACCGTATTAAAGAATTAAGCCGGCATTATTTTGCTTCCAAACTTGGCCGCAGGTATTTTGACCACAAAACAAAAATGAGCCTGAACAACAATGATATAGGATGGAGCAAAGAAGCCATGGATTTCATCAGCGAATCAAAAGTACCTGCCGAAGTACTTCGTTTTCGCAACCGTTCTGCTATTCTTGAAGCAGATAATCGAAATGACGACGAAAAAATAATTTTATACCGTAAACTCATCCGCATTAACCGTATAAATCTTGATAAGGTGAGCGATTATTATTCTTCGGGCATAAATGATATCATACGGTTTAATGTTTCCGGCTTTATGAACAAAATGGATAACCCTGAGGTTCCGCTTTATCACCTCGATGAAAAGAATTCCTTTTCGATCATAAATGGAGAAAAAATCTACTTCATGAATTTGGTTATTCAGTTTAAGAATGAGGACCAGATTTTTTATCGACGTTACCGTCTGGTGGTGAACCGCGAAGGCATAAAATATGTCGAGACATTTAATCTGGATTAATTCCGCTAGCATATATCCTTCAGTTCATTTTCGATAAATATCTATCCTCTTTTCTAGAAATTAATCATATAATTATTAAAATAAATAGCAAATTTTTCTATTATTTTAAATAAAATGAGTAACTAATACTTAACATTGTTTTAACATGATGATTCTCTATTTTCATTTCCTTTGCTCCTTGAAAATAAGTCAGATTCTGATTACTTTTACCGCTGTTTTTAAAGGTGAAGTCCAAAACGCCTGTTTTAATTTTGAATATAATTAATCACTAATACTTAATTTAATACTTTTTAAATCAACACATTATGAAACTATCTTACTTAAAACTATTTAGCTTCTGCCTGATTTTTTTACTAGGCAGCCTGGCAGGTAGATCCCAATTACTTGTCGAAGATTTTGACTATCCGAACGGAGATTTACTAACTGCACACGGATGGACAGCTCACAACGGAGGAGGAACCCAGCCCATTGATGTAACGAACGGGCTTACATTTACCGGTTATGCCGGTTCAGGTATAGGAGGTGGTGCAAATCTTGATAATAATGGTGAGGATGACAATAAATTGTTTACCACTGCCCAAACCACAGGAGTTGTTTACGCCGCATTTATCATCCAGACCCAGGCAACGAATTCAGCCGGCTATTTTATCCATTTTGGTCAGACTGTGATTAGTACAACTTTTTTCACCAGAGTATGGGTAAATGCGACTGGTAATGGCGTTGGTGTTGGTGCAAGCGCTCCTGCAACATATATACCAATTACAGTAGCTACACCAACCCTTCTTGTTATAAAGTTAGATATTGCAACAAAAGTATCAAGTTTGTTTGTTTTCAACACTTTCCCGGCGTCTGAGCCTGGAACAGCAAATGCAACCTTTACGGAAACTGCAGCTTTCACGAATGTTGGCTGCATCGCACTTCGTCAATATAATGCATCTGAAAAAGTTGTAGTTGATGGTATTCGGGTTGCAACAACATGGGCTGATGCGGTTTCATCAGGAGGATCATCAAGTCCGGTTATTGCTGCAAGTCCGGGTAGTTTGTCAGGTTTTTCATATATTTATAACAATGGACCATCAGCTTCTCAGAGTTATAATTTATCGGGCACAAACCTTACGCCTGCGAGCGGAAATCTAACTGTTACCCCTTCAACAAACTATGAAATTTCACTCAATAACACAACTTTCTCACAAACACCACTCACAGTTTCTTATACTGCAGGTACACTTGCTTCTACACCGGTTTATGTCCGTCTGAAAGCTGGCTTAGCCGGAGGGCAATATAATGCTGAACTGATTGCAAATTCCGGTGGTGGTGCACCAACGATAAATGTAAGTTGTAGCGGCGTGGTTGAACAACCTGCTGTAACCACAGTTCCATACACTGAAGATTTTTCAACCGGACTTGGACAATGCTACCAGAGAAGTGTTTCAGGGCCTTCAAAATATTGGTTACACAGTGCTGCAGGTGAATATGCTTATATGAACGGTTTTAATACCGGAGTTCTTGAAGAGGACTGGTTAATTTTACCGGGAATTAATTTTAACAATTACTCAAATGTTGCTTTGTTGTTTGATAGTTATATGCAATATGGTTATGATGATGCAGATAATTACCTAAAACTTGTATATTCTACTAATTACGCTGGTGTTGGTGATCCTACAGCCGCTACCTGGACTGAACTTCAGTTTGCACATCCAACAGAGGTTACAACCTGGACTACCTCTCGCCTGATTGATTTGTCAGCTATCACTGGTGCTAATGTTTACATCGCATTTAAATATCATTACAATGTTGGTGTATATCGCTTATGGCAAGTTGATAATCTTTCAATTTTCGAAGTAACTGAACCACTTTTGTCAGTGTCTCCGTTAACCCTGAGTGGATTCACATATGTAGAAGGATTTGGACCCTCTGAGGCACAAACATATACGATCAGTGCATTGAATTTGAATGGCACAGGCAATATTACAATAACAGCTCCAGCCAATTATGAAATCTCTCGTTATGGAAGTACTTTTGTAAATATAAGTACTCTGCCTTTTGCTGATGGTATTATTATTGGACAACCTGTTACTATGTATGTAAGGCTTAAAACCGGACTCGCAATTGGCACCTACAATGATGAGAATGTGTTAAATAGCGGCGGCGGAGCAGTAGCTGTAAATGTTGTTTGTTCCGGAAGTGTTACCCCACCATTGCCGATTATTACTTCTGAAACTGTTCCACAGTATATTGAGGGTGTAACACCAACCAACAACGACAGAATTCCATTCGCATATAGAGCATCGATAGCAAACTTGCTCCCAAATACTACATATAGATATATCAATCAAATAGTTATATCAACCGATACTGAAACAACACCTGGTGCTGGTAATGTTATTTTTGTCAACCAATCAGGCGATTTCTATCGAACATCTTCTTCAAGTTTCGAAACTGCCGGAAATTATGGGGAGTTTACTACTGACGCTGATGGTAACTATACAGGATGGTTTATGAATGAACCATCTGGTAATGCAAGATTTACACCAGGTAATCAGGTATTTATGCGTATCCGTCTAAACGATGGTGCTGACGGAATAACTGCTGTTAATTATCTGACTACAACAGCAAGTGCAACAGTACTAACATTTGGTACCGAAGCAGCTGCTGAGCAAGGGACCGCAATCAGAGCAGAATCTGATGCTTCATCCAAAAATATAGTATTCCTCTATGATAATACCACAGGAACAGGTCGTCCATTGTACGGCACGAGTATTGAAACAGTTGGAATCGATTATACTACATTAACTTCTATATCTGAGTTCTATCGCCTCCTTGTAAGTGGAGTTGATGGTTCATGGGGCGGAATCGTTCCTAACATCAATGCCAATGGTGTTCGATTGGTTGAGGAACGCAGTCTTGCTGATGGAAGTATTGTGAATACAGATACTTCTGCTGATGGATTATGGGGCACAACAAATACAGTGAACCCAACTGGTGGAACAACCAATGTATTGGTGTTGATTTTAAACCCAACATCCGATCCTGTTATATCGGTTTCACCGACCACTTTAAGTAACTTCACCTACGTTGTAGGTTACGGACCATCTGATGAACAGTCTTTTTCGATTGGTGGTCAAAATCTGACAACCAACATCTCAATTGCAGGTAGTGCAAATTATGAAATATCAACCGGAACCGGTGATAGTTTCGTTGCAACTGACCCGATTGAACTTACACAAACAGGTGGTGTTGTGGCTCCTACAACCATTTATGTACGTCTTAAAGCAGGATTAGTCCCCGGAGATTATTCAGGTGAAGAATTAACTGCAACTGCAGCTGGTGCCGAAAATAAAACTGTAACTTTAAATGGTTCAGTTGTTCCTGAAGGTGTTGGCGGATTATTGTTGGTAGAAAACTTTGAATACACCATTGGTACAAACCTGACTGACAATGGTTGGGTTGCGCATAGCGGTGAAGGTAATGAATCTCCTACCGTTACTGATGGACTTTCCTTTGCAGGATATGCCGGAACCGATGTTGGTGGAGCTGCTTTGCTTGACAATACCGGGGAAGATGTTCACCATACTTTTGGAGAGCAAAATACTGGGGCCGTGTACGCTGCCTTTATTGTAAACCCAACTGCGAATGCCTCTGCAGGTTATTTCATCCATTTTGGTCAGACAACAATCGGCACTACATATTTTACACGTATTTGGCTTAATGAAACTGCTGATGGTCTCGGTATCGGACAATCGGCTCCTGCCACCTATGTGCCTATCACTGTTGGTCAGCCAACATTGGGAGTAATGAAATTTGATTTTGCTTCTATGACCTCTTCATTGTTCGTGTTTAATAGCTTCCCTGACGCAGAACCCGCTCTCGCGGATGCAGATTTCGTCGAAACTGGTGGTTTTACAAATGTTGGAAGTATTGCACTTCGACAATTCAATGCCGCAGAACATATAATCGTTGATGGAATACGTGTTGCAACAAGTTGGGAAGATGCTGTCGCTGCTTCGGGTGGAGCACCTGTTGTTGCATCACCATCATTCAATCCTCCGGCAGGTAACTACTTCGATCCTATTGATGTAACCATCAGCACGGTAACAGCAGGAGCAACACTTTATTATAGCGAAACCTCCGCAGCTGGTCCATGGACCCTGTATACTGCACCTTTAAACCTTGCTGTTGGAACAACACTATGGGCATACGGAGAAAAAGATGGTTACGACAACAGCCCGGTTTCGAGTGCTACATACACTTTTACCGGAGCAACACAAGTAGCAACAATTGCCGAACTTCGTTTGGGAGCCACTGATGGAACAATTTATGAACTAACTGGAGAAGCTATCCTGACCTTTCAGAGTAGTACGCGCAACCAAAAATTTATACAGGATGCCACAGCAGCCATTATGATTGACGACTCTCCAGGTGTGATAACTACTGTCTATGGTCTTTATGATGGAATCACAGGAATAACCGGTACACTGACCCTCTATAATAATATGTTGGAATTTGTTCCAACCATGGACCCGGGTGCTGCAACAAGCACAGGTAACACTGTTACACCGGTTGAGGTGTCTTTGAATGATCTTGATGAAAGCTATCAGGCTCAACTTGTAAAGGTCACTTTTGTTGATTTTGTGCTCGATGGAATGTTTGTAGTTAGTACAAACTACGAAATCACAGATCCAGCTGGAGCCGGTGTGTTCCGCACACAATATGGCGATGTTGATTATATCGGTACAATTATTCCTGCTAATTTACAGGATATTACCGGTGTAATGCTACAATATCAGACTACCATGCAGCTTGTGGCAAGAAGTCTTGCTGATTTCAGTAATTCAGCTACGACCGATCCTCTGATAACAGCCACTCCTTCAACTTTAAATGACTTCACCTATATTGAAGGTTTTGGACCATCTGTTTCACAAACCTATGCACTCACCGGATCTAACCTTGTTGGTAGCGGAAGCATTGCGATAACAGCTCCGGTCGATTATGAAATATCAGGAAATGATGTAAATTATACAGGAAGCTTATCCATTCCATTTGCTGATGGTGTCATTACCGGTCAACCAGTAACTATTTATGTTCGTTTAAAAGCTGATCTTGCCCCTGGTCTTTATGAAGCCGAAACCATTACACATACTGGTGGCGATGCTCCTGAAGTATTGGTCACTTTAAATGGCGAGGTTACTGTTCAAAGTGCAGCTACCATCTCAGGACAGACCCTTCCTCAATATATCGAAGGTCTGAACGGTACCAACAATGATCGTATTCCTTTTGCTTTCAGCGCAACATTAACCGGACTTGATCCAAACAAAACCTATAGGTATATCAATCAGGTAGTTTTAAGTAGTGATGCACCAGAAACAAATGGAGCTGGTAATGTGATTTTCGCTTCACAAGCTGGCGATTTCATAAGAACTACAAGCCCTGCTTTCGATACCGATGGTAATTATGGTGTATTAACTACAGATGTTTCCGGTTCATTTACTGGTTGGTTTGTAACTGAACCAACAGGTAATGCAAGGTTCACCCCTGGGAATCACGTTTTCATGCGTATTCGTTTGAATGATGGAAATGATGGAATAACAGCTGCACATCTACTTACAACAACAGATAGCACAAAAGTTCTAACATTTGGCGTTGAAGCTATTGATAATCAAGGTACTGCTTTGAGAGCAATCTCAGGTGACAGTCCAAAAGATTTCGTTTTCCTTTATGATAATCTTTCAGGAACCGGTCGTCCATTATATGGTACTTTCATCGAAACATCAGGTATTGATTTTAGTGCAATCACTCAATATGCAACATTCTTCAAAGATTTTGTTGCTGGTGTAAACGGATCATGGGGAGCCATCATTCCTAATGTGAACGCGAATGGAGTTCAGCTTGTTCAGGTGCTTGATCTTGCCAATGGAACAGTTGAAAAATCATATACCGGTGCTGATGGTATTTGGGGAACAACAGAAACAGTGAACCCAAGTGGAGGTACTGCTGAAGTTCTTGTTATCGATCTGATCGAAATTGGAATCAACACAAATGATCAGATAGCTTGCCGCGTTTGGGCCAGCAATAATGAACTGATTGTTGAATCAAATACTGACAGTCAGCTGAATATTCAGATTATCAATTTGCTGGGTCAACCTGTATTCAACCAGGAGATAGGTGGCATTGGAATACATCGTTTGTTCCATCACCTGAATACCGGGGTGTACATTATTAGTCTTAAAACCATAAACGGTACTACAAACTCAAAAATAATCATCAGATAATCAAGGGTAGTCAACAATGAAAAGAGCCGGGAAAACCCCGGCTCTTTTTTTTTAAACTTTTTGGATTTTCAATAAATGAGTTTTTTTATTTCCAGTTAGGATTTTCAACCATTCTAGTCCTATTAATTGTGTAATTTTACGATTGGATTTTAAACAAAATCCATGTTGGTTAATACATAATTTGATGATTCGGTTGTTTAAAATATTCTTTGTCTTCTTATTCTTTTTACCACTTGTATCTCTTACACAAGAAAAAACTGATGAAAAAGCCTTGTTGCAATCCCTATTGCAATATACCTCTAAGGTTTACGGTTCCGATGAGGCACTGATCAATGGTTTCGCTTACATTCCAGCCAATGTTAATGCCCACGGAAACCCATTTTTTCAGAATGATATTTTTTCGCACGCTTCCCTCTCCATAAGTGATAAGATTTTTGAAGTTGAGTCATTTAAATATGATATTGCTAACGATAAACTTATACTTCTCGTTACATTGAAATCTGGCGCAAAATTCCCTATACAATTAAACAATGAATTCATACAGCAGTTCGATTTCAACCAGGGTATTTTCTATCCGGCAAGTAAGTTCTTTCCAGCACATGAGGTAAAAGGATTTGTTGACCTTGTGTATTCCGGATCCTTCATTTTTGTTACAAAATATAAAAAAGAGTTTGTGAAGATGTATACCAAGGTAGATCCGTTTGGTAAGTATTCAGAAACCCAGATTAATCATTACCTGCTAAGGGATGGATCGGCAAAACGGATTAAAAGCAAGAAAAACCTTCTCGATTCTTTTGCTCCATTTCAAAAAGATATTTCACGATATATGAAATCGAATAAAATTAAATTCAGAAAGGCCACACATCAACAGCTGGCCCAACTACTAAGCTATTGCGATGAACTGTCGAAAAAGTAACATAATAGGGCGCATTCTGCTCACTGTTTTTTTTGTAGTAGTTATTTACTTTCCTTCTGTTTGTCAGAACCGACCAGTATTGCTGAATGAAACATACGACAAACTGAACTGGAAATCATTCGCCGACAAGGTTGAAAATGATTTTTCAATACGGTTTTACTATAACACTGACAGTATTCCGGAGTTGAAGATGCATAGCACACAATATCCTGTTTCTTTGATTGAAATGCTAAACCTAAATCTTACACCTCATAAAATTAAATTTTCAGTTGGTGAAAATGCTGTATTTATAACAAATTCACAAAAACTTTCGACCAGACTTCCTGATAATTTTTTTATTGAAGAATCATATAAAGCACGACGGATCGACTCTTTAGAATCCAAAAAGGATCGTGAATTTCTTGCAACCACAAAAGAACAACCTGCACTTTCTATTGTCGTTGGATCAAAAGGAAAAAATGCCGAAAAAAAAACAGCCCTTTTCACTGGGAGAATTACCGATATCAAGGAACACAAACCTATTGAAGGAGCAACACTCTATTTTATTGAATTGTCGAAAGGAACCCAAACAAATGAGAAAGGTACCTTCAGCATAAGTATTCCTAAAGGAAAATATACGATGGTAATCAGCAGTATAGAGTATAAGGAATCGCGTTATGAAGTAAGAGCACTATCAGATGGCTTTGCTGAACTGGAGATGGAACCCGAAGTGTATTCGTTGGATGAGGTTGTAATCAGGTCGGACAAAGAGGATATGTTGAAAGGGACCAACACAGGTTTTGAGAAAATAACGGCAAAAAGTTTGAAGCAAATTCCGGCCGTGATGGGTGAACGCGACCTTATTAAGGTGGCATTACTCTTGCCGGGGGTACAATCAATTGGTGAAGGTTCGTCCGGTTTCAATGTCAGGGGCGCACCTTCTGACCAAAACATGTTTTATATTAACAAAGTTCCGGTGTATAACACATCACATTTACTGGGATTCTTCTCTTCGTTTAATCCGGATGTGGTTGACGATTTCACGCTTTACAAAGGCAGCATTCCGACAATTTATGGAGGCCGGTTATCAGCTATTTTCAACATCAACGCTAAACAGGGAAATATGGAGAGTTTTTCGGCACGGGGCGGAATCAGCCCGATTACTGCGCGATTGATGCTCGAAACACCCATCATAAAGAAAAAACTAAGTGTCCTTGTTGCTGCCCGTTCAACCTATTCCGACTGGGCATTGAAAATGGTTCAAAATCCTGAAATAAAAAACTCAAAGGCCAGTTTCGTCGATTTTGTGACGAATATCAGTTATAACATCAACGATAACAATCAGTTAAACATTTTTGGATACTACAGCAAGGATGATATTAAAATTGTTGATAAGACAAGATTCGAATATGCCAATAAAGGAGCTTCACTATCTTATTTTCATGCTTTCAACAATAAAAATAATCTGAACCTTTCATTTGCTTTCAGTGATTATGGTTTTAAAGAAATAAATACAGAAAATACGATCAACGCCTACTCCCAGGCATATTCGCTCCTTCACGATGAAATCAACCTGAACTTCACTTTCCGACCTACAGAAAAACATACCCTCACTGCCGGATTGAATTCTATTCTTTATGGATTAAAATATGATCCTTTTCTTCCATATGGTGATTCGTCCCTTGTTTTTCCAAAACAGCTTGAAAATGAGCAGGGTATTGAAAACGATTTGTTTGTAAATGACGAATGGAAAGTTTTACCAACACTTACCCTTGCCGGAGGGTTAAGATACAATATTTTCACAAACCTTGGCCCAAAAACAGTCGTTACATACAAACCCGGCTTTCCTATTTCGGAAGAAACAGTTTTTGACACCCTCAATTTTGGTTTAAATAAACCGACAAAAACATACAAAGGATTAGATTACAGGTTTTCAGGAACCTATCAGATTAACCCCGAGATGTCGGTCAAACTTAGCTACAACAGAGTGCATCAGCATATTTTCATGCTCTCAAACACCATTGCCCTCTCTCCTACCGACAAATGGAAACTTGCGGATTATAACATCAAACCTATGGTGGGTGATCAGGTCTCACTTGGTTATTATGTGCTGCTGAACAGGGGGAAAATTGAAGCATCTTCTGAAATATATTTCAAGAATGTCGACAATCTTGTAGAATTTAAAGATGGAGCCAATTTATTGGTGAGTGAGTATCCCGAACAGGAACTTGTGCAGGGAAACCTTAAAGCGTATGGCATTGAACTGATGTTAAAAAAACCACAAGGAAAACTAAACGGCTGGATAAACTATACATACGCCCGCTCAACAATATTGGTTGATAATCAGCTGACCGGAGAAAATGTCAACTTTGGGTTGCGGTATCCGGCCAATTACGACAAACCACATTCGGTGAATCTTGTGGCCAACATCATATTAAACAAGCGGATAAGCTTTTCAGGAAATATTGTTTATTCAACCGGAAGACCAATCACTTATCCTACTGCCATCTATTATCAGAACGGACAACAGTTTCTTCACTACTCGAAACGGAACGAATACAGAATCCCTGATTATTTCAGAACTGATCTTTCAATTGTATTGGAGGGAAACCTCAAAAAAAATAAATTACTGCACGGTTCATGGATTTTATCAGTGTACAACGTAACGGGACGTAAAAATGCCTATTCCGTCTATTTTGAATCAAAAGAAGGCGTTATTAAAAGCTACCGGCTTTCTATTTTCGGTGCTCCGATTTTTTCATTGACCTATGACTTTAAACTCGGAAACTATGCAAAATAGACGACTAAACATATTTATGCTGGTTTTCATATTCCTGTTTCAGGCATGTATCGATAAGTTTGAACCTGAACTTGACGGGTATGACCAACTTTTGGTGATTGATGGAGGTGTATTTGACGACCCCGATCAGATTACCATTAAACTCAGTTATTCGTCCAATGTTTACAATCCAACATTAAATCCAGCTACTGGAGCGGCGGTTATTATCACTGACAATGAAGGTAAAGTTGAATATTTACACGCAACTGAACCAGGTGTTTATACAAGTTCAGGTACAGGTTTAACAGGAATTCCCGGAAGATCCTATAAACTTGCGGTAATGACCCGGGATGGAAAAAAATATGAATCAGGTTTTGAACTGTTGAGGCCTGGTGTACCCATTGAATCTATCACGTATAATACTGAATATCATGCTGATGAACGATACCCTTACTTGCTGGCAGGATATCAGTTTTACCTGAATACCAGACTCCCTAATGACACCAATAATTTTTATTTGTGGCGCATGGAGAAAAGCTATGAATACCATAGCGAGTTCCCTGCTGATGCCTATTTTACTAATAAAAGGATATATCCTTTTCCCGATCCCGATTCACTAACCGTCTGTTGGAAAACTGAGAATGTAAAACTGATTATTTCATTGAACACGAAAGATGTAGTTAATCCTGACATGAAAAACTTTCCATTGAACTTTGTTAATACCGAAGATCGGGAATTATCTGTTCGTTACAGCCAACTTACTGAGCAACTCACTGTAAATGAATCAACATTTCAGCATTACAAATTAATTGAGCAAGGCAATGGCGATCAAGGAAGTCTTTATGCAAACCAGCCGTTCCAGATAAAAAGTAATGTTGTAAATGTGGATGATCCCAACGAACCGGTGCTCGGTTATTTTTTAGTGGCAGGCCGCTCATCACAGCGATTATTCGCCGAGCCTCCGACTGACGTTGAGTTTCATTATTATAAATTTGTACTTACACAAGATGATTATCGAAATATGCGCTTTATAAGATGGTCACCACCAAGCACATGGCCAATCTACTTAACAAAAGGCGGGATTGACGATGGAAGCCTTGCCTGGCCTTCTCCGGAATGTATCGACTGCCGTCAAAGAGGTGGTACATTAACAAAACCTTCATTTTGGGATGTTAAATAAAACCTGCAACATGCGTAACATATTATTAACCATACTTTTAACTTTTGTTGTTGCCTACCTGAAAGGGCAGGAAGCAATGATGTTGGAAAAACACCCCACTGAAATTACCAGTTTTACCACTGACCGTGATCTCTACCTCACTGAAGAAACTATCTGGTTTTCGGCACAAATCGATTATAACAACAAAACAACACTGGATGTATTGAGCACAGTGCTTTACGTGGAACTTTATAGTGATCAATCGAAACCAATAGTCCGGCAAAAGTTTAAAATCGTTGATGGTAAATGTCAGGGTAGTTTTATTCTTCCGGGAGATATCATGTCGGGAAACTATTTCTTACGCGTTTACACCATGTATCTCCGGAATTATGATCCCAAATTCTATCCTGTAAAAATCATTACCATTATCAATCCAATTGTGCCGCCTGCAAAAAGTGAAACATCTGATACAATTGAAATTGTAACAAATTATAACTATCTGTCCTGTAATATTCCGAATACAATTGCGCTTCGTATTGCCCCTTTATTCGTGAATGAAATCGAAAAAATTGAAATTGTAACTGACAGCAACATCCAAGTTGCTAGTTTCCCTCCTGCCTGTCATGGATTAACAAGTCTGGCATTTTCACCTGAATACGGCAACAACTATCGGTTATTAATCAAATTTGTAACAGGCGATTTATTCAGCAAAAGTCTTCCTTCTGTTGATTCAGTCGGTTTGAATACGTACAGTCAATTCATTGATGATCAATATAATATTGAATTCATAAATATGCCTGTTCAGTCAAAAGGTATAATACTGTCTGTTTTCAACTCAAAGTTAGAAGCATATCTTGTCAGGAAAACTGATTCCGGAAATCAATTCATTTCCTTATCAAAAAGTGCCTTGTTACCCGGTCAGAATTACATAGTGATAGCTGATCAGGAGGGCAAGATTCTTCATGTTGAATCGTTGATTATTGCAACAGACCAACAGAAAATGTTAAATGTGACAACATCAAAAGGTTCTTATAGCCCACGTGAAAAAGTGATTTTGCATCTGGAGCCCGTGCCTGGTTCTCCCGAAAATAAAACTGTTCAGGTTTCGGTTGTAAAAAGAGGCAGTGGCTTCCTAAATCAGGATTTATATAGCGGGATATTTGTTCCGGGAATAATTTCAGATACTGTTGGATTATCAATATCAATAAAAGCTTCAAAAAATGCAGCCTTGATATTTAATAACCAACAATTCAACAATAAGGATTATTGCAAGAAATTATTCAGTTTTGCAGAGGTGCCAATCCGTTGGATACCCGAAACAAAAGATATCACTATCAGCGGGTTGTTAAGAAATAAAACCACAAGGGAACCCGTTCAAAATGTTTCTGTATATGCCTCAGTAATTGATGTCAAACCACAATTACACATCAACAGGACAGTTATGGGTGGTAGTTTCATCTTTAAACTACTCAATGTTAATGATTCAAAAAAGATTTTTTTCAATGTTCAATCACCCTTTTCCGATCAATTTGAAATACTGCTGAACAACGATTTTTCAAATGAATTTCAATCTCAACACGTAAAGCCTCTTAGCATGGATACATCCATGCGTTTGTTGTTAACCGAGATGCTACTTAACCAGCAGTTAAGCAAGGTGTTTACCCAATATCCTGTTTCAGAACAGGTGAACACAAGCAACGAAGTCAATCTGTTTGGCAAACCCGATTATACGGTGGTACTGAACGACTATATTGACCTTGATTCATTTGAAGAAGTCTTTAAGGAAATTGTACCATTCGTGAAAATCAAAAAAACGAAAGCACAGGCTAATTTTGAAGTGCTTGACAGTAAGCGTGGAATAACTTACATCGACCCGCTTGTTATGCTTGATGAGATTACAGTTTTTGACATACCCTCACTATTCAAAATTAATCCTTCGTTGATTGAAAAAGTTGACGTATTTGCAAACCCATATATTTTCGGTGATCAAATATTTAACGGTATTATTATTATCCACACAAAAACCAAAAATTTCGGAGGAATCAGCCTGCCTCCCTCATCGGTTTTTATTGAATACCAAACAATTACACAACAAAATATTTTCAAGGGAAGAAACTATTCACAGACTGCCCAAGAAATAAAGCATATACCCGACTATCGTTCCACACTCTATTGGAACCCGTCATTGGTAATGAACTCTACAGGAGCCGATGTTGAGTTTTATACTTCGGATCACGAATCACAATACGATGTTTTTGTCACTGAATTTGGTAAAAATGGTGCGGTACTTATTGGACAGACTTCCATTGAAGTATTGTATCGTTAATGGTTTTTATCAAATTAATTCGGCGCTAAGTAGCTGATGCTGTGTCATTTTAGATTTATGTCAATTTTTTTTTTCAATATGTTGATTGTATTTCTAAATCATTATCTTTGTTGTGGTTTAATTTTCTCATTTTCGGAGATATCGTTTTTTTATTAGTTAGATCAACCAAAGTCTGATAGCTAGTGAATTAGACGCATTTTCGGAAGCATTCATTTATCAATTATCTCTCATTAACATGAACATTTTTGTTGCAAAACTCAACTTCAAAACAACCAGTGAGGAATTACTCGAGTTGTTTGAAAAATTTGGTGAAGTGTCATCAGCCAAAGTTATTATGGATAAAGCAACCAACCGATCAAAAGGTTATGGCTTTGTTGAAATGCCCGATGATAATCAGGGTTACGCAGCTATCAACGATCTGAACGAAACAGAAGTTGACGGCAGTACTATTGTAGTTAAAAAAGCTCGTCCAAAAGAAAGCACCGGTAGCACCGGCGGCGGTTATCAGCGCCGTGAAGGTGGCGGTGGCTTCAATAAAAGTCGTTACTAATCTTTACAGATAAGTAAAAAAAGGCGGTGATTCCGCCTTTTTTTATGGGTTTTATTTAGGTTTTGTTGGGGTTTTGAAGGGAAAGCGTATCTTTGCTGTCGATTAAACCATATATGGTCTCGTAGCTCAGTTGGATAGAGCAACAGCCTTCTAAGCTGTGGGTCGAAGGTTCGAATCCTTCCGAGATCACTCCTCAAACTCAGTAAATTAAAGCGTTCTATGATGGGGCGCTTTTTTTATTATACTACATTTACAGCATAAAAACAATACATTTGCTGTGGTTTACAGCTCAAAAACAGCTCAAAAAATGGCCTCTCTGATTCCTTTTTTAAGTCCACAAATGAAAGACGGTACATACCGTGTTAAAATAAAGGTTCATCATAACGGCCAAAGGAGAATAATTAGCACTGAAATTATTGTCACCCCTGAAGACGTTACTAAAAAAGGTAAGATCAAGAATCAAAGCATCGAGATGGAAATGCAAAAAGTCCTTCAAGAGTTTCGTATAAATATTCAAAACTTAGGAATAAAATCAGCCTCAATGAATGCTGAGGAGATCTCCCGCTATTTAACAATATCGTCTGTCAAAGAAATTGACTTTATAGAGTTTGCCGAAGGCCTGATCACAAATTATAAAAAGGAAAATAAACCTGGTATGGCAATAAACTATACCGCAGCAATCAGATCATTGAAAGCTTTTACTGGAAGAGAATCAATCAACATCAATGAACTTACATCATCGTTCTTTGTAGACTATGCCAGGTACATGAAGACGGCAAACAGTCGTTCTCATACTAAGAATACAAAACCAGTTGGATCAAGGGCTGTAAGCCTTTACACGGGCATTTTTCGGGCAATAATCAATAAAGCAAAGAATGAGTTTAATGATGAGGATCATGATATTGTTGTTGTAAAAGTAAATCCATTCCGGAAGTTTAAAGTTCCGGCATCTCCTGCTCCAGAGAAGCGGGCGTTATCTAAAGATAAGATCATTGCTATACGTAATCTTGTGATACCTGATGAAAATAAGCGAGAAATTCTGGCCAGGGATTGTTTTTTACTATCATTCTATCTTATTGGGATTAATTCAGCTGACTTATTCGAAAACAATTCTGTGATTGATGGCAGGTTAAAGTATGAACGGAAAAAGACAAGAACCAGGAGGCAGGACAAGGCATTAATAAGCGTAAAAGTTGAACCGGAAGCTGAAATAATACTCAGCCGGTATAATTTCAGAAAGTTATATTCATCTTCAAATAATTTCAACAGGGCAATCAATATCGGACTTAAGAAAATAGGGAAAAATATTAAAGAACCAGGACTAACCTTTTACGCTGCCAGACACTCCTGGGCAACAATTGCTGCCAATGATTGCAATATTGACAAATATACAGTTCACCAGGCCCTTAACCATGTGGATGAAACTATGAAGGTGACTGATATGTATATCCGTAGGGACTGGTCACATTTAGACCGAGCAAATAGGAAGGTTTTGGATTATATTCTTAATAAAACTGAAAGCCTCAATATTCAATAATTTTATATAGATGAAGGTCCAGTGTTCTTAGAGTTATCCTGATGCTTCTCCATTTCCACCCTAACTTTAATCATCGGCCCAAACCCGGTTAACAACCACCGAGGATTAATTTTATAGTAACGGATCAATGGTACCATCCAACTAACCTGGAACCAACCACGTTGCAAGTTTTTCTTTTGACTATCAAAATTCCGCCGGTTGATGCCATAATATTCACAATAAGTGCTTTTTCCACCAATCCAACCTCGCTTTTTAACTTCATCCAACGCTTCATAAAAGCGGGCGATGATCTGTTGACTTTCTTCCGAGTGCATAAATGTTTGATTGTTTAATGACTTGTATTAGCGTTAATTAAATGGTTGATCAATGTGATTTTATCAATTGCTGAAACTTGTCATGTTGGACTGATTTAACTTGTGTGGAGCTAATATATAATGCTAAATATTCGCTAAAATTTAAGTAATCTAAAATGACCGATAGGGTAGAGCTTTCGACTGTAGTGTTATTTACAAACAATAAATAATCAGGGTCTTCGATAAGCTGGTATCTTTCCAATAAATGAACTGAAACATCAACCAAATGGCTACTACTACCTGTAACAGCAGATGATGTTAATTTGTTATTTGAATCAAACAAGTACATTTCATAATCTGCCTCAACTGAGCCAGGAGAGATGTACAAAATTCCATCATCAGTTCCCGATAGAGGGGTGCCAAGTCTCAAAATAATTTCTGATCTTGTAAGAGACCAGTCTGTTATTGGTTCCCGGAATAGATTGTAACGTGGATCTACTGTGACAGAAAATGATTGTGAATTTGCGGAATTTGAAACTTTTATTTCAGTTGTTCCAACTTTGTTCGCTGTAATCATTCCGGAAGCACTTACTTCAGCAACAAAATCATTCATTGACAAAAACGTCACTGGATCATCACCAGAATATTCAATTTGATGATCAACACCTGTAAATAAATTTACTGACGCAGTAGTAAGTTTAATTGGTTCTGGACCCTTATCTTTATTACAAGACATGAACATTGCCATTAAAATGAGAAAATAAGTAACTTTTTTCATTGGGATTGATTTAATGATTTAACTATGACTAATTGATTGAAGATTTTCTTTATTCAAACTTTTACCACATACACAACTTCCTTTCACCCTCTACCCTGCACCTGCATAGCCTACATTGCCTTCCTTCTGGACAGTGCTTTTTTTATTTTGATTCTCAAGTAATTCGATCGTCCGTTGCTGGCTTTGCACGGTATCAGTAAGTTTGTTTAACATCTCAAATACCTCACGAGGCATGGTAACACTGTCCTTTTCAACTCTTTTATTATACCCCCTGTTAAATTCTGAAACATGGACACTCTCTTCATTTTTATTTTCATAAGCTGTCGAATCCTTGATCATTTTGCCTTTTCCACTGACAAGCCATTCTATATTAAGTTCAGGATAAAATATAGATATTCTATTTAAAATATCATTACTTGGAGACCTTGAAATAGCGCCAATATACCCTTTAGAAACTCCAATTGATGAATTAAAGTCCTTTTGTTTTATATTATTTTCTTTTAAATAGCGTATAAGTCTCTCTTTTACAGTCACTTAAAAATATTTTTAATTTTTGTTTAGAATTACTTGACTTTAAGTTTAGTATTTCTGTATATTTGTACCGAAAATATAATAAACATGACACGAATATACAAAAAGAGAGGTAGGAAAAGCAATTATGTTGTTCCTGAGAGTGAAAAATTAACCTTCAGAGGCCAATACTTCTCCATTATCGAAAAAAACGCCGAAACCCCTAAAGCTAAATTCATTAGGGAAATTTCTGAGTTATGTCTCGTATCTGAAACAACAGTTCGTTGCTGGATTGCCGGTGAAATTAAATTCAGGGCAAATGATCTGTGGGACATAAACCTGGGTGATACTGGTGCTGATGGAATTCTTGAATATGAGGGAGAAAATATTGTTGTATCTGAAGCCGGAACATATAATATTTCACTTAAGCTTGGTGCTCCAGACTACACCTATTCTATTGTAAGCAGCAGTTACGATCACCGTGCCTTGTTGTACAGTGATGGTCAAAACCTTGAGATTGTTGAAATCGGAACATTTACTGATGGATGGGCTGTTTCCAAATTCCGAAATATTACACGTTCAGGTGGCACTGGCTCAGACCTTGATTATGTGGATATTGACTTCCCAATGTTCCGTTTAGCTGACGTTTATCTGATGTACGCTGAAGCGGTTCTGCGTGGTGGTGGCGGAAGCTCAAACGATGCATTGAATTATGTAAATGAATTGCGTCAGCGCTCTTTTGGGGATGATTCAGGTGACATTACTTCTTCAGAACTTACCCTTGACTTTATCCTTGATGAAAGAAGCAGGGAATTGTTCTGGGAAGCACATCGTCGTACAGACCTAATCCGGTTCGGAAAATTCACAACCGGTAATTATCATTGGCCATGGAAAGGTAATGTATCCGATGGAACTGCCACTTCGGAACATCTTAATATTTACCCAATTCCAGCCTCTGACAAAGCAGCAAATCCAAATCTGGAACAGAACTTCGGTTATTAATGAATAAACTACTAAAAAATATGAAAAGGATTTTCTTAATACTAACAATCATAACAGGTCTGGGCCTTGCATTTTCATGCACTAAGGACACGAAAGACCCTGTGCTGGATATGAGTCTCGCAACAAAACCTGCTTTTACTGCTCCGGTAGATGCAAGTTCTTTTGTATTGACTAAGGCTGGATCAGAAAATGTGATGGCAGACTTCACCTGGACACCAACAGTGTATAATCTCGCTAACCTATCAAATATCAAATACATTCTGCAAATGGATGTGGTTGATAATTCATTCTCTAACCCACTTACATTGGTTAGTTCAGAAAGTACCAACTTCTCAATAAACGTAGGTACAATAAATCAAAAACTGGTTGGTCAGGATCTTGCTACTGATGTTGCCCATAACATTTACTTCAGGGTTGTTTCATTTGTGAATAACAAGGAAGGATATGAAAACCTGAACTCTGATGTTCTTACATTATCAATCACTCCCTATTCAGACGTTGTGATTGTTAAAACATTATATTTGTTAGGTGACGCAACAACAGCCCAATGGGATAACAACATCGCACTTCCGTTTACTTATGTGAGTGGTAGTACATTTTCCATTGTAACAACTCTTGAAGCCGGGAAATTTATGAAAGTCATCTCCCGGTTAGGTTCATGGGCTCCACAATGGGGCACCGATGCTACAGGAACTTCTTCAGGAGGTATTCTTGTTTATCGTCCGGATGAAGCTACCGCTGATCCTGCAGGAATTCCTTCACCAGATGTGAGCGGTGAATATAAAATTACTGTTGATACAGCTGCTTTAACCTATACGATTGGCACTCCAAATCCCGAATTATTCATGTTGGGTGATGGCAGTCCTGCCGGTTGGGATAACAGTCTAGCACTACCAATGAATGGTACAGGTGGTAATTATACACTTACACTGGATTTGGCAGGTGGTGGTTTTCTAAAATTCATTACTACCCTTGGCCAATGGGCACCGATGTATGGTACTGACGAAACAGGAACTTCAGCAGGTGGACCATTGGTTTACAGGCCTGATGAAGCCACAACTGATCCTCCTTCTATTCCTGCACCAACTGAACCTGGTACCTACACAATAAATGTAAATACCGTCGACCTTACGTATACGATTGAATAGTAAATTCTCGTATAACTGAAACGCAAAAGGCTGCCATTTGAAAAAATGGCAGCCTTTTTATATTTGGCCCCAACAATAAACTGGCAGTATGAGGCAACAAAACAATATTATCCTTTTTTAACAGGGTGTCCCCAACTGATTAAATACTTTAATCATAATTATCCAGTGAATTGTATATAAACAATTGATTGTTAATGCTAATGCGTTAATTGGGGTCACAGATTCTTACGAAGAAATAAAATATTAAATGAATAAAAAACTTAAATCGCTCCCCTGAGTAATTTCCTGCGGTTCATTCCCGTAAACAAACAAACGTAAATCACGATGGCCTTTTAAAATAGCCTTATTCCCATCCACTTCAATTAAACTTGACTCACGTAAACCGGCAACAACAATATCACGGTTGATTGATAAAAACTCTTCAATCCGCTGCTGCCGGGTTTCTCCGCCATGGCCTGCCGGATTGGCATCCAAATAATGTGGATTTATTTGAAATGGGATCAGGTTTAAACAATCGAAACTCGCAGGTTGAATGATGGGCATATCATTTGTCGTGCGTAGCGTTGGACAAGCCACATTAGCACCAGCACTCCATCCCATAAATGGTGTTCCTTCCAGCACTTTTTCGCGAATACGATGCATGATTCCTGTCCGGTGCATTTCGGCGACAAGATGAAATGTATTGCCCCCTCCTACTGCAATACATTTTGCATTACGGACCGCCTCATTTGGATCAGAAAAATGGTGAATCGATGTCAAATCAAAACCCAATTCTTTGAAAACACCTCCAACTTTTTCCTCGTACATATCATACGATTTGGTCAATGATTCAGTTGAAAGGTTGACTCCTGCATAAGGAACAAAAAGCACCTCTGAAATTGCATTTCTCTGCATAAAATCAACAATATAACTTTTTGTCCATCCCAGATAGGATTCACCTGCGTTGGTGGAATTGCTTAATAGTAATAGTTTCATAATACTGATAATTATTTTTTATTAATCTTTACTTCTTCAAACTCCGATACGACCGCAAATAGGTCTGACGAAGTGACTTATTTCTTTTTTCCTGACCGAAATAATTGTATGCCAGCGATTCAGGAGGTAATTCCTGTTTAATCTCAACATCACGCTCAGCAAGCATCCGCGCCAGATTTTGTTGCAATTGCTCAGCCTCCTCATCAAGCAATGTTTGGTTTTGAAATAATGCAAAACAAGTTAATGCATCAGAGATGTTATTGTTTGACAGGAAATATTGCAATGCAATTCTGGTTAATCCACTATTACTTTGGTTTTCAATAAATTGCATAACCGTCTGGTGGATAATTCCATATTCATTCAGATTGAATAAATGAACATCATGATCCAGCTTTTCAAAAAATATCAAAGACTCACCGAAACCCTGACTATACATCACATGCATTACTTCATTGTAACGTTTATTGTAATCCAGTAGTTTCTGATATTTATCACGAAAACTAATTGCCTTCGACATATCAATCATACAGCCCTGGTTTTTTTCACCAAGTTCAAGGGCGGTTTGAAGGTTTGCTGCCAAATCATCGTATCGGTTTTGTCTGATGGCTTTTTCTATTTTATCAATATGCTCAAAATATGTCTTTTTAAGATTGATACATGCCTGTTGTATCATCTTGTTATCCAGTCGATTAAATTCATCCTGAATGGCTGAATCAGCTTCCAGGTGATATTTCTGCTGCATATCTTTTGCATCACTGTATATGTTGAGCGCAGCATTCATTTCATTTGCCCACACTTTCGAATTTGCACTGCGGATTGTCTGTATTACTAATGCTTTAGCGGCCGATAAGGTTAATGAATCGATAGGAGTACTCATTTCAAGTCCGAATTCATCGGCCATTGTCTTTGCATTATAATATGCTTCAAGTGCTTCCCTGGCTTGACCCTTTTGCGCAGACGAAACGCCGTATTCTATTGAGCGTGCTAAAACTGGTTGTTTCATTTTTCTTTGAAGCATAATTGCTTCTGTTGACATTTCAAGATATGGGAGGTGTTCATCACGATAAATAAGTGCCTTTTCATTTTCAGTAAAAGCTTCAGCTTCGTTTGCTACTTCGAACAACTTTTCGGCTTCATTTACCATGTCGAGATAAATCTTTTGGTGTAATGACTTCAATTTTTCATTTATACTATCAATAAACTGCTGGTTACCAAATGTTATTGAAGTCTGTAAGGCTTTCTCCAACATCCTGATGGCTTCATCTGTCTGATTATTGCCGATGAAATCAATTCCCTTCTCATAATAGGCTGAAACAAGGTTTCCGGTAATATCACTTATATTTTCCAACTGATTTTCAGCATAGTACTTTTTACGAAACTCCTCTGCCTTGTGGTGATACATGGCTGCCATTTCACTATTATTTGACAGCATCGCCCGTGAAGCAATCTGCAGATATGAGTTCAATAATCCTTCTTTCGCTTTGATAAAGGTATCATCAATAGTTTCGTCACGTAAAATGATTGGAAAAAGCTTCTCAAGCAATTTCAAATCTGTAAAAATAGAGATAGCAGAGGCAAGATCATCATTCGCAAACATCTGAAAAGCCGTTTCTTTCAATCCGTTATAGATTTGCTGAACTACTGAATTGTCAACTTCATTTTGACAAAGTCTGCTAATTTGTTCAACCAATGCCTGATCAGGTTTGATCAATGAAAACTGGTAAAACACATTGGAATCATAAAACCCGACATTTTTTGATGCTGTGCGGTATTGTTGAAGAGATTGCAGGTATTTCCCAGCCAAAACCATTCCAAAATCTGCCTTGTTTGAATTACCAAGTTCCTTTTCAAAAAGTGTAAGAAACCTGATATTCAAGCGTTCGAATTGTTTCATTTTTTCGATCAGACCTGCAGGATCATGTTGATTTAATTGAAGCAAGGTGTTGTCAACAGATTCTGAAGCGATGATGACTGCTTTTCTGGTTTTATCCCAAAACACGAACAAATCCGGTAAATAGTTACTATTCGCTCCATTTTTCTGTTCAATTTCTATTTTCAGACTATCCAACAGCAATGAGGTTGCCCAATAATTATTGATGATACTTACGTGATTTTCAATATTTTCAAAGGCCTGGGCAGAAAAATTGAATTCATCTATACTACCATGTAAATCAGCTGATTGGTATTCATTAACATCAGAAAAACCAATTCTGATAGCCTGTTTCACTGCCATCTGATTTAGAACAAATGACTTATTCTGCAGCATTTCCCCGTTATTATTCAGGCTATAATGACCGGCAAAACAATCGGGTTGAAGTGATTTACTCAAACTAAACGACCGGTAGATCGTATCACCCCCGATATGTAACTTACTTATTTCAAAATAAATTTCAGAGGTTGAATAGTTAGTCTTTTGCAAATAAAATCTTGGGTAAACAGTGAATTTTAAATGAATCTCCGACAGTTGTTTTGGATTTCCGTTGGTAAGTAAAAAGAGCAGGTCGTGCTTCATTTTATTGGCATCAGTAGTTGCATTCTTTGCATTCAGACTGAATGATACCACTTCATCCTGTTGGGAAAAAATATATTGTGAAAGACATAGGACAAAAAGGAATGAAGCAATTAAAAATTTCATAAACCGTCATGATTTTGGACAAATTTACAGATTACATTCATAACTCCCATGTCTATAGCATGCATTTGAGAGCATATTATTTGTTCTAATGAAATTATAAAAAAACCGTCGACATATTTTGTCGACGGTTTTTTTGTACCCAAG
>CAITDJ010000124.1 GCA_903891085.1 uncultured Bacteroidota bacterium | reverse complement strand
GATCAAGGACTTGAGAAAGAATACACGGTTTTGCATAAAAGTAAACAGTTAGCTTTGTTTTAAGATACCCCGCTGCTCTGCGGCGGGGTAGTTCATTTAGAATTAAATAAATTTACAAATGGAAGAATATTTAGACCAACTGTGGAACATATCTTTTGATGCAATAAGAGAGGTTCAAAAAGAATTTAATAGAAACAATAGATTGGTTCGTACCGAAGCAGATTTACAAGGGCTGCTTCTCTGCACATTATATAGGAATCGAATTCAATATCCTTCAGTTTCCTTTGAGGTTCATTCAGAGCTAACCTGGTATGAAGCGGACGAAGGAAGATGGTTCAAAAGAGATATTTCCCTTTTTAATCCTGTAAATATTGAAAATCAAGGCGTTAATAATAGAATTCTTCATAAAGGATTTCGTCATCGAGGACCTGCGTATGGCATAGAATTGAAATTTATTCGATGTAACGACACCCATCAAACCATTCAAAGGAAGACATGGGAAGATTTTGAAAGATTAATTAATTATTCACATCGCTTCTATTCAACAAATAAGTCATTTGGGTTTCCTAAAAAGTTCCTTATTTTAATTGGTTGTGCTCCGGAACAGGATTACGAGATGGTTAAACAAATTTTCATTGGTAATTTAGGGAGATTTGAGAATAAAGTTAGAAGTCTTGAATTGCCTTGGGTTAATCATATTCAAAGCATTATTCAGCCGGTATTTATCTCAGTTAAAAAAGCTGTTTTGTTGTGGGACTGACAACATCAATGTGCGGTCAATTTTAAAATCTGATTTACCCCCGCTCGGAGTTTGCAACTACGTCGTTTCACAATTCCGGTCTCGTTGCGTAAGCCTGCCGATATGTAGATTTGACCTTGCGTAGCTTATGCAAGCCTGCCGCTGGTCTAATTCATCCAATCGCTCGTTGCGAAAGCTTGCTGAAAATCTGTTTTGTATTTTCGCTCTTCACGCAAGCCAATGCGCTGCCGCAGGTTTTATAGTTTAATTTTTATTCCGTGTCTGAGCAAAATTCAAGTAATTTTGAATAATGATGACAGAAGCAAAGAAGGAAAACAGGCAACAAGCTGAAAACTTGACGGATATTGTGAAGTTTACTAATTTTGCAAAACCAAATACTTTAAAAAATGTATTACAAAACCTCATATCAGGGACTGGCAGTTTCAGCAATCAAGGGGAAAGAAATCTTATCCAGACAGTCTCCGCTTTCCTCCGAACAAATGAGGGCGCAGGTTCAAAGGCTACGCCACGAAAGCGAACAAAACAAGAAGAAGAAGACAGCTTAAGGGCATTTGTCAAAGAGCAAAAATTAGAATATAATTTTCCATTATCAGCTGAAAATCTTGTAGATACCCAAGGCGAACATACTGTATATTCTTCTGAAGACGGGAAAAGTGTAGTAAAAATTAATTCACTGGGTTATTACAATTCCTATACTGAATATTTTCATAATCTACTGATTCACAATTTCTTTTTTCCGGATACAGCTTATGTATTGGTAGGATTTGTAGTAAATGAAGGTGTTTTAATGCCGGTCGTTAAACAAAATTTTGTAAAAACGAGCGAAGTTCCTGTTTCGTCTGAAACCATTTCTGCTTTTTTAGCTGAATTTGGTTTTATTGAAAATCGAAAATCAGACTTTATACATAAAGAATTAGGAATTATTCTTGAAGATTTGCATGATGAAAATGTAATTCAAACCGAAGGAAAGCTATTCTTTATTGATACAGTCTTTTATCTTACGGATAAATTTTGGAAGTAATGGCATAAACCCAAATTTAGTGTTGTCTCCATTCTTCATCATGTACATTTTACCCATTTCTCATGTAAGACATGGCAGCGAGAAACTTGTTTTCGTTAATGCCTCCTTTTCTGCCTGATAATTTCTTTCACTTTTTCAATCTGGTCAGGTGTCCCAAGCACAAACAACTTTGCATTTTTTACCATTACCGTTTCGCCGGAAGGGTTGATGATATACTGGCCTTCAGGCGTCCTGAACCCGACAATATTGGCACCTGTGAGCCGGCGGATGCTCATATCGTGAATGGTACGGTCCTGAAATTCACTTGGCAAATCGGAACAAACCACTTCCACCAGATTCACCCCTTCGTTTCCTTCGATGGAAAGGTGGTGGAAAAACTCGGCCAGGTCGGGTTTGGCCACCAGACTAGCCATAAAAGTGCCACCAACTTTTTCGGGCATAACCACATGGGAGGCACCGGCGGTCATCAGTTTTTTATCGGATGATTCGTGCGAGGCGCGTGAAATAATCTGAAGTTCGGCATTCAACGATCTGGCGGTAAGCACCACATACAGATTATCTGCGTCAATCGGGAGTGTGGTGATCAATGCTCCTGCTTTTTGAATGCCTGCCAGTTCGAGGATTTCGTCTTCGGTGGCATCGCCTTCAACAAATATCACCTTGTCTTTTTCGTGCGCAACAATCAGTTCATGGCTTTTTTCGATGACAACTACCTTTTTGTTCAGCAGAAGCAAATCGTGCGCCGTTTGTTGCCCGTTTCGGCCAAAACCGACGATGATAATATGGTCTTTCATTTTTGTGATTCTCCCTGTTTTTCTATTTCCCGTGAATAAAAAATTGAGCCTGCCTTCCACAAAATAGGACGTTATGGTGGATAAGGAATAAGCAAAGAAACTGAAACTGAATATAATCAGAATGATTGTGAATATTTTACCTGCATCGGAAAGCGGATGAACTTCATTAAAACCAACCGTCGCTATGGTTATTACGGTCATATAGGAGGCTTCAAGCAAGGTAAAGCCTTCAATAACCATATAACCGACAATGCCCGTCAACCCAATCAGCAACAGTAGACTGATAGCAATAAAAAAATTGAGATTATGACCACTTCGAAACATGTTGGTAAAGTTAATAGCAATTGTATTGATTTATTATACAAATTTTTTTGCAGAATTATTCTACTTCTACAATTCCTGTTCCTCCCTGGTTTTTATTCCAAAGGAAAAATATTCTGTCCAGCCAGGTAAGCCATAAGCACTTCAACATCAGCTTGTTTTTCGGTCACATCGAACGTTAGCTGAGGCGATTCAGGCATTTCGTAGGCTTCATCAACACCCGGTAAGTGGCGCAATTCACCTTTTTCAACCTTGAGATACAATTCAGGTTTGTTGGTGCGACAATAATCTAATCCTGCACGCATCAATATCAGATGGAATCGTTCGTTTCCAATAATTTCACTTATTTGCTGGCGAATCGATTCGGTTGGCGAAATGAAAGAAGCCACAACAATAATTCCCTGATCATTGAGCATTTTGCACACATGGGCTACACGACGCAGATGTTCGGCCCGGTCGGCAGGCGAATAATCGAGTTCGCGCGACAATCCTGCACGGACGGTGCTGCCTTCAAGTAATACAACGGTGGCTCCGCTATCGAACAAACGACGCTCGAGATTGTAGGCAAGTACATTTTTACCACTTCCATGAAGACCAGTAATCCAAATAGTTACACCTTTTTGCTGGTAGCGTTTTTCCAGTTCATCGCGTCCGATCAAACTTTGTCCGCTGTCGATCATCCGGCGTGTTTCAGGGTCGGTAATTCGCGAAGGAATGTCGTTGGTGTTCAGTTTATCGATGATCATGCCAACAGCAGCGGTGTTGTGAGTGATTGGATCAATCAGGATAAACGCACCGGTACTATGGTTTTTGTGATAAGGATCAAAAAACAAAGGTTTGTTGGTGGTTATAACCACGCGGCCAATTTCGTTTAGTGAAAAGGCCTTACAATCCGATTGTTGAAGCGTATTTACATCCACACGGTATTTTATTCCGTCGATCCTGGCACGCGAAGTGTTGGCACTGTGTTTAATAAAAAACTGGGTGTTGGGGTCCATTTTCTTTTCGTCCATCCACACAAGCATGGCTTCAAACTGTCGTTCGAAACGCGGCTGATTATCAGGATGAACAAGCATGTCACCGCGCGAAATATCAATTTCATCTTTCAATGTTATTGTGACCGCTTGTGGTGGAAATGCATAATCGGTTGTTCCGTTGGCTGTGATAATTTCTGTTACAATGGACTTTTTGCGTGAAGGCAAAACCATTAATTCGTCACCTTTTCGCACAATGCCTGAAGCGATTTTGCCTGAGAATCCTCTGAAATCGAGGCTTGGGCGTAGCACGTACTGAACGGGGAAACGAAAGTCTTCGAAATTTCGATCCGAAACGACATGAACACTTTCTAAAAACTCAAGCAAACATTTACCGTGATACCAGGGCATATTGGCAGAGTTTTCCACCACATTTTCGCCTTTGAGTGCCGAAAGTGGAATGAAAGTGATATCTGGAATCGATAGTGTTGTTGTAAATGACTTATAATCAGCACAAATAGTATTGAAGGTTGATTCGCTGTATTCCATCAGGTCCATTTTGTTCACCGCCACAACCACGTGTTTGATACCAAGTAGAGAAACTAAAAAAGTGTGTCGTTTGGTTTGTGTGATCACACCTTTTCGGGCATCAATCAGGATGATGGCCAGATTGGCGGTGCTGGCGCCAGTGACCATATTTCGGGTATACTGTTCGTGGCCGGGTGTATCAGCAATGATGAATTTTCGTTTACTTGTCGAGAAATAGCGGTAGGCCACATCGATGGTGATGCCTTGCTCACGTTCGGCTTTCAAACCGTCTAACAATAGCGCATAATCGATGGCTTCTCCGGCATGGCCCATGCGTTTGCTATCGCGTTCGAGGGCCGAAAGCTGGTCTTCGTAAATCTTTTTACTATCAAATAACAATCGTCCGATGAGTGTTGATTTTCCGTCATCAACCGATCCGGCAGTAAGCAAACGCAGCAGATCCTTTTTCTGATCCTGATCGAGAAAATGGTTTATATCGAGGTTTGTATTCATGTCTTTTATTTCAGATTCAAAATTGTTTCAGGATTTTCACACTAACTTTAGGCAATTTAGTTCACTCAAGCTCCTCGTACGCAGGACGAGGCAGGCAACTCCGCACTTAAAAATAGCCTTCTCTTTTCTTCTGTTCCATACTTCCTTCCTGGTCAAAATCTATGACTCGTGTTGTGCGTTCGCTTTTTGTGACTGTCATCATCTCTTCCACAATTTTCTCGATGGTATCAGCTTCTGATTCGATGGCACCGGTGAGCGGATAACAGCCGAGTGTGCGGAACCTGACCATACGCATTTGTGCTTTAGCAACCAATTCGGCAGGCATGCGGTCGTCGTCTACCATGATAAGGTTGCCATCAATATCCACAATAGGACGTTTTTTCGCAAAATACAATGGAACGATCGGAATTTTTTCGAGACGAATATATTGCCAGATGTCGAGTTCTGTCCAGTTACTGATGGGGAAAACACGGATGGATTCACCCTTGTGAACACGGGTATTGTAAATATCCCACAATTCGGGCCGTTGGTTTTTTGGGTCCCATTGATGAAACTTATCGCGGAAACTGAAGATTCGTTCTTTGGCCCGTGATTTTTCTTCGTCACGGCGTGCACCTCCAAAAGCTGCATCGAACCGGTGTTTATCCAATGCCTGCAATAATGCCTGTGTTTTCATGACATCGGTGTGCACTTTACTTCCATGAGTAAATGGCCCTATTCCTGCTTCAAATCCTTCGATATTATGTTCAACAATCAGATCCCAGTTGTTGTCTTTGGTATATTTTTCACGAAACTCGATCATCTCCTGAAACTTCCATTTACTATCGATGTGCATGAGTGGAAACGGAACTTTGCCTGGATAAAATGCTTTTTCGGCAAGCCGCACCATCACACTCGAATCCTTGCCAATGGAGTAAAGCATGACAGGTTTTTCAAACTCAGAAGCTACTTCGCGGATGATGTAGATGGCTTCTGCCTCCAACTCGCGCAGGTTATTGATGGAGTAATTATTCAGTTGATCGGCCACAATGGTAAATTTTAGTACAAATATCGCAAAAAATCGCTTATGTTGGCGGAAATATCAAACTGTGTGATTTGAAATATTTTCACAAATAACTATAAATCAAATTATTAATTCGATTTTGGATGGGCAATAAAGGAAGGATTAAGCAAACTTATTTTATTGTACGACAATCCAATGGTCGGGTTTTCGGCTAACACCAATTTACCACCCGAAACATCCACAATAGCATGTCCGGCAGCGGTATCCCATTCCGATGTTGGACCAAATCGCGGGTAACAATCAGCCACCCCCTCAGCAATCATACAGAGTTTTAGTGAACTGCCTTTCGTAATAAAATTGATTTCACCATGCTGCCTTTGGATTTTTTCGATAAATGCCTTTGTATCGGGATGTTGATGTGATCGGCTTAAAACCAAAGTGAAACCTTTATGCTGTTCTTGTAAAGGAAGTTTTGTTGAATTTTGGATGAGTTCTTGTATTGAATAACACCCAATCAATTGAAGTTCGGCTTTTTCGAGTTTGAAGGCTTCCGTCCCGTTACTGTAATAAAGCAAATCGATTGTGGGAGCATAAATGATGCCCAACACCGGTTTGTTGTTTTCGATCAATGCAATGTTGACTGTAAACTCGCCATTACGATTCACAAATTCTTTGGTACCGTCGAGTGGATCGACCAACCAATATTTTTGCCAGTATTGTCTTATTTCATGATCGATCATCTCACCTTCTTCACTCAATACCGGAAGATTGGTCACTTTCATTGCTTCACGGATGATATCATCGGCGCGGCGATCGGCAAGTGTAACCGGACTTCTATCTTCCTTGAAATCTATATCAAAATTTGTTTGATACACTTCGAGGATTGCTTTGCCGGCTAAGATGGATGCTTTGATGGCTTGAAGGAGCATAAAATAATTGACTTAAGTTAGTTAACTGCCGGGTTGTGCCGTCAGATGGGAAGTTAGGATTTTGCATAAAAAAAGTGTGAGCAATCACACTTTTCATTGATTTAAGTTGAGGTTTCGAGCGGATTCGAACCGCTGTACACGGTTTTGCAGACCGCTGCCTAACCACTCGGCCACGAAACCCTGAGTGTTTTGGGAGTGCAAAGATAATTTGTTTCGGCTAATTCACAAATTCTTTTGTTACGCTTTTTCGTTTAATTCACGTAAACAGTTCGCGCAGAGGCAACTATTGTACTTATCTTCTATTTGTTGAAGCACCATAATAGATGTACTCACCTCGTAGCACCAGCATTTTGCTGATTTGCTGCAATGAAAAGTTGCACCACAACGTGGGCAGATATCAGGATCAATTTTTTTCATGCTTGAAGTGTTAAACTAACAAAATCCATTTTGCCACCCAGGGGTGGATTCATCTTACGTATCTTGATAGTGACATGCTTCGCGGTCGGGAAATGTGATTTCACAGCAGTTAGTATTCTTCGTCCAACATGTTCAAGAAGTTTTGAGTTAATCATCATTTCTTTTTTAACAACCTGATATACTGATAGATAATTTACTGTGTCGTGTAAAGAATCTGTTTGCTCTGCCGTAGTTGTATCCACTTCGAGAAACAAATCTACAATGAATTGTGTGCCAATCAATTGTTCTTCAGCAAAGCAACCATGATAGGCGTGAAACTCCATACCTTCAATCGAGATCTGAGCCATAGTTTTATGTTGTAATAGTATATCTGATTTGTTGAACTAATTTTTCAAATTCTTTCAATTCCGTTTTTAATCCGCGAAATTGCTTCTTCTTTCCCAATAATATCCATGATATCACCCAAATGCGGGCCTTTTGCTGCGCCCACAAGCAACAAACGTAAGGCATTCATGATAGCGCCCATACCAAATTGGGTCTCTTCTATCCAGGTTTTAATAGCCTGATCAATAAAGGCAGATTCAAATGGTTCAATCGTTTCCAGCAGATTTACCAGACTTTTCATTTGTTCGGGACTCTGCTCATTCCAACGTTTTTTAACCACTTGTTCATCATAAGTCTGTGGCGCTTCGAAAAAGAAATAGGTTTCGTTCCAGACGTCTTTTACAAACTGAACCCGCTCTTTGACGAGTGAAACAATTTTCACCAATTTGCCGTGTGCGATTTCAATGTTTTTTGCTTTCAATACCTGATTAAATTCTTCAGCAACAGCTTCATCCGACTTTTTGATCAGGTATTGATGGTTGAACCATTTTGTTTTTTCAGGATCGAATTTTGACCCCGACTTACCTACCCTGTCCAATGTAAAAGTGTCGATCAATTCTTCCATATTGAATATCTCCTGTTCTGTTCCCGGGTTCCAGCCCAACAAGGCAAGCATATTCACAAAAGCGTCAGGATAATAACCTGATTCTCTGTATCCACTATATTTTTCACCACTTACAGGATCAATCCAATCGATAGGAAAAACCGGAAATCCGAGCCTGTCGCCATCGCGTTTACTCAGTTTTCCATTGCCGTCGGGTTTTAACAACAAAGGTAAATGAGCAAATTCGGGAGATTCCCAGCCAAATGCCTGATACAATAAAATATGCAATGGCAATGATGGTAACCACTCTTCGCCACGAATAACATGACTGATTTCCATTAAATGATCATCAACAATATTGGCCAGGTGGTAGGTAGGCATACCATCCGATTTGTAAAGCACCTTATCGTCGAGTGATTCGGATTGTACCACCACTTTTCCGCGAATGATATCATGCATCACCACTTCTGTATGTTCAGGAATAAGAAATCGGACCACATGTGGCACATCTTCGCTTAAAAGTTTTTCAACTTCCTGTTTGCTCAACGTCAGGCTATTACGTAATTTTTTTCTACTTTCGGCATTGTAAGTGAAAATTTTCTTAGCAGCTTCTGCTTTCTTACGGTGTTGCTCCAGTTCGTCGGGAGTATCGAAAGCGTAGTATGCGTTTCCCGAGACAATTAATTGATCACTGTATTGTTTGTAGAGTTCTCTGCGTTCACTCTGGCGATATGGCGCATGCGGACCTCCCACGGTGACACTTTCATCGAATTCAATGCCACACCACAACAAGGATTCAATTATATATTTTTCAGCACCTTCAACAAAACGTGCCTGATCCGTATCTTCAATACGGAGTATCATGGTTCCGTTATTTTTACGGGCAAAAAGATAATTATACAATGCGGTTCTAACACCACCAATATGTAATGGTCCGGTTGGACTTGGTGCGAATCGTACGCGAACAGTTTTCATGTTTTTGAATTTGTGCAAAGATACAACTTTGAGTAACCACGGAAAACAACAAAGGCCTTTACAATGCAAAGGCCTTTGTATACATATGTTATGAAGATGTTTATTTGATAAACCTTTTACTCAGGTGCTGATTTTCATCTGAGATGTTTATTAAGTACGCACCTGAATTCAACCAACTTACATCCACCTGATGATTGGCTTCTGTGAAAGTTTGTTCGGTCAATAACCTGCCCGACAGATCACTTATCTGAACTTTACGCTGATGGCTGTCAGGATTGAGTAAGTAAATGTTAATGAAGTCGTTAACCGGATTAGGTCCAAATGAAAAATAGTTTGGATTATTGGTCTCTTCGATGATCACCGTGATTGCGTTTACCCGTTCAAAAGTCCAGTTATCCGGGTCAACCGACATTGAAACAACCTGTTTGGGGGCCTCAATGGCAAAGCTCTGGATGTTTGTGTTTTGATATAAGCGCACAACAGTATCCGTTCCATCGTCAAAATTGAGTTTATAATCCATGGTCATTTTAAAAAGTGGGGTGGAAGAAGAAACGGATTGCGTAACGGTCATATTCATCGTGTTTTCGAACATATACCACGAAATATCATATTTTGGATAGCCTTCACCATAATACCATTGGTTGAAGAAATCTTCCAAATCTAAACCTGAAACTTGTTCGGCAACTAGTTTAAAGTCGTCCCCTGTGGCGGTGCTATCGGTATAAGTTTCCTGAAAAGTATGCATTACGTCGAAGAAAACAGTGTCGTTGTTAATTTCGTGCCGTAGCAAATGGATGATGGCAGCACCTTTGTCATACGATAATCTTCCGTTGAAGATTCTCCAGACATCATCAGGGCTAATCTCTGCTTCAGGGATATAAACACTGCCTCCGGTGGCCGACATTACGTTGTTTTGAGTTCCAATCATGAAATTTTGCCCGGAATTCCAGCCGTTCAGTTTTTCCTGGGCAAGGTAATTTGTGTAGGTTGCAAATCCTTCATTTATCCAGATATCGCTCCAGGTTGCGCAGGTAACATTGTCCCCGAACCACATATGTCCGAGTTCATGGGCAACCAAATTAAACGACCACCCACCTAGGGTTGTCATCGTTTGGTGTTCCATCCCTCCTCCTAATTCGGTAATGCAATGTCCGTATTTTTCATTTTGAAAAGGGTATGTCAAAAAAAGGTCAGAGTAAAGTTCAATCATTGGAATCACAGCATCAATTCCACTTTTGTATGTGTTGAGGTAATTTGGGGAATTATAGATATAATTCTGAACGAGTACTGAATCGCCATCCATTCCTGCTGGTTTGGCATAAATGCTATAGTCTTGATAATCAGCAACGGCAAATGAAATCAAATAATAATCTATCGGATAATTGGTCTTCCATTCATAACGAACCAAATTGTTGCCCATGTTTGTTATATTGGTAAGCAAACCGTTCGATCCTGCGAGGTTTGTATTTGCCGTGGTAAGAAAAATCCAGGCCGAATCGGCTTTATCTGTCAATACCTGTTTACAAGGCCACCAGTCTTTTGCGTCAAATGGTTCGGAAAGAGTCCAGGTAACATCTTTGTCCCATTGTCCATTATGATCGTTGGTGATTCCTGAAAAGAACCCACCGGTTGGCGGTGTGCCGCCATAACTGATAGTAGCAACAAATGTTTGTCCGATAGCCATTGATTCAACCGGTAATAAAACATTATCCCCGTCACGTACCCAATTTTGCTGATCCTGACCATTGAAATTGACATTTTCCAGACTCAGATCAGCAAGTAATTCAAAGGCAAATGTTTCGAAAGGCTCGACCAATACCGTCCCATAAATGGATACTTCTCCACCAACATCAATAGTGGTATTTGAGCAGGTTATATTGAGAAAATAGAACGTAACATCATAATTATGAACAAGATCGCTTTGCCAGTCGTTTCGGTATGCATAAGATGGGACATTGCCCTGTTCTTTGTAGTGACGACAATATCTGTCGTGAATTACATCCTGATATTGCTGCGCGATGGTTATCATCGACAATAGAAGAAATGATATTGTAAAAAGTTTTTTCATGCGGGTAGGTGCTAAGTTTATAACTCTGTTTGCTGATGCTTATGTATATTTGTGCGCTAAAGTAACAATCATTCGACACTTTTTGGATGATTTTTTAAATAACCTTCGAACTATTTAATGTCCACTGCAGTACAGATACTTATCGGAAAGGTAGAAGCCTATATGAGGAAATTCTATCTAAATCAACTGATTAAGGGATTAATATTATCTTTTTTTCTCGTTATCATTGGCTATTTATTTGTCAATCTTATTGAGTATTTTGTGTGGTTACCTTCCTTCGTGAGAATGATAATGTTCTACAGTTTTGTCCTTTTTCTCATATATCTGCTGGTCAGCTTTGTTTGGATACCTGTCATTAATCTGTTGAATTTCCGCAAAAAAATGACCATCGAACAAGCATCTGTTTTCATTGGAAAATTTTTCCCCGAGATTGACGATCGCCTGCTCAATACCATTCAATTGAGCGATGCAGTGAGCGAAGAACCTAATGAAAGCGAATTGTTGATTGCTAGTATTGAACAGCGAACAAGAAAATTATCAGTTTTCAACTTTGAAAATGCCGTGAATATTCGTGAGAATTATCGGTTTATGCCATATCTCTCTTTTTTATTCGTTGTTTTTATTTGTTTATGGATTTTCAGCCCCTCTTTTTTAATTGAGCCATCAAACAGGTTTATTCACTATAATCAGCATTTTACCAGACCGTTACCTTTCTCAGTGCGATTGCTAAATGAAGGGCTGGAAGTGATGCAATACGATGATTATACGGTGTTGATAGAGGTTACTGGAAACGAGATTCCTGAAAAGTTCTTTATCGTTTTTAATGGCGCTAAAAATGAAATGGGAAAGGCGGGTAAGAATAACTTCAGTTTTAAAATTACACGTGTCGCTGGTAATATTACATTTTGCATCGAATCGGAAGAGTTTAAAAGTTCTGATTATGAAATAATCGTTAAACCGAAGCCGGTTTTATCTTCGTATCTGGTCCAAATTGAATACCCGGTTTATCTGAATCGGGAGGCTGAATTATTGAAAGAGACAAGCATCCTTAGCGTACCCGTTGGAACAAAACTAAACTGGAAGTTTTTTACACACGATTGCCTTGGTGTGATGATTAATTATGATTCTGTGGTTGAAAGACTCGAAGCGCAAGACGGTTTGAATACACTATTGATGCAGGTTATGGGTGACGTTCATTTTAGTGTAAACCCATTTAATAGCTACGCAAAGCAAAGCCATGGACTTGAAATTGTTGTGGAGGTTATTCAGGATAATTACCCTGAAATAAATGTTAATCTCGAAAAGGAACAGCTTGGACGGATGAACTATTTCAATGGTTTTGTGTCGGATGATTATGGTTTTACCGGATTGAGATTTGTGTATGATATTTATGCAACTGACGCCTCTGTTATTACCAATAAAGTTGAGGTGCCGATGAATTTTACGTTGTTGCAACAACAGTTTTATTTTTCATGGGACACGGACAGCATGAGAATTGATGAAAATAGCAGGGTGGAAGCTTATTTCGAAGTGATTGATAACGATAGGATTGGAGGACCAAAAACCCGAAAATCATCTGTTTTCCAATTAACCTTAATGACAGATAAATCGATTGATTCTTTGGTCAAAAACGATGAAAAAAATATTAATGATCAATTAGTTAAACTTCGTAATGATAGTCAGCAGTTAAAACTTGATTATGAAGCCTTGGCTAAATCTCTTTTAATGAAAGAAAAACTCGATTGGAAAGACAAAAGCATGATGCAAAAGCTGCTTGAACGGCAGCAAAAAGTGCAAATGGACTTTGATGATGTGAAATCAAAGCAACAGATAGTAAATGACTTTAATCGTGAAAGGAATGAAACAAATGAGCGCCTTGTGCAAAAGCAGGAAGATATTCAGAAACTTTTCGATGAGGTTATTACTGATGAATTACAAAAGTTATTAGACGAACTTAAGGCGCTTTTGCAGGAAACTGACAAGGAAAAGGTAAAGGAAATGCTCGATAAATTTAAGGAAAATTCCGCCGAAATGGAAGAAATGCTCGATCGTGATCTTGCTTTACTTAATCAGTTGAAGGTTGAAAAAGATCTTACTGAATTAATTAGTCAGCTCAGGCAACTTTCTGAGGTGGCTAAGAAACTTGGTGACAGTTTGCAATCTGAAGGAATGAAAAAGGTGGAATCAGCTCGTGAAATTCAGAAAAACCTCGATCAATTTAAAACGCTTACCAATAGTCTTGACTCGATTGAGTCAAAAAACAAAAAGCTCGAACAACCATTTAATCTGGCTCCTACTGAGGAATTGAAGGATTCGGTTAAAAATAATATGCAGGAATCTCTACAGGAAATAGAAGATGGAAAAGGAAAGCCCGCTGGAGAAAAACAAAGAAAGGCAGGAGAGAGTCTGGATGAAATGGCGAATCAATTAGAATTTTCGATGCAGGAGAGCATGAATGAACAGGCAGCCGAAGACGCGCAACAATTAAGGAATTTGCTTGAAAACATTTTGCGTGCTTCAAACGAACAGGAGGAACTCTTGAGCCGTTTACGATTGGTTGATAGTGATGACCCGGCATTTAATGAAATAGTTATAGAACAGAAGAGTTTAAGGGACGGATTTATAGTTGTTGAAGATTCACTTAAGGCCTTGGCCAGCAGACAAGTGGCAATAAAGCAATTCGTTTTTGATGAATTGAGCAGTGTTAAGAAACAATTTGAATTTTCACTTTTAGCGCTGAATGAAAGGAATCGGGAACGAACTCTTGAAAGTGACCAGTTTGCGGTAATGAGTTTGAATAATCTGGCATTGATGTTGTCGGAAGCATTAAAAGACATGGAAGAAAAAATGGGCATGCAGAGTTCAGCAAGTGGAAAAGGAAAGCCGAAGCCGGGTAAAGGAAAAGGAAAGGGTATGAAAAGTATGCGTGAACTTCAGGAAGGACTGGCAAAACAAATGAAGCAGAAAGGTGAAAAGAACGGAAAAGGGGAGGGGAAAGGGCTGACCAGTGAAGAATTTGCAAAAATGGCGGCACAACAGGAGGCAATACGTCAGCAATTGCAAGATTATCTGAACGAATTAAAGAAAGAGGGTAATCTGGGTGAAGGTGGCCTGCAAAATGCAATAAAGGAGATGGAAAAAGTTGAGGAAGATCTTGTAAATAAGCGGTTGAATCGGGAAATGATTGAACGACAGCAGGACATACTCAGCCGGTTGCTCGAGTCGGAAAAAGCCGAAAAAGAGCGTGATCAGGAAGAGCGGAGAGAATCTAACGAATTTAAGGGTGAAAACAAAGGTAACCTTGGTGATAAAATATCGTACAAACGAAAGGAAAGGGCTCAAAGTGATATACTTTATAAATTTCCTATAGAACTCCGGCCTTACTACAAAACAAGGGCAAATGAATATTTTATGCAAATCAATAAGTGATAGTTAATGGAAAATTCCAGGAATAAAATTTGTTTAAAAAGGAATAACTTTTTTGAATTTGAAAAGTTGGTAGAAAGATTGGCCGATGAACTTTATATTGTCGACTCTTATTTTTCTATCTTAAATGTGGCAAATGAGCAATTTTATCATTGGGTATTTGATACTTATGAGACAAAAAGTGCAGCCTTATCAATTGATATTATTGACAATTGTATAGTTGTTAATTGGTTTTTTGATAGGGAAATATTTGATTTACTAAAGCGAGATTTTACTATCGACAAAAATCCGGTTGTTGATATAATTATGCATCTGGTTGACAATTTCATTTTTACTGATGATTCTGGTAATATCCAGTTTCACTTCAACTTTGCCAATGGTTTCGAAAAGGTTTGTGCTTCCAGGGCATCGGTTTTGTCCGCATATTATAATAAAGTCCGAGTTGCTGTCAACGTCCATCATGATATATTTTAGTTCCGAAGACCTTGATATACCGATATATATAACTCAGCGTACCAGTGATTGGATTGTCAGAGTGATTCATGATTTTGGTAAGCAGGTAGGGGAATTGAGGTTTATTTTCTGTAGAGATGAATTTTTATATAATATTAATGTTAACTTTCTGAACCACAATACTTATACGGATATAATTACTTTTGACACTTCCGAAAATCCCGGTTTTATCACTGGAGAGTTATTTATCAGCCTTGACAGGGTTCGCGAAAATGCAATTAATATTGGTCAATCAATTGAAAATGAAACATTTAGGGTAATGATACACGGCGTGCTTCATCTTCTTGGCTATAAGGACAAGCTTGCGTCCGATATTTTGGAAATGCGTACCCAGGAAGAAAAATGCCTATCTTTACTACCTTGAAGGCTTGTCTTCCTGTAAGTTACAAAACTGTTTCACGTGAAACATAATCGATGATATTTGAAAATTACGATGTTATTGTTGTAGGCGCTGGTCATGCCGGTTCTGAAGCCGCTGCTGCTGCCGCTAATCTTGGCAGCAAGGTGTTATTGATTACCATGAATCTACAGTCAATTGCTCAGATGTCGTGCAATCCCGCGATGGGCGGAATTGCCAAAGGACAGATTGTTCGTGAGATTGATGCATTGGGTGGCTATTCAGGTATCGTGTCAGACCGATCGATGATTCAGTTCAGAATGCTGAATAAGTCAAAAGGTCCAGCTATGTGGAGTCCGCGTGCGCAAAACGACAGAATGATATTTTCGTTGGAATGGCGTCAGATGTTGGAGAACACGAAAAACGTAGATTTTTGGCAGGATACTGTAGTTGGCTTGGTTGTGAAAGACAAAAGAGTGATTGGTGTTCATACTGCTATGGGATTAACCATTTCTTGTAAATCTGTAGTATTAACAAATGGCACTTTTTTGAATGGAAAAATTCATATCGGTGAAAAATCGTTTGGCGGCGGTCGAATGGGTGATAAGGCAAGTACTGGAATAACCGAGCAACTTGTTAGCCTTGGTTTCCGGTCCGAACGGATGAAAACCGGTACACCTGTTAGAGTGGACGGTCGTACCATCGATTTTAGTAAAATGATCGAGCAACCCGGAGATGATGATGTAAGAGGATTTTCCTTTTATGAAAAACCAAATTTATTGAAGCAACGCAGTTGCTGGCTTACATATACATCAAAGCAAGTTCATGACACCCTTAAAACCGGATTCCATTTGTCACCAATGTTTGCTGGTAGGATTGAAGGCAAGGGGCCAAGATATTGTCCAAGTATAGAGGATAAAATAAATCGCTTTTCTGATAAGGATGCTCATCAGCTTTTCGTTGAGCCCGAAGGTTGGAATACAGTGGAATATTATGTAAATGGGTTTAGTTCTTCTTTACCTGAGGATGTCCAGTTTAAAGCATTACGTCTTATTGCTGGATTTGAGAAAGCTAAAATATTTCGTCCAGGTTATGCAATTGAATATGATTATTTTCCGCCTGAACAATTGCAGTATACACTTGAAACGAAACTTATTTCCAATCTGTATTTTGCAGGACAAATTAATGGTACAACCGGGTATGAAGAGGCTGCTGCTCAGGGTTTAATGGCTGGTATAAATGCTCACTTAAAAGTTTTTAGCAAAGAACCATTTATTCTTGGCAGAGCGGAAGCATATATTGGTGTATTAATTGATGATTTAATTACGAAAGGGGTAGACGAACCGTATCGAATGTTTACTTCCAGGGCTGAATTCAGAATCTTATTAAGACAAGATAATGCTGATCTGCGGTTGACTGAGCGATCATACAAAATTGGGTTAGCATCTACTGATCGATACGAGAAATATCTGTCAAAACAAAAGCGCATAAGCGAATTAATTCTTTTTTTGCGAAATGAGAGTATTTCACCCGATCTTATTAATGGATTATTAGCCTCAAAGGAGACACCCGGAATTTTACAAAAGCAAAAACTTGCTTCAATACTATTGCGTCCGCAAATTCAAATTGCTGATCTTATATCATTGGTTCCTATGCTGAGGAAAGCATTCAGTTCAAATGATGTTTTTGAAAAAGAGATCCTTGATGCCGCTGAAATCTTATTGAAATATGAGGGATATATTGTCAAGGAAAAGGAGATGGTAAGTAAAATTAGTCGGTTGGAAGATGTATTTCTGAAACCCGATTTTAACTATTCAAGTCTCAAGTCTCTCTCCTATGAGGCAAGAGAAAAACTAACAAAAGTAAAGCCATTGTCGTTGGGGCAAGCCTCACGTATTAGTGGTATTTCACCGGCTGATATCTCTGTATTAGCCATATTCTTAGGAAGATAGCTAAATCGTTTCACGTGGAACAAATAGAATATATTGTATTATCAACATGTCCTTGGTGTGATTCTAAGGATATTCATTTTAGAAATATCATCCATGATTTCTTTCTGACCAATGAAGAGTTTTCTTTGTTTTCATGTAAGGGTTGTGGTTTGGTTTTTACTAACCCGAAGCCGAAAAATGAAAGTTTGGCTCGCTATTATCATTCGGATAAGTATTACAGTCATACCAGTCAGCAAAAAGGAATTATCCCCTACATTTATCGAAGAGTAAAAGATATTAATCTTAAAACTAAATTTTCGCAAGTGACGGTTGGTTCTAATATTGAAAAAGTGCTGGATATTGGTTGTGGGACAGGCGATTTTTTGGATGTTTGCCGGCAATCAGGTATGGTAATAACTGGCATTGAACCGGATGAGTTTGCACGCGATCTTGCGAAGAAAAAATTGAATATTGAAATACTTGATCCTACTCAAAGTAAATCTCTTCCTGATGGTTGTTTTGATCTCATTACCATGTGGCATGTGCTGGAACATGTTCCTGATTTGAAAATGCAAATCTCAGAATTGTCACGACTATGTAAAAAGGGTGGAAAAGTGGTAATTGCTTTGCCCGATTATAAGTCCTATGATGCAGAATTCTACAGGGAAAAGTGGGCAGGATGGGATGTCCCCCGACATTTGTATCATTTCAATAAAGAGGTTATTACCAACATGATGTTTTCAGGTGGCTTTTATGCGGGTGAAATGCATGCGATGAAATGGGATTCATTTTATGTATCAATGTTGAGTGAGCAATACCTAAAATCGAGATTAGGAATGATAAGGGCCTTTTTAGTTGGAGCCATATCGAATTTTAAAGCCGTTAGAACCGGTAATTATTCAAGTCTTGTCTATACGTTCATCAAACAATAAAGGATTGAATTGCTAAATAATTCAAATTCAGTTTATTAGCTTCTTTGTTTATTTTGACAGCATTGATTTAATAGATATTATTCTAAATTATTGATTTACAGTCTAATATAGATGAAAATTAGCGATCTTTTTAAAAGTACAATGTTTACTTTTGATTTGACTACTTTTGAATCAAGCAAAATATGATTGTGTGAGGGTCTGTATTTTAGTAAGTGATTTACTATTTTATTTATTGTTATTGGAAATGATTTTAGGTGTTAGTTATTTTTTAAAATATTGTAAATAATTTTTTGATGGCCTGGTTAAAAGCATGAAATATTTTAGAACATATCATTTTATTGCGAAAAACAGATGGTTATTGATTTCGGTTATGTCGTTGGGCTTTCTTTTTTATTTAGCCTCCTATTATCAATTAAGAAAAAGTAAAGGCGAATATGTAGCAAAAAATATTGAGAAAATATTTATTCAGACTCAGGAAAAATTCTCACAGTCGATTGATGTTATCTCTTCGCTGACTTTAAATCTTCCAAGTTTAGAACTGTCTAATAATGAATGGATTAGAAGCACTCCGGATGATTTGGGTTTCTTTGTTTTAATAAAAGAAAATGATTCACTCATTTATTGGAATAATAATTCTGTAGGGGTGCCCCAATTTGTTGCAACACAAGAACACCCGATTGATTCTGTCTTGCTGCTTAACAATGGATATTATCAAACCAGGGTTTCTCATACTGGTGATTATGATATTTATTTGTTAAGCCTTATTTACTCTGTTTTTGCTTACGAGAATGCATATCTGGAAAACGTTTTTTCTGAAAGGTTTGGTGCGGAATCTGGTCGTTTTAGGTTTTTGCCTGCGACAATTGGTGATTTTGTGATTCATAACTATGTCGGTCAAGCTGTATTTTCAATTGAAGAAGATCCTGATAAACCGGCAACTATGGTGTCATATCTTGCTTTATTGATTTTGCTAATCGTATGGATATCAATTCTTAATGTTTTTTTCATTCGGTTAGTACAGCATTGGCTTGATAAAAGAAACAAAGGCGTTATTTATATTGCCGTAATTATAGCTGGTCTGATTTTTATCAGGATATTTCCAGTAGTAGTCAATGCATTTCCGGTATTATTTTCTTCTGAACTTTTTAAGACCGGCTTTTTCAGTTTTGGATTTTTGTTTCCGAGTGTCGGTGATTTGATTCTCAATATCCAGTTAGGATTATTTATCACCATCGTCATAGCCAGGAATATGTGTTTGAAAACCGATCGACTGATTCAACATAAAACTTTATTCGCCTCATTTCTGATATCCGGTATTATTGCCTGTGTATATATAAATCTAATATTCATAGAACAAGTCTTGTTTCACTCCTCTATAGAATTAACATTCAACTCATTATATAGTTTTGATTTGTTAAGTTACTTTTTACTAATAGTTTTGGTATTAATCACCATTTCATTTTTCCTTGTTACATATCGTTTTAGTAAGATGTTGTTTGGATTATCAATCTCAAATCGTGTTTTGATAGGCTTTTTCATAAGTGAAGTTGCACTTTTTCAATATATTATGAGTCAAATTGTGGAATTTGGTTATTTACCTTCTATTGTTTTAGTAGTTTATTTTATTTTGATTTTCCTCTACCGCGAAAGACCAACCAACCAAAACAGGTTTGTGTTTTTTATTTTGACGATGGTATTGTTTTCTGGTTTGTTAACAACGATGTATTACCACTTGAGTCAACGTAAATCTGACAGTGAACAGAAGCTTACTGCGTTTAAACTTGGCCTTGAAAAAGACCCGATGTTTGAATTTCTTTATGCTGATATAGCTGAAAAGATAGGCAATGATACCCTGCTGCAGAGGATCGTGTATTCAGTTGATTCAACCATTGAGAACGTAGATCAGTTAGTTTATAATCATTTCAAAAACAATTATTTAGTTGGATATATTGAACGTTACAGCACTGAAATTACAGTATGCAGCCAATTTGAAAACTTGAATATTCAGCCAGAAAATTATGTGATAAGCTGTGACAAATATTTTGCTGATATTATTGAAAATACCGGAATCCCTACAGATGATCCAAGCCTTTTCTATATCGAAGATAATTCCCAGGGTACGTATTATATTTCAAAATTAACAATACCCCAGCGTATTGAGACTGGTGAATCAGCTACTATATTTCTCGAGTTTTATTTCAAGTACATTCCAGAAGGCTTGGGATATCCGGAATTGTTGGTAGATGAACGAAAGGGATTTTCGGTAGACTTCACAAATATTTCTTTTGCTAAATATCAGGGCGATATACTGGTCTATAAGTTTGGTGACTTTTTGTATCCTGCGCGCTTAAATGATTTCGGGAGTGCAAGACAAGGTTTTACAGAAAAGATGGACTACAGACATTATACCTATACAATTGATGCCGATCGAACGCTCGTTGTAAGTAAACCCACGATGTCTCTTTCAGAACGAATCGCCTTGTTTTCCTTGTTTTTCCTTTTATTATTGATTTTTTCTGTGGTGATTTATGTTTTTTTCTTCATGAAATCAGGAGAATTGCGCAGGGCCATCAACTTCAGATTGAAATTGCAGATATTCATTTTTGCCGCACTTACCTTTTCGTTTTCAATAATTGGAGCAACATCAATTGCCTACATCCGGGGTGTTTATTTACAGAAAAATGTTAGTTTTCTCAATGAACGAACCCAATCAATTTTGATTGAATTGCAACAAAAACTAAAAAACGTAAGTATTGATAATGAAGAGATTCAGGAGTATTTGCATCAATTATTATTAAAATTTTCCTTAATATTCTTCTCCGACATCAATTTGTATGCGTTGGACGGACATTTACTCGGTTCTTCGAGGCCCGAAATATTTGCCAATGGTTTGGTTTCACACAATATGAATCAGGAAGCATACCGAATGATGCATTTCAAGCGTTCATTATTTTATCTTCAGCAGGAAAATATTGGGAAGGGAACCTATTATTCGTCCTACATACCATTTCGTGATGCGGATGGTAATCCTTCCGCTTACGTAAACCTTCCATACTTCGCACGTGAAACCGAATTACGTGATGAAATATCGGGATTTGTACTTGCTTATTTGAATATTATTCTCGCACTGACGGCTATTTCGGTAGTTTTTGCACTGATTTTATCACGTCGTTTGACAAAACCATTGATAATGATTCAAGACAGGATGAAAACCGTAAGAATTGACAAAGTGAACGAAAAAATTCAATGGAATAGTAAAGATGAATTGGGGCAGTTGGTCAGTCAATACAACCAGCTTATTGATGAATTAGCGCTGAGTGCCGGTTTATTGGCTCGTTCGGAGCGTGAAACCGCCTGGCGTGAGATGGCACAACAGGTGGCCCATGAAATTAAAAACCCTTTAACACCCATGCGCTTAAGTGTGCAGTATCTTAAACGGTCCTGGGACGAAAAGGATCCGGATATTGATGACAAATTGAATCGCACTACACGCACTTTAATCGAACAGATTGATACATTATCGGAAATTGCCTCCGCATTTTCCGATTTCGCCAAAATGCCTGTTAACAAACCTGAGCGAATCGACCTCTATGTTGTGCTCCAAAATGTTGTTACTCTGTTCGAAAGTGAAGCTCACATTAATATCAGACTTATCAATAAAACTTCAGGTGAAACCCATGTTTATGCCGACACAAAAAACCTCAATCGTGCCTTTAATAATCTGATTAAAAATTCGATCCAAGCCGTTGGAAATATACCGGACGGATTTGTGGAGGTTACATTGGATTTGTTTAAAAACTACTACCATATTTCGGTTCACGACAATGGTGTCGGTATGACAGAAGATGAAAAGAATAGGATTTTTACGCCAAATTTCACGACAAAATCAAGTGGGATGGGTATAGGTTTATCGATAGTACACAATATCATCAGTGCAGCAAAAGGTACTATTTCTTTCGAATCCGAAAGAGGTAAAGGAACCACATTTACGATTCTTTTACCACTTGTAAAATAATGTCAAACGATTGAATATCAGATTTTATCTTTTCTAATAAACCGTGGAAGTTTCAGTTTCTTTTTGGGTTTTGCCAGTGATGGTACCTCTTCTCCCATTAAAAAACCATAAACCTCGGTTGAAGGAGAAAGTTCAAGTAATTTCTTGATAATTGCTGCCAATGGAATAAATAATATCATTCCCACTACTCCCCACAATAAACTGCCGATTAATAAAGCGACCAGAGAAATAATCGGATTGATATTCACATTTGAACCAACGATTTTTGGCGTCAGATAATTTCCTTCGATTGACTGAATAATTGTGAAACAAACAAAAACTGCCAATGGATAGAACAAACTATCCTTTGTAAGTAAAGCAAATAGAATGGGTAAAACAGAACCAATCATTGGGCCTACATAAGGCACTACATTCATCATCGCAGCAAAAATCCCAAAGAAAAGTGCATGCCTGATGCCTAATGCTGAAAGTGCAATGATATTTAAAATGGCTAAAATAACCATCACTTTTAGCATACCCAGGATATACTTCTGGATAACACTCCTTAGGTCTGTAACAACCTCAATAACACGTGCCTGAGGATGATTGTTGAATAACCGAACAGCAAAAACTGTAAAATGATCACGATACAACAAAAACATAAAAATATATACCGGAATCAAAATAAGCAGTCCAAGACTGCCTAGTGTACTGAAAGCAGCAGATGAAATATTTGTAGCATTTTCTTTTAAAAACAGGAAAATTTTATCATTGATTGACTTGAAATTCAAGGCATCTTTCATCCCAAGATTTTCTTCCAGAAAAACGGAAATATTATTAATGAAAGTGTCAAACTGAATTTCAACGCCTGATAAATCCTGAGAAAAATTACTGATTTGCTGGCCAAAAAACCAACCAATACCCATAAATGCAACCGTTGAAAGAAGGAGTGCAATAAATATTGCCAGTACACGTGGTATATTGTACAACTCCATCCTGGTAACTGCCGGTACCATTAGCATAGCCAGAAACGCACCTGTAATCAGTGGCATAAGGAGTGATTTTGCATATATCAGCAACAATATAATTCCTGTTGCGAGCACAACCACTGCAGCAGCCGTCATGGTTTTACTGTAAGTAACCGTTTTCTGTGTTTCTTGCATTGATAAATAATTTTAATGTTTTTTAGGGGACAAAAGTGAATGTTTTCCATTACTTTTCCAAATGTATTTATTTTGTAAAAAACCTGACTGTTTTTTATGAAAATATTCAGAGAATACATTCATTTTGAGCAATATTTCATGAAAGAACCCAATTTTTAAGCCCAATTGATTGTTTGACTTATCAACCAAAAAGCCAATGCGGTTTCAGATTATTCTATTATCGTATCTTTGAAGCGTTTATGGCATCGAATCCCTTAAAGAGTCTGGCAGGTCAAACCATGGTCTATGGTATGGGAACCATCGTTCCCCGGCTATTGAATTATTTACTTGTTCCTTACTACACAAGGGTTTTCGAGCAAGGTGTTTATGGCCAGATTACCGAATTGTTTGCTTACGTTGCCTTCCTGCTGGTTTTACTAACCTATGGCATGGAGACTGCTTTTTTTCGCTTCGCACAAAAACATGAGGTAAATAAGGTATTCAATAATATTTTCTCTTTGATTATTGTCACAACCGGTATTTTTATCCTGTTGATTTCGGCCAGTTTCGGCGCATTAGCCGGTTTGATTCAATACAGTGGTAACAGCGAATATGTACTTTTCATCGGTTTGATTGTTGCCCTTGATGCCGCAACTGCTGTTCCGTTTGCCTTGCTTCGGAAACAAAATATGGCCCGCAAATTTGCCATCATAAAACTGGTGAATGTTGTGGCAAATGTTTCGCTCAACCTGTTGTTTCTCACAGTATTTCCAGCCTATTCATTGCAACTGGCTATTGATATTTTTGGGCCCGGATCAACATTGTTGGTTTGGGTATTTATTATCAACTTAGTTTCTAGTACATTAAGTTTGATCATGCTACTGCCGCGAATGAAAAAATACAGATGGGAACTTGATCTTGCTTTTTTAAAACCAATCATTCTATACGCATTGCCTGTTTTAATTGTTGGTATTGCTGGCATGGTGAACGAAGTGATTGACAAGATATTACTGAAGTATCTGCTTCCTGATTCATCCACCGCCATGATGCAGTTGGGAGTTTATGGTGCAAATTATAAGCTTGGTGTGCTTATGACACTCTTCATTCAGATGTTCAGATATGCCGCAGAGCCATTCTTTTTCGCGCAGGCGGATAAAGCCGATTCCAAAATTTTATTTGCCAGGGTGATGAATTATTTTGTCATTTTCGGATTGATGATTTTCCTGATGGTGACCTTGTATCTCGATGTATTTAAACTACTCATTGGTAAAAGTTATCGTGAAGGACTCACAATCGTTCCCATAGTGCTAATGGCCAATTTGTTTTATGGCATCTTTTTCAATCTTTCAATTTGGTACAAACTCACCGACCGCACGGGTGATGCTGCCTATGTTTCAATTGGCGGAGCTGTAATAACAATCATATTAAACATCATACTGATACCATTTATTGGTTATCTGGGAGCTGCCTGGGCACATTTGGCCTGTTATTCATTTATGATGATTGTTTCATATAGTTGGGGCAATAAGGTATATCCCATTCCATATCAGGTTGGGCGTATTGGTGGTTATGTGGTAGTTTCACTCCTGATTTACTTCATTGCTTATGAATTAACGGCTGCAAACCTGTGGTTGCGTTATACAGTAAATTCTGCTTTATTCCTTTTATTTATCGGATCTGCCTTTTTTATTGAAAAGAAGTATCAGTTAAAAGCTTCATAATAAGTGTTTTCTAATCGATGTGTAGGCATTATCTGAATAATTGAATTATTCAGTAATTTTGCGGGCATTCAATCCCGAAAACAAATGAGAATTAAGATAGTAAACAAGTCAGACCACGTCTCACCAATTTATGAAACGGTTGCTTCGGCCGGCATGGACCTCAGGGCTTTTATTTCGGAACCCTTAACATTGTTACCATTGCAGCGTACCTTGATTCCCACCGGACTTTTTATTGAGATTCCGGTTGGTTACGAAGCCCAGGTGCGTCCCAGAAGTGGTCTGGCAATCAAACACGGAATCACAGTGTTAAATACCCCCGGCACTATTGACGCAGACTATCGTGGCGAGATAAAAGTGATTATGGTGAATCTTTCTGATTCAGTGTATGTATTCAATAATGGAGATCGGATTGCCCAGATGATTGTTTCAGCACACGAAAAAGCCGAATGGATAGAAGTAGATGATCTGAACCAAACAACCCGTGGCGCTGGTGGTTTCGGGCATACAGGGTAATGGAATAAAAAACAATTTAATAGTTGTAATAAATTGAAAATTAGGAAGTTTTGCGCTGATTCGTTCATTTGACATTACAACACCAAGCAAAAAAAACAGACAAATATGAATATCATCGTACCCATGGCAGGACTTGGAAAACGCCTTCGCCCGCATACACTCACCACACCAAAACCACTGTTACCCATTGCCGGTAAACCTATTGTTCAGCGACTGATTGAAGACATTGCCAGGGTGATTGATGAAAAAATTGATGAAATCGCTTTTGTGATTGGTGATTTTGGAAAAGATGTTGAAAATCAGTTGATAGCCATTGCTGAGTCGGTTGGTGCAACAGGCAAAATTTATTACCAGTTAGAAGCCTTGGGAACTGCCCATGCCATTCTGTGTGCCGAACAGGCTTTACATGGAAAAGTTGTTGTTGCTTATGCTGACACGCTGTTTCGTGCTGATTTCAAATTGTCGGACGACAAAGAAGGAATTATCTGGGTAAGTAAAGTCGAAAATCCAGCGCAGTTTGGTGTTGTGAAGCTGAGTGATGACGGAAGTATTGAAGGTTTTTACGAAAAACCGAAGGAATTTGTATCCAATGAGGCCATTATCGGAATCTATTATTTTCGCGATGGTGAATATCTTCGTTCTGAGTTGCAATATCTGCTCGACAAGAAAATTACATCTGGTGGTGAATATGGCATCACCGATGGATTGCAGAATATGATGAAAAAAGGCACAAAATTTCATACCGAAACCGTGGCCGAATGGCTCGATTGTGGCAACAAGGATGCTGTACTCGATACCAACCGGCGCATGCTTGAAATTTTAGGCGAAGACGAAAGCCTCATTTCATTGCAGGCCGAAGTGGATGATGCCTTGATCATTGAACCCTGTTTTATTGCACCGGGTGCGGTGGTAATCAATTCAGTGATTGGACCCTTTGTTTCAATAGGACCAAAAACTGTAATTTATAACTCAATCATCAGGAATACCATCGTGCAGGAAAATAGTAAAATTGAAAATAAACTGATCGAAAACAGCCTCATTGGTAATTTTACCACGATTGATGGAGTTTTTGATGAATTAAGCCTGGGCGACTATAGTCAAATTACCTTATAAAGACATCCAAATAAAATGAAAAGTCTATTAAGATTTCTTTGTGTTTTACTCTTTTTTATTCCGCTTGCATTCGGTTGTCAAAGTTCGAAAAAAGCGGCTACTACTCCTAAAAACAAGGAGGCTTCAGCATCTGCAATATCACCGGAACGGATGAATGCGCAGTTTTATGCATTGGGTTTAAAAGAACGAATGGCGGGTAACAACGCGAAAGCAATTGTCTATTTCGAACAGGCGCTGGATGCAAAATCGAACGATCATGCAAGCATGTATGAATTGAGTGATCTTTTTGCCCGCGAAAGCCGTATTGATGAGGCACTGGTCATGATGAAAAATGCCATTTCATTGGCCTCCGATAACACCTGGTACAAAATCCGTATTGCACAGATTTACAAATTTATGGGTGATTATGAGGCGTTTTCGGACGTGTATCGTCAGTTACTTAACGAACATCCTGAAACCACAGAATATTATGGCGAATTATCATCGGCCCTAATGCTGCTCGAAAAATATGATGAAGCCATCGATGTGTTTAATCAGATTGAAAGGCAAATAGGTGTGAATGAAGCATTGAGTCTGCAAAAACAACAAATTTATATCACGCTTGATAAGCCCGACAAAGCTACCGCTGAAATTGAAAAATTAGCTACCACTTTTCCTTTTGAACCTCGTTATCAGGCGATACTTGCCGAGATTTATATGAAGCAGGGACAAAAACTTAAAGCGCTTGAAGCCTACAACAAAATCAACGAACTCGATCCAAACGACCCTTATATCCACGTTTCTATTTCGGAGTATTATCGCCAGGAAGGTGATATCGAAAAGGCTTATGAAGAACTGTTGCTCGCGTTGGCAAATCCTGAATTAGATATCGACATGAAGGTTCAGGTTCTTGTTTTTTGGTTCGAAGGGGCCGAAGTGAATCCTGATTTGAAAGAAAAGGCGGTTGGTATTGCGGAGGTGCTTATCCAAACGCATCCTAACAGTCCAAAAGGTTATCAGATCCTTGGCGATGTGCTGATGGATAATAAAGAGTATGAAAGTGCGAATGACAATTATCTCCTTGCTATCGAGATTGATAGTAGCAATTATGTTTTATGGGAAAATCTCCTTTTTACCGATATTAACCTGCAGGATTTTGTTTCACTCGAAGACCACAGCCAGCGTTGTATGAATTTATTTCCTGTGCAGCCATTGCCTTATCTGTTCAATGGAATTGGCAGTTATCAGAATGAAAAATATCCCGAAGCACTAAAATCTTTCGAGAGTGGCCGTAAATTTGTTGTAAACAACGATAATTTGTTGGGTGAATTTTATAATTATACGGGCGAGGTGCAGCAAAAACTCGGAAATTTTACAGCATCCTCATTGGCTTACGACAAGGCGTTGATTATCAATCCAAAAAATTCAATGGTGTTGAATAATTATGCCTATTATTTGTCACTACGGGGCGAACAGTTGGAAAAAGCACTCGAAATGGCGCAAAAAGCCACCGAGCTAGATCCTTCCAATAACTCCAACATCGATACTTACGCATGGGTTTATTACAAAATGGGACGCTATGAAGATGCCTTTCGCTGGCTAGAAAAAGCGATTAACGGAAATGATAAACCCAGTGGAACTATCTTCGAACATTATGGCGATATTCTTTTCAGGCTGAACCGAAAAGAAGAGGCTGTTGAATGGTGGCAGAAGGCCAAAGCAGCCGGTGAAACATCTGATTTGATAGATAAGAAAATTGCCGACAAAATGTTATACGAGTAAGCTTGGAAGTGTGGATACTACGTTGGAGGCCTTTCAATGCTCAACCTTGATCAGCTTTGAAAACCTGAATTTTAAACAGAAATGTAACAAAAAACAAATTAATGGTAGACCCTGAAACAGAAAACCACCTGAGGAGGATTCAAATTCAAAAATCGCTTATTCAACAGGTTAAATCAATCTATATTATTGAAAGCAAGACGCATACATCATCACAATTAGCACTTCCTGTTTCACACCACTACAGGTTTCTTTTATTTGGTATTTTACTCCTTAGCATTATAATTTTAGGCCAAAGCTGTACCACAAAACGAAGATTGATCAGGCAACCACTGCGTGAGGAGGGAGAATCGTATCTACTTGAAAGGCTGGCCGAAAGCGAGGTTAAATTTGATTGGTTGAGTGCCCGGTGTAATATTGTTGTGGTAGATGATAAAAAGAGTAAAACAGAATTTAACGGACAAATTCGCATCCAAAACGACAGTGTTATATGGATTTCACTATCACCCGCGCTCGGCATCGAAGTGGCTCGCCTGATGATAACCAGCGATTCGATCAAGTTCATTAACCGGCTGAATAAATCCTATTTTATTGGCGATTATGATTTCATTAGTGCCATTTTCCAAACAACAATCGATTTCGATATTCTTCAGTCGCTCATCCTTGGCAACGACTTACATAGCTACGAAAACAATACTTTCAGAGTTTCGATTGATGCAATGGAGTACAAACTGCAAAACACACATCGTTTAAAAAAACGAAAATACCTAAAAAAAGACGATACACCTAATATACTGGTTCAAAGCATCTGGCTTAATCCGGATAATTATAAGATTACGAAGGTACACCTGAAGGAATACGGTGAAGATTTGAAGCGCCTGCAAACCGAATACGGTAATTTTAAACCTATTGAAAGTCAGTTGTTTCCGACAAGTTTGAAAATCGACCTGCAATCGAATAAAAAATTAGCTATTCAAATTGATTATTCACGGATTGAAGTGGGTGTGAAACAGGATTTTCCGTTTAAAATACCCGGAAATTACAGCAAAATGAAGTAATTTTAACCAATGAATCGGAACTTACGTCTTATTTTTTTTCTGTTGGGTATCCTGTTTTCCCAATATCAGCTTTTTGCACAGGATAAAAAGAAAGAGCTCGAGGATGATATCCGGCGTATTGAAGAGGAAATTTCGTTTACAAATCAATTACTCGATGAGACGAACAAGAACAAGAATCTCACGTTGAATGAACTGCAGATACTTCAATCGCAAATTACCAAACGTGAGAATCTCATCGCAACCATTCAGAAGCAATTAATCCGCATCAATAATGACCTTATAAAAAGTGAAAAGGAGGTTGATAAAGTCACAAGAGAACTGACTTTATTGCGTGAAGAATATTCTCGCATGATATTGTTTGCTTACCGTAATCGCGGCGGTTATAACACGCTGATGTTTCTTTTTGCTTCGGAGGACTTTAATCAGGCTTACCATCGTTTGAAATATCTTCAGCAATATGCAGTTTACCGACAATCACAAATCAGCAGAATTGAGCAGGCACAGCAGAAATTGCTAGAAACGGTGAACCAGCTTGAAGAAGAAAAGGCGCAAAAAATCACCTTGTTCGATTCTGAAAAACGGGAACAAATTTCGTTGAGTACAGAACGATTACAAAAAGATAAGTCTGTTCAGCAATTGTCTAAAAAGGAAAGTCAATTACGCCAGACATTGCGCCAGAAAGAAAAAGAAGCGCAGCAGTTGCAGCGGGCTATTGAAGATATTATTAACGAGGAAATGCGTAAGGCAAATGAGCGTTTAGGCATCAAAAACCCGGCTCCTGACAAACTCATGGAATTGACGCCTGAAGAACTTGCCTTATCCAATTCATTCACGCTGAATAAAGGGAAATTGCCCTGGCCAACCGAACGTGGTGTAATTTCAGGTCATTTTGGAGAACACCCGCATCCTGTGTTGAAAAAAGTTAAAATAAAGAACAACGGGATCGACATTGTCACATCAAAAATGAGCGATGCCCGCTGTGTTTTTGAGGGTGTTGTCGTAAGTGTTAACCGGATTACCGCCACCAATAATGCAGTAATTGTACGACATGGAAATTACTTTTCGGTGTATGCAAATCTCGAGGAAGTGTATGTAAAACGGGGCGATAAACTGAAAACCAAGGAGTTGGTTGGAAGGATTCATACCGACAAAAGTGAAACCAAAACCGAATTGCATTTTGAACTCTGGCAGGGAAGAGAGATCGTGAATCCTGAATTTTGGCTTGCCAGATAATTCGTTCCCAGCTTATTTTTCGAAGTAAATAATCCCTTTTCTATCTGTTTTTCCGCTTTCTAACAACGGAATCTTTTCAAGATGAATGATTTGTCGTGGAATTTGGTGTGGTTCCAGCAATTCGGATAGTTGTTTCCACAACTGATACAACGCTTTTATTTCATGCTTTTGCTCACAAAACAATACAATTTTTTCACCGGCTGTTTCATCTTTCACCGAACTGATAATAAATGGTTTATTAAACAAATGCATGATTTTCCGTTCCACTTCTTCCGGTTGAATTTTTCGTCCGGCACTTACAATCACATGGTCGATGCGGCCCAGCATTTTGAAATTACCATATTGATCAATTTCAGCAAGGTCGTTGGTTAGGAGTGGGTTATCCTGTATGTAAGGTACTTGAATTACCAGACAATCACGCTGATCCAGTGAAATATGAATGTTTTCAAGGGGCGTGAACCAGTTTGTTTTGTTGATTCCATTAATAGGCCGCAAGGCGATATGACTGAGTGTTTCGGTCATTCCATAAGTATGAAAACATTGTGTGTCAATTGTTTGCAACGCTTTTTCCAGAACTGGGTCGATTGCGCTTCCGCCAATGATCAGTGTTTTGATGAAACGAAACTTATCAGGCGATTGTTTCAAAATCTGGTTCACCTGTAAAGGAACCATGGCAGCAAAACCGATATAGTTGTCAAGATTTTGTATAGGATTGGCACTTACATCTTTTGTAATCAAATCCATGTTCGAAACCATGGCGCGAACAATCATCATTTTTCCAGCAATAAAGTCAGGAGATAAGCAAAGCAATGCTTTTAGCCCCTTGCCAAGACCAAAATAATGAATCGTAGCCAATGCGCTTTCGATCATGCTTTTTTTCGAAACAGGAATTGTTTTTGGTTTGCCGGTTGATCCTGATGTTTGCTGGTAGAGCCATTCTTCTTCGCGGATCCATTCTTTAAAAAACTCCAATACATTGATAACCAATGAATCAGATTCGTTGGCAATAAGCGTTGTCAAACGAAGCGGATTGAGCTGTTTGCCATTTAGCATGAGTGAATGTGAGGTCCAGGTTTTCATCAATCAGGAAGTTGTTTTTTCCATTGTAATGCCGGGTTGTAAAAAAGCCTGCCCTGATGCATTTCGAGCGGAGAAGGGATGTTGTTTGTGAATAGTTGACCAGTGCCAAGTCCTTGTGTTAGCTGATTTCCGTTTTTAAATGTCCATTGAGCGATTGCATTTAAACCAATATTCGATTCGAGTGCTGAAGTAATCCACCAGCCGATATGGTTAGATTCGGCATGCTGAATCCATTTTTTTGCCATATGCAATCCTCCCAATAAACTGGGTTTCAATATAATGTAGTCTGGTTTGGTCCGGTTGAGTAATTGCGCTATATTTTCTTCAGCCACACCAATCAATTCTTCATCAATGGCGATAGGTATGGGGCTTTTGCGGCAAATATGGGCCAAATCATCAACCTGTTTCGGTTTGATTGGTTGTTCGATTGAGTGAATCTCAAGGTCGGACAGTCTTTTTAGTTTTTCGAATACTTGTTGCATGGTAAACGCGCCATTCGCATCCAGTCTGATCTCAAGCTGGTTTTTGGAAAACTCTTTCCTTACAGAAGATAAAATTTCCAATTCTTCGTCGAAATCAATGGCCCCCACCTTCATTTTTATACAGCTGAATCCAGCATCCAACTTTTGTTTAATCTGTTTTTTCATAAATGTGGCATCGCCCATCCAAACAAGGCCATTGGTTGGAATTCCGGTAATCCCGAGGGTGAAGTCAGTTTCACCAAAAAAACAATTCCCGCCTTCGGCCAAATCATGTAAAGCGGTTTCGAGACCAAAACGAATGGCTGGAAACAATGCGCCACGCCTTTCAACCCATTCCGGATATTCGTTGATGCGCTCACAGAGTGTTTTTAACTCATTTTTGAACAGATCAATATTATCCGGACTCAGGCCTTGTATCAGGCTACATTCGCCCATTCCGAAGCGCTCAGGATGATCGTGCCGCGAAATAGTGATATACCACGAATCCTTGGTATACAATGGGCCACGGGAGGTTCCTCCGGGCTGTTTAAAAATGAGTGTATGTTTATTAAATCTTGCCGATAGCATATCAAAGCAAATTACAACATCCAAAAACAAGTGTTAGTAAAAGTGTTTTCAGGGCGAGTTTCTTCAAAAAAGGATCTAGCCGTTCCATTGGGCTGGTTTTGTGGATTTTGATAAGATCGACAACAAACAGGGGCAGGAGCAAAAGAAAAACGAATTGATATAAACCATTGTAATTTAGTAAATTGTAAATTGTAAGCAAGAGAAACGGAAACAATACAAGCAGGCAATGATACAGATAGGCATATTGAAACCCGATTTTTACAACAACCGTATTTTTACCATTTGCTTTATCGTTGGTCAAATCCCGCATATTATTCAGATTGAGCACCCCTGTACTCAACATTCCCATGGCAGCCGCAGGAAGTAATAGCTGAAATCCAATACTTTTTGTCGACAATAAAAAGGTTCCACAAACGCCGATAATACCAAAAAAAATGAAAACGAATAAATCACCGAAACCAGCATATCCATAAGGGTTCTTGCCAATAGTATAATTAATTGCTGCTCCGATGGCACCGATACCGGTAAATACAAATAGCAATGAATAAAATAGACTTAGACCAGAAGCCAGAAATACCAGCCCCAATCCTGAAATAAAACAAAGTACAGCAAAAAGTATGACAGCAAATTTCATTTGTGCGGGGGAAATCTCTCCAGATTGCACAGTTCTTTTGGGACCGAGACGATGTTGGTTATCGATGCCACTTTTTGAGTCTCCGTAATCGTTGGCCAAATTAGAAAGTATCTGCAATAAAAGGGTGGTAAGTCCTGCCAGAAAAATGGGCGTTTTGTCGAAGTTTTCTTTTGTAGCAGCGAGTAATCCGCCCATGGCAATGCTCGACAACGCCAGCGGCAATGTTCTTAGCCGCGCGGCTTTGATCCATGAATTTAAAGAAACCATGACGAGGTGTGGCGTGAAAAGTGAAAACTGAAAAGTGAAGTGGGATTACTACTCATGGTTTTATGTGATTACTTTTTTGGTTAAAATGCAACTTTTCTGGTTCATGGAAATTTTGGATATTTATGAAAATCAGGTTCACGTTTTTCGAGGAAAGCATGTTTTCCTTCCTGTGCCTCTTCAGTCAGGTAATACAGCAATGTTGCATTTCCAGCAAACTCTTGCAGGCCGGCCTGTCCGTCGAGTTCGGCATTTAACCCAAGTTTGATCATACGTAATGCCATCGGGCTTCGTTTCATCATGATTTCACACCATTCAACAGTGGTATCTTCGAGAAGTTCGAACGGAACGACTTTATTCACCAACCCCATTTCAAGAGCCTCCTTTGCGGTGTAGAATTGGTTGAGAAACCATATTTCGCGGGCTTTCTTTTGTCCGACAATGCTTGCCAGATAGGATGAACCAAAACCAGCGTCAAAACTTCCAACTTTTGGTCCAACCTGACCGAAACGTGCATTCTCGGAGGCAATTGTGAGGTCGCAGATCACGTGTAATACATGTCCGCCTCCCACCGCCCAGCCATTCACCATGGCCACCACGGGTTTTGGCATCGACCTGATTTTGCGTTGTACATCGAGCACATTCAGGCGTGGAATGCCATTTTCGTCAAGATAACCACCTTCGCCTTTTACCTGCTGATCGCCACCACTGCAAAATGCTTTGTCTCCTTCGCCGGTGAGAACAATTACATAAATATCATTGCTTTCACGGCAAATATCCAACGATTCTGCAATTTCAAAAGTGGTTGCCGGTCGAAATGCATTGTGCACTTCGGGACGGTTAATGGTGATTTTACCGATGTGATTCCAACTTTCGAAGCGGATATCTTTGAACTTCTTCAGCGGTGTCCAATTACGTTGCGCCATGGGGTATGGTTTTTTGCAAAATTAGTCTATTGAGTTGAAAGTTTGTAAAGTTGGAAGTTTGTAAAGTTTATAAAGTTTAATGAAACGTACACTTTATAAAATTTAAACTTTATGAACTTTATACTTCCTTATACCTGAAACACTTCACCTGGTGGTCATTCACCATTCCGGCTGCCTGCATAAAAGCATAACATATCGTGCTTCCGACAAATTTAAATCCTCTTGCGATCAGCGCCTTGCTCATAGCATCCGACTCAGCAGATTTTGCAGGTGTTTCTTTAAGCGAGACAATATGATTTGTAATCGTATTATAATCAGTAAATTGCCAGATGAAATGATCAAAACTTCCAAATTCTTACTGAATACGTAAAAAAGATTTCGCATTGCCGATAGTAGCTTTTATTTTGAGTCTGTTTCGAATGATGCCGGCATTGTTCATAAGCTCTTCTATCTTGGCATCATTATAAACTGCTATTTTCCGGTGATCAAAATCATCGAGTGCCAGCCTGAAATTTTCACGTTTGTTCAGGATGGTTTGCCAGCTTAATCCTGCCTGAAAAGCATCAAGCACCAGATATTCGAATAGTTTTTTATCATCATGAAGTGGTGTGCCCCATTCATTATCGTGATATTGAATCATTAAGGCGTTGTTTGATGGCCAATCACAGCGTTCCATAGGTTAATGTTTGGTTCAAAAATATAAAATTTGACAGCCAATTACTATTTTCCAATCGATTTCTTGGCGGCATGAATTCAATTTCCATGAATAACTGCATACATAGTATTGATATTACGTATATTTAGTCCCTTATTTTCAAAATGAATTATTGAAGGATCAACATTTCAAACTTATGCCAATATGAAAAATGTACTTTTTCCACTTTTGTTTTCTGGACTTCTGTGGACATTACAGTTGAATGCTCAGGAAGGACCAATTCAAACAGATGGAGTCACACGAGCCGATTATCACGATGTTATCGGGCCAATCCGAAATTTTCCACCAATGACAGAGGCTGAATTTAGAGAGCATGAAAAGTACGCAAAAACGGAAAGAAACGAAGAATTGAAAAATCGTCTATATCCGTTTGCTGCATCCGCCTTGCCAAAGGGTCCGGATGCTGCATGGCAGCAACAGCAAGGAAAAAGCGGCAGCCGCGAAACAGTGCTGAATTTTGCAGGCCTTACCTCGCCCTATTATCCACCCGATGCCAATGGAAGCGCTGGATTGACCCATTATATGCAAACAATAAACTGCAGCTATGCTATCTGGGATAAATCCGGAAATATGGTCGTTCCTGCCACAGCAATGAATTTGTTGTTTGCGGGTGTGCCCGGTGCAGGTTTTAATGACGGTGACCCGTTGATTCTTTATGATGACGATGCCGGACGCTGGCTCGCTGTTGAGTTTTCAATAAGTGGCAGTCCCGACAGGATGTTGATTGCGGTTTCGCAATCGGAAGATCCGACAGGAACCTGGGACCGATGGTCATTTGTAATGACGGGTATGCCTGATTATGAAAAGTTTGGAATCTGGCGTGATGGATATTATATGGCAACAAACACAGGTAGCGGGAAAGATGTTTACGCTTTTGAGCGCGACGCAATGCTTGCAGGCGCAGATAGCCCTCAGATGGTAAGTTTTGATAACCCCTGGCGACCATCAACAATCGACGGATTCCATACCATCATGCCACTCGATAATGATGGTCCCTTGGCTCCGGCAGGTTCTCCCGGATTGTTTATTACCATCAACGACGATGCGATTTCCGGCGGATCCGACCAGTTATGGATTTATGAACTAACGGTTAACTGGGCCAATGCCTCAGCTGCCACATTTAACCGTGTTCAGCAATTGAATGTGACAGCATTTGACAGTAATTTTGGTAATTCTTGGGAGAATATTCCACAGCAGGGAACAAGTCAGAAACTCGATGCCATTCCAATGGTTTTGATGTATCGTGCCCAATATAGAAATTTCGGTGATTCACAAACGATAGTGTGTAACCATACTGTTGATCTTAATGCCTCAAATCATGCCGGAATCAGATGGTACGAACTTCAGAAGACAAGCGGACTGTGGTCAGTGCGTCAGCAAGGTACTTACGGCCCTGACATTCATCATCGGTGGATGGGTAGTATAGCGATGAATGGCAACCACGAAATCGCACTCGGGTATTCAGTCTCAAGTTCTACTTTAAAACCAAGTATTAGGTATACCGGACAATCATCTGCGGAGAACTCACTTGCATCAGGTGTGCTTGATATTTCGGAAACATCAATCGTTGAGGGAGCATATTCTCAAACAGGAGCCGAACGTTGGGGAGATTATTCAAATATGGTAATAGATCCAATAGATGATCACACTTTCTGGTATACTTCACAGCATGTCGGTTCGGGTGATTCACAGAAAACCAAAATTGCATCTATAGTTTTTCCTGGATCCGTTCTAATGGCAAATTTCAGCGCAACTCCATTATCCGGTATGGCACCACTTGAAGTGGCTTTCAGTGATTTGTCAACCGGCGCCATTCTTAGTTGGGCCTGGGATTTTGGTGATGGAGGAACTTCTGTGCTACAAAATCCTGTTCATACTTATACAAACGCAGGGATATATACTGTCTCCTTGACAATAACAGATTCGCAAGACACTGATTCTGAAATAAAAACAAATTACATTCAGGTATCGGGTCCTAATCCTGTTGCTGATTTTTCAGGAACACCGACTTCTGGTACATCACCTCTTGAGGTCTCGTTTACTGATCTTTCAATAAATGCAGTTACTTCCTGGACATGGGACTTTGGTGACGGAGGAGCTTCTGTGCTACAAAATCCGGTTTATATTTATCAAAACGCTGGCATTTATACTGTATCACTCACTGTCTCGGGTCCTGATGGAACTGATACCGAAATAAAAACTGATTATATTACAGTATCAGCAGCAGCACCAGTGGCTGATTTCACCGGATTTCCTACTCTGGGGCTGCCACCCCTTGACGTTACTTTTACTGATTTGTCAACCAACGAAATAGATACCTGGGCATGGAGTTTTGGCGATGGAGGAACCTCTGTTGCTCAACATCCGATGCATACTTATTTAAATGAAGGTGTTTATACAGTAACACTCACAGTTTCAGGTCCCGGCGGAACTGATACAGAGATAAAGACAGAATATATAACCATTGCCGGCCCCACACCCGTTGCTGAATTTTCAGCAACACCTACTTCGGGATCTCCGCCGCTCGAAGTTGAATTTACTGATTTGTCAATCAACCAAATTGATTCATGGGCATGGGATTTTGGAGATGGTGCCACTTCAACAAGTCAAAATCCCATGCATATCTATGCCAATGAAGGCCTTTATACGGTAACGCTCACAGTTATTGGTCCTGATGGAACCGACACTGAAATAAAAACTGATTATATTACAGTATCCATACCGATGCCGGTAGCAAATTTTAGTGGAAGCCCAACTTCAGGAACGTCACCACTTGAGGTTGTGTTTACCGATTTGACAACAAACGATATTGACACCTGGGCATGGGATTTTGGAGATGGTACCACTTCCGCAACCCAAAATCCAACGCATACATATGCCAATGAAGGTGTTTATACGGTTTCGCTTACTGTAACAGGACCTGGTGGTACGGATACCGAAATAAAAACTGATTATATTACTGTAGCAAATCCTGAAACAACTGCTGATTTCAGTGCTACTCCACTTTCGGGGCTGAAACCACTTTTGGTAATATTCACCGATCTTTCGATTAATGCAACCACTTGGGCATGGAATTTTGGTGACGGAGGCACTTCAACACTTCAAAATCCTGTACATATATATCAAAACTCAGGTGTTTACACGGTCTCCCTAACAGTTTCAGGCAGCGGAGGCTCCGATACAAAAATAAGAACCAACTATATTACAGTGAATGAACCAGCACCAATTGCTGCTTTCAGCGGAACTCCCTTAACCGGAGAACAGCCTCTGAATGTGCAGTTTACAAATGCATCCACCGGTGTTATCAATACATATAGCTGGACTTTTGGCGATGGTGGTCAAAGCACACTTCAAAATCCATTGCATACTTACACTTCAGCGGGTGTTTACACGGTTAGCCTGACGGTTAATGGTCCGGGGGGAAGTGATACAGAGACAAAATCAAATTATATAAGTGTTACAACCATTGCACCTCCGGTAGCTGATTTTGTTGGAGTACCAACCAGTGGTAGTGCTCCTCTTGTGGTTTCATTTACCGATTTGTCAACCGGTAATGTTAATAGCTGGGTTTGGGATTTTGGTGACCGGTTTACTACGGATGAACAGAACCCAACACACACTTATGGAAATGTCGGAGAATTTACAGTTACTCTTCAGGTTGCAGGTCCCGGAGGAAGTGATACAGAAATAAAAACAGATTATATTGTTATTCCAACCGGAGTGGATGAAAGTAATTCAGGTTTTATCATGTATCCTAATCCGGCAAATGAAACCATAAATTTGGACTTTGGAACAGTAAAAGATCGTAAACTGAAATTATATGATCTTTCAGGTCAACTGTTAAGAGAGACAAGAAGCGATAAAATGAAGGTAGAAATTGATATAAGTACTTTGAAATCTGGATTATATAATCTGTCGGTGATTGACAGTGATAATACAGAGACTATTATCAGGGTAGTTAAAAATTAGATATTATTTACAAACTGAAGAGCCTGCCAACATTCATCCGGCAGGCTTTTTTTATGCATATTTTCTTAGCTTTGCCGCAAAATCATAAAATTCTTATACGTTCACCTAATTCGAGAAAAATGAAAAAATCACTTTTGTTGTTAATTATACTGATTAGTCTGTGCCGGTTCCCTGTCATAGCGGATGAGGGTATGTGGATCCCGATGTTTATCGACCGGCTCAACTATACCGATATGCAAAAAATGGGACTGAAGCTCACAGCCGAAGAAATTTATAGTGTGAACAACGGTAGTTTAAAAGATGCCATTATTATATTTGGCCGGGGCTGCACCGGTGAAATCATCTCCGATCAGAGTTTGATCCTTACAAACCACCATTGTGGTTATGGATCTATCCAATCGGTAAGTTCGGTTGAAAACGACTTCCTTACCAATGGATTCTGGGCAAAATCGCAAAACGAGGAAATCCCCGTCCCGGGGCTTACCGTTCAGTTCCTGATCACCATGGCCGATGTTACCGGCGAAATGCTGGCAGGAATCACCAACGAAACATCAGAAACTGATCGTGCCGAAATTCTGAAAAAGAACCGCAAAGCCATCGAAACCAAGGCCACAACCGGCAATCATTACAATGCCACTGTGAAGGATTATTTCGAGGGAAATGAGTTCTACCTGCTTGTTTATGAAACTTTCAAAGATATTCGTTTGGTAGGAGCACCACCTGAAGTGATTGGAAAGTTTGGTGCTGATACCGATAACTGGATGTGGCCGCGCCACACAGGCGATTTCTCGATGTTTCGTGTGTATGCCGGAGCAGATAGTAAGCCTGCGGAATATAGTGCTGACAATAAACCTTTCAAACCACGTCATTTTTTACCTGTTTCGATTGCCGGAATCCAGAAAGACGACTTCTCGATGATCATGGGATATCCTGGGTCAACTGACCGTTACCTTACTTCATGGGGTGTTGATATGGCCGTTGAAGAAACCGGCCCGACCATTGTGAAAATCCGTGAAGAAAAGCTTAGAATCATGAAAGAAGGCATGGATACCGATGAGAAAGTTCGCCTTCAATATGCATCAAAATATGCCGGAACGGCAAACTACTGGAAGTTCTTCATTGGCCAGACAAAAGGTTTGAAACGATTAAAAGTTGCTGATCAGAAGAAACGTATTGAGAGTGATTTTAACGCATGGATGGATCCTGATCCGATGCTTGTAAAAAAATATGGAAACGCATTGCCTTTGATTTCAGAGTCATACAACACAATCAGACAATACACTGTAACCCGTCTGTACTATTCTGAAGGGGTTAATCGCGGAAGTGAGATTTTGGGATATGCCAACCGTTTCGAAAAACTGAGGCAGTTACTGGCAGATAAGAAATCAACAAAAGAAGCGATTGCCGAAGAAGTAAAGCAGTTGCAAAATGGTATTAAAGGGCAGTTTAAAGATTACAATGAAACGGTAGATCAGCATCTGCTGGCCCGTATGCTCGAAATGTTTGTCGTTGGTGTGAAACCTGAGCATCAGCCTGAACTTCTGAAGAATATGGTTGCCAAATATAAAGGCGATTACCAGGCAATGGCAGCAGACATTTTCAAAAAGTCTTACTTTGATTGTCCGGATAAGGTGAACAAACTTCTGGCAAAACCTAGTGCCAAAAGCATTGCAAAAGATCCAGCTTTCCAACTGATCAGGGCTTTCACCGATAAGTCGAATGATCTGAACAAAATGACAGAAACGGCTAATCAGAATCTGCAAAAAGGCAATCGTCTGTTTTTGGCCGGTTTACGCGAAATGCAGCCCCGCCGCAAATTCTATCCAAACGCCAACTCTACCATGCGTCTCACTTACGGAACTGTGCTCGATTATTATCCTGCCGATGCCGTTCATTACGACTTTACCACCACCCTCGATGGCATAATGGAAAAGGAAGATCCTTCAGTAAGGGAGTTTATTGTTCCGGAAAAGATGAGAGAAATTTATAAAAACAATGATTTTGGCCCTTATGGAAATCCCGATGGCACCATGACAGTGAATTTTCTGACCACCCACGATATTACTGGCGGTAACTCTGGTAGTCCGGTGATCGACGGGCAGGGTCGCCTGATCGGACTGGCATTCGATGGAAACTGGGAAGCCATGAGCGGAAACATTGCCTTTGAACCCGAATTACAACGCACCATCAATGTGGATATACGTTACGTGATGCTCATCATCGATAAATTTGCCGGGGCACAAAACCTGATTGATGAAATGGTGATTGTGAACGATAGACCTTTGAAATAGCTGTTTCGGCTTTTGGTCAAGGCTTCTCAACAAGTGAAGCCTTGACCAAAAGCCGGAACTTATCCGAACAACAATGCAAAAACCTCATTCACCGAGGCAACCGGAATAATTTCGATATGATATTTTGATGGATCGATTCCTCTGAAATTGTATTTTGAAATGTAAATCTTATCAAACCCTAGTTTGTCCGCCTCCGAGATACGTGCTTCAATACGGTTTACAGCCCGTATCTCGCCCGAAAGACCCACCTCAGCGGCAAAAGCGATCTTTGAATCAAGCGGAGTATCTTCGCTTGACGACAATACCGCTGCAATAACCGACAAATCAATGGCCGGATCATCTACCCGGATACCACCTGCTATGTTCAGAAACACATCTTTCGAACTCAATCTGAAACCGGATCGTTTCTCCAATACTGCCAGCAGCATATTCAAACGACGCAAATCGAATCCGGTAACTGAACGTTGCGGTGTTCCATAAGCGGCCGTACTCACCAGCGCCTGTGTTTCGATCAGCATTGGACGTAAGCCTTCAACCATGGCCGAAATAGCAACACCGCTCACGTTTTCCTCGCGTTGCGACAACAATATCTCACTTGGGTTATTCACTTCGCGCAATCCGCTGGCATTCATCTCAAAAATACCAAGCTCGGAAGCAGAACCAAATCGGTTTTTCACGGCTCGAAGGATTCGAAAACCATAATGACGGTCGCCTTCAAACTGAATTACTGTATCAACAATATGCTCGAGCACCTTTGGACCTGCAATGCTGCCATCTTTGGTGATATGGCCAATCAGAAAAACCGGCACATTGGTCATTTTTGCCATTTTCATCATCTCAGCAGCCGTCTCCCTGATTTGTGAAATGCTTCCGGCAGAAGCCTCAATCTGATCAGATTGCAGGGTTTGAATAGAATCGACGATAATGATTTCGGGTTGAAGTGCTTCGAAATGGGTAAAAATCTCTGTGGTCGATGTTTCAGAAAGAATAAAACAGTTTTCGTTGTGTATCCCGATGCGATCGGCACGCATCTTAATCTGTTGCTGGCTTTCTTCACCTGAAATATAAAGGACTTTCAGGTTTTTCAATGCCAACGCCACCTGAAGCATCAGGGTTGATTTACCTATGCCCGGCTCGCCACCGATTAAAACAAGCGATCCGGCTACCAGACCACCACCCAGCACACGGTTGAGCTCGGCATTCTGCATATCAATACGCTGCTCTTTTCCTGCAACAATATCGTTGATGGCAATGGGTTTCGATTTTGTGCCCAGTTTGTTAAAGCTGACAGTCTTGTTTATTTTTCCGGTGACAACAGTTTCTTCGGTATAGGTGTTCCATTCGCCACAGGCATTGCACTTTCCTATCCATTTCGGTGACTCATTGCCGCAGTTACGACAGAAAAAAACTGTTTTTGTTTTTGCCATTATTAATTTCCTTGCATTATTGAATAAGGGTCATTTCGTCGATGAGATGACCGGCACCCGCATATTTATCGATAATAAAAAGCATATAACGTACGTCTACCGATATATTGCGACACATTTTGGGATCATACATCAGGTCGCTCATGGTGCCTTCCCAGCATCGGTCGAAATTGATTCCTATCATTTGTCCGTCGGCATTCAGCACCGGACTGCCCGAATTTCCGCCGGTCGTATGGTTTGTAGCAGCGAATGCAACCCGCATTTTACCAGTTTTATCAGCAAATCGACCATAATTCCGGGTCGTATAAAGTCGTTTCAGTTTTTCATCTACCCTGTAATCGTATATTTCCGGATTATCCTTTTCTATGATTCCATCGAGGGTAGTATAATAGTCATAATAAACACCATCGGCCGGATAAAAACCTGCTACTTTTCCATAGGCAACCCGCAAACTGAAATTAGCATCCGGATAGAAACGCTCATCCTGTCGCATCTCCATCTGGGCTTTCATATATACACGCTGCAGGCTGTCGAGTGTGGCATTCAGTGCCTTCACGGGTTTTTGCAGCTGTTTATCAGAAAACTCTTTCATATTAACAACAATCTGATAAGCGGGATCCTGTGTAATTTTTTTTACTTTTTTCAGTGTGAATCCGGTTAACAAGTCATTCACCGCTTCTTCACTCACAAACATTGTTTTGTCGAAAAGACGGTTCACATAGTCGTTGATCGTATTTTTTGATTGGGTGTTGATGGTGTTCAGAAATGTTGGTCTGAAATCGACAGGTTGATTATGAATATAATACGAAATAAGTTCTGTTGCCACTTCACGATCGATGGGTTGGTAATAATCTTTAAAAAAAGTAGTTGTTTGGCTTTTCAGGCTTTTGATTAACTCCTCCATTTTTTTTCCATCAGCACTCGCTTTTTTACTCTCATCAACCAGGACACTGAATTTAGACACGAAATTAATCAGTTCGATTCCCATTCCCGCTTCGGTTTGAAAATCAACTGCAATTTTCAATGGTTCGAGGCCCAAATATGCTTTCTCAAATGAGGGAATCAATCCTGTATAATTTGTTGTCTCAGTTTTGTTAACGTCGGCCCATTGTGTAAATTCTATTTCTCCGGCCTGTTTTATTTCGATGCCTTTCATTCGGTCAATACCATTGCTTTCGCCAATCATTTTCTTCCATCCGTTTGCCACGCCCGCATCTTTAGAGGCATATTGAATCCGCACTTTAGGATCAGTCGCAGTGTATTTGCCAAAAATATCGAGCCGTATCTGGCGTAGATTAATCCGGTGTGGGTTGCTTTTTTCGGTAATCAGATCGACAGCATAGGAGGGAAGGTATTCGCTGGTTCGCGCCGGGTAGCCCAGTACAAAAGTAAAATCGCCCTCCTCAACCCCTTTCAATGAAATGGGCAGGTGGTTTGCTGGTTGATAGGGAATGTTTTCGATGTTATATTCTGCTGGTTTGTTGTCTTTTCCAACATAAATCCTGAACATTGAAAAGTCGCCCGTGTGACGGGGCCACATCCAGTTATCGGTGTCGCCACCGAATTTTCCAATCACTGAGGGCGGGGTACCAACAAGACGAACATCTTTAAACACCTGAGTATACAGAAGAAAATACTGATTGTCCTGAAAAAACGAGCGCACTTCGGCGTCAAACCCCGTTTTTTCTTTGGCTTTACCGGTGATGGCTTTTATGTTGGAAGCAATTTTTTCTTTGCGTTGCGCTTCAGTCATGTCAATTGTAACGCCAAACAACGCAATGTCGGTTACATCTTCCATCTGCATAAGCATGGTAACTGTTAAACCCGGATTAGGTAGTTCCTCGCTTTTATTCATGGCCCAGAATCCATTGGTGAGATAATCATGTTCGAGGCTGCTGTGTTTCTGTATTTCGCCGTAACCGCAGTGGTGGTTGGTAAACAGCAATCCCTTATCCGAAACAATTTCGGCAGTGCATACCCTGCCGAACAAAACGATAGCATCTTTCAAACTTGAATGGTTCACCGAATAAATGTCATCTGCCGAAATGCGCATGCCCATGGACTGCATTTCCTTCTCGTTCAAACTGTTGAGCAACATCGGAATCCACATGCCTTCGCCGGCGTATAATCCTTTGATTAAATAACCGAAAAGGAACAGCACTATAACCAATTTCTTCATCTGAGAGATTTTTTTGTAAAAATACCTAATTTATGATGGATTTGTGTCTGTAAAAATGTTCCTCACAGATATTTCTTCAGCTTCTTGCCATGGTATCATGGCATTGACCAATTTAAACGTTTCAAATTTATCAAGCATTCCCAAATCTATTTTTTTTCTTCGGATAATACTATTGTTGATGAGTGACTCGCGCCTGACACCTTCCAACAAGGGGTTTTCGGGTGTGTACCAGTCTTTTCCATTGCTGAATACAATATTGCAAAACGAAGTGTCGGTGATCATGCCATTCCGGACGATCAACACATCATCGAAATCATTTCTACCATCATATAAATTATTGATAAACGAACGGTTAGTAAATTTTAAGTGATAATCAATCGTATCACAATGCACCACTTTCAGTGTTTCGATGCGTCGCTTTTGATAGGAAATAAACTCCGGATTTGCTGGTGTAATACCATAAAGCAACCGACATTTATAAAGACCTGATGTTGGAAAACTGAAACTGTTCAAATATCCTGCAAGTGAAAATGACTCGCTGGCATAACCAAAAAGTGTTGTTTGTGCATGTTTCATTCGTCTTTCGTGATGTTCGATGAGGTCGAAAAGCCCGTTGGATAAGCGAATACTTTCGAAAAGTGGATAGTTATTCATCACACAAAAGGTAAATATACTTTGTTGAGTAATTCATTGTATTCATCCTGTACATTACTGTTCACGGTGATGCCGCCACCGGCCTTGAACACCATGCCTGATGGCGTTTGTTCGATAAACCGTATCATCACTCCACTATCGAGACATTGACCATCAAAAACCCCAAAAACACCTGTATAATAAGCCCGATCATATTGTTCGGCCTCAAGAATAACTTCGATGGTTTTCTTTTTCGGTGCCCCGGTGATGGAACCTGCCGGCAATAATGTAGTAATGATTGAGCCAATATTGGCAGCATAATCATTGGGAATTACACCGGATATCATTGAACTGGTTTGGAGTAAATTTTTATGATGGGTATGTATTTTTTCGATGTACCTGAACTTCTCAACACAAACACCTGTCGATACCCGATTTAAATCGTTTCGTATCAAATCGACAATGGTATAATGCTCGGCAAGTTCTTTCGGATCAGCAAGTAATTTTTGTTCTGCATTGTCTAAATCCGCATCGATGGTACCTTTCATGGGGAATGAGAAAATTTTTCCATTCAAAATCTTCACGAAAGGCTCGGGCGAAAAGACAGTAATTTTATCTTTTATCCACAGTTTATACGGAGCGGTACTGCGATAAAATATCTCAAATAATCCAAGATTTGTGTTGATATTCACGGGCATCGTCAGATTCAATAAATATGAATCACCATGCCTAAGATGAAACATCACTTTATCAAACGCTTTTGTATAACGTTTAAAATCAGGTGATTTTACACTGAAAACGATTTCATTCCGGCTTTCAACTTCAACGATGGATTGGTTACCATTTCCAAAAATGTTGTACTGAATTTCCTCCGGATTAAGTTCATTCAACGGAATAACAAAGGCTTGTTGCATCAGGAAATCAAAAACAAACAAAAACGGAATTTTTTGTCCGCCCAGGGCGTTCATCTTTTCCGATATTTCTTGCATTTTTGTCATTTGGCAAAGATAGAAAACCTGCCGGAAGTTAGCGGCCGGTAGCGCAATTCACGATAAAATTGTACTTTTGAAACAAATGAACAGGATGAAGCGGTTTATACTTTTTGTTGGGTTGTTGACTTTTACAATCACCTTGCCGGCGCAGGATACCCTTACCGTCATGCAATACAACCTATTGTATTATGGCATTAATACCAGTTTTTGCACTTCTGAAAACAACAATCTCCAAATAAAAGATGCGGCACTTCGGTTGATACTTGATGAGGTAAAACCCGATATTTTCACCGTGAATGAACTGTCGTCCACCATCACCGTGCACCAGCATCTACTCGACACGGATTTGAACTTTGAAGGCACGACAAAGTATAAAAAAGCGGCTCAACGACCTGTTGCCTATTCAAGTATTTGCAGTATGTTGTTTTATAATTCGTTAAAGCTAAGGTTAAAAAAGCAATCGGTTACCCAGTCTGTTGTGCGTGATATCAATATGTATGAACTATATTATATTTCCGATGACCTGGCCCAGGGCGATACTGCCTTTGTGATTTGTATTGTTGCTCATCTGAAAGCAGGAGACACCGATGAAGATGAAGGCACACGCAACACCATGGTGAATAATACAATGGCGTATCTCGAAAACGGATATCAATCGGAAAACCTGATGTTTATGGGCGATTTTAATTATTATACTGCCTTCGAGCCCGGGTTTCAATCGATGACCAATTACAGCCTGCCAGCCTTGCGTTTTTATGATCCAGTTAACCGTATCGGAAGTTGGAATAATTCTTCGTCTTTCAGTGATGTTCACACACAGTCAACTCACACAAGTTCAGATGGTTGTGCCTCGTCCGGTGGCATGGACGATCGCTTTGATTTTGTGCTGATTTCAGATGAAATACGCGATGGCACCGCCCACATCAAATACATTCCGGGTTCATATCATGCTTTTGGTCAGGATGGAAACCGTTTCAATGGTTATATCAATGGTTCTCCGGTAAATTCAAATGTTTCGCAGCAAGTGGCCGATGCCCTTTACAATATGTCTGACCATCTGCCGGTAGTCGTAAAGCTCCGGGTTGACAAAACACTTGATGTGGATGAAATTTACCATAAACCATTTCTCGCAAATCTTTCACCGAATCCGGTTTCGGCAACCAATGCAAAGGCCAACCTTATGCTTCGGGGAAGGAATTTGGGTTCGTTGACCATTGAACTTATGGATATGCAAGGGAAAAGTTATCAAAAACAACAGCTGACAACTATGACATCCGATCAAACGGTGGCACTGGATTTCAGCCAATTCAACGCTGGAATTTATCTGTTGAAAATTATCGATGAAAATGGTTTTGTCGAGGTGTTAAAAGTTATCAAAGTTCACTAATCCTTACATAATCAGCAGAAGGCAATAAATTTGGATAAGCCCGAATTACAGGATGTTTGTGATTTGAATTATCGTGCTGTTATACATTCTCTTAGTCGACTACCTTTTACAACAAAGCAAAGCGTTATCTCATTAGGTATGTGCGTAATATCGATTAAATCAGCCTATTTAGTCTAAGAATTTTTTTACCAGAAGATCTTTTTCCATTTGTTGATTAATCTATTGATATTCAGATATATATTTTATTTATTAATAGCGTATTGAAATTATTACTGTGACTCAATTTCTGATACCAATCGATTTATTACCTTTGTGCGAAAGGATAGGTTATTAAATTGTTAAATTTTCGTTAAATGAAAAAATTTCCAATATTTTTCGGATTGGTAATATTATTAGTGATTGTGTTGTCCTGTTCAAAAGAACCCGGAGAAGGGGGAAATTCGACCATATACGGAAAAATCGTGGCGCACGATTACAATGCCGAATTTACCAATCTGAAAGGGATTTATCCGGCGGCTGACGAAGATGTTTTTTTAATATATGGTGACGACTATAGTTACAGCCAGCGCATACGTAGCAATTACAAAGGAATTTATGAATTTAAATATCTACGGTCTGGTGATTATTCTATCTATGTCTATTCAAAAGATTCAACATTGACCCTCGCTTCCGAAATGTATGCCGTAGTAAAAAACATAACCATTGACAATAATCGTCAAACGGTTGAGGTTGAGGAGATTAAAATATTCAAATAGGCATATGCCGTATTCTGACGTAAAATCAAAAATGATATAATAAGTAATCGGGGCATTGGCCTTTTATCGATGAATGATATTGCTGCAACATTGTTACATTTTGATCCGATTAGTCTCGAAGAGATGGATCATGTGAAGTTGCTCAACCGCATCGATACAAAATACGTCGTTCATCAGTACAAGTTACATGATTATCTGAAAGCAATTTCGGATGACTATAAGTTGCTTGTTATTGGAGGGAAATCGATCCATCCTTACGAAACGTCGTATCTCGACACCTCGGGATTTCACCTCTACCAGATGCATCACAACGGCAGACGAAACAGGTTTAAACTGCGGTTTCGAAAATACGTGAACTCCGGCATTACCTATTTCGAAATTAAATCAAAGAACAATAAAAGCCGGACGATTAAAAACCGGATACTGATTGACCGTGTTCCTGAAATACTGGACGAAACACTTGTAAGGTTTATCGGTGAACACACACCCGGGGAATATCAACACTTTGTTCCTGCATTAACAGTGTTTTTCGATCGGATTACTTTTGTTAATAAAAATGCAAACGAAAGGCTTACTGTCGATCTAAACCTTCGCTATTCAGGCATTTCGGGCGAAAAGCAAATTCATAATCTCGTCATTATTGAAGTAAAAGAGGAAATGCATGCTGCTTCGCCATTCAGGCAACTCATGAAATTAGAGAGACAGGCACGTAACTATTTCAGTAAATATTGCATGGGTGTGGCCTGTTTGAATAAAGATTTGAAAATGAATCGTTTCAAAAAAAAAATAATTACTTTCAATAAACTTGGATATGATATATATTAGACATGCACTTACCTGCATATTGGTTCTCGGATTGGTTTTCGGGTTCATTTCTGCCTTTGGGCAAACAGGCCAGTCGGCTGAAAACATGACCATAAAAAAAGCTGCTGAAAATGTAACCGGCGTTACGGTAAATGAGACTGATGTTGTGACGATTAATGAGCGTTTTGCTTATGCCATTGCCATCGATATTTCGACAATGATCCTCATTTTCGGCTTCATTTATTTCCCAAATTACAGGAACAAGGAATTCATGTTCACTTTCTTCCTGTTTAACATTATTATCTTCATCATCACCTTTGTACTGAACAAAACCAATATTTCGATGGGAGCGGCTTTTGGTTTGTTTGCTGTTTTTTCGATGTTAAGGTATCGTACCGAAGGCATATCGATGAAGGAGATGACTTACCTGCTGATTGCCATTGCGCTGGGGCTCATCAATGCTATCGGTCTCGGTTTAATACCAATTCTGGTATTCAATGCGATATTTATTGCGTTCATTTTTGTGCTCGATCATCCGGTTGTTTTCAAGCAGGAAGTTTCGAAAACGATTATTTATGAAAGGATAGAGTTAATCAGGCCTGAAAATCACACAATTCTACTCGAGGATTTGCGGAAACGGACAGGTTTTGATATTCACCGGTTTTCGATCATGTCAATCGATTTTTTAAAAGATGCTACATCAATCATTATTTACTATTACAAAAAAAGATGAGCTGAACATGCTGTCGAAAAGTGTCCGGTTATTTGTTTTCCCTGTTGTTATTTTTGTTCTTTTTTGCGATACTCCAGCCTTTTGTCAGGATAAGGATGCGCAGTTATGGACATCGTTAAGCATTGAAGCCAAACTGGTTAAAAAACTGACAGCCAATGTATCACAGGAGTTACGATTCAACGAAAACATGACTGAAGCGGGCACCATCTATTCTGATTTTGGACTGGAATATAAGATTAATAAATATTTTCAGGTAAGTGTAAATTACAGATTTGTTGAAAAACGCAGGAAAGACAATTATTACAGTTTCAGGCAAAGAAAGTATGTTGACATAAAATATGAGAAAAAGTTAAAACCGATTAAAATTCAGGTGCGATGTCGTATTCAGGACGAATATGCCGATATCGGACGTGAATCAGATGGCGGAATTGCGGAGTATTATATGCGCAATAAATTCAGCCTGAAATGGGACACCGAAAAGCCAATTACCCCATATCTTTCAGTTGAACTTTTCTCACCATTAAATTCGCCCTGGTATAGTGCCATTGATAATATCCGTGCTTCCACCGGGCTTGAATACGCTTTTTCGAAACACCACAAAATTGATGTTTTCTACATGATTCAAAAGGAAATAGACGTAAGTCATCCTGAAACAGATTTTGTTGTGGGCCTGGGTTATTCGTTTAAATTATAGCCGGCTTTTCGTTTGAACAACGTTTAAATAGAAGATTAGTCAATCAAGTCCTTTTACGTTAATCCGCAATATCCACCACCACAGGACAATGATCCGAATGTTTGGCTTCGGGCAGGATTCGTGCCGATTCAAGGTTTGGCAACATATTGTTCGTGATAATATGATAATCGATACGCCAACCCTTGTTATTGTTACGGGCATTGGCACGGTAACTCCACCAGCTGTATTGGTGCGGTTCTTTAACCAAATGACGGAATGTGTCGGTATAACCTAAATTGAGGAACCGCGTGAACCATGCCCTTTCTTCAGGCAGAAAGCCTGAGATGACGGCATTACGAATAGGATCATGAATGTCGATCGCTTCGTGGCAGATATTGAAATCGCCCGACAAAACCAGATTAGGCCGGTCGATTCGCAACTTTTCAGTATACATTGTAAAATCATCAAGCCACTTCATTTTAAATGCCTGACGATCATCGCCACTGCTACCCGAAGGATGATACACACTCACCACACTCAGCCGGCCAAAGTCGGCACGCAAAAAACGGCCCTCGTTGTCATAGGCCGGTATTCCCATGCCAAATTCCACATGATCGGGTTCAGTTTTCGAGAGGATGGCCGTTCCCGAATATCCCTTTTTCTGTGCTGGAAACCAATAATTTTTATATCCAAGCGCCTCAAATTCCAATAATGGAATCTGATCTGTCTGTGCTTTAATTTCCTGTAAGCACAAAACATCAGGGTTCACTGCACGAATCCAGCCGAATAAATCTTTTGAGATAGCGGCTCTTACACCATTTACATTATAGCTTATAATTTTCATCTTCTATTTTTGGTGCACGAAGATAAAAGTTTTAACCGGATGTTTTGTGAAGGAATAAAGAGGCGAAAAGTTATTGATCTTGCCTCTGTCGGTGCAAGCCCGCCGAAAACCTGAATCATCCTTTCGCTCGTTGCGAAAGCCTGCCGAAAACCTGATTTGCCTTTTCGCTCCTTGCGAAAGCCTGCCGAAAATACAATTCACACTTTCGCACGTTGCGCGGTCTAAGTATTTCATCAGGTGGATGCTGCGCCAAATGCGCCTTCGAGAATTAATATTCAATAATTTTAAAAAATAGTTGCACTAGACAATATTTCGGTCTAAATTTGGGGAACGTATTTTTAGTTAACAACCCCTAATCTAAAATATATGACAACAACGATTATCCGGTTACTTCAAAATCATTTGTGTAAAAGCGAATGCACCATAATTGAACAATTTGATCAGCTATTACAAAACCCAGCCCATGGTGCGTGCCACCCGCCACAGCAAAGGCAAGGATGTGTTTAGGGGGAGCCGATTGGGTGATCTGGTAATAATGGCACTGATTGCAAATCAGCGCCAGCGGGGGGAGTTATTTAATCTGAATAATCAAGCTGGAAAAGTTTTGGTATTAGATTTCTGGAGCACTGGTTGTAGTATTTGTTTTAAAAAATTTCCAGAATTCGATAAGCTAAAACAGAAATACACATCACAATCAGAGATTGAATTTTACGCTGTAAATCTAATTTATCCAAAAGAACAAATGAGTTCATTAAAAAAAGTTATTGACTCATTTTCATATTCATTTAAAACATTATACACCGATCAAAACTCGGTAAAGCAAATAAGAGAATTGCTGAAAATTGATGCTGTACCCACCATTGTTGTTATCGATAAAAAAGGCATGGTTGTTTATTCTGGTGCTTTATACATTGAGAAATTCGTTTTTATCGACAATATTTACAATATCATTGAATCAGCAAAAAATAATGAGTGACATTGCCCCCCGTTCGGGGTAGTTTGCAACTACGTCGTTTCACAATTTCGGTCTCTCTCGTTCAACTTTGTTTGCAATTTCACATCGATCAAACTAGATTTAACTTTTATCCCATCTTATTAATTCTTTCATTTTTAAAGTAAATTTGCAAACAGAAATACATGAAATTATGCAAAGTATTGTCGTTCAACCTAAAGATAAAAAAGAATTTCTTTTCATTACAGAGATTCTTAAACGATTGGAAATAAAGACAAAAGTACTCACCATGGAGGATCGCGAAGATATTGGTCTTGGATTAGCCATCGAAGCTGGGATGAAAAGTCGGAATGTGTCAAAAACATCCATACTAAAAGCACTCGAACAATGAAGCTTGTTTTCAAATCAAGTTTTGAACGGGATATCAAAAAGATTGCTGATAAAGAGCTGCTATCAATGATTAAGAATGTTATCAGTAATGTTGAGTTTGCTGATAATGTAAATGATATTGCACATTTACGCAAATTGGTGAATTTTAAATCATTTTACCGGCTGAAGGTAAAAGATTACCGGATCGGTTTGAATATTGATAACGGAACAGTTTATTTTGTCAGGTTTCTGCATCGAAAGGATATATTTCGGGTTTTTCCATAAACAGAGTTAATCAGAAGCATTTAATCCTCCCTTAGCCGCCACGCGAACAATTCAACGTTCGGATTAGATTGCAATTGTGTTGAAAGGTGCCTTCTGATTTTACTACACGATCTTAGTAGCTGATAGTGTTGATTACATAGTCAAATACAGGGCTAAACACAAATAATAACCAATTCCGTTCGCTTTCTTCTGTCGATTGCCTAAATTCGCAAACGAAACATCATGGCTTACTGTATTTAATGGAAAAATTATTACTCAGGTTTTTTAAATGGCGGATCGCACATATTTCAGACAAGCAATACACTTATTTTCTAAGTATTGTGGTTGGGGTGCTGGCAGCTATTTCGGCGATCATCATTAAAAAATCCGCGCATTTTATCAGTTATTTACTCAACCTGGCCATCACCAGTCAGGGCGGGAATTACCTGTATTTTCTTTATCCGGCCATTGGAATTCTTATCGCGATTCTCTTTATGCGGTTTGTTGTAAAATCGGAGCCAGGCCACGGGATTCCCGGAGTGTTGTTTGCTATTTCGCGCAAAAACGGACTCATTAAGCGGCATAATACTTACTCCTCCATTGTGGCGAGTGCATTTACGGTTGGTTTTGGTGGTTCGGTGGGGCTCGAGGGACCAACGGTTTCAACCGGTGCCGCTATTGGGTCAAATATCGGTCAGATATTGCGGTTGAACTACAAACAAATTACACTGATGATCAGTTTATCCAGTGCAGCCGCCATGGCAGCCATTTTTCAGGCGCCAATTGCCGGTGTGGTTTTTGCACTCGAAGTGATTATGATTGACCTCACGGTAGCATCTATCATTCCTCTACTGCTGGCGACTGTCACAGCTGTGCTGACTTCCTATTTCGTGCTCGGACAGGCTGTGGCTTATCCTGTGAATGAGATAGAAGCTTTTATTCCCGGCAATACGGTGTATTATATTGTGCTTGGCATTTTGCTTGGTTTGGTATCTGTTTATTTCACAAAAGTTTATATCGCCTCGGAGCATTTTTTCAGGCGTTTCAAACGATGGCAAACCCGTTTTCTGATTGGAAGTCTGACGCTGGGTGTTTTGATTTTTTTCTTTCCTGCATTGTATGGCGAGGGTTATAAATCGATCAATTTAAGTCTTCAGGGTGACTACAGCGTTCTTTTCAACCACAGCATCTTCTACGATTACCGTGAAATAAAATGGGTGGTTTTCCTGCTTTTCGCGGCGGTTATTTTACTAAAAGCTGTTGCAACTTCCGTAACATTTGGTTCCGGCGGGGTGGGTGGTATTTTCGCACCTGCACTTTTTATCGGCGCTTTCACCGGATTATTTTTTGCCATTTTTGTTACAGATTTGGGATTTGGTGAGCTGAACCCTACAAAATATGCCATGGTCGGTATGGGAGGTGTGATTGCCGGAATTTTGCTCGCTCCACTGACTGGCATTTTCCTTATAGCTGAGATAACAGGGGGATATTCCTTCTTTGTTCCGCTGATGATTGTCTCAACAATTTCGTATGCCACCGTGCGCATTTTCATCAATCATTCGGTTTATACCTATCAGCTGGCCCAAAGCGGCGATTTGCTTACACACAATAAAGACAAGAACGTACTTAGCCAGATGAAAGTCGGACGGCTGATAGAAACTAATTTTCATATCATTCAACCCGGAACCACACTGGCCGATCTTGTCAGGATTATCGCTATTTCGAAGCGGAATATCTTTCCTGTTGTGGATATAAATAATGAGTTTTTAGGCCATATTTTATTGGATGATATCCGTAATATCATGTTCGACAATGATTTATACAATACACCAATCGAAAACATCATGGTGATGCCAACCTTTACGATCGCACCACAGGAATCGATGGAAGAAGTGGCGCGAAAGTTTCAGGAATCAGGAAAATACAATATTGTCGTTGTCCAGGACGGAAAATATATCGGGTATATCTCACGTGCCAATGTGTTTTCAACCTATCGCAAAAAGCTGAGTGAAGTTTCCGATGATTAAACTTTTAAACTATTCGACCGGAGTTTTTAAACACTAAAATAAATGCGTCATGAAAAATATCTGTAGTTTCCTGTTTGTCCTGATATTGTTGGTTTCCTGTAAAAGTCCCGCAAGCCTGACAAAAACACCACCCGTGGTAGAAATAGCGGAAACTGCCGAAAATTTTAGTGTTGAGGCCCAAAAATGGAGAAACGGTATCGTGTTTTTCGCTACCGGAAATGAGCCTTTCTGGTCAATCGACATCGATCGTGATCACGAAATCAGGTTCACAAATATGGAAGGGGATAAACTGATTTTTAACAAGATGGATGTGAAGTGGTTAACAGATGCCTCGTATGCTTTTACAGCATCCGACGAGTCGGTCATTTTTTCATTCACTTCCACAGAGGAAGAATGCAGTGATAGCATGTCTGATAAAATATCTTCCTATTCTGTTACCATTCAGGTGCAGTTGAAAGGCGAATCCAACAAAACAACCTTTACCGGATGTGGTAGTTTTGTCCCCGATTACCGCCTCGATGGCAAATGGAAAGTTGCGCAATTGGGCAACAATAAAGCGTTGGAGACAGATTTTTATGGAAAAATTCCTGTTTTCAAGTTTGAAATGAATGCTATGCGCTTCGGCGGTTCGAGTGGCTGCAATATGATCAGTGGAAACCTGAATATGCGTCCGGGGAAATTACGCTTTGGTCAGATGATTTCCACCCTGATGGCTTGTCCCATGGGCAAAGAAGACGAGCTGAAACAAGCGCTGAATGCTACGTTGCTTTATTCACTGGAAGAGAATAAACTTATTTTGAAAGATGAAAATCAGAAAATAACGATTGTTTTTGTTAAAGAAGATTAGTTTTGATTTGGGATTCCTGCCAGTGAATAAGTAAACAAAAACATTATTGATTTATCCATTAATTACATTGTGATGAAAACTTCAATACGGACGATACTGTTGTTATTCGCGCTTGCACTCTCGGCGCAGGTATTTGGTCAGCAACATTTTACCCCTTATGACGATTTATCGGGGATTCAGAAAAGCTATAAACCAACCTATGAAGAGAGTTTCCCTGATTGGGCAAAGATGTTATATGTTTATCCGGTGAATTTCAATGAATTATCGGGTGCGTTCCAAAAATACAGTACCGATAATCCCAATGAGAAAAGTGCAATCATCCGGTACTTTAAAATGTGGTCAAGGGATGTTGTGGCTTATGTTAACGAATCGGGCGAAATTGTAATTCCGAAAGAAAAACCTGTTGTTTACGAAAAGAAAAATTCGAAAAATCAGCAGGCTGGGTCCAAATCAAACTGGACTTTTCTTGGGCCAAAAGAAACCTTCTGGCTGAATGAATCGGGTTCAGAAACACCACCTTCAGCATGTCCATGGCAGGCGAATGTTTACTCATTTGATGTGGCTTCGACCAACGAAAATATCCTGTTTGCAGGTACGGAAACTGGATTTGTGAATAAGACAACCGACAAAGGCCTGAACTGGTCGCCAGTTGGTATTGATCATGTGTTTGGAGGAAGTGTTACTGCGACGGTTATTCACCCGCAAAATCCCGATATTGTTTATGTGGCTGCCGGAAATCAGCTTCACAAAACAAGCGATGGCGGACAAACCTGGATTGCCATGCTTGCCGCTGGAAACACGTTTTCGGCCGATCGCTTACGCCTCGATCCTGCCGATCCCGACGAAATCATCGCTGCCACCCCAACGGGTGTTTTTATCAGTACCGATGCCGGTGAAAACTGGTCAAACCCATGGATGCATGCCACATACGATATAGAAATTCAGCCGGGTAACAGCAATACGATTTTTGCGCTTTCTGCCGTAGCCGGAAAATTTTCCGTCGCAGCCTCTTACAATGGAGGAATCACTTTTAACACACAAAGTACTTTCCCTGCAAATATCAGTGATGTTTCAGGCGGTTTATTGGCCACAACGCCCGATGATCCGTCATTGTTGCTGGCCGTCATGCTAAGTTCGAATGGCACTCCTTTACTCTACAAAGGAATCAACACCGAAACAAATACCACCTGGTCTCTGCTGGCAACCGGTCAGACAGGCAACTTCCCGATGGACAACGGTCAAGGGTATTTCGATTTGATACTGGAAATTTCACCGGTCGACAAAGACATCCTCTTCGCGGGGACCACAACACTTTTCAAATCATCAAATGGGGGACAGGATTTTCATGCCATCGGTGGTTACAGTGGTAATTTTGCCATACATCCTGATATTCAGGACATGAAACTCCTTGAGAATGGTGAAACCTGGGTTTCAACCGATGGCGGAATGACACTTACAACAGACAATTTCACCAGCACATCGAATTATGCATCTTACAACAACGGCCTCGTTGGCTCTGATATGTGGGGTTTCGATCAGGGCTGGAACGAGGACATTGTGGTTGGTGGACGATATCACAACGGAAATACTTCCATGGCTGATTTTTATCAGCCAAAAGCATTACGTATGGGTGGCGCTGAATCGCCCACAGGATGGGTATTGCAGGGAAAAAGTCGTCATGTCGCTTTTAATGATCTGGGAAATGGTTGGATTTTACCAGCTTCCGCTGAAGGCCTGCCCGAAGGAAGGTTTATCTTCTCTAAATATCCAAATATGGAAGAATACGGTGGTCGGCGCAGCAATATGGTTTTTCATCCGAAATATTACGGAACCATTTATCTTGGCGAAGAAAAGGGCGTGTGGAAAAGCATAGATATGGGTATATCCTTTACCCTGTTGCATAATTTTACCAATACAGTAAGATACCTGCAGATCAGCCGGAAAAATCCTTTGGTTATCTATGTGGATGTGAATGGAATGGGGCTGTACAGAAGCGGAGATGGCGGAATTACATGGACATTGAAACCAGCGTTAACCAATGGAGAATATGGTTCCGCTTACTGGAAAGGAAAGTTGTTTTTTGCCATTTCACCCTACAATGAAAATGTGATTTACGCCTGTCTGCAAAATGGTACATGGACTGCAGATATTGGGAAAATATTCCGCTCGGAAGATGGTGGTAATACCTGGACCGATTTTACCGGTTCCTTGCTTGAATACACCAAATGCCTTGTGATTCAACCTGGTAGTGATGGTCAGGATATATTGTATCTGTTTTCAAATTCAAGAAATGGTCAGGCAGCCAGTGTTTTTTACAGGACACAGAATATGAATGATTGGGAAACCTACAACACAAATTATCCGGTGGGAATGACTGTGAATATGGCTTTACCATTTTTCCGCGATGGAAAACTGAGGGTGGCCGGAAATGCAGGTGTTTGGGAATCATCATTATTGGAAACAGTTTTTGAGCCTTTGGTCGATCCATGGGTTGAGAAGCCGATATATAATTGTATGACAGATACTTTGTTTTTCGATGACCATTCCATTGTCAATCATGAAGGAGCCAGCTGGCAGTGGAACATCAGTCCGGAACCAACATATATCAACGATGCAAATAGCCGGAATCCAAAGGTTGTTTTGGGAAATCCGGGGTCTTATACGGTTGATTTTCAGCTTATACAAAACGGGATAACTTATGAAAAAACCTTGACAGATATGGTTACAACCACCACTTGTCCGTCGATTGAAGATTGTGAAAATCCGGCCGAAACCCCGAAAAGCAGCTGGGAACTGGAATATGTTGATAGTGAAGAGGTAAATTATCCCGGCACGGCAATCATGGCCTTCGATGATGATCCTTCCACCATCTGGCACACGCGCTGGAGCACGGGTGATGATCAGTATCCCCATGAAATACAGATTGATATGGGACAACCATACAAGCTGTTCGATTTTACATTACTGAATCGTCAGGATGGAGAAAATGGAAGAATCAAGGATTATGAATTGTATATAAGCGAAAACACCCTGAATTGGGGAGAGGTTGTGTCCACCGGACAATTTGGAAATACGGCTGCCCCACAAACAATCACCTTTGATGAACCGGTGATAGGCAGGTATTTCAGGTTGGTTGCGATTTCCGAAGTCAACGGAAACCCCTGGGCTTCGGCTGCGGAATTTTACCTGAAAGGCTGTACGGATATTACATCTGTCGAAAAACCATCAGCTTCACTGCGAAAAATAGAGGCTTTTCCGATGCCGGTGAAAAACCAGCTTGCTATTTATTTGCCCAATAGCAAAATCGTTTCATACAAACTATTCAATGCGAATGGTTTATTGGTTAGCAAAGGGTTGAGTGAATTGAATGGTGGTCAGTTTACTCACGATTTTTCGACCTGTTCTGCAGGAATATATGTGCTGGATATCGTGAATGAATCTGGTGTAAGGTTTTATGTTAAAGTTATCAGGGAATAACGACTTTAATTGCCTCCTGAATCCTTGAACTTTTTATTTCTGTGTTTAAGTGCACAGTTAGTTTTAACGCATGGGAATATCCATCAGGAGTAAAAAGGCATCCTCAACAGCTTCAATGACAATGTTTTCTGTTTCTGAAATGCCGACCGCATCGCGCTTTCCGAGCGTTGTATCACCGACGATAATACCTCCTTCAATCACAAACAGATACATGCCGTTATTCTGTTGTTTTGGAGAGTAAGTTATGCTTTCTCCGTGTACTATTTTCGTCAGGCTGAACCAGGCATCCTGATTGATTACCAAACTGTTATCTTTTCCATCGGGTGAAACGATAAGTTGCCATTGGTTCAGTAATTGACTTGGGTCAAAAACCCCTTGTTCGTATCGGGGTGTTATATTTTTCAATTTAGGGAAGACCCATATCTGAAGCAAGCCGGCATCTTCTTTGTGCGAAGGATTAAACTCAGAATGGCGAATGCCTGTTCCGGCACTCATCAGTTGCACCTCGCCTGCCTTGATGATACTGCCGTTGCCCATGCTGTCGCGGTGTTCAAGTGCACCCAGCAACGGAATCGTAACAATTTCCATATTGTCGTGCGGATGCATACCAAATCCCATGTCCGGTTGAATAATATCATCATTCAATACGCGCAGCATGCCAAAATGAATTCGTTCAGGGTTGTAATATTCGGCAAAACTGAAACTGAAACGCGAACTCAGCCAACCATGTTCGGCCCGGCCGCGACTGTCGGCTGTATGAAGTGTTTTTTTCATAGATAATCAAGAATTTCTTTGATTAATAGACAAATTTCGAATGGAATTGTTCATTTGTTATAAAAGCCGGAGGTGTAACAAGGATTGTTGAATTGTACTGTTTGTAGTTGTTCGAGGTATATGAAACCATAATAAATACACAGACCATCAGATAATAACTTTCCGGCTTTTTTAACAAAATGCCTCAAGGTAATTTTATATTGTTCATTTACAATTGATTATTGACTAATCAAAAATCGAGTCATGGCCCAAAAAGTGATTGCTTTCATGTAATTGTCAAAATATACTTTCTATTCAATCACGTTTTTTTTTCAATCAACCAAGAACCATTCTAAACTTGACGGAATTACGCATTTTATGCGTTCATCCTTGTCCTTATTGGATCGAGTTGATTATTTTTGCATTACGAAATGTGAAAATGGAAAAACGTCTCCTGATAGGAATTGATGATACTGACAACGCAGAAAGTCGCGGAACCGGCTTCCGGGCAAGGCAATTAGGCGCTTTGCTTGAAGCCAAAGGCCTGGCAACGGTAAACAGCGTGAGTCGTCACCAATTGCTGTTCGATCGGCGAATCCCTTATACTTCGCACAATAGTTCTGCCTGCATTGATTTGCATACCAGTGAATTGGAAAAGGTAATCGCCATTTGCAGGTCCTTTCTTCCGGAAGAGAGTGCGCCGGGTTCCGATGCCGGATTGGCGGTGAGATATTTCGATGGAGTAAGCGATACTATTTGCGATTGGGGCAAACGCGCAAAGGCGGAAATCCTTACCCAATCTGAAGCCCGTTTGCTTGCCAGAAATAATGGCGTTTACCTCGAAGGTTTCACCGGAACCGAAGATGGTGTGATTGGCTCGCTGGCTGCTATTGGATTACGTAAAGCCGGCGACGACGGGCGTTGTTTGTGGGTGAAAGGAAAAGACCTGCGCGAAATTTCAGGTACATTTACTGTTGCTGAACTCCTGAAATTAGTTGTCGTCGATGGCATTACCGATAAAAACTACAACAGATTGCAGGATGATCAGCAAATTACGGTTGGCGAGTGGATGAAACCCATCGTAAAAGACCACAAGCTTATTATCATTGCCGAACAGATTCAAAATGATAAAAACCATGAATGGCATGTCGCAACCAAAGATTACATCAAAAGCATTACCGGTTAACCGCGTATTGATTGATGTTTTGATACTTACGTTTACCGGAGCTGTAGCCATCCTGTTGAGGGCCTACCTTCGGATTCCGTTGAATATTCCGGGTCATCACGGGCTCGAAGTAATGGCAATTCTGCTTATTGGACGGAAAATAACCAAAATACCGTTTGGTTCCAGTATTTCAACGCTCACGGCTGCAACTTTTATATTTCTGCCTTTTCTTGGTTTCAAAGATCCTTTTTTACCTTTCATTTATTTGGCGATGGGATTCGTTATTGATCTTGTTTACAATAAATTAAAATGGGTTCAGGACAATTTTATCTTGCTTGGTTTCCTTGGTGGATTTGCTTATATGATGATTCCGCTGAGCCGCTTTGTGATTTATGTTGTTTCGGGATATCCCTACGAAACCTTTCTGAAACAAGGATTTGTGCTTCCATTTTTCACACATTTTTTCTTTGGAGCACTGGGCGGGGTCCTGGCATATGGTATCGTTTCCTATACACGTAAAATCACTGCCTAATCATGTCAGTTATTCAACATGGTTTTTGTTGCGTCAAACGATATGCGAAAAAACACATATCGCAAATTGCCTTGTTGTTATTTATTTTGCTGATGGCTTTTGGTGGCTGCAATAAATCGGAACAGTATTTTCCGCCACCTTCTATCGAATTCGATACAACAAATGGTTATCTGTCAGGCGATACTACTTTGCTTCTGGGCGCCAACATCAAAATCAGAATCAAAGCATTTACAAAAAGTGATGTGGCACTCACCCATTTGAATATTACCGGGATCAGGGATTCATTTTTAACTTCCTTTGATACAGGTATTTATGGAAATGCTTTCGATTACACCTTGTCACTTTCCAAAGGTATTGCACTGAACGAAGAATGGCAGTTTTATGTCCGGGACCGTCAGGGTCGAAAATCGGAAACATTGAGCGTTCATCTCGAAAAAGATGCTGCTTCTATTTTCGGGGGAATAAAACAACTGAATTCCATCGTGTTGGGGGCGCAAAACAATGCATCGAACGGAGGATTTTATTCCTTTGAAACCGGTCAGAATTATGCATTGGCCAGTGCTTATGAACTTCAGCAGAAAATAAACCTCTTGTATTTTTACGATCTGATAGAAACAGACGCAAATACAATTGCTTCTCCGGGCGCCAATATTGACGAATCGGTTTTTGGTGGTGAATATGGCCTTGCGAACTGGACAAGCCGGAATACGGTTCGTTTTAAGCTGGAATCAGACCTGACTGTAGCCGATTTCTATAAATGTATGAATGACAGTTTGATCGTTACGAACACTTTTGTTTTTTCTTCCGGAAACAGAAAAGCGAAGAACCTTGCCCCGGGCATTATTTATTCTTTTGTAACTGACGCCGATCGTAAAGGGCTTTTGATGGTGAAAGAAGTGGAGGGGACGAACGATGGCCATGTAACGTTTGATATTAAAATGGAAGATTGATGAAAAACGGGATTTTATTTATTTTTCTGTTTTTTAGTACCTGCGGTCTATTGGCGCAAATAGCCGATACCAACGTTGTCAATCTTGAAGAAGTAGTCATAACGGCCACGCGCACCGAAAGACAATTACTGGAGGTTCCTGCGCAAGCTGATCTTATAAGCGCCAGGGAAATTTCAGCTTTTCCATTGAGCAATATTGATGATATTTTAAAATCCACGGCCAATGTTCAGGTGAACCGGAGTTGGGGAATTTTCTCAAAAAATGCGGCTGTCACCATGCGTGGCCTCGAAGGTAGTGACCGGGTACTTGTTTTAGTCGATGGCATTCCCAAGAACAGTCTGGTAGGCGGGTCAGTCAACTGGCACAATATTTTTGTAGATAAACTCCAAAAAATAGAAGTTGTAAAAGGCCCGGTTTCTGCACTTTACGGAAACAATGCCATGGGAGGCGTTATCAACCTGATTACCAAAATGCCTGAAAAGAAGTTTGAAGGAAATGTGAAAGCATTTTATGGAACATACAACACCATCGGTGGTTCGATTGCCTTGTCGGGCAATGAAATCAAAAATAACAAAGGTTGCTACTGGAGTTTCAATGGTATTTATCGCCACGGCGATGGTTATGTGTTTGCGGCACCCGCGTTGATTGATGAAACCGATGTGCTGACATCTCTTGACGAAACAGGAGGAAGTGTGAAAGTGGGTTATCGCCTCAATAGCAAAAACCGGCTCGAAATGGTGATTGATAATTACAACGAAAAACGTGGTGGTGGGACAAAAGTTTTCACCAAAGAAGGTAGTTTCGACAAAGTTTTTACCAACAACCTCCGAACCACCTATTACACAAATGTTGGGAAAGCAGATATTGTCACCTCCATTTTTTGGATGAAAGAGGATTATTACAGTCAAAAAGAATCAATGAATGATTTTGCCGAATACCGACTTCTCGATTCATATAGTAACCGCACCGACAAGGGATTGATTTCGACAATGTCAATGCCTGTTTTCAAGACTCAAATCCTGACAACCGGTCTTGAGATTAAATCAGGATTGTCGCATAACCACGAAACGTATCGCACTTCGCCCGATGAAATTACTTCTTCGGGGAAAATGGATATCGTAGGTGTTTTTGTGCAGGATGAGGCTTCATTTTTAAAAAACAGGATGAAAGCCATTGTGGGATTCCGTCTGGATGTGGCTGGATTTCATCATGGAGAACAAACCATTATCAATCCAACAAAAGCGACCGGATTCTCTGAAGGTTTTCATGAGGATTTTGATAAGAACAATTGGGTTGCTTTCAGTCCGAAGGTGTCGTTGCAATACAAATTAACTCCTGAAAATGCGATATACGTTTCTGCTGGTGTTGGTTTTAAGCCTCCCAAACTCAAAGACCTGAGTCAGTCGGGGAAAATTAATAAAGGATTCAGGCTGGCGAATCCAAACCTGAAACCGGAATATCTTACGAACTATGAAATTGGTTTTACACATGTTCAATCTGATAAATTGAGTATGAGTACGGCTGGTTATTATTCATTTGGTCATGATTTTCAATATTCAGTAAGCACAGGCGATTCGGTAGATACAGGAGGAAACGCGCTAAAACCGGTCCTGATTGCTGATAATATTGGTAAGGTGGAAATAGTTGGGCTTGAATTCAGTTCGAATTATTTTTTAACAAAACAACTCTCGTTTCAGTTGAGTTATTCATTCAATCACTCGGTAATTAAAAAGTATAAATCATCGATGGTAGATATCAACGCCAATCTTAATGGTAAGGAAATGGCCGAGGTTTCACCCCATCTTTTTTATGCCGGTATGCTTTGGAAAAATAGTTTTTTTGAGTTTCAGCTAAACGGAAACTATGTCGACAAACAATGGTTCGATCCGGAAAATACCATTCAGGTTGATGCATATTTTTTGTTGAACGCAATGATTTCCAAATCATTTTCAACCCATTATTACATTGCGCTAGAAGCGCAGAATTTACTTGACAATCAATATGTTGACCGAAAGGGTGAGTTATCACCCGGTCGGTTTATGACAGCAGTATTTATGTATAAACTTTAGTTGGATGTATTATTCTGATATTACATATTATTACAATCGGTTTATATTTGCATACTCTGAGATTAAGCCCTTTCAGGGCTTAGAGGAAAAGAGTTTTGTATATCCATGGGCTGCGCCCACGGTTATTGAGATTAAGCCCTTTCAGGGCTTAGAGGAAAAGAGTTTTGTATATCCATGGGCTGCGCCCGCGGTTATTGAGATTGGTCCTTTTCGGGGCTTAGAAGAAAATAATATTTATACGAAAGAAGTCCAACGGACATCAATCACAATAACCTCCGGTGCAACCGGAGGTACAATAAAGAACAAATCAAATGAGCCCCGAAGGGGTTCAATTTCATGACAAATAAACATTAACCCTAACAAAATCAAACTTATGAAAAGAACATTTACGTTAATCATTGTATTATTTTTCAGCCTCATTAGCTATGCACAGGAGAATGTGTTACTTGTAAAATGGACATTCCCAAACGACAATTTAACCGATACGCTTGTCGAAACATACAGCGATCTGAATGGAGATGCAACATTAGGCACCATGGGTGGCACAGGTGCCATCAGTATGAAAAATGGCCTCACCACCAAAGCTGCTCAGGCAGATGGCTGGGATAATGGCATGGATAGTAAAGCCTGGAGAATCTTTTTGAATACGACAGGTTACGAAAACATCAAATTGAGTTCGGTGCAGCAATCGGGCAACACCGATCCGGGACCGAAGGATTTTAAGGTGCAGGTGAAAATCGGCGAAGCCGGCGACTGGACCGATATCCCTAACGGATTGTATGAAGTAGCCAATGACTGGACAACCGGTGCTTTGACCGCAAAACAACTTCCGGAAATCTGCAATAACCAGCCCCTGGTTTATGTACGTTGGGTGATGGCTTCCAACCAATCCGTGGCTGGAAGTGATGTATTGGCAAGTGGGAAAACCAAAATCGATGATGTGATGGTGACTGGCGATGTCATGACAGGTTTGGATGAGGATCCGGCTTTATCGGAAGTGATGATTTTTCCAAATCCGAATAACGGAGTTTTCTATGTAAATTCTATTAACTATCTACCCAGCAGACTACTTATATGTAATACATTGGGCCAGGTATTGTTTGAAAAGAATGAATTTACTACTTTGGAAGATCAGATTGAAGTGTCAAATTTAACTTCAGGGGTTTATTTAATTAAGTTGTTCATTCACAATCAAACCATTACAAGAAGAATGGTTGTTAAATAACTTCCAACAACACGTACTGTATCCTTTGTAATGATAATAGTGCATTACTTGATGGAAACGGGAAGTAAGGTGTTCCGGGTTTTTCCGACTTTGATTTGTAACCGTATGTTATGCTATCGTAAAAGGCAAAACATACGGTTAACAGTCTGAAGTTTATTTTATTGCAGGATCAATTTTTGCTGCTCTCGTTGCTTTGCGTGACTTTCTCTTGTGGTTTTGCTTTTTATTAGGTTCGGCATTGCCTTTTGTCGTGCCTCTGTCCGAAGCCTTGAGTTGCTTAGATGTGGTTTTATCGTCCGCATTTTTGATGGATTTTGCTTCGTTTGTTTCTTTATTTAATTTATTGTCTCCAGGGCTATCCGTAGTTTTTTCTTTGGTAACTCCGGTATTTGTTACATTGGTTTTTGAAGTATTCACTTCCTTCGCATCCTGATTTGTGGTAGTTTTCGCGTCAGTAGCCTGTTTTACAGTATTCTGATTGCCGGGGGTTACCTTTTTCGCATCCTGATTTGTGGTTGTTTTCGCATCAGTAGCTGGTTTAACAGTATTCTGATTGTTGGGTGTTATTTTTTTAACATCGGTCGACTTCACCTCTTTTGCTTCCTGTGCAAAAGAGGATGCGCCAAAGGCAACAATGGCAACAACAGAAAGGCATAATGCTAATTTTTTCATGGCAATTTGTTTTTAGTTATGTGTTACAAATGTATTTTATCTAATTGTCATTTATTAACTATAGCCAGTTAAATTTGCTTAAAATCTGTAACCAATTGATTGTTAACGCAATTTTACCGGATGGTGAATATCATACACTGATGACGTAATAAATAGTATTCCTTTTGGGCATTGATATAGTGTTTTTATTTCGTTCTATCTTGTTTCCATCACCTTCACTTGCAATCTTTCTACTTCTTCGAGATTTAAAATGCTCATTTTGTTTTCGATTCGCAGTCTGACTTTTCCGGGAGCCTGGAATTTCATCCCTTTTATATAACTAAAAGATGTTGTCACCAAATCGCCATTTACCGTACCCAACCAGTTGAGGTTTTTGTCCTGCAAACGAATCTCAATATCACGCGAACGCATGGTTTCATCAGGAAGATAAAGTGTGATATTCAACGAGATATAATCGTATGCGTAGGTAGTCCTGTTAACCAGATTCAATTGTAAATCGTAGAGTTTGTCAATGTCTGTAATTTCAAAATCCGTCTCTATAAAAACGAAGCGATTCCAGCGATGGCCTTCAAATTGTTTGGTCTTTTCAAAAACAATACTGTTTTGACAGCCGAAAAACAATAGTAAAGTGAAAAGTGAAAAGACTTTTTTCATAAAAATGGACGATGATACAAATTTGATAGCAAAGTTAATATTTTGTGATGGTCCCAAGCATGAAAGGTTCGGGCAAAAACCAACAGAAGTTAAATAAAAAAGCCTGACATATTAAGAATATCAGGCTTTTAGTGAAAAACTTCTAATCAGTTGTGATTACCGGGAATAAAACAGTGAATTGTCTTAGACATCAGTTTTCAAAACTATCATTGTTATCTTCTGTTCCGCTTATCCGGGCGATCCCTATAGCTTGGTTTTGGCTTTGACGAACGCTCATTGTGGTCAGACATCAATTTATTGGTTTGCTCTTTATAATCCGAAGTGGGTTTTTCAGAGCGATGGATGGCTGGTCTTTCTTTTCTTTCGGTACGCGGAGCGCTTGCATAGCTGGTTTTGTTACGTGGCTTGGATGAGTCTCTTTCCGCTTCACGTTCGCCGGCTACTTCAATACGAATTCCTCTTGGATTCATTCTTGCGTTAGCAAATGATTCCATCACAGTGGCCACTGATTGGCTGTCGATATCGATAAACGAATAGGCATCGCTGATGTCGATTCGTCCGATATTAACATCACGTGAACGTGTAACTTCATTGATGATTCCAATCAGATTCGGTGGTGTGTTGATATCGTCCTTACGACCGATACTAATAAACATACGTTGGAATCCTCCACTGCCACGGCTTCCTCGGTCACCTTCCGGACGTTTTGGGCCTCGGTCCGGTCGATCGCCACGGTCTGGTCTGTCGCTTCTCTCAGGTCTGTCACCCCGGTCGCGGCTATAGCCTTCGCTTCCGCGATTTGTTCTTTCGGGTCTGTCGCCACGGCTGCGGTCGCGATCACGGCCAAACGATCTTTCGCCGAAATCTTCACGACTGCGCGATTCATCTACGTTCAGATCCTGTGCGTCGCGATAGTATTCGAGGAAACTGTTAAATTCGAGCGAAACAAAGCGTTTGATCACTTCTTCGCGATCGAGATATTCAAGTTTACGGAAAATAACCGGCAGGAACGAATCAATGTCTTCATGGTTCACAACCACTTTTTCCATGCGGTCGATCTGGTTGAATAATTGTTTTTCACAAACCTGCACACCTGTTGGTATTTTGGCCTTGGCAAATTCACGTCCGACCGACTTTTCGATCATTTTAATCTTGCCTTTTTCTTTCATATTGATGATACTCACACAAACACCGTTTTTGTCGGCACGGCCAGTACGACCACTTCGGTGAATATAGGTTTCCGACTCATCGGGCAGGTTATAGTTGATCACGTGTGTAAGATCTGTCACGTCAAGTCCGCGGGCAGCTACGTCGGTGGCAACAAGCATTTGCAGGTTACGGACACGAAAACGATTCATCACATGGTCGCGTTGCGATTGCGATAAATCACCATGCAGTGCATCTGCATTATATCCGTCGCGGATGAGTGAATCGGCAATTTCCTGTGTTTCGCGGCGTGTGCGGCAGAATACGATGGCGTAAATATTTGGGTTGTAATCGGCGATGCGTTTCAGCGCAACATAACGATCCTTGGCATGGACCAGGTAATAAATGTGTTTCACGTTAGCAGTCCCCGCATTGCGGTCGCCGACGGTTTTAATCACAGGTTTCTTCATGTATTTTGTCAGGATGCGTTCGACCTGACTTGGCATGGTTGCCGAAAACAACAGGGTATGTTTTTCTTTCGGCATTTCCTGTAGAATGGTGTCCACTTCTTCCTGAAATCCCATATCGAGCATTTCATCGGCTTCGTCGAGTACTACCCATTTAACGTGGGAAAGATCGGCTTTTCCGCGGCGGATCATATCATTCATACGACCGGGTGTGGCCACAAGGATCTGTGGGTTGTCGTACAATTGTTTCATCTGTACTTCGATACTTGCACCGCCATAGATCGGAACAATTTTGATCTTAGGCATAAAAACAGCGAAGCTTGTCAGGTCCTTGGTGATTTGGATACACAATTCACGGGTAGGACACAGAATTACTGCCTGTGTTTGCCGTAGATCAGTATCGATGTGTTGTAAAACAGGCAATCCGAAGGCAGCCGTTTTGCCGGTTCCGGTTTGTGCCAAACCGACTAGGTCGGTAGGGTTTTCTAGTAAAATGGGGATAACGGCTGCTTGAACCGGCATTGGCTCTTTGAATCCGAGTGCCTCAACGGCTTTTTGGAGGTCGGGATTCAGGCCAAGTTCTTGAAAATTAGGCATAAATTGTATTAAATTTTGAGCGGCAAAGGTAGTCTATATTCAGGTGCAAAAGATGTAAAAACATGAAAATACTTATAAATCAGCAAATTATACCGGTTTTTATGTTGAAAAGATGTTTATAACCATTTCTGTATCAGCTAATTTATGGGCTCGGCATGTTGTTAAGCTAATAACAGACAAAATGAAATCAGCTGATCATTTTCATGAAATATTCGAAAATAGTGTACCATTCATTCACCGATATCGCGTCAAATATCTTTTCTTGTTTTAAAACTAAATCGTAATTTTGAAGATTCAATTGGGTTCTGGCTCATCTTTGCAGTTTTTCGCACATGACATTTATTATTAGATTTATATGAAACGATTTTACCCGGGTTTGCTTAGATTTTTCGCAGTTTTAATCCTTGCTACACTTATGTTGGGATGCGCTTCAAAACGCTATCAGAAACTTGCCCTCAAAAACGAACAAGCCGGTTTATTTGAAGATGCGGCCGAATTGTATCTGCAATCATTGTCGGCCAATAAAAATAATATCGATGCCAAGATTGGTGCCCGTAAAACCGGACAAATTGCCCTTGACCGCAAACTATCCGATTTTTCAACAGCTTATTCAGCGGGTCAGGTGCACGATGCTGTTTTTTATTATTTAACTGCAAAAACCTATCAAGACAAATTTGCAACAAGTGGTGTTAATTTGGAATTTGCTTCTTCGTATGAAGAACAATTCAACGAAGTGAAATCCATCAGCATCGAGGAGAAATACCGTCAGGGTGTCAAGTTGTTGAATGAGGAAAAATTTACCGAGAGCGAAGCCTTGTTCAAAGAGATTATTTACCTCGAAGCCAATTATAAAGATGTCAATGACCTTTATAAAACTTCGCATTATGAACCACTTTACCGCGAGGGGAAGAAACTTTATGAGACCAAATCTTTCCGTAAATCATACTATACATTTGCCACAATCATCAATGAAACGGGTGATTACAAAGAAGCTGCCCAATACAGAAATGATGCACTCGAAGCTGCCACATATACTGTATTGGTGAAAGGATTTGAATTTAAACAGGATATGAAGTTTGCCGCCGGTATCAGAACCGCAATGATTGCCCGGATGATAAATTCGGACAACCCTTTTCTGAAGATTGTTGACGAAACTTTTGAAAAGGAAATGCAACAACAACAAAGCAAAGTTGTCAACAATGCTACAACTATTCACGGTAATCAAAGCGGTAAATTATTGACAAACAATGCGATATTAAAGGGAAAAGTAATACAAGCCGGCCAATCGAACGGAAAGTTAAATGCGGTGTCGAAAAAAGGATATCTCAAACGCTCCTATGATGTTGTTGACAAAGTGACTGGAGTGAAAACAACAAAAGTTGAATATGATAAAATCAATTATTCGGAATATAACCAATCCAACTCGGCAAACTGTGTTTTTTCGTATCAGTTGGTGTCGGCTGAAACGGGCGAAGTACTTGTTTCGGATGAAATAAGTCTGAATAGCAAAGATGAGCTGTATTATGCAACGTATAACGGAGATGCCAAGCAGGTGTATCCGGGTTTTTGGAAATCGCCCAAGGTGAATTCGCCGGAGGATGTTGTAAGTAGTTCCTATTCAGAATTTAGCAACCTGCAACGACTTTTCTCGGCTAAACGCACCATCAAATCAGCCGAACAGTTGATGGGAGAATTGGTCGAACAGATTGTCTTAAAAAGCAGTGGGGAAGTGATACGTTATAATCCTGAAAATAAATAGAACTATGATTATTTTTCCGATAAACAGATTGTTTCAGGCTTTTATTCTTGCATTTCTTGTGTTTTCGCAATTTTCTTGTGTAACCACCAAAAACCTTCCTCAAAAACCCGATTGGCTCCTTAGCAGACCGGCAAGCACAACGAATTATATCGGAATAGGATCTGCTCCCGTGACCAGCAATATCAACGATTATCAGCAAATTGCTAAAAAGAATGCACTGAATGATTTGGCCGGCGAGATAAGTATGAATATTTCAAATGCATCTTTTCTGAATGAACTTGCCGTGAACGATGTGTTTAACGAAACTTTCGACTCAAGAACTCAAACCACCATCAACGAAAATCTGGAAGGTTACACGCTTGTCGGAACTTTTGAAGATAAGACGACCTGCTGGGCTTATTACAGCCTGTCGAAATCGACCTACCTGTCACTCAAGCAGCAACGGATTCAAAAGGCATTGGACAATGCCATGTCGAAATTTTCGATGGCCATGCAGTATAAGTCTGACTTTAAATATTATAATGCCCTGGTGCTATTTGTTAAAGCCACCGAAGACATAAAACCTTACCTGGCTGAACCATTGCTCACCAATTATAAAAACACGGAAATCTATTTTGGAAATGAGCTTTTCAACGAAATATTTGCCTGTTTCAACGATTTGAAAATTGTCCCTGTCAAAAGCAAAATGGCGGTCAAAAGAGGACAAATGATCAGTGATGAATCATTGATATTTGTGGTGAGTGACCGCAGCGGCCATGTAATGGAGGGAATTCCGGTTGTGGCGGATTACTCCAGTGGCGGGCTCATCAACAACAAAGCGCGGACCGATAAAGACGGAAAAGTATCTTTTACTATTCCAAAAATTAAATCGAAGAAAAGTACGGAATATTTTGAGGCAAAAATTGATGTGGCAACCTTATTGCAGGATGCTACCAACGATTTCATTATCAAAAAATTACTCAAAAATTTCGTGATTGAACCAGCCACCATCGAAACTTCGGTCCTGAATCCTGTTTTTTTTATTGAATCAAGCACGAAAAGTTTTGGCAATCCAACATCAAATGGGTTAAAGGAACTATGTAAGGAAGTATTGGTAGCGAACGCCTGCGACTTTAGCAGCAACATGGCGGAGGCCGATTTCATCCTGACGATTGTTACCGACTGCAGGAAAACGGAAGAAGTTAACGGTATTTGCAAAGTAAATTTTACTGCCGAAGTCACAGTTCAAAATCAGTTAGGCAAACCATTGTATCAACGGAATGTTACCGATATAATGACCACTCAGGGGAGTTGTGAAGCAGCCGGAAAAGAGGCCGACACCAAGGGAAAAGAGTATCTTAAAACAAGGGTGATACCTGACATCTTATCTCAATTGTTTTAGATTTTGGTCTAATTCATCAGTTTTATCCGGCTTTTTCCATTTAGAATCTTTTTCCCGGGATATCGTTCTCCAGCTTTTCCATACATTTTCTGTCCTGAAGTGTTACAAAAATCGTCCTGCCATTTTTTCCTCCAAAAACCAGATTGCTACATTTTTTTCCTTTCAACGCAATTTCTCGGATAAATTTTCCTGAAGGCGAAACAACCACAATGGTTCCTTTTCCCCAGCGGGTGATGTAGAGATTTCCTTTTTTGTCGCATTTCATGCCGTCGAGGCCAAAATCGATAAACTGATAAAAAAGTTTTTTGCCCGAAATGTCTCCGTTCGGGTCAATATCATATTTCCACACCCTGCGTTGGACACTTTCATTCACATAAAGGATTTTTTCATCCGGACTCAATTCGATTCCATTGGTAGTTCCCATGTTTTTTTCAAGTAACACCGGCTTCCCATCGGTTTCAATGCGCCACAATTGGCCGATTTCGGTATTCCACTCGGGGTCGCTGGCAAAGATTTGTCCATTTTGGTTCATACACAAATCGTTTGGCGAAAACATTTGTGGCTCATGGCAAAACACACTCACCTGCCTGGTTTTCATGTCAATATGTAAAATATTGTGGCCGATAAAATCCGGCAAAAACATATTATCCTGCTTATCGAAAAGTATGCAGTTTGCTATGCTTCCTTCAGGCAATTCAATAAACATGGAACAAACCCCATCAGCAGCAACTTTCCCGATCGTTCCGTCACGCTGGAAGTTCACCACATACAACTGGCCGTTTTTGTCAAATGCAGGCCCTTCGATATTTACTGAAAAAAGGTTTTCGGCAGTGAAGTCCTGGGCTATAAAAAGTTTATTTGGTCCAACACAGTTTGAAAGCAGGGCAATAACAATTGCTGAAAATGTGATAAACAAGCCTGGTATTAAGATAATTTTCTTCATCGAATTCGTTCATTATCAGATTGACTGAATGGGATAATAGGTGTTTATTTTAGTCCGAATATGTTGCGTTTTTTAATCATCCTTTTTTTTTGAGATGGCTTTTTGTACGCGTTTTTTCATCAAAGATACATCATCCAGCCCTGAATGTTTGTCCGCTTATTTCGAATATTAAGAAAAATCAACCTCATTTTTCGTATTTTTGCCATCGATTATGACTGAAAATACTACCAAATAACAAACATTATCATGAACTATTTTATAAGTAAAACCATTGAAGGTCAGTTTGATGAAATAATAGAACGGGTGACGAATGAATTAAAATATATCGGTTTTGGTGTACTGACCATTATTGATGTGAAGAAAACCCTGAAGATGAAGATCAACGACGATTTTAAGCCCTACACCATTCTTGGCGCATGCAATCCGCATTTCGCTTCAAAGGCTTTGCGTATTGAGGACAAACTTGGGGTGGTTTTACCATGCAATGTAGTTGTCATTGAGCAGGCGCCCAATGTTATCGAGGTAGCCGCCATGGACCCAATTGCCATGATGGCAGGCATCGGAAATGAAGAACTCGATAAGCTTGCCAAAGAAGTGAGTTGTAAACTGGAAAAAATGATCAATGATCTCTGATCATTGATGTTCATTATTTGGAGAGGGATTACCATACGTGACACGTCGCAGATACTCAATTAAAAAAATACTTAGTTTTTTCGTGCTGCTCGCCTTGTTAATGGCGACAGTATTTTTTCTCATTAATCGTTTTGCCTGTCAGAGCGAGGGGATCAGTCAACGGCAAGATGCCGAACTAGGGTTTCGGGTTATGTCGGCTGATAGTATTTATAAAAATCTGGAAGCCAAAAAACTACGCCGGCAGCAGAAGAAAATCGATAGCGTATTTAGTAAGTTACAGAAAAACAATGGTTTCAATGGAACTGTATTGTTTGCGGAAAAGGGAAGAATCGTGTTTCAAAAAGCATATGGTTATGCTGATGTTCGTCGCCGAAAAGGACTTTTGACCTTAGATAGTCAGTTTGGATTGGCTTCAGTATCGAAGATGTTCACCGCCACTGCCATCATGATACTGCATGAGGAAGGCAAACTGAATTACGACGATGATGTGCGTATGTATATTCAGGAGTGGCCCTACGAAGGAGTTACCATTCGAAATTTATTGAATCACCGGTCGGGAATGCCACGTTACGAAGTTCTCGCGGATGAAAAATGGTCAGACCAGCGGGTTCCGCTTTTCAATGAAGACATGATACGTCTTTTTGTTGTGCATCGGCCGGAAGCATATTTTAAACCTGATGGCGGGTTTCATTATTGCAACACCAATTTTGCCTTGCTGGGATCGATCGTGGAGCGGATAAGCAAGCAGAATTTTGAAGATTTTATGCACGACCGTATTTTTCAACCAGCCGGCATGAATCATTCATTCATATATAGTTTGCGTGGATTAAATCAACTTCCTGAAACCATTGATCGTGGCGTGCCCGGCTTCGACGCGCATCGCAAGGGTTTTGTTGAGGTACCAAACAATTACCTGAATGGTGTAATGGGCGATAAAATCATGTATTCAACCGTGGGTGATTTATTTCAATTCGACAAAGCACTTTACAATCAGGTGTTGCTGAAAGCATCAACGCTCAAAGAAGCATTTACTCCCGGAAGTGAAAACAGGCGTCGCACCGCTGATAATTATGGTTTTGGCTGGCGCACACGTGCCGATGCTGACAGTACAGTTTATCATTATGGCTGGTGGAAAGGCTTCAGAACCTTTTTTATCCGCGATATGAAGCAGCAACGCACCCTGATTGTGCTCACGAATAAAGACAAAGGACCGGGTTCGGAACATCTCTGGGAAATCATGGAAGATCCGGCTTTCAAACTATTTCCTTCGTCGGTCAATATGCAGTTTGAACGTGACAGGGGAATGTGGTAAAATGAGTGAACTAAAGTGAGCTAAAGTGAGCTAAAGTGCCTAAAGTTATTTAAAGTTCTTAAATTCAACGTTATTTCACTCCGAACTTTAGCTCACTCCGAACTTTAGCTCACTTATTTCCGCTGGTAATCAGCCACTATCTCACCCCAGTTTTTCGTATCCCATTTGATAATAGGAACACTTACTCTGTTGTTTTTCAACCAGTTTTCGGCACGATCGAGCAATTCGAAAAGTTCCTTGTTTTTGGCATTCAATGTGTGCTTGGTTCTTGATTTACCGGCTTTCACCCACGAAATAGCTGTTTTTGAGTCGCTGTAAACAGGATAATTCAGGTTTTGCTTTGCCTGCCAGGCCAATGCATGAACAATAGCCAAAAACTCCCCTATATTATTTGTGCCACTTTCATACACCTTACTTCGGAAAATTTCTGTCTTTGTTTCGATAAACACCCCCCGATATTCCATCTTGCCCGGATTTCCGGAACAGGCCGCGTCGACTGCAATGGCTTTTAACGTGTTTTCAGGTGCTTGTTTATGTGTTTTTTGAACTTTTTGCGCTGTATTATAATAGTTTTTGAATTCGTCCCCAAACGCAAGTTCAGCCAATTCGCGTTCCTCAAAGGATTTATATTTTGCATCAGGAAAACCATCAATCTGTTTGCGGCATTCGTTCCAGTTTGTATATATACCGGGTTTCAACCCAACCCAAACCACATAATATTTTTGTTTTTTCGACATGTGGCAAAGGTAAAAAAAGAAGCGGCAGTTTAAAAGCCGGAATAAAAGGGTGACTTGAAAGAGTAGGATGGGCATAGTAATGCATTGAAAATAATTTTTTTGACTTCAGTCTGAAATGATAAATGCTTCATTTGTTCATCAATTATCCTACATATCTTTTTTATTATCTTTACCGTTCAACATTTTTACCGATGCTTCTCAAAGATTTATTTTTCAATCTTGCTATACTACTTGCAATAAGCGTGTTGTCAGGTTTTATCGACCTGAGGTTCAATCGCTCAGGGTTGCCCGGGAAAATAATGCAGGGCATGTTGTTCGGATTTGCCTGTGTAGTTGGAATGATCTATCCTTTCGTGTTGACCGAAGGAATAATCTTCGATGGCCGCTCGATTATTATCAGTTTGGCAGCACTCTTTTTCGGTCCGGTTTCTGGTTTAATCAGTGCCATTATGGCGATCTTCTACCGGATTGTCATTATCGGTGGGTTAGGATCAATCATGGGTGTGGCAGTTATCATCACCTCGATGGTTGTTGGTTTGGTTTTTCGATATTGGATTCAGGCTAAACCAAACAGAAAACTAAAAATTGCCAATCTGTATCTTTTCGGATTGATTGTGCATTTTTTTATGTTGTTGGACATTCTTTTTCTGCCCAATAATTTTATAGGCGAAGTTTTTTCTATTATAGGTTTTTCAGTAATCATTGTATATCCTGTCGGAAATTTGATTATTGGCAAAATATTACTCGATCAGTCCCAGAACAAAGCCTTCCTTGATGAAATTTCAGATAACGAAGAGTTGTATCGTACTACTTTGTATAATGTGAGTGAAGCAATTATTACCACCGACAATACTTCGACTGTATTACAAATGAATCCTGTTGCCGAATCATTAACAGGCTGGACCGAAAAAGATGCCATGCGCATCGAAATTGATGTTGTTTTTCCACTTGTTAACGAATTGAATCGTGAAGTCATACAAAATACTGTAAAGCAAGTGCTTGAAACTGGTGAACGGGTCGATATTGAGGATTATTTGCTTTTCATTACAAGGTCTGGTGAAGAAATTCCAATCTCACTCAGATGCACGCGAAGATTGAGTTCGAAAGGAATTGTAATTGGAGCAGTAATTGTTTTCCGCGATCTACGTGCTGATCGTTTGCGTAAAACTGAGTTTATACGTAGTGCTGAAAATTTCAATGCACTTTTTAATAGCACAGCAGGTGCGATTTATATTCAGGATCGTGAAGCACGGTTTTTAGATGTGAACTTAGGTGCTGTTGGGTTGTATGGATATTCAAGAGAAGAATTTTTGGGTAAAACCCCCGAATTTCTGAGCGCGCCGGGTAAAAACAACCTTAAACTGATACAAAGTTATATTGATGCGGCTTTCAGTGGAAAATCGCAGCATTTCGAATTTTGGGGCAAAAGAAAAAACGGAGATATTTTTCCGAAAGAGGTGAATATTTATAAAACAATTTTTGACGGAAGAGAGGCCATCATTGCCTTTGGGCAGGATATCACTGATCGAAAATTCGTACAACTCGAATTGGCCGAAAGTGAAGAACGCTATCGCACCTTGTTTAATTCGGCCCCAGTCGGTATTATGGTGATCGATCAGCAGCAGAAAATTATCAATGTGAATGAAGTTTTCTGTCAACAAAATGGATATAGCAGCAAAGAGCTCATTGGTAATACGTTAGATGTTTTTGTTGCGGAAGAAAACAAGCCTTTAATACAGGAAAACATTCGAAAAATATTTCAAAACAAATTTTTGTTGACAAGGGTAAATGGATTTACAAAAAGCGGAAAGCCCAAGGTTTTCGAATTGATTGAATCTCTGATAACCTTGCCAAACGGAGAGAAGGGAATCCTCTCTATTTCGAAAGATATCACAGAGCAGGTGCGAGCCGAAAAAATTATCAAAGAAAGTGAAGCCCGTTACAAAGCAATCATTTCGGCGATACCTGATTTTTTCTTTCGGATCGATAAAGAAGGTTGCATTATCGACATCGTTGTTGATGATCAATCGAAATTGCTTTTTCCGGTTGAACAATCAATTGGCAGATCTATCGGCGAATTATTACCACTCAGCGTATCTGCACTGACAATTGAGGCAATCAATACTGCCTTAAGGACTGGTGAACTAACTCAATTTGAGTATGAACTTACAAATAACGATATTACCCGATGGTTCGATGCGCGAATTGTCAAAAGCGGATCAAACGAAGTGCTGGCCATTGTCAGGGACATTAGTGAACGACGTTTGGCCGAAGAAGCTTCAAAAAACAAGTCGCGGTTCATCGAAACACTACTCGACTCGATTCCAAATCCATTGTTCTATATGGATAACTCAGGTAAATATATAGGCATTAACAAGGCGTTTCGTGATTTTTATCAGGTTGAAAACGAAGATTTTATCGGAAAAAATCTTTATGAAATCGATTCTATTCAAACTGCAAAGATCCATATTGCCTCTGATAAGTTAATTTTTGACGGGATCGAAGCCTCACAAACATATGATCGTACCATTAAACTGCCAAATGGTGAAGAAAGAGATGTCATTATTACAAAATCACCTTTTCCAGACTCCAACAACAATATCGGCGGATTAATCGGAATGATTATTGACATCACACAACGTAAAAAGATGGAACAGGAACTCATTTCGGCCAAAGAAAGAGCCGAAGAAAGCGACCACCTGAAAACTTCTTTTTTAAATAATCTTTCTCACGAAATAAGGACACCATTGAACGCCATTGTCGGTTTTTCCGATTTACTCAATGCTGATTATCCGGACGAACAAAAGATGGGTTTCATTGATATCATCAACAATAATTCAAATCAATTGCTACATATCATTGATGATGTGCTGGCTGTTTCTCGTCTCGAATCAGAGAAAATCCCTATCGACAATGAATTCTTTTCCATTAGAGAGCTTTTCGAAGATCTGTATAACACCTTCACAAATCTTGCCGTAAAAAGCAATCTGATCCTGCATAAACCCGAATTATCACCTACACTACCTGTGAATATATTCCACGATAAAGGAAAAATAAGGCAGGTATTGGCCGGGTTTATCGAAAATGCGATTAAATATACCTTACAGGGTTCAGTTGAAATGGATTGTCAACTAATTGACAATCAACTCCGTTTTTCAGTAAAAGATACCGGACTTGGCATCGACAAGCGTGAACAGGCCCATGTTTTTGATCGGTTTTACCGTACAAATGAAGTGCAATTGAAAGCAATCCGTGGCAATGGCTTAGGTTTAAGTATTGCCAAGGGTCTGGTTGAGTTGATTGGTGGCACCATCGGCCTTGAATCTGAGAAAGGTCAGGGTTCGAAGTTCTACTTTACAATCCCTGTTTTAAAGAACTATCAAAGAGATAAAATAGCAGTAAAAAGACCGAAATCCGGTGTTCAAAAAATATCGGGTTTTAACGTGTTGATTGTTGAAGATGAAATAGATAATTACAATTATCTCGTTTCGTTGTTACAGCCACGTGTTAAAAGTGTACTCCACGCAATTAATGGCGAGGAAGCCATTCATCTGGCAGGGCTGTTTCCTTTCAATTTAGTATTAATGGACTTAAAACTTCCGGGAATCAATGGGGTTGAGGCAACTAAAATCATCAGGGAGAATCATCCTGACCTGCCTGTTATTGCGGTGAGTGCTCATACTGAGAAAGTTGAAATTAATAAAGCGATTGAAGCCGGATGTTGTTGTTATGTTTCGAAACCGATAAACAAAGAAGTTTTGTTTGCTGCTATCAATTCAATCTGATCAGTCAATCATCCTCCATTTTTGCAGCACGTTTTATCGTGTCTTGTATTCTGATTTTCTGTGCCCTGAATCTCCGGATTTGTGTAATTTAGAGCCATCATTTTTATCCAAACTTCGCATGGAGTTAATTAAAAAAGCACTTATTTTATTTCGTACATCTTATGTGATACTGTTAACCTGCCTTCTTACAATGGTTTTCAGTCAGGCACTTTATTCGTCTTCAGTCAAAAAATCAGGCATTCCTTTCATCACAAATTATCCGAAATCAGCGTATAATGCAAGTACACAGAACTGGTCCATTGCACAAAACACAAAGGGTTTTATGTATTTTGGAAACAACGACGGTTTACTTGAGTTTGATGGAAAACACTGGCGTACCTACAAAATTCCAAATGGTTCTATCATCCGGTCCATTTTTGCCGTAGGAGACACTATTTATATCGGAGCATTCGAAGAGTGCGGTTTTTTTGCCCCTGACCAAACGGGAGCCCTCAGTTATCAATCACTGATTCCGAAAATCCCGCATGAATACCGGTCATTTGATGAGATTTGGAAAATTCACCTCTTAGATAATTCTATCGTTTTTCAATCTTTCCGTTATTTACTGGTGCTCAGGGATAATCAGTTTACTATTTTACCACCACCATCTAGTTTCAGCTATTCTTATCAGATTGGACAGCAAATATATGTTGTAGACAGGGCCAAGGGTTTGATGAAATACGAACATAATCACTTAATCTACCTAAATGATGATCCGGTTTTCAGTTTATATGAAATTCGTTGTATTCTCCCCTACGACGATAAACAACTGCTGATAGGCACCATCAATGCGGGCCTGTTTTTATTTGATGGAAATAAGCTTACTCCGTGGGAGTCAGATATTAATTCGATATTGAAAGAAAATGTGCTTTTTTCGGCAATTCGTCTACGGAATGGTTATTTTGCATTTGGTTCAGTGCAGGATGGATTGTTTATCACCACCACTGATGGTAAAATGATACAACATCTTAACCGGTTTCGTGGCTTACAGAATAATACGATACTAAGTTTGTTTGAAGATCAGCAAAATAACCTGTGGTTAGGGCTCGATAATGGCATCGATTTTGTCGAAATAAGTTCGCCGGTCTCCATTTATAATTTCAACTATAATTTGGAAAGCACTTATACTACCTTGGTGTTCAATGATTTTTGGTATGTGGGTACAAATCAGGGCTTATACGTTGCCAAACGAAATGCATTGATTGAAAAGGAGGAAAACGGGATTTTCAAAATTATTCCCGGAACGGAAGGGCAGGTTTGGTTTTTGCAGGTAATAGATGGTCAGGTTTTTTGTGGTCACAATTTCGGGTGTTTTCTGATAAACGATGTCAGGGCGACGAAAATATCGAATGAAAGGGGTTTCTGGACAATCATAAAATGTAAGGATATGCCGGGAACATTCATCGCAGGTCTTTACGATGGGTTAGGAGTCATAACCAAAAAAAATGAAATCTGGAAATTTGAAAGAAAGATTGATGGGTTTAATATTTCATGCAAAAACGTGTTGCAGGACGCTTATGGAACCATCTGGGTTTCGCATGGATACAGGGGTTTGTATAGTCTTAAACTCGACAGCGAGCTCAGAAAAGCCATTGAAGTCCATTTTTATTGTGGCTCCGGTGGCTTGCCAGACCAATTGCCCTATGCTATCCATCAAATTGATGCTGACCTTGTTTTTTCGACCACGCAAGGCTTTTTCCAATTCGACATTAACTCGAAAACGTTTATAAACTCAGAAAAATACAACCGTATTTTTCCTGAAAAGACTGTTTACGAGACCATTCAACAGGATGGAATGGGAAATATATGGTATTTTACAACAAATTATATGGGTGTAAACCGGCTGCAGGAAGACGGCAGTTATACCAATATCACGGCGCCTTTCGTGAAAATTAATCCCATGTTGATCCCTGCGTTTAAAAGTGTTTTTGTATATGACAACCGCAATGTATTTATCGGATCAAAAAACGGATTAATCCATTACGATCCTTTCATTAAAAAAGATTACCATCGAACCGAAACTGTTTTTCTGAGGGAGATCACCTTCTCTGGTGAAGATTCTGTTTTTGTGTTGAGTAATTACAACAATGGGCCTGAATCAATTCCAAATCAATCCGAAACAATACCGTATCGCTTCAATTCAGTTTCATTTCTTTATGCAAGCCCGGCATTTGAATCAAACGAGGCCGTGCGCTTTTCCTATCGTCTGAAAGGATTTGATCAATCATGGTCAGGCTGGGAAAACAGTTCCTATAAAGAGTACACAAACCTTCTGCCTGGGAAATATACGTTTGAAGTGAAATCTTTGAATGTGAATAGGAAGGAAAGTGAGTTCAACAGCTTTTCTTTCACCATCGAACCGCCCTTTTTACGCTCCAGATTGGCCTATATCATTTACTTTTTTCTGTTTCTGTTGTTTGTGTTATTCAATTTTCTGTTCATGAAAAGAAGATTCAGGAAGGCGCAGGAAAAAGTAAATTTACGGCACGATAAGGAACTGGAGGAACAAAAAGCTGCCTTTCGTGAAAAATCGCTGCTGGCCGAACGTGTGATTATCAACCTGCGTAACGAAACCTTACAAGGACAAGTTGTGCATAAAAACAAGGAACTCGCCAATACCACGCAGCATCTTATACATAAGAACAAAATTCTTAACCTGATCAAACATCAGCTGGTTGAGGTTAACAGACAAATGATGGAGGAAACGAAGAAAGATGAAATAGAGCAGGTGATCAGACGCATCAACAAAGATCTGAAAAATGAAAAGTTTCAGGATGTTTTCGACGCCTATTTCGACGATGTGCATCAGGATTTTGTGAAGAGACTTAAAAATAAGCACGATGACCTTTCTCCAAAGGACTTGCGTTTGTGTGCCTATTTGAAAATGAATCTCACGTCAAAACAGATCGCTCCATTAATGAATATTTCCATTCGAGGAGTAGAAATAGGCCGTTACCGACTCCGCAAGAAACTGAACATCGAACATGAAGCCAATTTAATAGAATACTTATTTCGTGTTTGATTGATAGTAAGGTATTTGTATTCAATTTCAGGAATATTTTACCAATAGAACACTATCCGGTTTTTTGTCAGATATTTTGAAAAAGGGATACTACATTTCTCCATCTAATTTATAATTTCAACTCATGTTGCTGTAGTATGTTTTTATCAATATATACTATTGATATTCAATGTTTAGTTTCAATGATGCTGTATTTTTGATGTATATAAAAACACCCTATGAAGTAGTATAAATGAAGAATAAATGTATATCTCGATTGATTTGTTTCTTAATATTGTTTCATGAATCAAAATTTTTTTAAACCAAGTATCAATTAACGCAGAAAAAGATGAAAAAAATTCTATTCTTATTGCTGCTTTCCTTTGTCGGATTATCCTATCCGATAATGGCCCAGGAAAGAACGTGCGAGATCAAAGGTGTAATTAGAGACAAAGGAACTGGTGAAACATTACCTGGTGCAAACATCATCGTTGAAGGAACAACGGTAGGCACTTCTGCCGATCTGGATGGTAAATTTTCGTTGAAGGTTACAGCAGGTGATCTGAAATTAACAGCTCAGTTTGTGGGTTATGAAAATCAAACCGTGGCTGTTACTATTGCAGACAAACAAACGCTGACTCTGAATTTCAGTCTCAAATCGAGTGCAACAGAACTCGAAGAGTTGGTTGTTGTAGGTTATGGTGTGCAACAAAAAAGTGTTGTAACAGGCGCTATCACACAGGTACGTGCTAAGGACCTAGAGAATATGCAGATCAGTCGTATCGAACATGCGCTGCAGGGAAGAACTTCGGGCGTAACCATCGCTTCGAGTTCAGGTCAGCCTGGTGCAAGTTCTACTGTTCGTGTGCGTGGAACAACAACTATAAACAATAGCGAACCACTTTACGTTGTTGACGGTGTGCCTGTTGATAATGGTGGTATTGATTATTTAAATTCTTCAGATATAGAATCTATTGAAGTGTTAAAAGATGCTGCTTCCGCTGCCATTTATGGAGCACGTGCTGCCAGTGGTGTAATTTTGGTGACTACAAAAAAGGGGAAATCAGGGGAAATGAGGGTAAGTTATAACGCCTATGTTGGAACGCAGGCACCTGCCCACAAATTAGATTTATTAAATGCAACAGAATATGCGACTTTGCAAAATGAAGCTTCATTTAATGCATTACCAAATAAACCATTACCTTTTCCAGACGTTAATAGTTATGGTACCGGAACAGACTGGCAGGGTACTATTTTTAATAACAATGCCGGCATCCAAAATCACGAATTAAGTGTTAGTGGTGGTAATGAACGCTCGACATATTATAGCTCATTTGGCTATTTCAAACAGGAAGGTGTAGTTGCTTCTTCTATCTCCAACTATAAACGAGTCAATTTGCGGTTCAACTCTACACACAAAGTAAATGAGTGGTTACATATGGGAACCAATATGGGATACTCACATATCAAGAGTCAGGGATCGTTAAATACCAACAGTGAATATGGTGGTCCTTTGGCTTCAGCTGCTAACCTAGACCCGATCACACCGGTTGTTATAACCGACCCTGATGTTGCAGGAAGTGATTTATACCTTAATGACGGCATTGTAAGGGATGCAAATGGTAATCCTTACGCCATTTCAACCATAGTTATGCAAGAGATGTCGAATCCAATGTCATATATAGCAACACATCTGGGAAATTATGGCTGGTCTGATAATTTTGTTGGTAATGCTTATGCTGAAATTGAACCTATCAAGGGCTTAAAACTAAAATCTGATGTAGGTGCAAAATTATCTTTTTGGGGTGACGAGACTTTTACTCCCGTATATTATTATAACACAACCAATTCGAATATTACCAATAAATTTTCAAGAGGTAATAGCAAAGGATTGATTTGGAATTGGGAAAACACAGCCTCTTACTCGAGGAGTTTTGGTATGCATAATATGACTGCTTTGGTTGGAACAAGTGCTTTCGTTGAAAATGCAAGTAACGCAAATGCCACTTACAGCAATCTTCCGGTAGACAATTTTAATGACGCTTCGATGAATTATTCAGTTGCAACAGCTGATAGAATTGGTGGTGGATGGGAATCGGCTGACCATAAAGTTAGTTCATTATTTGCAAGAATGATTTATAATTACAGCGAGAAATATCTGTTTACCGGCATCCTGCGACGTGACGGTTCATCAAGGTTTGGAAGCAATAACAAATATGGATATTTTCCATCAGCATCAGTGGGTTGGATCCTGACAAAAGAAAGTTTCTGGCCTGTAAATGATATTGTCAGTTTCGTAAAAATCCGAGGTTCCTATGGTGTTACAGGTAATGATAATATCGGGGATTTTCAATACCTTTCAACCATTGGCGGAGGCCGTGATTACACTTTCAGCTATGATAATTATATCATTGGTTACAGCCCGAACGCACCATCAAACCCTGATTTGAAATGGGAAGAAACCAGTCAGACAAACTTTGGGTTTGAAGCCACCTTGCTTGAGGATTTCCGCATGGTATTTGATATTTATAGTAAAAACACCACCGGAATGCTTCAGCCAATCATTTTACCTGCCTATGTCGGTGCAAATGGTTCCCCGACCGGAAACGTGGCATCCATGACAAACAAGGGCGTTGAGTTGGAATTAGGTTACCATAAACAGTTGGGCGATCTTATGTTTGATCTAAAAGGAAACTGCTCTTACCTGAAAAATGAAATCACCGATCTGGGAACTGTTAAATTCAGAACCGGAGCCAGCTTTCAGTCTAGTGCTTATGAAATTAGTCGCATGACAGTTGGACAACCTATCGGATCTTTCTATGGATTCGAGATATTGGATATTTTCAATTCAATTGCTGAAGTGCAGCACCATAAAGATAAAGATGGTAATATGATTCAGCCAAATGCCAAGCCCGGCGATTTTCGTTTTGCTGATCTTGATGGTGATGGAAAAATTACATCAGCGGACCGTAAATTTATCGGCGACCCGACCCCAAACTGGACATATGGTTTTACAGTATCAGCAAATTATAAAAATATAGACTTTTTGGTTTTCGGACAAGGAGTTGCTGGTAATCAGGTATTTAACGGGTTGACCCGTTTGGATATTCCAACCGCCAACCGTACGACAGATGCATTGGATCGCTGGACAGAAACCAATCAATCTCAAACTTTTCCCAGACTTATCAATGGAGACCCTAACAAAAACTTCTCTAGTCCTTCGTCATTTTATTTGTCAAGTGGTGCCTATTTCAGAGTTAAAACTTTGCAGATTGGTTACACACTTCCAAAAAGCCTGATCAGCAAAATTGGTTTGCAGAATCTTCGCTTCTATGTGAGCTCAAACAACCTGGTTACCTTTACAAAATATATAGGCTATGATCCTGAAATTGGTGGTGGAAGCTATGGTATCGACCGTGGGGTTTACCCACAGGCACGCTCATTTATGGCTGGTATAAATGTAACAATCTAATAAAATTTAAATCATAATATCATGAAAAAGAATGTTTTATATATAACGGCATTGATTTTAGGATCAATTATACTAAATTCATGTAATAAAGACTGGCTCGACGTAAAACCCAAAGGAACAACCTTAGAGGCTAATTACTACAAAAATGCTGATGAGGCTTTTACAGGAGTAGTCTCGTGCTACGACCCACTCGGGACAGAATGGGTGAAAATTTATGCCAGCAAAATTGGAATGTTAAACTCAGCTTCTGATGAATGCAGTGCAGGAGGAGCATCTGTAACTGACATTCCCGAGTGGCAGGTATGGAGCAATTATACGCTTGAACCAGCAAAAGGGCCACAAGCTAATTTCTGGGGAAGAAACTTCACTGGAATAAACAGAACCAACACTTTGTTATCTAAACTCGATGCAGTAACAATGGACGCTTCATTAAAAGCCCGCTTTTTAGCAGAAACGAAGTTCCTACGTGCTTACTATTATTTCGATTTAGTGCGTCTTTTCAAAAACGTACCTTTAATTACTAGCTTACTTGCGCCAGCTGACTTTTTCAATGTTGAACAGGCAAGCCCGGAAGCAGTTTATGCTCAAATTGAAAAAGATTTGACAGAAGCTATTCCTGATCTTCCTGAAGTAGTGGCTTCAAACGAAGGTGGTCGTGCAACTAAAATGGCTGCTGTTGCCCTTCTTGGCAAGGTTATTCTCTGGCAGAATGACAACAGCCGTATGATGGAGGCGGCCGAACTTTTCGAACAGGTAAATACAAGCTCGAACTATCAACTACTTGATAATTATGCTGATATCTTCCGTCCTGACAATAAATTCAACGCTGAATCAATTTTTGAAATCAGTTATTCCTCCGTTGCAGTGGGTTATTGGAATAACTACGGGGTGCCTGTTGGTGAAGGTTTGATCTACACCCAACTTTGTGGTCCACGTGGGTATTCCGGGCCAACCTACAAGGCAGGTTGGGGATTTAACCCAATCAATTTAGATTTGGTTGGCTTGTTAAAAGTTGACCCGCGTTATAAATCAACAGTATTGAATATTGATAGTCTGGAACAAGCTGGCGTCGCCTCATATGAAAAGGGTTATGAAAACACCGGTTATTTCATTGCAAAATGGGCTCCAATGACTGAATTTTTAGCCTCTGGAAGCGGTGATCCTATCTTGATGTGGCCATATAATTATATTGAGATCCGTTTGGCCGATACCTATCTGATGGAAGCGGAAGCTTTGGTACGTGCAGGTGATGCCGGACGCGCCCAGCAATGGCTTGATGCAGTTCGTGCACGTGTTGGACTGCCTTCAGTTCCAGCCACGCTCGACAATATTTACAAAGAACGCCGTTTGGAACTTGCTACTGAAGGGCACCGCTGGTTCGATCTGGTTCGTACCGGTAAAGCAGCCGAAGCATTACAGTTCAAAGGTTTTGTGCCTGGCAAACACGAAGTTCTTCCTATTCCGCTTGAGGAACTTAACAATACGAAACTGAAACAGAACGAAGCATATTTGTAATTTTTCATACATTATATTTGATTTGGTTAGTGTATAAACCGACCGTCGAAAGACGGTCGGTTTAACTAAAAAATCCGCCGATAATCGAAAATCTGATACCACAATAAAAATTAGCCCACTAAACCCGATAATATGCAATTTAAAAACAGGGCACTCAGCGCCATCATTCTTCTGCTCCAGTTAACACTGAATTCAGCCTGTAGCAAATCGGAAACACCACCTGAGGTTGTTGTTCCAAAAATATCGATAACAGGAACTACCTCATTGAATGAAAGCGACGGAACAACTGCAAAAGCCACTGTATCAGTAAATTTATCTGCAAAAACTACTGTTGAGGTTAGTTTTAAATGGTTTACTACTGACGGAACAGCTTTTGGTGGGGAGGATTTTACCGCAGAAAATGGTACGGTCGTTGTTTTTGCTCCCGGCGAACTTTATAAAACGTTTAGTGTGGCACTCATCGGGGACAATGATTTGGAAATGGACGAAACTTTCACCATCACCATCAGTGAAGTGACAAATGCTACCCTGGTTGTCAATACTGCAACAATAACAATTGTGAATGATGATGAATATGTGATTGAGATGGCCGAGGATGGACCGATTACACCCATTTCCTATCCTGGAATGACACTGGTATGGAGTGATGAATTTGATGGTACCATCATCAATACCGACAACTGGAGTTATAATACCGGCGCCGGAGGGTGGGGAAACAATGAACTCGAAACATATACCAGTACTTCTGAAAATTCTTTCGTGCTTGATGGTAAGCTTAACATCAAAGCAACCGAACCCTACCCTGAAAACTACAGATCAGCGCGTATGGTTTCACAAGGAAAACAGGAATTCACGTATGGCAGAATTGATATCCGGGCCAAAATGCCTTACGGGCAGGGAATATGGCCTGCCTTATGGATGCTTGGCGGAAACATCGGTTCGGTGGGCTGGCCCAAATGCGGTGAAATCGACATCATGGAATATCTCGGACATGATCAAACCAAGACTTACGGAACCGCGCACTATGATCAGGGTGGACACCAATACAAGGGAGGAAACTATACATTACCCAATGGCCAAAGCTACCACGACCTTTACCATGTTTTCAGTATTATCTGGACAGAAGATGCGATTACCTGGTATGTAGACTATAAAAGATTTTATGAAGTTACATCGACAAGCATAGAGTTTAGTTCCTTTAGACTTCCTCAATTTTTTATTATGAATGTGGCGGTTGGAGGTAACTGGCCCGGTTATCCCAATGCGACAACTACATTTCCACAAACCATGTACGTTGATTATGTAAGGGTCTTTCAATAATGAATGTTTATGATTTGGTTTTAATATAGAAATTTCGCTTAACTGGCAGGTTTAACCAGAACCAGGCTTTAATTTGTTAATTATTTTACTGTCAATACGTTGCATAAGTAATATTACTTGTGTTCTTTGAATATTGTTCACTGAAAATTGTAAATTTATCTGAAGATGAAAACATTTATAGGACTTTTACTTGTCGTTTCACTTGCGACTGGCTGCGTGTCACCCTCATCAAAAACGGTATTACCGGATAATGAAAATGGTATAGCATCGAAAGTGGCTGCATTGGTTTCGGCCATGACATTGGAGGAAAAAGTGGGACAGATGACGCAGGTTACCTTTGACGTGCTTACGATGGGTAAAAATCCACAAAGCAGCGACGAGCCTGTTGTACTCGATACGGTGATGCTTTTTAAAGCCTTTAAGAAATATCAGATTGGCTCAGTGTTAAACACGGCAAACAACCGTGCGCGTTCACCTGAAGAGTGGAATCGTCATGTCGGGATGATTCAGGAATACGCACTGAAATACTCCCGGTTAAAAATCCCCATGCTTTACGGGCTCGATATGATACATGGTGCCTCCTATGTGGCAGGTGCAACCCTGTTTCCGCAGCAAATTGGTATGGCAGCCACCTGGAACCACGAATTAATTCTGACAGCAGGAGAAGTCACGGCATACGAAACGAGAGCATGTGGTGTTCCATGGACATTTTCCCCTGTACTTGATCTTGGTATAGATCCGCGTTGGCCGCGTCAATGGGAAACTTTTGGCGAAGATCCTTACCTGGCCTCTGTGATGGGGACAAATCTCATCAAAGGGTACGAAGGATCCGAAAATAAAATCGGTGACAAAAACCATATTGCTGCCTGCATGAAACATTATCTTGGTTATTCACAACCGTTAAGTGGAAAAGACAGGACACCCGCCTGGATTCCTGAGAATATGCTCCGCGAATACCATTTACCTTCTTTTGCAGCTGGTGTTAGCGCCGGTGCTCACAGCCTGATGATCAATTCGGGTGAAATAAACGGAACACCGGTCCATGCGAGCAAAGCACTTCTCACTGATTTATTAAAAACCGAACTTAAATTTAATGGTTTTGCGGTTTCTGACTGGCAGGATATTGAATACCTATACCTGCGCCACCATGTCGCCGAAAGTCATAAAGAAGCAGTTGCGCTGGCAGTAAATGCCGGTGTAGATATGTCAATGGTACCGTATAATTTCGATTTTGCTGATTATCTGGTTGCATTGGTAAAAGAAGGTAAAGTGCCCATGTCGCGGATAGATGACGCCGTTTCACGTATCTTACGTGTTAAAATGCAATTGGGGTTATTCGAAACACCGTTGACAATTAGGAAAGACTATCCTGATTTTGGTTCTGACAAATTTATTGAATCAGCACGAAATACAGCGATTGAATCGATCACCCTGTTGAAAAACGAACAGGGAATTTTGCCTCTCTCCATGAAAAACCGCATATTGGTTGCCGGACCAGCCGCAAATAGAATGCGACCAATGACGGGTGGATGGAGTTATTCATGGCAAGGCGACCTGGCAGATGAATTCGCGGCAGAATACCTGACAATTTTCAAAGCCTTGCAGGCAAAAGCCTCCGTGCCGGAGAATGTGAAACTCTATGAAGGTGTGCGTTATGGAACAGGTGATTACCGCAACGAAATTGTTGATGATTTGAATATTTTTTCAAAAATGGCGTCACAGTCAGATGTGATTGTGTTGTGTTTGGGAGAAAACAGTTATACCGAAACACCGGGTAATCTCACCGACCTGACTATCTCAGAAAACCAGCAGGAATTGGTCAAACTTGCTGCAAAAAGTGGAAAACCACTCATTATTGTTCTTGTCGAAGGACGGCCTCGTATCATCAGTATGATTGAACCAATGGCAGCAGCCATCGTTCATGCATATCTTCCGGGTAATTATGGCGGAGAAGCCATCACAAAGGTTTTATTTGGTGAAGCCAATCCTTCCGGCAAACTCCCTTACACCTATCCGAGGTTTGCAAACAGTCTCGAACCTTATTATCACAAGTTAACCGAGCAGATTGAAACTTCTGGTGCTCCTGTCGGAACAACTTTCAATCCCCAATATGAATTTGGTTTCGGATTAAGCTATGCCGATTTCACTTACAGTGACCTGCGCATTGATAAGACCGTATACAACTCCGGCGAAATCATTCGTTGCAGCCTCACAGTTACCAATAATTCTAATGTTTCGGGCAAAGAAGTTGTGCAGGTATATATTTCTGACCATTATGCAAGTATCACACCATCGGTGAAGCGGCTGAGGGCTTTCGAAAAATTGTTATTGCAGCCCGGAGAAAGCAAACGTGTTTCGTTTGAAATACCCGTAAGCCGTTTGGCTTTTGTTGATGCTTCAAACCAATGGATTGTCGAAAAAGGTAGTTTTACATTGCAGTCAGGGGTGCTTTCGACGGATTTCACGGTGGAAGACACGAAGGTATACAAGTAGAATATTTTCTGGTTCAATCCGCCTGATGCTACCTTGAGAGAAACAAAGATTGGTGTCAGGAAAAGGAAAAATGATTGATTTTAGATAGTGAAATCAATTCGTATCAAAGATTTCTTCCTTTGAATTATTTTCTAAAGGGTAGTGTGACACGGTCGAAAATGCCATTCATATAGGCAATTGCCATTCCATAATTACTTACCGGAATATTGCCGTCAATGGCTGGTTTCAGCCTGTTAAGCAGTTGTTTTCGGGTTACCATACATCCGCCGCATTGAATGATAAGTTTGTAGGTATGCATGTCGGTTACGTGATTTAAACCGGAAACAATATCGAATGTAAGCTCTTTTCCGGTAAATTCTTTGATCCACTTTGGCAGTTTATGTCTTCCAATATCTTCGCAACTCACCTGATGTGCGCACGATTCAAGAATCAAAATACGGTCATCATCCTGTAATTGTGAAAGTACGGGAGTTCCGATCAGGTAATTTTCGAAATCACCACGCAAATGAGCGAAAACGATGCTGAAACTGGTGAGTGGAACATCAGCCGGAACAATACCGCTCACAAATTTAAATGCCTGACTATCTGTAATAACCAATTGTGGCCGTGGCATTTTTTGATCGAAATACTGTTTCAGGTTTGTTTCTTTAAGCACAACACAAATACAATCATTGTCGAGCACATCGCGTATGGCCATTGCCTGCGGCAGAATCATGCGACCATCGGGTGCCTCAGAGTCGATAGGGGTAACGAGCAAAACTACCTGATTCTTTTTGATAATCGTTCCTAACAGGGAACTTTTCTGGTAGGTTGTTTCAGGAATTGTCACTTTTATCGCTTCAATGAGTAATTCCAGTCTTTCAGGCTGATTCACACTAAAATCGATCACGTTAGCGGTGCTGAAATCTTTGATTTTTTCAAGCGTAATATCGACCACCGGTTGAATATCGGCTTTGTTATGCACGATCAGGTAGGGGACACCATGATCGCGAAACTGCATTATCAATTGTTTTTCGTAGAAACCGAATTCATTGTTTACGATAACAAGGATGGCGCAGTCGATGGTTTTTATGGCGTCAAGTGATTTCTGAACACGTTTTTCACCCAATTCGCCGCTGTCATCAATGCCTGCGGTATCAATCATTATTGCCGGCCCTATACCAAATATCTCTATCGATTTTTTCACAGGGTCAGTGGTTGTTCCTGCCTGTTCCGAAACGATGGCTACATCCTGTTTCACAATGGTGTTGATGATGGAACTTTTTCCATTATTACGGCGTCCGAAGATGCCTATGTGTGGTTTTTGGTCTTTTCCTTTAGACATGGTTGTTATAAGTTAGAAGTGGGAAGTTGGAAGTGGGAAGTGGCCTGCCTCGGCGGAACGACGAGGGAAGCCACTTCCCACTTCTAGCTTCCCTCTTCCCACTTCAAAAATATAAATCATGTTCTCCTTGTTTAATTCTTTCGATTCGATGAATCAATTCAGCTTTATACCCTTCGTCATCCATTTCGTTAAGGTTGCGATCAATCACCTGCCAGCCCTTCACCGCTGTTGATTCGCTTGCATAATCCATAATATACTCGGCAAGGGTAAGAAGGGCGTTGGGAGTGCAGAATTTCTTGATAAATCCAGGTACGCTGAACTCCATAAAATGCTGTCCTGTTCTTCCTTTGCGGTAGCAAGCGGTGCAAAATGATGGAATATAATCGGCTTCGAGCAGTTCATCAATCACCTGTGCCAGGGTACGGTCATCGTTAATTTTAAACTGTTCCTTATTCAGGTTTTGATTTACATCCGGATTTTTGGCATAAGCGCCAATTTCAAGTTTGGTTCCTGCATCAATCTGTGAACAACCGTACGAAAGCACTTCTTTTCGGGTTGCTTCAGATTCGCGGGCTGTCAGTATCAAACCGGTGTAAGGAACAGCCAACCGGAGAATAGCAACCAATCGTGTAAAATCTTCGTCTGTTACCTGGTACCTGTCGTTTAGGTCGTACTCTGAAGCGTCCTGAATGCGCGGGAACGAAATGGTGTGCGGACCAACATTATAACAAGCTTCGAGGTGGTTTACGTGCCGCAACAACGAAAGCACTTCAAAACGCCAGTCGTATAAGCCAAACAATGCACCTATTCCAACATCATCGATCCCGGCTTCCATGGCCCTGTCGAGCGCAGTAAGGCGAAAATCATAATCAGATTTTCGGCCCGAAGGATGACAAACCTTGTAGGTGGGGTGATGATATGTTTCCTGAAATACCTGGTAGGTGCCGATATTGGATTCTTTTACTGTTTTAAAGCCTTCAATATCCAGCGGAGCTGCGTTTATGTTGATGCGTCGTATTTCACCGAAATCCTTTTTAACATTGTAAACAGTATTAACTGTCTCGGCAATAAATCCAGGTGAATACGTACGATGCTCGCCAAAAACCAGGATAAGTCTTTTTTGTCCATGCTCTTCCAGGGCTTTAACGTTGGCAATGAGCTCTTCTTTTGTGAGGGTTTTACGGATGGCTTTTTTGTTCGACGCCTTGAAACCACAATATCGGCAATTGTTAGAACAATAGTTTCCAACATAGAGCGGAGCAAAAAGCACAATGCGTTTGCCATATACTTTTTCTTTCAAAGCCCGCGCCCCTGCTTTGATCATTTCGATCATGGCAGGTTCGTTTGCATTCACAAGGATGGCTGTTTCGGCGAGAGTAAGTCTGTTTTTGGCGAGTGATTTTGCAATGACAGCTTCTACTGTATCAAAGCTGGGTTTGGCAGTATGGATGAACGACCAAATTTCCTCGTCATCGAGGAAAGGTTGCATCGAAACATCTGATAGTTTTAAGTGTTCAGGAGTAAATTTCACGTTTTATTAGTGTATTATTGTCTTGGCAAAGTTATTGTAAAAGTAGTTCCTTCATCGGCAATGCTCTCAACCGAGATAGAACCGTTGTATTGTGCGACCATTTTCTTTGTGATTGATAATCCGAGTCCGCTTCCGGTTATTTCTTTTGTCTGACTGCTTTTAATTCTTACAAAATCTTCGAAAATCTGTTCCTGGTCCTCTTTACTGATTCCGATTCCGGTGTCGGAAACTTTAATAACTATTTCCTTGCCCTGGTCTTCAATCAGAACTTTTACTTTTCCACCATCTTTATTATATTTTACGGCATTGGAAACCATGTTGTTAAATACAATTTCCATTTCATCAGGATCGGCCAGCAGCATCGGGCTTCCTGTAACACTGAGTTTCATGCGTACACTGCGCTGAATGGCATAGGGTTCAAGTGTATCCATCGACATGCGTGCCACCTCTGAAAGGTCGGTTTCGCGCAGTTTTCGCTGCTTTTTGCCAGACTCGATTTTTGTAAGATCGAGTAAATCCATGATGAGGTTGCGCATACCCCGTAAGCGGGCAAGCGATCGATCAATCATCTTCTCATAATCATCCACCTTGTCGCCAAACTGTTTTTCCTGCATCATTTTCAGGTAACCTTCCACCGCATTGAGCGGCGATTTGAGTTCATGCGACATCACAGATAAGAACTGAAAGCGGATTTGTTTTCCCTCCTCCTGCATCTTACGTGTCATCCGCTTGAGATAGAGATGCTTCGATATATTTTCGATACTCGACCGAAGTTCCTGTGGTGTAAACGGTTTTGGCATGAAACTATAGGCACCATCGCGAGTGGCTTTGATTGCCAGATCAAGTGAAGCATACGAGGTGATCATCATAACCGCCACATCGAATTTTTGTTTTTTGATGTAGGCGAGCACTTCAGTGCCATCCATACCCGGTAATTTATTGTCGAGTAATACGATGTCAATTGGCTGGCTGTTCAGGATGTCGATAGCATCCTCACCACTGGCAGCATCGGTAAGTTTGAAGTCGAAATCCTCCTCCAAAAAGGGAAATCCGACCGTATAACTTGTTAAAATCCGATTGATTCCCGATCTGATACCGGGTTCATCGTCAACAACCAAAATCTGTAATGTTGCCATTTTACAAGTGAGCTAAAGTTATGAGTGAACTAAAGTTATATTTTATCTTCCATCTTCGGTCTTCCAACTTCCAACTTTACAGCTTCAACAACTTATTAATCTCGCGGTGAAGTTGATCACTGCGGATTCCTTTTTCGAGATAGAGGTCTGCTTTGATCCAGTTTCGATCATCTGAATTATGCATATCAAAGCTGAATCCTGTTTCGGCTGTGGCAGCTGATGCAATGATAATGGGCATTTCGGGGAATTTCCGCTTTGCCTTATACGCCAATAAAAAGCCACTATCTTCATTTTCCATCATCAGATCGAAGATGGCCAAATCGGGTTTAATTGTATCGAGCAAACGCTCAGCTTCGTGTTGTCCATCGGCAGTTTTCACATCAAAGCCCAGGTTGCGCACCATGGCTTCCATTTGGAAAAGATAATCGGCATCATCGTCGGCAATTAAAATCAATTTTTTTTGGTTCGACATTTTATTCAATATTTAATTAGTTATCAGGGATTTCTTGGTAATCTTATCACAAAAGAGGTTCCTGTTGGCCCCTTTTGTAAATCGTCATTTGATATAATATTTATTTTTCCATTGTGCATTTTCACGATTCCGTAACAAAGCGGCAAACCAAGTCCTGTTCCTTTGCCTACTTCTTTTGTGGTGAAAAATGGCGTGAAAACCTTGTCCATATTATCTTGCGATATTCCGGTTCCGGTATCGCTGATAGAAATTTCCACTTCGTCGCCATGTTCTTTCAGTCCAATGAGAATTTCACCGCCATCGGGCATGGCTTCCACAGCGTTTTTCTCGAGGTTAGTGAGTACCTGCATCATCTGATCAGGATCGAGGAATACAAATGGATCGGTCATCTCAACATCAATTTTCACCACAATATTATCTGTGAGAATAATTGACTGAACGCTCCTTGCGACAAATTTTTCGAGATCAGTTTCAATCAGGCGCACCTGATTTTTGCGGGCAAAGTTGAGTAAACCTCCAACAATTTTTCTGCATCGGTCAGCCTGCTCAACGATTAAGGTGAGATCATTTCTTGTTTGTTCATCTTGTACCTCGTCGAGTAAAAGATTGCTGTACATGGTGATAACACCAAGCGGATTGTTCAACTCATGGGCAATTCCTGCTGAGAGCTGTCCCATATGAGCCAGTTTTTCTGATTGCTTGAGTGCTTCTCTGGCATTGGCCAATTCGCTGTTTGATGAATTAATTTTTTCAATTGAATCGTGGAGTTGTTCTATCGTATAAGGCAGACACATTTCGTTTTCGGCAAGTCCCTGTACAACCGCAATGGCGTGTTCCACACAACTGTCGTAACCGCAGGCGCCGCAATCAAGATAATCATCAGCCGATTCTTTTCCCATGCTATGCAGTACTTCGGCCACTTTTTGTGAAGATGGATTTTGTGTACGCCTATCCATGGCTTCAAAATGTGTGGATAAATCTATTTGCTTTGCTGCCAGCATATTGTTTTCCCAATCCAGGCTGTCAATACTATCAAGTTTTTGCGAAACATAGGTTGAAATACATGCACGGCGTATGTATTTTTTGCCGTTTGCCGACATGCCGGGTCCCATGATACAACCTTCGCAACAGAGCAATTCAAGGTGTCGTGCCTGTAATTCGCCATCTGAGAACTCGCTCAGTGCGTTCTTAAAATTCACACGGCCTTCAGCAACCACCACATCACCTTTTGTGATATCATGTTTCACATCCATATTTTGCAATAAGCCATGGCTCACAGGAAAAATGGCTCCCATACCCGCATGTGGCGGGTCAAAATCAAGCATTTTAACCTGCTGTGGGTCGATGTTAAAATCACTGAATAATTCTCTTAACTCTGTAAAAGTAATCGCATGATCGATCTCATCCGACTCTGATTTTTTAGCAATACAAGGTCCGATAAACACAATCTGAACGTCATCGCCATATTTCACTTTCAGAAAACGGGCCACAGCCACCATGGGTGAGACCAAAGGGGCGAGATGGGACACGAGTTCAGGTTGGTATTGTTCAACATAATAAACCACTGCCGGGCAATCGGATGAAATAATACCTTTATTTTCAGTCCGGTTGTATAATTCTTTGTAGGCTACAGCCACCATATCAGCGCCAAAGGCTACTTCGGTAACGAGTTCAAAACCAAGTGATTTCACCATGCCTACAAAAACACGGTAATCTTCAATTTCGGTAAATTCGGCCGGAAAACTGGGTGCTATACAGGCAATGACCCGACTTTTACTGTTTAATAAATCTTTTACTTCGTCAACATGTCTTAAAAATGCTTTCGCATTCTGCCGGCATACTTTTACACAGTTTCCACATCCGATGCAGCGTTCTGAAACAACCTCGGCCTGGCCATTGATTATTTTGATTGCTTTTACAGGACATTCTCGTACACAAGTGAAGCAAACACGACACCGATCTTTAACCGTAAAAACCAATTGCTTATGTTTTTTGTTATGCGCCATGTGTTGCTTCAGATGTTGTACTGCTTAACCAATTTTTAAAAATATATACAACTAACCAAAATTGTATCAATTTACGTCCCTCTCCTGATAATTGGTGTGCAACAGGTGATGGCTCTTGTGCCCAAGTGGTTTACCGAGGAACTTATCATAAAGTTCGATGATATACGGATTCTTGTGCGAAACCTTTATTGTGTCGTGTTCGTCAATTTCATATAAACTTTTCATACGTGCTCGCAGCGATTCTTCATTTGTCCCGATTGGTTGTCCGCCACCGTTGATGCAGCCACCCGGACAAGCCATTACTTCGATGAAATGAATGTCTTTTCGTCCGTTTCTGACTTCTTCCATCAGAATTTCGGCATTTTTCAATCCACTCACTACAGCAACGCCAATTTCGAGGCCGTTGATCACTACTTTTGCCTCTTTTCTTCCGGCAAGACCACGCACTGCATTCACCTGGAATTTAATCAATTCCTTACCAGTGATAAAATAATGTGCTGATCGGATGGCAGCTTCCATCACACCGCCCGACACCCCGAAAATTTTTCCGGCAGAAGAACGGGTTCCCAGGGGAGAATCAGCCAATTCAGGACTGATTTTGTCCATATCAATACCAAATAAACGGATCAGTCGCGCCAGTTCGCGTGTGGTGAGTACGGCATCGACATCCGAAATGCCGTTCTGCGTCATCTCTTCGCGTTGCTGTTCAAATTTTTTGGCGGTGCATGGCATAATGGAAACTGAATAAATATCAGCCGGATTGATGCCTTCCGTCTCAGCAAAATAGCTCTTGATTATTGCGCCCAGCATTTGTTGTGGCGATTTGCAACTTGATAAATGTGGTAACATATCGTGTTGAAATTCTTCGGCATATTTTACCCAGCCCGGGCAACAGCTTGTGATCATTGGCAAGGTTCCGCCTGTTGTGATGCGCTGTACCAATTCGGAAGCTTCTTCCATGATCGTTAAATCGGCCGAAAAAGACGTGTCGAAAACAAAGTTGAAACCAATCCGGCGCAAGGCGGCATTCATGATTCCACCAATATTCTGTCCTGGTTTAAAACCAAACTCTTCGGCCAGTGAAATAGTGATGGAAGGTGCATATTGGATCACAACTGTTTTTGTAGGATCGGCAAGTTTTGTCCTTATTTCGTCGATATGTGGTTTCTCTTTCAGGGCGCCTGTCGGACAAACCATGATACATTGTCCGCAGTTGATACAGGTTGAAACATTTAGTCCATGGTTAAAAGATGTGTCGATAAAGGTTTTGCTTCCACGACCAACAAACTCGATGGCCGAAACGCCTTCTATTTCCTCGCAAACACGCACACACCTTCCGCACAAAATACATTTGGCCGGATCGCGCACGATACTTGCACTTGAAACATCAAGCTTGTAATTGTTTTTATTCCCGCTGATACGTCTTTCGCGCACATTGAGATCCTCGGATAGTTTTTGTAATTCACAACTACCGTTGCGTTCACAATACAAGCAATCATCAGGGTGATTTGAAAGCAATAGTTCGACAATCGTTTTACGCGATTCGATTACTCTTGCCGAATGGGTTTGAATTTTCATACCATCCATCACAGGTTCGGAACATGCGGTAACCAGGTTTTTACGGCCATCTACCTCCACCACACACATGCGGCATGAGCCACTTGGCATCAAACCCTTCAGGTGACATAATGTTGGAACATTCATTCCGTGACGGTTCAATGCGTCGAGTATGGTGTCGCCAGGCATGGCGGAAAGTACGTTATTATTTACTTCAATATTCAGATTCATAGTTTCTGTATTTTATATAATACAATGATTAACTGACTTTTATAGCTTCGAAATTACATGCTTCGAAGCATGCTCCACAACTGATACATTTATCAGGAATGATAAAATGAGGTTGTTTGCGTCCACCGATAATGGCGTTCGTCGGGCATTTTTTTGCACATACCGTACATCCTGTACATTTTTCAACAATAATGGTATAATCGCGGAGGTTTTTGCAAACACCGGCACGGCATTTTTTATCGAAAACATGTTCTTCATATTCTTCACGGAACCATTGTAGCGTGCTCAGAACAGGATTAGGTGCGGTTTGACCGAGACCGCAGAGCGAGGTGTCTTTGATCACTTTTCCCAGACTCTCGATTTGCATCACCCCTTTGAAACGGGCCAAAGGCTCGTGTGTTTCACGGTTTTTTGGTTTCGTGGTGATGCTCTCCAGAATCTCGAGCATTCGTCGTGTCCCTTCGCGACATGGAATGCATTTACCACAACTTTCACGTTGAATGAAATCCATAAAAAACTTGGCCACATCCACCATGCAGGTGTCTTCGTCCATCACCACCATTCCTCCTGAGCCCATCATGGCGCCAACGGAGATAAGGTTTTCATAGTCAATTTCAATATCAAGATTGGCATCAGTCACACAGCCACCTGACGGGCCTCCCATCTGGACTGCTTTAAATTTTTTACCGTTTGCGATACCACCGGCAATTTTGAAGATGATGTCACGCACGGTTGTCCCCATCGGGATTTCTACTAAACCTGTGGTTGCAATTTTTCCTGAAAGCGCAAAAACCTTGGTTCCCTTGCTTGTTTTGGTCCCCATGCTGCTGAACCATTCAGAACCTTTACGCACGATGGATGGCAGATTCGATAAGGTTTCAACATTGTTGATGATGGTAGGTTTCCCAAATAAACCACTCACAGCCGGAAATGGCGGGCGTGGGCGTGGCATTCCGCGTTTGCCTTCAATACTATGAATAAGGGCTGTTTCTTCTCCGCATACAAATGCTCCGGCACCCTTTTTAATAACGATATCGAGATCAATTCCCGAACCAAAAATATTTTTACCAATCAAACCATAGTCTTTGGCTTGTTTGATTGCAATGACAAGGCGTTCGATGGCGAGCGGGTATTCAGCACGGATATATACATAAGCTTTGGTTGCGCCAATTGCGTAAGCCGCGATGGCCATGCCTTCGAGCAGTTTGTGAGGGTCGCCTTCGATAACGGCACGATCCATAAATGCTCCCGGATCACCTTCGTCGGCGTTGCAAATCAGATAGCGTTGTTCGGCTTCTGTACCAAGGGCAAATTTCCACTTCTTACCAGTAGGAAAACCGCCACCACCGCGACCACGTAATCCACTTTTTTCAATTAAATCGCACATTTCGAAGCGACTGAATACCTTTAGTGTGTTCAGATACGCTTTGTATCCATCACGGGCAATATATTCTTCAATACTCACAGGATTTATTATTCCGCAGTTTTCGAGCACAATGCGGACCTGTGGTTTGAAAAAACGATGATTTTCGATGGCGGGCACATTTTCCCAGCTTTTTTCGTGCTGTTGCGACTCAAACTGGCCGAGTAAAGGATGGTCTGGAATGTTTTCAGTAAAAACACTTTCCAAAATTCCAGCTATTTTATTGCCATTAACCTTTTCAAATGAAATACGTTTTCTGCCTGGTAATTTAATGTCCATTAAGGGCTCGGATGAGCAAAGACCTATACAACCAACCGGAATAATATCAGCATCGATCCCTTTTTCTTTCAGGAAAACACCAACCTGTTTCATGGTTTCATTGGCACCGGCACCGAGGCCGCATGTGCCGGCTCCGATGTAAATGATGGGTTTTGTGTTTTTGTCTTTGCGAAGCAACTGTAATTGTTCGGCAACCAAAGGTTCCATCTCGGTTTTCGCGCTGTGTTTTAGCACGTTTTCGATTAAATATGATTTATCAACGACCATGGTTATACCTCCCTGTTTCTGTAGGTTTCAAAAATTGATTGAATGGATTCGGTGGTAACTTTCGCGTGAAACTCACCATTGATGCTTATTACGGGGGCCAATCCACAGGCGCCGATACAAGCGACAACTTCCAGACTAAAGAGTTTATCTTTGGTTGTCATTCCGGGTTTCACCTTGAGATATTTTTCAATTTCTTCGAGCACTGTGGCCGAACCAAGTACATGGCAAGCTGTTCCGCGGCAAACCATCACATGGTATTTGCCGGGTTGTGTAAACCGGAATTGGTTATAAAAAGTGGCAACACCAAAGATCTTACTTGCCGGCATTTTTAAAAACTTACTCACCTGAACAACAGATTCTTCCGAAAGAAATCCAAGTGACTCCTGAACAGACTGCAGGATTGGAATCAAACTGTCGCGCCCTGCATTCGGATATTGTTGTAGTATTTCTTCAACCTTACTTTTCATCGTAAATTTATTTAATTGTTGACTGACTGAAACTACCAATGGTCACTCAGAAATCGGTTTGGTAATTTTTACTAAGTCTTGGTGAATTATTTAAGAAACAGAAGACGCTTTTTTGGCCAGAATACGATCCACTTCAGTAATGATACGTGTTCTGTCGACAGGTTTACGAACAAAACCATCAACCGGAACCCACACCGATCGACCATCTTCGGCACGATAGTCAATGCCGGAGTTGCCGGTAACGATATCGCGGATCAGGATTACCTGCAATTCTTTGTAATTGGGATCGTTACGAAATTCACGGGCCATTGCCTGCACACTGGGTTTTGTGGTCATAAGCACTTCGATAGAGGTCTCCATCAGTGTTGGAATGCCTTTCAGTTCAGGATTGTCGATGAACTCGCGTGCCATTTCGAAACCTTCATATTGTGTAGTCATCATCACATCGAGGATGGCCAGGTCAGGTTTGTTGCTGAGGGCCAGTTTCAACCCTTCTTTTTTATTGAAAGCAGAAAGAACTTCATAACCTTCAAATGTGAGAATTTGCTCTAACAGGGTGATCACGTCCATGTCATCGTCCACCACCAAAATTTTACCTTTTTTCATTGCCCGAAACTTTTAGATTAGTACTCTTGTGATATTATTAACAATTACAGGACAAAATTACTTAAGATATTTGAATTGTGGTAGGTTCATTGTTACTGATTTCACAATGAATAAATCAAGACTATCAGGAAGGTAGATACAGTAATTTCACGCAAGTGCAGCGTGTCAGGTGAAAAAATGAGTTTTAATTAAATGGTAATGAGGTTATTATGTAGTGCATAGGTGAGTAATCCGACCGTATTTTTGCTGCCCGATTTGGCCATCAGGTTTGATTTGTGTCCAACAACGGTTCGTTCACTCACAAACAATCGGTCACCAATTTGTTTGCTGTTCAGGCCTTCGGCAAGCAACCGAAGCACATCTAACTCACGGGGAGTGAAATAGATATGTTCTTCCTGTTTTGTTTCACGGACCACCGCTTTTGTGAAATAGTCCCAGAGTTCTTCGCTGTAATAGGTTTTGCCAATATAAACAGCCTGTAATGCCCTGTCCAGCACTTCTTTACGAATATTTTTTATTAAAAACCCTTTAACACCGGCTTCCATCATCATGCGGATATGCTCATCATCGGTATACACTGAAAGGGCAATAATTTTCAGATTCGGAAATTTTTCGAGTGCTTTTTTGGTGGCTTCGGCACCATTCATATTGGGCATCTGGATATCCATCAACACCAGATCCGTTTCTTCCTGTTCGATTAATTCAAGAAATTCGATGCCATCGGCAGCCTCACCCACCACTTTAGCATATCCTAATTTATTGATAATCAATCGCAAGCCAACACGAAATATTTCATGGTCATCCACAATGATCACACGGATTACCGGATTCATCTATTTGTGTTTATTGATTAACAGCAAAGGTAAGTATTTTGTTTGTTCGGAGAAGAATGTTTTTAGCTGGCAGATGAAAAGGCATTCCATGGTTTAAAATAAAAAATGGAATCTATTTTACATTTCTTTTCATTCATGATGAATATTCGATTATTTTGGTAGTCTGAATCAAGGCACACTACCATGAAAAAACACCTTCTATGCTGGCTCATCTGTAGTTTCGTTTTTATTCAAAACGACCAGCTGAAAGCCCAACAACCCGGTGAAATTATTCCGGGTGAAATTATTGTACAGCTTCGTCAAACAGATGATTTGACGCAACTTGAAAAATCGTTTTCATCCGTTGACTTACAAGTGATGGAAATGATTTCGAAGCGCTTGCATCTGTTTCTGGTCGGTTTTAATCCTGTAAAAGTGGATGGTGAATTCATGCTTTCTTCCTTAAAAAATTCGCCGGTTGTGCTTAAGGCACAATATAATCATCGTGTGGAATTGCGTGAAAGTATCGAAAATTGGCCGGATGATACCAATTTTGGCCAGCAATGGGACATGCACAATACAGGTGAGAACGGGGGTGTGGCCGGTGCGGATATTGATGCCCTGAGGGCATGGGACATCACTACCGGTGGCGTTACTGCGTTAGGAGATACCATTGTGGTTGCTGTTATCGATGGTGGTTGTTCGATCAATCATGCAGACCTGAATCTCTTTAAAAATAGAAACGAAATTATGAGTAATGGCATCGATGATGATGAGAACGGGTATATTGACGATTATCATGGATGGAATGCGTACAACAATTCCGGAACAATTCCGGATCATGCACACGGAACCCATGTTTCGGGTTCTGTCGGCGCCAGGGGAAACAATGGTATTGGGGTCAGTGGTGTTAACTGGAATGTGAAAGTTTTACCTATTGCCGGTTCATCCACCGTTGAATCGGTTGTAATCAAAGCATATGCCTATGCCTATGAGATGCGCGCATTATACGATCAATCATTGGGTCAGAAAGGTGCCTTTATAGTGGCTACAAACTCTTCGTTCGGTGTCAATAATGGCCAGCCAGAGGACTATCCTGTGTGGGAAGCCATGTATGATAGTTTGGGATCACTCGGCATTTTGAATGCAGGAGCCACTGCCAATGCCAATGTTAACGTGGATGTGGTGGGTGATATACCAACGGCTTTTGATACACCCTGGTTGATTACAGTGACAAATACTACCAACAAGGATGAAAAATTCAGTGTTGCTGCTTACGGAACCAATACCATCGATTTGGGTGCACCGGGAACACAGATTTATTCGACAAAACCAAATAATTCGTATGGTTTTTCAACGGGAACCAGCATGGCTTGTCCGCATGTGGCCGGTGCTACTGCACTCCTGTTTTCGGCAGTCGATTCGGTGTTTATGACTGACTATAAAGCCAATCCTGCCCAAAAAATACTTGAGATTAAACAATATTTGCTTGATGGAACGGATTCACTGACCGGCCTGCAAGGCATTACTGTCAGTGGTGGCAGATTAAATATTTACAAATCATTGATGCTATTGCAACACCCGATTGATCTCACGCTTGATAAAGATAGTCTGAGTTTTGTGTTACCCGAAAACTCAGTTGGGTTAAAAGATTTTGTAGTGAAAAACAAGGGTGTCGATACGGTTAATCTACGAATTACCGTGTTGGATCAACCCGCATGGCTTATATTGATTGGAGAAATGTTTTCAATACCACCTTCCGATTCAGCGGTTGTATCGGTCTCGGTTTCAGGATTGGAGGTTGGTCAATTTGAAACCAATCTTCAACTTTTTGCCAATGAAACATTGTTTGGTTATGTGCTGGTTAAGACACTTGTTTACACTCCGGAAATATTACTTTCGAACGACAGCATTGTTTTCGAAATGCCAGTCAACACATTGCATGATACTGTTATAACAATAAAAAACCCCATGCCTGCTGATTGCTTTGTGCAGATGACAACTGAAAATATGTCACCTTGGATGCATGTTGAACCTGATACATCCACGATTGCAGCCAACGACAGTATTCAACTTATTATTGATTTCGACAGCCACGGACTTGCAGTTGGAGATTATTCGGAATTACTGAATATTGAAGCCGGAATTGCCGGGAAGCACCCTTTGTATGTTGGAATCCAGGTGTATGATCCCAGTTCTGTCTTCGAGTCTCATCTTAATCAGGTCCGCGTAAATTCAACACCAAATCCGTTCAGCGAAAACATATTTTTCAATATCAGCTTGACAGTGGTTGCACCATTTGATTTCGTAATCTATGATAATATGGGGCAAATAATTCACAATCAAACTGTTATTCCGGATAATAAGCTTATGACAATTGAATGGAATGGTCGCACTGCCAACGATGTTTTGTGTCGGGCAGGATCTTATTATTATTCCATTAAAAATGACGGAAGACTGATGATAAGTGGAAAAATTCTCAAACAATAATTCTGAACTATAATCATGTTGTGGATTAAAAATCGAATTTCAATTATTGTCACATAATCAGCACTTTATAATATTTCTGCCTGATATTCGAACAATTTTGTCTTACAGATGTTTACATGATGATACTTAGTTATGTTTAATCATTTACGAAATAAGTTAAACAAAATAGTTTGTTTTTAAACCTTTACCAACGTTTCAAAAACACACAAAAAAACATGCATAACAGTAAAACTTTGGTTTCAGAAATGGACATATACCACGATATATCGCTTAAAACCAGTAAATTAATAACAAAGTCATATAGTACTTCATTTTCAATGGCAGTCGGCTTATTATCAGCTGAAACGCGTCAGGCGATTTATAGCATCTATGGATTTGTGCGTGTGGCCGACGAAATTGTGGATACCTTTCATGGATATAACCAAAAAACCTTGCTGAAGAATTTTGAACGCGATTGTCTCGAAGCCATTGCCAATGGCATCAGCATGAATCCGGTATTACACGCTTTTGCACTCACTGTGAGAAAGTACAATATCCCGTTACACCTCATCGATTCGTTTCTGTACAGCATGAAATCCGACTTAAGTAAACATGTATATGCAAACACCAGCGAACTAAACACATATATTTACGGTTCGGCTGACGTGGTGGGATTAATGTGTATAAAAGCTTTCGTGAATGGAGATGAAAAACTGTACACCGAACTCGAAAAACCGGCTATGAAATTGGGTTCGGCTTTTCAGAAAGTGAATTTCCTTCGCGACCTGAAAGCCGATATGGAACAATTGGACAGAAAATACTTTCCTGATTTTGATATACATACCTTTGATGATACCATGAAAAATTCATTGGTAAAAAATATCGAAGCGGACTTTAAGGAGGCAAATGAAGGTATCAAACGACTTCCGGGCCGATCGAAACTTGCTGTGTTGGTCGCCTTCGTTTTTTACAAAGAGTTGTTGAAAAAGATACGAAAAACGCCGGCACGAAAAATTTTATCCACCCGCATCCGGATTTCTGACCCAATGAAAATGTGGTTACTTGGAAAAGCCTATTTACAGTATCAACTTAATATGTCATAACACTAACTGATTCAATATATTACCCACAAAAATGCAAGAAACGCTATGATCAACGTTGCTTTGGTTTTTATTGCCTACTTTTTTATGGAATTTGTAGCCTGGTCGAATCATAAATATGTGATGCATGGGTTTTTATGGAGATGGCACAAAGACCACCATGTGAATGATCAGTACAAGGTTTCACTCGACAAAATGGCGACATCGCGTTTCGAAAAAAACGACCTGTTTTTTCTGGTATATGCCGTTCCGGCCATCATTTTAATGATTATCGGGTTTTCAATCAACTTCTTACCCTTTGTTTTTATCAGCATTGGCATCACCTTGTATGGCTTTACTTATTTTTTGATTCATGATGTCCTGATTCACCAACGTTTAAACATCCCGTTTTTGTTTAAAAAACCCGGGTACTACACCAACGCCATCATCCGCGCACACCTGGCCCATCACCGTCCAAAAAACGCCATTGATTTCAGAAATTTTGGTCTGCTGGTTTTTTCTTTACGTTTTTTTAAAAACTAAAACATGTCGCTCTATTTCATTCTCTTACTTGGCTCGTTTGCTGTTCCTTTTCTGCTGAGTTTTGATAAAAAACTGCATTTCTATACCCGGTGGAAAGAGGTGCTTCCATCTATATTTATTGTTGCTGCATTTTACATCGTATGTGATATATTTATGACCAAGTGGGGTGTTTGGGGTTTTAACCCCGATTACATCTCAAACGTTTCATTTTTTAAGCTGCCAATCGAAGAATGGTTGTTTTTTGTCATCATCCCCTATGCCAGCATTTTTTTGCATGCCTCGTTCGTGTTGTACTTTCCCAATATCCGTCTGAGCAAGAAGCTTAGCAAGTATATAACTGCCATAATTTTGATTCTGACGGCTGTAATTATCGCCCTGCATTTCGATAAGATATATACGGTATATATTTTCAGCACATTAATGCTGGCGCTGTTGCTGGCCCTTTTCGATAAAACAGGAATACTGGAAGGTTATTATATAACATTTTTACTGATTCTGATCCCATTTTTGATAGTGAACGCCGTGTTAACCGGTAGTTTCATCGAAAGTGAAGTGGTTTGGTATAACGACAGCGAAAACCTGGGAATTCGTGTGTTGACCATCCCAATTGAAGATTTTGGGTATGCCTTCAGTCTCATCCTCTTCAATCTGTTGTTGATAGGCAGATTTCAAAAAGTATTTACCAATAAAGCGAAAGCTGAAATATGAACTATTTTGGATTTATTACGGGCAGAATCATGGAAACGAAAGTCTTTTTCGTAATTTTCTATGTGGTTGGTATTGTCGGGTTATTGGTTCCTGTTTCGTTTCCGTTTTTTGTGAAACTAATTCCTTTTGCACTTTTATTGAGTTTTGCGACATTGGCGGTGTTTAATGACGAAAAATTGAATAAAAAAAGGGTTTTCATTTTTACTGGAATTTTACTTCTGGGGTTTATTATTGAGGCCATCGGTGTAAATACCGGACTAATTTTCGGTGAGTACAACTATGGCGACAGTCTGGGACCAAAATTTTTCCTCACACCTGTCATTATAGGTTTGAACTGGTTATTTCTGGTGTATACAACCGCTTCGGTTTTCGAAAAAACATCAGTACACCCTGGTTTGAAAATCGTTTTTGCTTCAACAATAATGCTGGTTTACGATTTGGTGCTTGAACAGCTTGCACCCATCCTCGATATGTGGTATTGGCTTGATGATAGAGTGCCATTGAAAAATTACCTTGCCTGGTTTGTAATTGCACTGATATTTCATTCTTTGCTAAAGATGGCACACATCAAAATCCGGAACAGATTTGCTTCATTTATACTGGTGTGTCAGTTTTTATTTTTCCTGTTTTTATTTTTCCTGATTTAACAAATTGATGCTGAAGGCCAAACATAATTTTATCATTCATCCATTTTTCAAATGGTATGCCGATATAATTATCAAAAGGCATTTTGGAACGGTGCGGATTATTGGCGGAATAGAAGAAAAAAATCTTCCTATATTACTAATATCCAATCATATAAGTTGGTGGGATGGGTTTTGGGCAATGTATATCAATATAAAAATGTTGCACCGGAAATTTCATTTCATGATGCTTGAGGAACAGCTTCGGAAATTCTGGTTTTTCAATTATACGGGCGGTTTTTCAGTCAGTAAAAAATCGAAAAGCATCATAGAAACACTTCATTATACAGCTGAACTACTCACCAATAATGAAAATATGGTACTAATTTTTCCACAGGGTGAAATCCAAAGTCAGCATAACCAGCATTTTCAGTTTGAAAAAGGACTGGAAAGAATTTTAAATGAAAAGGCGGATAAAATTCAGATTATGTTTCTGGCCAACCTTGTCGATTATTTCTCGAACCGAAAGCCAGGCATATATTTTCATTTGCAGGAAAACAGCATGCCGGTAAGTGATATTGCCGGTCTGCAACATCAATACAACCATTTTTATGCCCAAAGCGTCGAAAAGCAAAAGCAATTTAATGTGTAAGCAATGATCTATCTGGCCGGTGTTGTATTCGTTTTTGCTATTATCCGATTGCTCGTTGCGGTTTCAAATCTGGTATTCCGGCAGTCATTTGGCCGAAATACAGCACCATTAAACCATTTGGTTTCGGTATTGATTCCGGCCCGGAACGAAGAAAATAACATAAGCAATCTTCTTGCAGATCTTTTAAAGCAGCCGTATCAGCGCATTGAAATCATTGTTTTTGATGACGAATCGACCGATAATACTACTGCTATCGTTTCCGGGTTTTCAAAGAAAGATGCACGCGTCAAACTCATCTGTTCAGCCGGACTGCCCGAAGGTTGGCTGGGCAAAAACCATGCATGCCATGTGTTAGCAAATAAGGCAACAGGCGATTTTTTACTGTTTCTTGATGCCGATGTACGCGTGAAAAATGAACTTTTATCTGACATTACCCGTTACACAGAGAAGTATAAACTGGGATTACTTTCTGTTTTTCCAAAGCAAATCATGATTGGTGTTGGAGAGAAAATAACCGTGCCAAACATGAACTACATTTTGCTTTCACTTTTGCCGTTGATTTTGGTGCGTAAAACGGGTTTTTCATCGTTTGCCGCTGCCAATGGTCAGTGTATGCTGTTCGATGCAGTCGGATACCGTCAAATGATGCCACATCAAACCATGAAAGCCAACAAGGTGGAAGATATTGCCATCGCGCGGTTTTATAAACAAAACCATATTCCCGTTGCCTGTTTGGCAGGCGACGAAAACATAAGTTGCCGCATGTATGGAAGTTTCGTGGATTCGGTGCATGGTTTTTCGAAGAATGTGATCGGTTTTTTTGGAAATTCAGCGGTACTTGCCTTCTCTTTCTGGCTGATTACTTCATTCGGATTTTTGGCAGTTTTAGTTGGACTTTCTTACAAGGCATTGTTTTTCTACTTCAGCATGGTGGTTTTGACCCGGATTTTCATTTCCATCGTGAGCAGACAGTCGGTTGTACAAAATCTTGTTTTACTCATTCCTCAGCAATTGGCTCTGGGATTATTTATTTACAAAGCAATTTTAAACAAAAAAAGGAAAGAATATATATGGAAAGGTCGAAGTATTTCTTAACACTTATTGTAATCATTTTCAGTGTTTCAAGTATAAAGGCTGCGTATAAATCAACTATTTACGAGTCTTATGTCAGCAATAACATGGCACAATGGAAGTTGGTGATTGATGAGATGAATCTTCAAAACAATAAATCCAATGATTTTTTGCTGGAGCTGGTTAATTATCAATATGGTTATGTTGGCTGGTGCATCGATAAGGACAATGACGAACAGGCTGAAGCATATCTCGCTTTGGCCGAAGCTAACCTTGAAATACTCGAAAAGGCGTCCTACAAATTGTCATTGGTCAATGCTTACAAATCGGCTTTCTATGGTTTTCATATTGGATTAAACGTTTTTAAAGCCCCTTTTGTCGGCCCCAAAAGTGTTGAGTGCGCCGAATTGGCCATGAAACTCGATGAAAAAAACCCATATGGTTATATCCAATATGGAAATAGTCAGTTTTATATGCCTTCAGCTTTTGGAGGTTCAAAAACGGTTGCCTTGAATTATTTTAACAAGGCAAAATTGTTGATGGAACTTGATAAAACAGAAATGAAAGATGACTGGAACTATCTGAATCTTTTGACAATGATTGCCAAAGCATATACCGAACTGCATGATTATAATGCTGCAAAAGCTTGCTACGAAAATCTGTTTCGTATCGAACCCAATCTAATGTGGGTCAAAAATGAATTATATACCGAATTACTCAAAAAGATAAATAAAGAATAAAGTGGAAAAGACAATATTGGTTGTTGGTGCAGGCATCGGCGGATTGGCAACGGCCCTCAGGCTGGCAAAAAAAGGCTACAAGGTACAAATCATCGAAAAACACAAACAGGCCGGCGGACGCCTGAATCAGATTAAAAAAGATGGATTCACCTTTGATACGGGCCCGAGTTTCTTTAGCATGTCGTACGAATTTGAAGAGTTTGCCCGCGATTGTAATATCAATCTTCCATTCGAATATGTAGAACTTGATCCCTTGTATTCGGTCAATTTCAGTAATAGTTCAAAGACATTTTTCCTTTATAAGGACCTGGCAAAACTATCGGAACAGTTCAAAGACATTGAACCGGATTTTGATAAGAAAATAGAAAAATACCTCAATAAATGCGGAGAACTTTTTCACGACACCGTCGATCTGGTCATCAAACAGAATTTCGATTCATTGCTCGATTATGTGCTGACACTCATGCGCGTGAATCCCAAACACCTGCCGGTTCTTTTTCGCAAATTCAACGATCAGGTGAACCGCTATTTCACATCGAGTGAAGCACGACAGATTGTTTCGCTGGTGGCTTTTTTTCTGGGGCGCACACCGTTCGACACTTCCGCCGTTTATTCACTGCTTTCATATACCGAGTTCAAGCATGATGGTTACTACAATGTGGCAGGCGGTATGTATAAGATTGTCGAAGGAATAGTGGCAGAACTACGTAAAGAAAATGTTACGATCACTTACAACACCGAGATCATGGATTTCGTTGAAAAAAACGGAAAATTGGAATCACTGACCGATCAGAATCAAAAGGAATGGACGGCTGACATCATTGTTGTGAATGCCGATGCGGCAGTTTTCAGAGGAAAAGTATTGAAACGCAAGGCATTTTCGATCGAACAACTCGACAAAAAGGAATGGACGATGGGTTATCTCACCATGTATCTGGGTGTGAAATGCAAGCTTCCGGAGACAAACCACCACAATTATTTTCTGGGAAGCAATTTTGATGAATATGCCGGGGATATTTATAAAAATCCTGATAAGCTTCAAAAGCCGTATTATTATGTGAATGTGCTCTCGAAACACAATCCTGATTGTGCGCCTGAAGGTTGTGAGAGTCTGTTTTTCGTTTGTCCGGTGCCCGATCTGCGCTACAAACCTAACTGGGACGACAAGGATGAAATTACCGACAGCATCATCGACGATTTTTCAAAACGTATTGGTCGGGACATCAAACCTGAGATTATATCAAAAACCGTGTATACGCCTGCCGATTGGCAACAGCAGTTTAACCTGCACCGTGGCAGCGGCCTTGGTCTGTCGCATTCCATGATGCAGATTGGTGCCTTTCGGCCCCATAACTATGACGAAAACTATAAAAACGTTTTTTATGTTGGCGCATCAACTGTTCCGGGTGCAGGACTTCCCATGGCGATTATAAGTTCAAAACTTGCTTTTGAAAGGGTTGAAAAATTTACGAAAAGCAGTTTGTCACGATCAATTTAGATGCTAACGCCACAATTTCAGGTTAAGGGCTTATAGTGAAACGTTTAAAGAAAAAATAGACCTTTACTGAGAAATGTGCTGTCGTTTTTTTCTGCTTCAATTTTTGATCGTGTCCTGTCTCTATCTTTGTGCCTAATATCACAAATTGTTTTAAGCCTGATTTTATGAAAACAAACGGGTTCCTCATCTTGTTCTTACTTACAACAACGCTTTCATTTGGTCAGGAGAAGAGCAACAAACGCGGCCTTGGCTATGGTTACCATTCACCGGCAGATATGAATACTGCTTCACAAGGAATTTCGTGGTGGTATAACTGGGCGGCCCAACCCGATGCAGGCATTCGAAATACATATGGAAATTACGGGGTCGATTTCACTCCCCAGGCATGGAATGCGGCTGGAATCAGCGGAGTGAATGCATGGGTATCGCAGGATGATAAGGTGAATTTTGTGTTGGGTTTTAATGAACCAAATTTCACGGCACAGGCCAATATGACGCCCACACAAGCCGCTGCTGCCTGGCCTCAATTGCAAGCCTTTGCCGATCAATACGGAATAAAACTTGTGAGTCCGGCCGTGAATTATTGTGGCAGCTGCGTTACCGAGAACGGCACAACCTACAACAATCCATTCGATTGGCTCGACGATTTTTTTGCTGCCTGTGTTGGTTGCCGGGTCGATTATATTGCTTTGCATTGGTATGGAGGCGGTAATTCAATGTCAGGATATATCGATGATGCACGGAAATACGGTAAACCAATCTGGGTAACAGAGTTTGCCAATTGGGAGGCTGGTGTTACCCCGGCAAGTCAACAGAATTATCTGGCCGGAACTACCAATTTTCTGGAACGCAATCCGGATGTATTCCGCTATGCATGGTTCATTGGAAGAGGCAGCGGAGCTGCCGTTTACCCCTATATCGATTTGTACGGTGCCAATGGTGAAATGACAGAGCTGGGCCAGGTTTATTTGGATGTTCCGGTATATGATTCGATGCAGGTTTCCGAAATCCCCGGAAGAATTGAAGCAGAAGAATATTACCGACAAAAGGGTGTGTTTGCTGAATTGACCAATGATATTGATGGATTCATGAATATTGGTTACACCGAAGCAGGCGATTGGCTTTCTTATAAAGTAATCGTGGCCGAAAGTGGTGAATATGCTTTCACAAGCCGGTATGCGGGAACCGCTGCCGGTAAATTCGATGTTTATTTGGATAATGTGAAAGTGGGAACCGTAAATACCACAAATACAAACGGATGGCAAAACTGGAAATCAGTGTCAACCACGATAACGCTGGATGCAGGTGAACATATTTTAAAATTAGCCGTGCTTATAAGTGGCTTTAATTTGAACTGGCTAAGCCTTGTAGAAGGATTTGCCGGGCTCGATGACCCAACGATGAGTCAATTGGATGTGACTGTTTTTCCTAATCCTGTGGTAGATCACACATTCACAATCCGGTTCAGCCGGCGTGTGACTGATGAATTCATTATACTAATTAACGACCTCACTGGAAAAACCATTTACACAACTGAAATAGCGGATTCAATTGAAAAAGAAATTCCTGTTGACCTAAGCAAGATTGATGGTATGCGTAAAGGTATTTATACACTTTGCATCATTCGCAAAGAAGGCAGTATCTTCAGAAAAATTGTGCTTTTGTAATTTATTGTACAATCAATCTGATTGATTTCGTGAAGGTTGATGTGGTAATTCTGGCAATATACATACCTGAACTCACTTTATTTTTTACATCAGACGTATTCCAGTTCACCACATGGTTTCCGGCATTCAATTGTTTGTCAATGATTACAGCAACAGGTATTCCGGTAATACTATAAATGCTTAGACTGACATGATCAGTACTTGAAAGTGCAAAACGAATGGAAGTATTTTCATTAAAGGGATTGGGGTAACAATCCAACAGAATATCAGCTGATGGATTTTCTGGAGCGGCAATTCCAACCGTATTTATTCCAACATCAAGTATCGCAATACCTCTGCTTAAACAACAAAGCCACAATTCGTAACCGTTTGCTTTTGTGATTACTTCAGCATCAATGACCTGTGCGTGCGGTAATCCACCGTCTTCAACCGGAAAAAAACCAAAGTTGGTTCCATCAAACCACCCCAATCCGGTTTCATCAGATTCGCTGCTTCCAAAACTGGTATACCAGATACGTCCGTCGGTTGTAAATGCAAGTGGAGTGATGCTTTCCCCGGCTATTTCACTGTTTGAATTGGTGTAAAAATCATAGGTATCATCTATGGTGTTTAATCTGAACAGACCTTTGTTCGATCCAAACCAGACTACGCCCTCATTAGCAGGGATTACGGTTGAGAGAGCATCACTCTGCGGGTCAAGCTCAGGGAAATCAAACACTGTTTTTGAGTAACTGGTTACGCCATTGGTTCTCAAAACCTGATATCCTGTGCAAGCCCAGACGGTTCCCGGTAACGATAAATCATTTTCAATATTTGCTCCGGAGCCAGTAATTTCGACTTCAGTCCAGCCATTGTTTTCGTAAAATTGAAGCGCATAATACCCCCCGAGATTCCATAATCTACCCTCAGAATCTTCGGTTAATCCTTTGGATTCGGGATAACTGCCGGTCAAAGCATAATAGCCATTGGTATTCCAGCCATGGAGACCTTCATACATTGGATTGATGATCACATCACCGTTGGAAGGCCTGCGGTAAATTTCCATGGTGTTATCTGTTGGGAAAGGGAATCCATAACCCAATCCATAATTTTCTTCATTAAATCCGGTCCAGTGTGTGCCGTCGAATCGTTGAAAGCCTCCGACACCAGGTCCGGCGTTTCCTGTCATCCATACATTTCCCTCCATATCAATATCCATATCCTGCACCCAATAATCGATTTGTGAGCTGTTGGTGATACGGTAACGTTGCCAAAAACCGGTTGCTACATCACGTCTGGCTGCACCACCAACACCGGTTACCCAAATGTTTCCATCTACGTCCATATCCAAACCATAACTGTAAGCACCTTCGCGCCAGATTCCTTTACTTTGCCAGATCTCACCATCAAATTGCCACACTTCACTGTTTAAGCCAGTGATTAACGCTTCGTGATTTCCGGTTGCTTTAAAGGCCCAGATATCACCAATAATGCCCGATGCTGGTTGTTGAGGTGTTACCCAGATTCCATCCGGAGTAAGGTAATCTAATGAATAGGGATTACCAGGCCCGGTGTTTCTTAAAACCCATAAATTTCCCTCTTCATCGATACAATCGCTTCCAGGTAAGGCAACTATCTCATCGCTTTCGTTGTTCTGTGGTAACAAAGTGAATAACTGGGTGTCACTGTCGAAAGTTATCATTGTGTTCCATCCTTCTCCATCAATCCAGACTTCATAACCACCGGCTGGTTTCACCTGAATTGAAAGGTTTTCACATGTTCCGATCAAACTGGGCCAGTTGTTGGCAGTGGAACCGTAATTCCATAAACGCCATGTATTGGTAGCAGGATCGAAATGCACCAGACCACCGCCACCCCATGTAACAGAAAACACGGCAGCCCAGATCGAGCCATCGGGAGCAATATCAATATCCATGGTGCGGCCACCTGGGTGCAATGAGTTGTTGGAGCCCCAGAATTGCAGCGAACTTCCGCCAACAGCAGGATCAAAATGCAAAATTCCTCTCCATCCTGCCATCCAGATGGTTCCGTCAGAAGCCTTTGTCATTTCACTGATTCGTGATGCACCTACATCATAAATACTTCCCATTACCGGATATTCGACGTTTGAATAGTTGATCCATGAATTTTCGGAACGTAAAAATTTTGAGAATCCACCTTCTTCAAATCCGGGGGTATAGGCGGCAATATAGGGATCGCCATCTGTATCAATCAATAATCCTTCGGCATAATCACCCAGTATTCCGGTATTTCCTGTGGTGTAATACCTCCAGGAATAATCATAAGAAGTTTGTGTATGTGAATAATGAGATAGTAGTATTAAGATGATAAAAAGGTAAGTGCTTTTCATGGGTAATAGGTTTTGATTGATTATTAAGCGAAAATAGTTGACGAATTCAACCCATGCCAATTTAAAATAATGAACAGGAATATTTAATGGCTGAATGGGTAAAATAGTGTAAAAAGCAATAGAATAATCGCTTGTAGTAGATATAATCTGCTGTTTTGGAACAGTTCACCGGATTCTGACATTTTGGTAAATCAAAAACACATTACCTTTTCAATTTTTCCTCAAAACTGTTGATAAACACTGCCAGACAATCCTCATTGTTTTTTGACCTGACAAGCTTAAACAGAAAAAATATAGATTGACTGCCGTTTTTCATGTATTTTTATACCGGCTATGGAGTTAGCACCGAACCACTTTTTTTAAGCCGATAGCTCCTGCTTTATCTTGATTGTTTTTCTTAAAGTATAGGTTGGCACGTATGATAAAATTATTACTCATCATCGGTACAGGAAGTTTTTTTGGTGGTATTTCGCGATTCCTCGCTTCAAGATATATTCAGAACACGGTTGTTTCCTCTTTTCCGTTCGGCACTTTTATCGTCAATATTATTGGTTGCTTTCTGATCGGCTTGTTTTTTGGCCTTTCTGATCGCGGTAACGGTATGAATGCTGAATGGCGCATGTTTCTGACTGTTGGTTTTTGTGGCGGATTTACTACGTTTTCCGCTTTCAGCAACGAGAATCTGTCGCTTCTCCGGGATGGAAATATTTTTTATTTTGCGCTTTATGCCAGCCTGAGTGTTTTTGTGTGTTTAATAGCAACCTATCTTGGTAATGTAACCACTAAAATATTTTAGTCATGGAAGCCCAATCTGAAGCCGGCCTGTTAAGGATTTTTATCAGCAATACCGATAAATTTAAGCATGCCACACGCTGCGAAATGCTTGTTTTTGTGGCAAAGCATAAACATTGTCATTTATTAACAAGAAACAATAAATAGATTTTTTTGACTTTATAAACCCATCGAAATTTTTGTCTGAATCAAGAATGTTGAGAATCATCCTGTTTTTCTTTTTTCTTTCTGTGTCAGTATTTTCTCAGAACATTGACATCGATATATTGCGCAATATCAACCTCAACCGGAATGAGCAACTCGACGGGTTTTTAAAACACGTCTCCAACTCCGCCGGTCCGGTTGCTTTTGGTTTACCGGTTGTGATGTTTGGCTTCAGCTATCTGATGAAAGACACACTCACACGAAAACGCTCGTTGTATATCGGTGCTTCCGTGCTTACAGCTGCTGTTATTACGAACATTTTAAAATACAGCATCGACCGTACCCGACCTTTCGACACCTATTTTTATATCGAAAAAATGACCGGTGGCGGAAGTCCTTCATTTCCATCGGGACACACATCCGATGCTTTTTCTTTAGCAACAGCCCTGACAATTGTTTATCCAAAATGGTATGTGATTGTTCCTGCTTATGCCTGGGCAGTAACGGTTGGCTATTCGCGAATAGCGCTGGGTGTGCATTATCCGAGCGATGTGTTCGCCGGGGCATTGATCGGTGCCGGATCGGCGTATTTGTGCTTCATAGGGCAGCAATGGCTACAGAAAAAACATATTCAGAAAAAGAAAATCATTAAAAATTGATGCCGCATGAGGTAAAGTTTGTAGAAAATCGACTTGCTTTGAAAGGATCTTTTATTCCTGCCCGGTTTTTTTCAGCAGCATATAAGCCAAAACAAACTCTACTAATCCGATACTAAAAAATAGCGGCTGCATGAAACTGATATAGCCGGTTGACCAAACCTGGATAACGATCCATCCGACGAGGATGAGCCCCAGCATCAAACTCAGTTTTCCGGAATATTTATGCTTCCTGAATGTTAGTATCGACACCACCAGATTCGCAAGTCCATTTACAGTAAAAAGGAAAAGACCCGGGATAAAAAAATTGGTAAACGGAGATTCATGTAAAAATTTGGTAGTCATTCCTAATCCAGATCCGTTGGGTTGAATTATCATCGAAAAACCTGCCGGTATGGCGCCCAGGGCTACAAAGGCCTGAATAATGCCTAATGCTATCTGAAGTTTTCTTTTCATCCGCAAAAAGTTTTAAGGTCAGTTTAGTTGTATCGCCTGAATCTGTCAGTTACAATAAAAATCGAATCAGGACGGTAAAAATAATTCACAAATCCGACAAAGTCAATACCCGGTTAATAAGAAAATTAATCAGTAGGAAAGTATGCGTGCATTTTGATATATATGGCAGAATTACATATATTTAGACAATTATGCATCGCGGGATCATGGTCTGATTTTATGGCACTTCAACACCTGTGGAGGCTTCCAGAATTGAAAACCACTGATCACCGGTCAATATGATTTTCTCCGAATCGACTGCCTTTTTTATACGGTCAATATTTCCACTTCCGATCACGGGAATAATGCCTGAGGGATGTTTCAACAACCAGGCCAGCGCAATCTGATCCATACTATATCCGCCTGTAGCTTTACAAATATTGTCAAGCGCTTTGCGTAATCTTATGGCCCGGGCTTCGCTGCTGTGAAATAAATTACCGCCTGCCAGTGGTGACCATGACATGGGTTTGATGCGGTATTGCTGGCATTGATCGAGCACACCATCGTATATTGAATCTAATTTCAGTACCGAAACTTCCACCTGGTTTGTCACTAATGGAAAATCGAGGCGCGATTGCAGCAGATCAAACTGAGATGCTGAAAAATTCGACACGCCAACATGCAACACCTTGCCTTCCGCTTTCAGTTGACGGAATGCCTCCGCTATTTCATCAACATTCATCAAAGGATCAGGACGGTGAATCAACAGCAAATCCAAATAATCGGTTTGCAAATATTTTAGTGAGTTTTCGGCCGATTGGAGAATGTGTCTCATGCAGGTATCATAGGCATGAATGGTATGTGCCGGCCGGTTTTCTGAAACCAATTTGATACCGCATTTCGTTACCAGCTGCATCCTACTCCTTAGGAGTGGCTTTCCGGCGATTGCTTTTCCGAAGTTTTCCTCACATGTGTAGCTTCCGTATATATCGGCATGGTCCATGGCAGTGATGCCGAGTTCGAGATTCTGTTCAATAAACCGGATCAACTGGCTGGTGGTGAAACCCCAGTCATTCAGGCGCATCAGGCCAAGCGAAAAGCGTGAAAAGTTCATGATTTACAAAGTTTAGGTAAAAGTAGGACAAAGTTTTAGATGAAATTAATTGCTTTTCAAATTGCACGGGCAGATTCGAATTGTATCATTCTTGTGCTATCACCTCCCGATCTTCAACTTCGTCAGTACACCAAAATGATCTGATACCCTGCCAATAATATCTTCTGTGAAGATAATCTGTGAATCGACCACCTGCAAACGCGCGTTTTTCTTCATGAAAATGTAATCAATCCTTCCCGGGAGATCACCGCCAATGGTGTTGTAGATCGCCTGTGCAGGTGTGTTGTTGGCATCGGGGTAGATTTTAAAAAAGGTATCCTGAAACACATCGTCTTTCACCATGGTGTTGTAGCCTTCACTCCAGGGATAATCGCTTGTTGGGTTTCCATTGAAATCGCCACAAACAACACTCAACGCACCAAAATGCCACGATTCATTTTCGGCAACCATCGTTTTTATGTTTTCAATCTGCCTGTTTTGTTCTTCATCGGTAAGCGCAGAGCGCCAGTGGGTGTGTGCCGAATACAAATGGAATTCACCTTCCGGAATCTGATATGCGCCAAAAATAACCTTGCGTGAAGTGATGGTGGTTGTTCCGGTGGCGGTTGAGATATACCGGTCTTCGCTGAAAAGCAGCGGGTGTTTCGATACTACTGCCACGCCTTCTTCCCACACATCCCAGCCATAATGTGCCCAATTCCAGACAAAACTGTAATCGGTATTGTATTTCACTTTCAGGCGATTGGTGATCTCAAGGGCCATATTGTCTTCACGGATAATACCTTCGGTAATGGCAGCATCTTTGTGTTGTGCACATTCCTGAAAAGCGATGAAATCAATGTCCATCAGACCAATTACATCGGTGATGAAGTTAAACTTTTCATTTTGTGAGGTTTCCTGGTAGGTATGAAGGTTGATCGTAAAGATTAGATATTCATCAGCGGCTGTTTTGAATAGATTCGGCCTGATGCCATTGAGTGAAGTTTCCTTGAAATCAACGGCCACCTGAATTATTTGAACGGTGCTGTCTCCGGCATTGTCCAGGGCGGTTAGTGTGACAGTGTATGTTGAGGGATCAGTAAAAGTATGGTTGAATTCAAACTGCGAAAAATCGTTGTTTGCATAGGTATTTGACTTATTGTCGCCCCATTTTATGGTAAGCTTATCAACTTTTCCGTCGGCATCCGTGGCACTTCCCTGCAATTGAAGTCTCATGCCATCGGTCAGGGAACTCAGCGTGATTAACGGTTTTTGGTTACCCTGATCTTCCGTTTTATTACAAGCGGATAGGAGGATAATTATCAGCAAGAAAAAAAATTTCATTTTGTGTTTGTTTACTGACAAAAGTAGTATTAGAAGTGGTGTTTGGGGCAAAATTGAATTCAAAATACTGATGCCCTTCGACTTCGCCATTATTATTCCATAAACGTCACAACGCCTGTTTCTATATCATAAAATGCACCTAAAATGACGATTTTATGATCATCAACCATTTCGCGGATGCTATGGCTTTTTGCAAGGATATCGGCGATGGTAAGTTTAACGTTATTTTTTACTGTTTTCTCAATCAGGTCAGGATCCTTGTGATCAGCCGGTATTGCGGGTTTGATCTGATCGAGCAATTGTGTCAGCATTCCTGACCCGGCATTTTGTACGGCACCTTTTACGGCACCGCAATGGCTGTGACCCATCACGACAAGAAGTTTTGAGCCGGTGTGTTCCACAGCATATTCCATGCTGCCCAGCATATTTTCGTCTTCGACGTTTCCAGCCACGCGCAGCACAAAAATATTACCAATCCCCTGATCAAAAATGATCTCAGGCGGAACCCGCGAGTCCATACAGGTCATGACAAGTGTATGGGGTTTCTGACTGTCTTTGGTCTTTTCAATCTGGTTTCTGTAATCGGTATTCTTTAGGCTATCGCCCAAAAACCGCAGATTACCGGTCTTAAGTTCATGCAATGCAAACGACGCAGTCATGCCGGACTTGTTTTCAGATACAGCATGTTCGTTGTGTTCCTGCCCATACGTAAAACAAGCCATGGATAAGGCAATTGTCGCCAGTAATAATCGTGTTTTTTTCATTTTTTGATAATCTGATTTCCAGTTAAATTTTATAATTTCAATCAATGAACCGGTTTTTTAATTCCGGCGTTGGCGCCTGACAATATTCGCGCTTCCCAAACACTTTGTACCTTGTTTTTGCGATACGATCGTAAAGAAAATCGCGCAGCGACCGTGGAATAACCATCAACATATAAGCCAGTTTCCACACTCCACCCAGATCCCTGAGCAGCTGCAAAGCCGCTGTCGATTTAATGAAATGTTTCTCCTCTTTAAAGTAAACAAACGTGTCGAAATCAGTTATTGGCAAACCGGCCTGTTGAAGGAGCGCCTGTCCGGGTTTCGATTGCACTGCAGCGAATTTAAATTTTCCTTGTGCATCGTGCCTGATGATGAAATTTACCACGCTGTTGCAGAGGTTGCATATGCCGTCGAAGAGAATGATGTGAGCTTGGTAACCGAAAGTGGGTAGCATGAAGTTATAATTTGTGAATGGAAACAATTAATTCAATGCCTGTCGGAAAATATAACTGCAAAGGAGACGTAAAGATACGCTAAGAAATAATCAAATAATTGAATAATAAATGCAAAGTCCAAATGGTAAAGAGCGAAATACCTTAACCCTGCAACCAAAATACTACTCAGGCTGTGCTTCGATATAAATTCTTTTCATGAACTGTCCAAAAAGGCGGCCATCATACCACATATAGTAAAACCGTTCGGCATTAAACCAGGTGAGTCCATCGCGGCTGTCATCGTGGTAGTCATACGGATCGGCAAAAATGATAACATCGTCCGAGAGAATGTCGTTGTTACGGGTGTCGTAACCTACTGCCAGCACCCAATGGCCGCCCCAGTCGCTCCATTCGATGAGTGTGGGGATATTGTTGCTGAGGTTTTCCCTGATCATCTCAAGCGAACCTTCCTCGTGCCACGAAGCTGCAAATCCATGGCCGTTCATCCATGTTGCCATCTGCTCAGGATTAGTGCCGGCGGTATTACTGGTGCCCATCTCATTTACGATGGTCATTTCGTCACCATCCCGGCCCAGATAGCGCAGCAAGGTGATCATTGCCGAAGGACCACAACTGTAATCGGTGGTTTGCTGGTATGAATTTACATCGAGCAGTATTTTACCTGCTGCCGGAAAATTCTTGATGTTGAGTACATAATAAGCGTTCGATGCAGGTATTATGGGTTCAGGCACAAATGTGTCGCTTTTCTGGCAGGCGATGGTAAGCAGCAGCAGACAGGCTGTAATGAAACGTGATGTGAATCTATTCATCTTTTTCATTGATTTTATATGTTTGTACTATTCCAAAAACACTCATTTTCCAATTAATGTCAAGGGTGCGGGATTTTTAAAGTAGTTCAAAATTAGAAATTTGTTTGATGAAAAGCAAATCGTACGATTAGAGAGGAAGGGTGAAAAAGATCAATTCAAAATGTAAATATCAAACCGCAGTATTGAATCAAACTGATGACTTCCCGCTCCAGACTTCTAGCCCATAATATTATAGCCTCCGTCAACATGCCTGATTTCGCCTGTAATTCTTCCGCCGGGACGGAACAGATGCACTACTTCGTTGGCCAGATCATCGGGTGTGGCGTTCCCCAATGGACTAACTTCGTTCGAAATATCAAGATCACCCTGATTTAGCGTTGCGTTTCCGGCCTTACTGCCCATATAGGGCGAAAAGCGAATGGCATTTACACGGGTTCCGTTCTTTCGGCCCATCTCATCGGCCAATTCAATGGTGATACGTTCCAGTGCAGCCTTGGCGATGCTGATGTTACGGTAAGGATGAAAAGTGACCTTAGCCGCCGCGATATAACTTAATGAGCAAATGGAAGAGTCGGGTTGCAGCACATTGTATTTCGTCAGGTAATGGCTTAAGCGTATCAATGAGAAAGCAGATACTTCCATGGTGTCGCAGAATTCGTCTTTTGTCACCTCAAGCAAGGGTTTCACCTCTTTTTGGCGGATGGTTTTGTCCATGGCAATGGCATGCAGAAATCCATGCAGTTTAATGCCGTTTTGCTGAAGTGTTTTTGCCAGGTAATCGATGTTTTCATCAATAGTCACGTCCAGAATCTCAGTGAGTGAATCACCGAGTTCACTGCGGACAGCTTCCTGAAAATCCACGTTGTTTTTATTCAGAAAAGCAATGGCTTTTTCGGATAGATTTTTATGAAACGGACTCACCCCCAAACCGGTACAAACCACACTGCCTCCGTTTTCAATGATTTTTTTTGCCACAAACATGGCAAGTGAATTGCGGTCGGCGATGCCGGTTATTAAATAGGTTTTTCCTTCAAACATCAGATTATTCATGGAGATTTAGATTAAATTTAGTTAATGATTAGTGAGATTAGTGGTTGGAAGTCGGAAGACAGAAGTCCGAAGTCGCCTGTCTCGTCATATCGTCTGTCTGGCAACTTTGAACTTTCTGTTCCGGCGTTTTACCACTTATACAAAGCCGTTCCCCATGTCCAGCCTGCGCCAACTGCAGCGAATAGTAAAATGTTGCCTGGTTTGAATTCGTTATTGCGATGCACTTCATCGAGCAGAATGGGGATGGTACCTCCTGAGGTATTGGCATAACGGTCCATATTGGTTTTTACCTTTTCGAAAGGAAGTCCAACGCGGCGGGCAATCTCTTTCAAAATCAATATACTCGGCTGATGCGGAAGCATAAAGTCGATTTCATCGATTGTCATTTTATTTTTTAACAGAATCTCGTTAATGCATGACGGAACAACCTCAATGGCAGTTTTATAGACTTCCTTGCCGTTCATCTGAAAAAAATGTCCTTTGTTATCAATCGTTTGCTGGGTGGTTGGATTTTCCGATCCTCCGGCCGGGATGTTAAAATGCTCTTTTCCACGGCCATCGGCATGCAAAATAAAATCAATAAAACCCTTATCCTCGTCTGTATGGGAAAGTACGATTGCACCCGCGCCGTCACCAAAAAAAACAGAATCCCTGCTTTCCCAATTTGTTATTGTCGAGAATGTGTCGGCGCCAATCACCAGCACATTGTTGTACATACCTGACCGGATATACTGCACGCCCACAGAAATGGTAAACAAAGCGCCCGAACAAACTGCTGCCACATCGAAGGCAACAGTGTTAAATGCTTCCATTTTTTCCTGTATAAAACAAGCGCATGAAGGTGCCTGACGGTCGGGTGTGGCAGTTGCAACAATCAACAAATCAATATCATTTACAGTCAATCCGGCATTTTCAATCGCCAGTAAACCAGCTTTGTAACCCAAATCACTGGTGGTTTCACCGGTTGAAATCCGTCTTTCTTTGATACCCAGATGTGAGTATATCCATTCGTCTGAGGAACCAATTTTTTCGAAAAATGCGTTTTTTACTACGTTTTCGGGTGCATACGAACCGGTTCCCTTAATAAATACATTACGCATAAGCAAGTTTTTTTAGCAGAGAAATCAGGATTTCTCTTAGTTATTTATAGTATGAATATGTGATATTGAGTATGGTAACCCCCTAAATTACATTCCCCAAACCTACACCTGAGCAGAACAGAATCAGTGCTAAAGCGCGTCAAATGTATTACTTTTTTTAAAAAAACAATTTTTTGAACCAGAAGCCGGTTGATTATAAATGGGGAAAAGGAAATTACTGAATCAAAACAAGCTGAAATAACTTGTTGTTTTTCATAAAGTTGGCAAACGCAAATCAGTAGATAGACTAACTGTTAAATAGCAGATAGGCAACGACAAAAGTGATCACTACATTGATGCCCTGTGCAATGAGAAATGCATACATCGGTTTTCGGTTTTCGGCACTGAAGATGTCGCGGAATCTTGTTTCGAGGCCAATACAAACAAAGGCGATACTGAAAAAGATGTTCTGATATCCTTTAATGGTGTCTCCGGCTTGTTTCACGGTTTCGGCATTCAGGATGAATGAAAACAACACTGAAGTCATAATGAAACCGAGAACAAATTTAGGGAAGCGTTCCCAGATTACGCGGACGGTTGGTTTTTCGACGCCACTGCCTTTTTTTGAATAAGCCCAATACATGGAAATGGCGAAAGCGGCTAAACCCAGCAAAACATTTTGCGCCGATTTGATGATGACGGCATATTTCTGTGCTGTTTCGCCGATAATTGTTCCGGTGGCCACCACGGCTCCGGTAGTGTCGATGGTCCCGCCGATCCACGCACCCGCTACTTCCTGTGTGAGTCCCATCCACTTGGCCAGATAAGGCATGATGAGCATCATGGGGATAGCAACAATCAACACCAGCGAAATAACATACGAAAGTTTTTTATTGTCGCCTTTTATTGCGCCACAGGTGGCGATGGCTGCCGACACGCCGCAGATGGAAACAGCAGAGGCCAGCATTGTCGACATTTCAGCATCAACCTTCAATTTTCGGGCCACCCAATAAGCGATATACCATACCGATATCACCACCACAAGCGCCTGAATCAGTCCCAACGCCCCAGCCTTCATGATGTTGTTGAACAGCACAGTTGTGCCCAGCAGCACAAGGCCTATTTTGATATAAAATTCGCTTTGCACCGCCTGTAATATCCACCCGGGAAGTTTCGTTGTATTGCTGATAATCAAGCCAATAAGCACCGAAAACAATACAGTTTCAAGGTTTACTGCCTTTACCGATGTGTGTGTTGAAATAACCTGTGCCAATGTTGCCAGCAAGGCAATAATGATGAATGATCCAAAGAAATAATTGGTTTTTTTGCCGGCAAGTTTCAATCCTGCCCAGGCTAACAAGGCAAAAGCCAGAAAAATGTACACGATGCGCAACAGATTGGGACGCGAAAGAAATCCGGTAAGAAATTCCGATCCGCTCCATTTTTCTTTTGGATTGAAAAGCATCGGTAACGACGGCACTTTCTCGTAGATAAAAATGGTCAACGCAATGATGATAAACGCGGTGAAAACTGCCATCCAGTCTTCGTTCAATGATTTTTTCAGGGCTATTCTCATAATCAGTTATTTAAAGGCTAATGCCTTTTAGCTGATTGCGAAAATAAGAAAAATTAACGAACCAAATAATGTTTTACACGACTGAAATTCAGATAAAAAGGATATTATGGAATCACTGAATATATGAGTCTGAAATAATCAATCTGCCAACGAAATACGCCTTGCTGGTGGTAAGACGGACATGATAAATTCCGGGGTTTTAAACCTTCAGTACTCTTTCTGTTTTCCAGACAGACCTCACTAAACTTCATGGCAATTCCGGCATTATTCAGTTCTGTCCATCCCGCGAGGATATAATTGTTATCAAACGTTTTAGATATTGCGACGGTTTGAATACCTTCCCACTCATGTTAAAATACCTTTGAGAATAAACCCTGTGTGGTGCTTTGCAGTATTAACAGCATGAAAAACAGGCTAATAAGTAGTTAGCGTTGTTTTGTTTTCATCTTTTTGGGGTTGTGGTTAGTACCTGAATAATAATCAAAATTCGAAACCCAAAGATAATGATATAGAAAAAAAATAGTTGTATTTTATGAGTCGATCAGGCTATATTGTGGTGTAAAAAGCAACCCGCCATTACAGGAGCAAATTTCGAATCTAAAAAAATGGATGCAATAATCATGTAAACCAATTCCGTCTATTTTGCCCAAACAGGCAAACCCTGTTCGAGGCCCATGATCGGGAGGATCAGGTAATAAAGTATCAGGGGTAGCAGGATTATGGTGATTATTTTTAGTCCGGTACCCGCTTTGGCCATATCGGGTACGGTGAGTTTCTCACTCGCGAAAATCACTGTGTTGGGACCGGTTCCCGCTGGCATGATAAAGGCAAATGAAGCTGCGATGGTCGCAGGAATCATCAGCAACAACGGATTGATACCCGCGGCAAGGCCCATGCTGGCCAACACCGGTAGAAAAATATTTGCCGTAGCGGTGTTGGAGTTCATTTCGGTGAAAAGCAGAATGAAAATAACAACGATAATCAAAACAACGAACGATGGGTAACTGCTCACGAAAGTAAGCTGATTTCCAAGCCAGGCGGCTAATCCGGAGGTCTTGAATCCCTCGGCAACGGCATATCCGCCTCCCACGATTATGCCAACACCCCAGGGAACCTGAGAAGCAGATTTCCAATCGAGTAATCGTTTCGAATTACCGGCTGGCAAAAGAAACAACAGCATAGTCGAAAACATCCCAACCGTGCTGTCCTGCACATATCCTCCCATATTCAGCCAGGTGCTCCAACCGGGAATCACGAACTGATCGATGACAATATCATCGCGAAAAACCCAACCAAAAGTAGTCAGGGCAAACACGAACATCACCCATTTTTCACCTTTTGTCATCTTACCCAGGACTTTGAGTTCATTTGCAATCATGTCATCACTTCCCTGAATACTTCCCGAAATTCGGAAATACCGTGTAAGATAGTACCAAGTAATCGGCAAAAAGATGATCAGTATGGGTAATCCAATCTTGAGCCATTCGAAGAAACTGACTAAGGGAGCGTCGGGAAACATTTTCATCATCACTCCGCCTAAAATCATATTGGTAGGTGATCCTATGAGTGTGCCAATGCCACCTATACTTGCCGAATAGGCAATACCTAACATCAAAGCCACGCCAAAATTGCGCGTGCTGCTGTTATCCGTTTCTTCCTTGGCAATCAGCGCAAGACCGATAGGGAGCATAAGCAAAGCCGCGGTAACATTGGCAATCCACATCGATAAGAAAGCCGTTGCGATCATGATACTCAGTAAAATCACCCGACGGCTTGTCCCCAGTTTGTTTATCAACACCAAAGCAATCCGTTTGTGCAGGTTTTGATTTTCGATGGCTTTGGCTAAAAAGAAACCAGTGAGCATCATGATTACAAAATCGTGGCCGTAATTGATTGCCGTTTCGCCGGCCGGCATCACCTTTAGTAAAGGAAACATAACCATCGGCAAAAAAGCTGTTGCATAAATGGGAATCGTACCTGTCATCCACCAGATGGCCATGAGCAAGGCAACAACGCCAACATTACGCGCTTCAACGCTCATTCCTTCCGGAACAGGCAACAGTAATGTCACAACCAGAAAAATTATTCCGCCGATAAGGCCTTTGAATTGAATGGGTTTCATAGGATTGACTGGTGTTTTTTTGTTATAAAGAATACATTTTAAGTTTAACTCAGACACTTAGTTTATGGACAAGTTAGCATTCGTTTTTAATGTTGCATGCTTATGATTTAAGAGCAAATAACATCGAATAACGATTTTTAATGTGTTTGTAACTTTTAGATTGAAGGATAGTTAAAAAAAAGAAAGGCAGCCGCAATCAATACGGCTGACCTTTCTTTCAGCATTCCACTAATCTAAAAAATAATCATGCTTAACCAATTTTTTATTCGACATAGGTGTAGGTATAAACTTCCTGCCAGTCAGCGCCTACCCTGGTGATCTTCGACGGACGGTTTTTGGTATCGAACTCATAGGTGATGGTAGTTCTACTTTTTGCAATCGGCTCTTCTCTTGGATCCCAGTATTCGAGATAATCAACGAGTTTTTTGCTTGGTTTCCCAAACAGATTTCCGATAGGTTTGGTGTTGTTGTCTATGATACTTGTTTGGTGAATGTCGTTCACGTTGTCGCCGGTAGTGAAAGTGAAAGTCTTGATCTTCTTAACTGTTACACCGTCATCATCATAAGTGGTGTGTTTTATGGCATTACCGTTTACGATTTCGATTTCGTTTTTCAAATGGTCTTCACCACCCCAGTGTTCGGTAACTTTGATAAGATAACCATCGGTATTGTATTCATAAGCAACCCATTCGTCTGCGCTCCAGGCTTCTTTCGAAACATAGCCTGATGCGTTGAGGTCATACACAATGGGGTCGCTACCACCGGTAATAGTAAGTTTTCCGGCTACTGAATAATCATAAACCAGAGTTTTGTCGAGTTCATCATTCCAGTAGTCCTCGATTTTGCTGATTTTTTTGGAAGTTGCATCATAGGTAAAATCATACCTTTCAACGCCGTCGGGGTAAACAACGCCCATTGATTTGATCGGAGAAACTACTACAACGATAGGGTCGTCGCCGTTGTCTTTTTTACATGACGAAATTGCTACAGTTGCCATGGCAACAAACAGCAGTAAATAAAGCGCTTTTTTCATTTTGTTAAAATTTTAAATGTTAGTTAAAGTGTTGATTAAATTGATATTAATTATATTGTGATAGGGTTTTTGAAGTTAGAAGACAGAAGTGGGAAGCCCGAAGTGGAAAGTGGTCTGCCTCGAAGATACGATGAGGAAAGTCCGGCTAAATATTCGAATATTTTTTGTGTTGTCATTTCTCTTAAATAATTAATTATTACCCGCCGCGATGATCAATGCTAAACCAGCAGTAAACAAAAGGAACATCAAGGCTAACAACAGATTGACTGACTTGCTTGCACCTTTGAATTCTTTCCATATAAACACCCCCCAGAAAGCGCCAATCATTGTTGCGCCCTGACCCAATCCGAATGAGATGGCATAACCGGCTTTGTTAGCGGCCAATAAACTCAGCGAGGTTCCCAAAGCCCAGATCATACCACCGATGATTCCCGATAAATGGCTTCGTATATTTCCCTGAAAATACTGACTGAAATTTACCGGGGCACCTTCGATGGGCTTCTTCATCAGGTATGTATTGAATAAAAAATTACTGATGACGATACCAATCACGAAGAAGAAAAATGCTGCATAAGGTGTTAGTTTTCCGGCCTCGGCCATTCCGGCAGCGGTGTTTTCAGGATCAACGGCAATCGCACTCGCCACGAAACGGAAGAACCAGGCCATTAAAAATCCGGCCACAACCGAAAGGATAATTCCCTTTGTAGGTGTTTTCTTTTCACTCAAGGTGAGTTTTTTGTAAGCCAGTGCATCGAGGATGATGGCGATAACAACAATACCAACACCTGTAAACAGCAATACCGGATCGCCCATCGGCATCGCGATATAATTGATAAGAACACCTAAAACCATACAAAGTCCTACGCCGACAGGAAATGCGATGGCCATTCCGGCAATGGAAATGGCGGCGACAAGCAGAATATTCGACAAATTAAAAATGATACCTCCGATAATCGGATTGATCATGCTTGTCATACTTGCCTGACTAATACTCTCCACGAAACCCATTCCAACCGTGCCACTGCTCCCGTAGGTGAAACCAATAAGCAATGAAAACAAAAGAATTCCGATCACATAGTCCCAATAAAAGAGCTCGAAACGCCAGCTTTTGGCGGCGATTTTCTGGGTATTGGCCCACGATCCCCAGCAAAGCATGGTGATGAAGCAGAGAACGACTGCCAGTGTGTAACTACTTACAATAAACATGGTTTTAAATTTTAGTTAATATTCATTTATTTGTGAAAACTTTCAGCTGTAAACTTTAAAATCTCAGGCAAACCTTGTATAAACCAGTCGAACCCGCCGTTGCCTTCACGCACACGGTATTCATGACTGATTTCCTTTTCCTTTAAGGCAATGTGCAATTCCCCGAATCCTTCGTAAGATGATCCCTGATCGGGCGCATCCAAAAAAACCGAAGTGCGCTTAAATGCCTTATCACCTGATTTATCGGTGAATAATTGCACATCTTTTCTATCTAATTTTGCATCCGACAATACCAGCATCCTGAATTCTTCTTCTTTAATCTCGGTCAATGAGCCGGATAAAGCTGATCCCCTGTAATCGAGTAAGGCCCTGAAACGGAATCCTTTCCGAATTCTGAATTGATTTTCCGTTTCATCCATGCTTTTTCTGAGCAATCCGAAATCCTGTGATGGAACAAAAGCCACCACAATTTCAGGAAGCTGATTGTGCTGTATTTGTGACTGCACCAATCTAGCTACAATTTGTATCTCATCAGCCTGAAAATCGCCATGCACATACAATACAGGATATTGACGATTCGATTGAAAATAATTTTCAGGTAACAAAACCTGGTTTTCCAATCCGTTAAAAAACAATTTTTGCAATTGAATACCCTCAACAGGTGCAAGATTTGCCAAACGCGATACATCACCACGGTAGGGTTTATTCTCGAAAGCATCACTCATAAACCGGAGGGCATTGGGCATGGCCGAACACCAGTACGAAAAATTGTGTCCGCCCTGCCGCACATGGTATTCATGTGCAATCTGCAACTGATGCATCAGTATGTGCAACGCCTCATTGCTTTTGGCCAGGGTTCCTTCCTTGTCGCCATTATCAAGATAAAATGACAATTTGTGACCGCTTTGTGCGGCATACGGTTTCAACACATAAAAAGGACTGTTCTCTTTGTAGAAATCTGTTATCCTGTCTTCGCCGGTTTTGCCCATTCCTCCAAAAATGCTACCCCATTGCTGGTCCCAGCCACCGACATCTTCGGTTTCATATTGATCATCTGTCCTTACCGACATGCTCAAGGGCACCGAAACGGCAAACATCTCCGGGTTTTTAAGTGGCAACATCATGGCGCCAAATCCCCCCATCGAATAGCCTGTTACGGCCCGCTGGCTTCGATCGGCTTTTGTATGAAACATACTGTCGATATAGGGCACGAATTCTTTCACAAACATATCGCGATACATAAAAGCCGAATCGTGACTGTTCGAATAATAGCAGCGGAATCCCTGTGGCATCACATAAATCATGGGAACGATTTCGTCATCTTTGGTGAGTTGCACTGATATCTGTTCGATGCGTCCGTATTCGAGCCATGAAGTTTCGTCGTCCCCCAATCCATGTAACATATAAACCACCGGATAGCGCAGCTTGTCAGCATAGTAATCTTTTGGCAGACTTACCGAAAAATGAACCTCCTGATTCAGAATTTTACTTGGCATCACCAGACTCTCCATTGTAAGGAGCTGGCTGAAAGCACTGTTGCATGCGAAAAGCAGGAAAAGAAAAACGAAAACAAGATTCTTTTTCATATTAGCTTTTCAGGTTTTTGTTTATAAAACTGATGGCTTCAAAAATGCCATTCAGGAAATCGTTATCGCTTGCCAAACCCTGACGAACACGGTATTCGTAAGGTACTTCATTTTTCCTCAGGTTCAGATAAAGTTCATTGTTACTTTTGTAATGCAAACCTTCGTCGGTGATATCAAGATAATAAGTGAGTGAAGTGTCAGTTACTTCAGGATTTTCGGGAAGCAGTGCATCAAAAAGCAAACAGGCGTGAATTTTTTCGGAATGCAGCGATACCAGATCAAACGCCGGTCTGCCACCGCTATTGTTCCCGATAGCAATCCATTCATCGCGCTTGTCACTTGTTCGGTACTCGTTGTCAAACTGGCTGATTATATTTTGTATCAACTCAAAATCAACTTGTTCGGTTCCAACAGGTACCTCTACAACGATGGAAGCAGGTAGTTTTGCGGCTATGATCTGATTGTTCAATAAACTCAGTATTTTATTGGATGCCAGCGGCGGAACATTTATTTCTTCTTCGTGAAACACCAGAATCACCGGATAGTCGATTGTAGTCGTGCCATAATCAGGTGGTAACACAACACGATAAATCTGCTCAGATGCCTCAACCTGATGCAGTAAAATTTTGTCAGACGAAATTTCTACGCCATAATCGATGCGGTCGTTTTCAATCGGATATGGTTTCTGTTGCACCGCATAACTGATGTATTTCAAGGCTTCGGGCAGCGATTTTTTCCAGTAATCCCAGCCGTGATAACCACTTCGCATCCGGTATTCATGCTGTATCGATCGGTCGCGCAACATACTATGCAACAAATTGTTGGTTTCTGAAAGACTCTCCTCATCATCGCCACAATCGAAAAACAGATTCAGTCCGTTCATCGACTGATCATCAGGGTTTTGCAGGAACTGAAAAGGGCTGTAATGTTTGTAATAATCCGTAAATCGCGCTTCTCCGCTCATTCCTGAACCACCAAAAATTGGTCCCCATTGGTAATCGAACACACTCTGCGGCTCTCCGAGATATTGTTCATTCGTACGGAACGACATGCTCAATGCAATACCTGTTTTAAAAACATCAGGGTTTTTCACCGGCATGATCATGGCGCCATAACCGCCCATCGAATAGCCCATCACGGCGCGATGATTCGGATCAGGTTTTGTTCTGAAGAGCGAATCAACTAACGGAACCAGCTCATCCACAAACATATCCATATACGGAAACTGGCCATTGTATTTATTCACATAATAGGAATTGAAACCAACAGGCATCACATAAATCATCGGGACAGTGGATGCAGCATTCTGATCGGTATAATATTGGATCAATCCGCCTGTAATCCAGGCTGTTTCGTTATCACCAAAACCATGTAACAGATAAACCACCGGAAACGAATCGGTTGATTTTTCATATTCAACAGGGAGCAAAACAGCATAATCAATATTGCGTTTCAAGATATTGCTTTTAAACTGCTGGTCTTTCAACAGACGTACAAAAGGCAATGGATCATCCACTTTTGGCGGATCTTTTTTACAGGAAGCCAGTACTGAAACAAGAAGCCATCCACCCAGCAATGTGAGGACCAACCGAATGTAAGCTGTTGACTGAATACTCATTTCCTTTACTTTATTTCAGGATCAATTGATTTCGCAGGCTCATTATCATACACCACAAACGATCTGAAATAGATCCTGAAATCGGGGTTCTGATTCACCCATTTCACTTCGAGATGGTGATTTCCTTTCGGAATCTGGTAATTGTGGTAGATGTCGTATTTACGTACAATATAATCGTACGGCATTGGGAATTGTGCCGTCTTCACTCCATCGATATACACCTCAAGCTGCGCAACATAATCGCTTTTTGCAATGCTGCACACGCTTTTAACATTTCCCAGCACAACGATGCCGGTGCCATTGAAATCGATCACGATATTGTTATCAAGATGATCGGTGCGAACCAGCAGTTCGCGGGTTGGAAAAATACCTTCGAACGATTGTTCAAAGCGAAGTTTTTCGGGCTTCTGAACGTTGATCGTAATCATATCATCCATTATCTCACCACCTTGTTGATTGATAAGTTGCACAGCATGTTTGTAACTCAGATCATAAACCTGGTTCAACGTAAGTTCCGAATACGGAAATTTCAGGCTTTCTACTTTTTCAATGGCCGGTTTCCAGAAATCCGGAATATTATCGTAACCTAGCATAACACCCAGAATACCAGCTGCCGTGGCCGGATTGCAATCTGAATCCTGTCCGCAACGTGTTGAAATATCCATGGTTTTATAAAAGTCACTTTGGCCGTATAACAATCCGATAACCACATAGGCTGCATTCACACTCGCATCGATGTTGAAAGCGTTAAAAACGCCTTCGGGGCAACCTTTTTCGGAAGTGTGTTTTTTCTCAAACTCGAACCAGCATTGTTTCCAGTCGTTGGGATATTGTATGTGCCAGGCGATCACATCCTGAATGGCCTGGTAAAATTTACTTTGTTCAGGAATCGGTTTCAAGCCCTGTGTGACGATAAAATCAATATCGTTTGAAACGAAGGCTGTGGCATACATGGCTGCCATGAAAACGCCTCCATACCAGCCATCACCATAGTTCATGATATGGCCGGTGCGGTCGCAGATTTCTGACGATGTATTGATCATGCCCGGCGACATCATGCCGGCAAAATCGGCTTCAATCTGGAAATCGATATCATCGGCATGTGGATTATTCATCCAAAAGCCCGATGCCGGTGGCATGATACCGTTCAGGATATTGTAACGCGCGGCCTGATTGGCATGCCAGAGTTTGTAATCATCACGTGCAAACGAAACGGCAAAGGAATCGGCCGGAGCATCCAGACCGACTCTTTCGAGCACCTCAACAAAGGTGAAATCGAGATACACATCATCATACAATCCCGGATCAAAAACATAAGTTTCTTTGATATAATCATCGTACCAAACCATAGGCTGGTATTGCTGAATCATCGTTCCTTTGAATTTAAATTCGGTCGGTCCGCCAAAAGTGCAGCCAATGGTTTGGCCGGCCCATCCGCCTTTGATTTTATCTTTCAGCGCTGCCTTGGTCATGCTAACTTTTTCGGGCAGTTGTTGTCCGGTAACCGAGAAACACCATACCATTGAAAACGCAACAACAAACAGATTTATTGATTTGATTTTCATTACTTTGTGTTTTGTGGCAAATTACTTTTCGGCTGATTCTCAGCATAAACCACGATATCGTTTATGCGGATTTCGTATTCTTTTTGAGGATTCATCCATTTCAATCTTACGGTGTGTTTGCCTTCAGTCAACTGATATTTCCAGGCCGGTTCGAGGCGACGCGAGGTGTTTTTCATGGGCATTTTAACATGCTCATCAAGATTGCCATCGATATATACTTCCAACTCAGCCACATATGGGTCATCGGGTTCAGCCAGTCCAAAAACTTCCGATCCAACCCGCTTCGAAACGCGGTCGATATAATTCTTGTCGATTTTCGAGTTTTTCACTAGGTTGCCATAAAGAATATACCCATTCCCTTCAAATTCATACACCAATTCGTCGGTGAATGAACGGTCGAACCGATCGCGGAGAATTGGGAATGTTCTTTCGAAATTCTGTTCAAATGCCACTGCAACCGGTGTTTCAAAAGGAATTGAAATATTATCACCAACAACTGATCCACCTGCACTATTAATCGTTTCTAACGCATGTTTATAGCTCAGTTCGTAGGCTCTGTTTAATGACATGGGTGTTCCTTCAAAATAGAGGGGTTCAATTTCCTGAAGTGGTTTTAACCAGAATTCAGGAATGTTTTTATAACCGGTCATCACACCCAACACACCGCCAACCGTTGCCGGATTGCAGTCAGCATCCTGGCTACAGCGCGCCGCGATATCAATCGACCGGGTGAAATCACCTTTCCCATATAAAAGGCCGATGGTTACATAAGCCGAATTTATTTTGGCATCGATGTTAAACGACAGGAAACAGCCTTTCGGACATCCAACATCATTATTCCATTTCTTCTCAAGCTCAAACCAACATGCCTTCCAGTCGTCGGGATATTGTTTGTGCCATTGAACAACGTCGGCGATGCAATCATGGAACTTCGTTCCGGCAGGAATAGTTTTCACGGCTTCGGTAACGATTTCATTTACATCATTCAAAACAAAGGCGAGCGAATATAGGGCCGATACATAAACGCCGCCATACCAACCATCACCACTGTTCATGATATGACCCACACGATCAGCAATTCCGGTTGCCTTGTTTACCATGCCCGGAGCCATCAAACCAATGAAATCTGCTTCAATCTGAAAATCAAGATCATCGGCATGGGGATTATTTTTCCAGTTACCCGACTGAGGGGGCATGATGCCATTCAGAATATTGTATCGCGATGCCTGATTGGCATGGGCCAGATGATAGGCAGTGGATGCCCAATACTTAGCGATGGTATCCATCGAAACATTCATGCCATATTTCTCGAAAACATTCACAAAATTCAGGTCGGTATAGATATCATCAAACAAACCGGGTTTTTTATCCCACCAGTATTTTACATAAGCTTCGCGCCATGGTATATTCTGGTAATCAGGAATGATGGATCCCTGGTATTTGAATTCGACCGGAGCGCCATAAACCACACCGATGGTCTGACCTGCCCATCCACCTTTGATTTTGTTTTGAAGCTGATCAACCGTCAGTTTGTTTTCGGTTGTTGCTGTTTTGGCAACCGGCTTTTTTTCGGAACATGAAACCGAAAAAGCCGGTATTAATGCGGCAACGAAAGCAAATATTGAAGTCTGTATGATATTATATCGCATAAACTTTTCCTTGTTAATGATAAACGCTAAGTTCAGTCACTGAGGTAAATCCCGAAACCTGTTTGGTGTATTTATTCCAGTGGCTTTGTATTTTGGCATCACCGATGATACGGATGGCCTTCGTTTCGACTGTTGCAAAACTGATTACATATTCCACAAAATGAGGTTGAAAAAACACGATATCTGTTTCAGGCAAAACGGGTATGAATGAAATATTCTCCACAGGAACCCATTTACCGGCCTCGTTCATATACTGCACATTGATCGAAGTGAACCAGCCGCCAAATTCTTCGAGGCAACCGGTATGCAATGCCAACATGCTTATTTTTTGTGGATTCTTCCAGCCATAGCCGTAATAATCAACTTTCGGAATCTTTGATTTGGCGGCCAGGCTATAGAAAACCGAACCTGCACCAGAGGTTTTTCCATCGTTTATAACAACAACATCCTTTGCATACATCGATTTTCCAAAGGTGTACCAGCATGAATCGAGTACTTTTTCGTTGAGTTGTCGCACATTGGCGTATATTGTATCTGCACTTTGGGCGATATTTTCGCTACGCACCAACAGATTAAAATCTCTTGTTAATTTATCTTTTCCGTTATCGAGTTGTAAACTTACTTTTGAATAACCCGGAACTGTTGGAATTCCTGTTAGTTTGCCATTCGAGATAGTAAGTCCATCGGGCAGCCTGCCGGTGACCAAGCTCCAGTCATACATTTTGTTTGCCTCAGTATAAAAATCAAAGTTAACTGCTTTGCCAACTTCCATTTGTGGCATGGGTCCGATACAAAATTCGAGTGGTGGATTAAAAACCGCGTCTGTATTGATCGTCAGCACTTCATTGCCAGTTTTTCCGCTTATTCTTCCACCTTTTAAAATTGCAAGGTCGATGGCTTCTTTCAGGGTCTGATCGATGATCATTGAAATGTTTGCATCAGGTAGGTCATAGCGTGTGATATTGATATACTTGTCGTTAAAAGGTTTTGTCCAGCCTTCGATAGGCAAATAGAGATTTTCGGGCAGACCATTCATTCCGTTGATGATTCCCATCACACCTGCAACTGTTGCCGCCTGGTTATCAGCATCGAAACCCATGGCACACGACAGATCGAGTGTGCGCTGGAAATCACCTTCGCCATAAAGCATGGCAAGGATAGCGCAGGCGCCATTCAGATTGGCATTCCAAATTGTTTTGGTCAGGTCGGGTTCGCTGACGTAATATTTCTGTGCCATTTCCTTCCGGGAAGCTTTCCAGTCGGATGGATATTTTTCGTGTAAGGCAATCATTTCTTTTACGGTTGCCGTGAACCGGCCTCCGGCCGGTAAAGCATCCAGACCGATCCGGATGAGTGTATCTATATCATTTTCGAAAAAAGCTGCCGAATACATGGCGCCATACAAAATTGTTGGCTCAACACCCCAGTCATCACTGGTGATGCGCGCTGCCCAGTCCGATTTGGAGGCTGCATAAACAACCATTCCTGGTGCTGTTACAGCCCAAATTTCGTTAATAAGCTGCGGATCTATCTGATACCAGTGCGGATTCAGTTGTTTGCTTCCCGTATAGGGTGGCGTGTATCCAAAATACATCAGCCCGAGAGCTGCCCGATTGGCTAACCACACACGGTCGCGGATGTGATACATCCAGGCTTCACGCAATTGTGCATACGATGGCTCGGGACCGAATTTCAGCATCTGCAACAGATACATATACTCAACATCGGTATCATCGTCCGAAAAAGCGCCTTCATACTTTTTCAGTTTGTCTAAACTTTTACTGTAACCGTAAGGCCAGTTTTCGTCGCCGGGTGCATTTACATATTTATTCTCGTGCGGTAATCCATACATATTGCCAATCATCTGGCCTATCCATGCACCGGCAATTTTATCGCGCAACACACTTACTTCGATCGAGCGATTTTCAGTATTTGATGTGTTTTGTGCCTGTACGTTGAATGAAACAGAAACTAAAATAAACAATATCAGTATGTTAACACGATTCACCATGGTATGTTATGGGTTTTGTTCAAGGTTAGCATTGGTACTCAGCACGGATTGCGGTATCGGAAATAATTTAGCATTCAGACCCGACACAGGTTTGTTCCATCCCGGATTGCCCCATACACCAAAGCGAATCTGATCCTGACGGCGATGCCCTTCCCAGGCAAACTCACGGCCCAGTTCATCCAAAAACTCTGCATCGTTCAGGTCCGACAACTGCCATGGTTCCAAACCGGCCCTTGTTCTGAGCTTCTGAAAATCGGGTTCACCCAACATCTCACCACCACGGCCAAGACGCCAGAGCGCCTCCATTTTTGTATATAATACATCGGCATACCTGAAGAGCACAAAATCATTCTCCATATCTGTGGTATAATATTCAAGGGCATCCTGATACTCATACTTTGCACAACGGGCGCCTTCCCATTTCTTGCGGGCCATATAATTGGCAATGGTTGGCGTGTAAATAAAAGGTTCGCTGTCGATGATGATGTCGTTGCCGTTTTTGTCTTTTTGCTGCCCATAAAGGAACGATTGCTTTCGAAGATCATTATCAGCAAACTTATCCAAAAAACCGGGTTCCAGCACGAACTCATCCCACATCTGACCTTTAAAATTAAACGTGGCACGACTTGCATCATTCAGGGTAAGGGTGTACCAGTAAAACCTGTCCTTGGTAAAGATTGAATTCATCGGGATGACAAAAATATTCTCCAGCGATGATTCGTTATACACCTTAAAATTTGAGAAATAATCGTCTTCAATCTGGTAACTGTTCAACGCGATCACCTTGTCGCAGGCATCAACAGCCATTTGAAATTTATCTTCACCAATCCATTCCTGGGCATTCAGGTAAAGTTTGGCCAGCAAGGTATATGCCATGCCTTGTGTAACACGTCCATAGTACGATGGACCAGGAATATTTTGCAGTTTATCCACATTGTTGAGGATGTCTTTTTCGATATAATCGAAGATGAACTGCCTGTTTTTCTGTTCGGAGAGTTTTTTATCAGTGAAATCGATCGAAAACGGGATGTTACCCCAGTTATCGATACCCCAATAATAAAAGAATGCACGCAAAATCTTGATTTCAGAAACGATGCGATCCTTTTCGGGGAAGGTAATATCTGTTTGCTCAGTTTCGTAAATCACCTCATTGCAGGCGGCAATACCTTCGAAAACAAATTCCCACGATAAGGTCAGGATTTTGTTGGTGGCACTCAGCCTGTGGGTATGAATCTCGTCCCAACGGCCATTGTCCCAAACGAAGCCATCGTCGCGGCCAGGTGCTACCATTTCGTCGGAAGCTATTTCGTTGAGCGTCCATAGACTGAATTCTTCAGGATACCGCTGTAATTTGGTATAGGCTCGTCCGGCATTCATCAGAACATCTTTTTCAGTCCGGAAGAACTTATCGAGCGGGATATCCGAATAAACTTCTTCATCAAGCTTGGTACAGGAAACTAAGATCAACAGGAGGGTTAAACAAATGGCCTGTATTGTATATTGTGTTTTTTTCATGACAGGTTCTGTTTTGAATTAAAAAGTAACATTGACACCCAAAGTAACAGTAGTGGTCCGAGGATAATAATACATGCTTTCGATTCCGGGTTGCAGACCACTCAGGTTCACTTCCGGATCAAGGCCTTTGTAACCGGTGATGGTGAGTACATCCTGTGCGGTGGCATTCACCCTGATTTTCGAAATGTATTTTGATTTAACCGGGACATTATACCCGACAGAGATATTGTCGAGTTTCACGAAAGTGGCATTTTCAATATATTTTGAAGAAAACTGCCCGTTACCTACAAATTCGGGTGTTTCCAACTGCGTGTATACGATGTTGCGGCCGATACTCTGCCAGTTTTCGTAATACAGACGGTACATATTCAGCACCTGACCACCGATGTTTGCTCTGAACGAGAGGTTCATGTCCCAGTTTTTGTAGCTCATTGCGTTACTCCAGCCAAGTGTACAGAAAGGGTAGGCGTTACCAATTGGTTCCCAATCTTCGGGATTCACCTTTCCAATTGGATTGGCATTCTTGAAACGATCGTATCCATTTTCATCGAGGCCAAGCCAAACTGGCCCATAGAATGTGCCAAGAGATTTGCCTTCTTCAACACGCAGGGCATTCAGTGGAAATGCACCGCCAAGCCAACCTGTTTCGATGTATTTGTTGGTGAACTCCTCGTTCGAAAACTTAACCAATTTGTTGGCGTTTTTGCTGAATGTGAGTGTGGTATTCCAAACAAAATTTGCTTTTCTGACCGCTAATGCGTTTACCGTTAATTCTACACCCTGGTTGCTGATGGTACCAACATTTGTGAATAGTTCGGGATAAATATATGGTGGATAAGGAACATTATAGGTATAAAGCAAATCGGTACTTCTTCGGTAGTAGTAATCAAGCGCGCCACTGAAGCGGCTGTTATAGATGGCGAAATCGATGCCGACATTCATTTCCTGTTTCTTTTCCCAACGTAGTTCAGGATTTGGGTTTGATGTGGGTTCGTAAGTGTTGATCCATTCACCGTTGTAGAAGAATTTGCCTGCTATCCCCATCATGATCAGTGATTTATAATTGTCGAAATCCTGATTTCCGGTAACACCGTAACCTACACGGAGTTTAAGATCGTCAATCCATTTCAGATCCGACATGAATTCTTCCTTGTTGATGCGCCAGCCAAAGCTTGCCGAAGGAAACCATCCCCATTTATGGTTTTTTCCGAAACGGGACGAGCCTTCGCGGCGGAGTGAAACGGCCGCCAAATATCGTTCGTTGTAATTATACATTACACGTCCAAAAAAGGAGATGAGCCGGTTTTTTTCTTTGTACGATCCCATCTCTGCTTTACCAACACCTAAAGCCGATCCGGCGCCGATATTGTGCGGACCATACAAATCGGAGTCGAATCCTGAATTGACCATATAGGAGGTGTTCAATTCCTGTTCCTGGAATGAATAACCTGCCAGTCCCTGAAAATTATGGTTTCCGAATGATTTTAAATAGTTTAACGTACTTTCGTATTGCAAGCTGCTGTTACGTCCATTACTGATTTCGGCTTCGCCGCCTTTGCCCAACATGCTTGGGTAGTACTTGGTTTTGTATGAAAGGTCTTCCCATTCTGATTGTTCGATTGAAATGAAATTGATCCATTTCAAATTTTTAAACAGGTTTAAGGTAGCCCTGACATTTCCACCTGCATCAGTTGTTTTTCCTTCCCGGACACGTTCATGCAGCATGGCTACCGGATTATAATAATCAATACCTTCGAGCAAGGTGTAACCACCCGAATAGGTGTTGTCGGGATCATAGATAGGGCTCGTGGGGTTACGGATGAACGACTGATAGAAAAGATCATAATTTGCAGGTTTGTAATTCCTCATGCTGTAGCTCAGGTTGTAATCGAGTACCAGCAAATCGTCCAATACATTTTGCGAAACATTCGTCCGAAGCAGGTATTTATTCGATTCATTATCTTTGAGTAAACCATTGGCATTATCGATATAAATTGTTGTACGGTGCGAAAAATCATCTGTACCGCCACTAAAAGCAAGATTATGTTTCTGACTGAAAGGCGTCGATCGCGTAATTTCACCAAACCAATCTGTATTGGCATCATAAATACTCCCGATTTTATCAGGGGCATATTCTTCGATTGCCTGTCTGAATTCGCTTGCCGACAGATTTTCAACACCGCGTGGTGCGACCTGTACCGAAAGCAGTCCTGAATATTCAACTTTACTTACGCCTGATTTTGCCCTTTTTGTGGTGATAATGATTACACCATTCGAGCCACGTGTACCATAAATTGCAGCCGCGGCGCCGTCTTTCAGCACATCCATCGATTCAATTTCTTCCGGACTAATGTTTTTCATTTCGGCGCCTATTACGCCGTCGACGATAATTAACGGACCCTGTCCCGAAGTGAGTGTGTTGGTTCCCCGTAAAATAATATTATATCCGGCCATGGGATCAGCGCCATTTGGCTTCACAATGGTTAATCCGGCTACCTTGCCCTGCAACAATCCCATCGGGTTATTGTAGGCGCCACGGTTGAAACCATCCGATTTTACGGTCGAAATTGAGCCCGTAACCTCCTTTTTGGTTGTGTTACCGTAACCGATCACAACTACCTCATCTAAAGAGGCTACTATGGATTTGAGTCTGATCTGTACCGACTGATTTTTTGTTGTGATTAACTCAACCGATTCGAAACCGATATAAGAAAATACCAGAATCGTTCCCCCGGAAACGGTTATACTGAAGTTACCATCCAAATCGGTAACTGTTCCTATTGTTGTTCCTTTTGCCGTAACACTCACTCCTGGAAGCGATTCGCTACCGACAAGGTCTTTCACAGTTCCACTAATGGTGAAATCAGTTAAAGTTTGAGACTGTGTAACTGAATAAACAAGCACGATAAACAAAACGATAAACAGCCTGATTAATCTGTGAGCCTGGCTTGTGTGAAAATATTTTTGTTTCATAACCTATTGATTATATAATTATTCAATTAAGGCCAGTTCTGATCGGTAGGGAAGTGAAGATTGTGCGCCCATGCGTGTTACCGTTATGGCCGATGCTTTAACGGCGAGTTTCACGGCTTCGAGGATCGATTTCCCTTCCGAAAGACCGACACAGAGTGCGCCACAAAAGGTGTCACCTGCAGCCGTTGTGTCAATGGCTTCCACCTTGTGGGCTGCTACAAACTGGAAAGTACCTTTTTCGCGGATAAGAGCACCTTGCGAACCAAGGGTAATTACCACATTATCAACACCTTTTTTTGCAATGATATCTGCTGCCTGTTTGGCTGTTTCGATGTCTGTGACCTTGATGCCTGATAATATTTCAGCTTCGCTTTTGTTTGGGATGATGAGATCGAGGTGCTTTAGCAAGGTATTGGACAAAGCCCTGGCCGGAGCCGGATTCAATATCACCTTTTTACCTTTTGCTGAGGCTAGTTCGGCAACATACTCAACGGTTTCCAACGGAATCTCGAGTTGCATGAGAACAATATGACAGCTTTCGATGGCTTTTATCGCTTTATCGATATCCGCAGGTTTTAAATTGGCATTCGCACCTGATGCGACAACGATACAATTTTCACCCATCGAATCGACTGTAATGAGGGCAACACCTGAAGGAAGCTTTGAGTCGGATGAGATAAAATCAGTATTCACATTCTCCGAATTGTAAAGCACCACCGATTGCTTGCCGAATACATCATTCCCTGTTTTCGAGATCAATGTAACATCACCTCCGAGCCTGGCAGCCGCTACAGCCTGATTTGCACCTTTTCCGCCCGGATTCATCAGGAAGATTCCACCAAGAATAGTTTCACCCGGAATCGGGAGGCGCTCAGCCTTGATCACCATATCAGTATTACAGCTCCCTACAACAACGATTTTTTTTTCTGAATTCACTTTTTAAAAATTTTCACAAATTTATCGGGTTCCTTTCACTCAAAAAAATCAATAATTCAATGAAGTTGGTAAATGAAAATTGGGGCATTTAT
>CAITDJ010000123.1 GCA_903891085.1 uncultured Bacteroidota bacterium | reverse complement strand
TGTTGATGAGCGGTGTGAATAAATCTATGGTAAGTTGCCGGTCATCAGGATGAACATAATTGATAAACAACTGACCGATTGATTCTTCTACACTAAATCCGGTTATTTCTTCCCACGCATTATTTAAGAAAACACATCGGCCTTCTGAATCGGTCTGGAATATGATTTCCTTCACATTTTCAACAACGGTTCGGTAGTTGTATTCGCTTTTGATCAAAGCACTTTCCATTTTTGACCTGGTATCAATTTCCTGCAGAAGGTTCGAATTGGTTAATTCGAGTTGCGAGGTTCTTTCTTCGATCAGCTTTTCAAGGTTTGTATTCATCTCATACAATTCCTTTTCTGCCTTTTTGCGTTCGGTGATGTCAACGCCCACACATAATATGCTATCAGGCATTTGATTACTATCAAGCCTGCACATGAATTGCCATAGTTCAGTCAGTATCGTGCCATTTTCTAATGGTTTCCGTAATTCGACTTCGAATGAAGTTTCGGGCTTTTCAAGACACTTTTTTACTATTTCAATGGTTTTTTCATGGTCATCAGGGTGGATGGTGGTTAATGAATTGATGCTTTGTAATGGTTTTCCGTCAAACACATAACCAAAATTCTCCATGAATTTCTTATTACAGAAAGTATAATTTCCCGCAAGGTCAGTCTTGATAATATAGATGTTTTCCGAATTTACGATGGATGATAATTCCTTTTGACTGGAAAGTATTAACTCTTCCGCATTTTTTCGGGATGTGATATCTCTCACTGAAGAGAGTGCTTTATCTGTTCCGATGGGAACTAGTCTTGCTTCATAAAAATAAACAGTGTTTTTGTCAGTGAGTGTGTATTCATAGTTGATCATTTTCTGTTGACTGATGCAATCATGAATTTTTTGAAGATGTGTTTCGGCTGCTTCCTTTTCAAAAAGGTCTTTGATATTTAATCCAATAATCTGGTCATCAAGAAACGGAAGTAAATCAGGTGTTGAACAATAATATTCATCGTAAGCGCCGGAATGATCAAAAACAAAGATGATATCAGGCATTGAGGTAATAATCGCATTCAACTTTTCGTTTTGCTGCTTTATTTTATCTTCAGCCTGTTTTTTATCATCAATATCGATGGTAACGCCACTCAATGCGGTTAATTTGTCATCTTCGAATACCGGAATAATGCTTTTCTGAACCCATTTAATTGTGCCATCCGGCATAACAAGTCGGAGTTCGATACTCCCCTCATTTTTATTGCGGGTGATCACTGATATCTTTTCTTCAAATGAACGCAGGTCATCGTGAAAAATGTTTTTTATAAAGGATCTGTAGATGATTTCCTTTTTATCAGGTGGCAAACCAATCAGATTGTAATAATTTTTAGAACAGACAAACCTTCTGTTTGTTAAATTCAACTTCCAGCTACCCATTTTTGCAATTTCCTGTGCCTGATTGAGTTCAGATTCACTCTGGCGCAATGCCTCTTCCGCATTCCGTCGTTCGGTAACGTCATTGTCGGCTCCTCTGTAACCAAGCAGGTTATCATTTTTATCGACCAATGGAATACCATTGGTAGCGACAAATATTAACTTGCCTTCCGATGTCAGGATGGGATTAATGAAGTTTTGAATATTTTTCCTCCGTTTAAACATTTCCATGGCAATGCTCTTATAAGCCTCACGGTCTTCGGCAGGATGCAGGTCATAGAAATGTATTTTTCCGACAAGTTCTTCCGGTTTATATTTCCAAACATCTTCAGCTACAGGACTCACATAGGTGTATAATCCGCTTGCATCTACCTCCCAGATTACTGTCTGACTTTGTTCGGTAATCTGCCTGAAACGTGTCTCATTATTTCGAAGTGTTTCTTCAAATAATTTTCGGTCCGAAATATCTTCTTCCAGGGCCAGAAAATGTGTGATTTTTCCGGAGTCGTTAAAAACAGGTGAGATAGATGCAGAAACCCAATATAATTCTCCATTCTTCTTTTTATTTTGAAACTCTCCTTTCCATTCTTTACCCGAATTGATCGTGCTCCATAGAACTGCATAGTCTTCTTTTGTTTTTTCACCCGAAATATACATACTTGGGTTTTTACCGATAAGTTCTTGTCTGGAATAACCTGTCAATTCAGTTGTTTTTTTGTTTACAAACAGAATAGTTCCTGTAAGACCTGTTATCACAGTCATAACCGGGCTTTGCTCAACTGCCATTGAGAGTTTTTGTAGTTCAGTTTCAGCTTGTTTGCGCTCAGTTATTTCCCTGTATTTCCATAAATGACCGGAGTAATTCGCCTCATGATAGGTGGGTATATAATCTCTTTCAAAGTAGCGTCCATCCATCAACTCCAGCTCATCATCCAGGACGATTTTCTTTTCTTCAAGAATTCGATGAATGTCGTTAAGGAATTTTTCAGGGTTCTTAAATAAACCTTTACTCTGTTCGGCCGAATCAGCGCAATCAGCTCCAATAAGGGCTATTGGTGGGGCAGGAATGCCAAACATATCGCAGAAAAGCTGGTTGGTTAAAACAATTTTTCTATTTGCGTCTTCAAGTAAAATACCTTCCTGTAGATTGATTAGCAGATTGGTCAGAAGGGCTGATTTTCCCTTGATTTCATTTTCCGATCGTTTTCGTTCAGAATTGTCCCTGACTGCAAAGATCAGGTTGACCGGAATACCATCATTGTTTCTAATAAAATCTGCATTGACTTCTATGTCAAAATAGCTTCCATCCGCATGAAGTCCATGATAATCTGCCGGACCTGTCATGATTCCTTGAAACATCTTGGTTACACTTTCCAATGCCCTTTCCCTGTCTTCGGGTATCAGAAAATCAGTGACTCGCTTTCCGATCACATCTTCTTCCTTTTCGAAACCAAACATTTTTATGCCTGAGTTTGAAACCAACACAATCCGGCCTTCAAGGTCGGTGATGGTTATATCATCAGGTGAAGCAAGCATGATTGAACGATACAGCGCTTCACTTTTCTGCAGGTCTAATTCAATCTTTTTACGCTCGCTAATGTCATTGATGCTTGAAAGTAAAAATGCTTCGTTTTGCAGGTAAATTATTTTTGTTGAAATCTCGCCAATAATAAATTCACCGTTTTTTTTTCTGAAAACACATTCAAGATCAATAACATCCTTGCCTTCCCGAAGGGTAGAAATTAATTTTTTCCGGTCTTCAATATTTTCCCAGAGTTTCAGTCCAATGGTTGGATCAGCAATGACGTCCTCCATCGAATAACCAGATATTTTGACAAAGGTATCATTCACTTCAATTAATTTTCCCTCATCAATAGTAGAAATTGTAATGGCATAGGGCGATGTCTGAAATGCTTTTGAAAATTTTTCTTCACTATCGTGGAGTGCGATTTCGGCAAGTTTCCTGCTGGTAATATCGCCAAAAACCCCGTAAGTTCCAAGGAAATTCTTATCCGAATCGAATTTCGGTACTCCGCTTACATATATATGTTTGATTCCTTTTTTTGTATTTATCTGAATCTCATAATTATTTGAAATTCCATTTTTTCTATCCCTGTTAATCTGTTTAATGTTATTTGTTTCCGTCGTACTTAGAAAATCAAAGAGTGACTTTCCTACCAATTCATCAATTTCAGTCTCAAATATGTTGCATGCCGCCTGATTGGCGAATTCAAAAACGTCATTTTTATTAACAAAACCAATTCCTTCAATCTGAGATTGGATAATAGTGTTAAGTCTTTCCTCACTTTCTTTCAGGGCACTTTCCGTTTTTACACGGGCTGTAACATCTTGAATTTGTGAATAGAGTAATGTTACGTCTTTGAATTTAACGGGGCCTGAAAAAACTTCAACATCCCGCACCTCACCACTTGACAAGCGGTGTTTGAAGTTGAAAAAATTGCGTTTTTCTTCAATGGCCAGTTTCATTTCATTGGCTAAATCTTCTTTGGGACTGACATTGATCTCGAAGATTTTTTTAGCACAAATTTCATCATGTGACCAACCGTAATAGTTGCAGGCAGCATTATTTACATCAACAATATCTCCGTTTTCCGGATTAATGAGCAATAATATCGATACACCTCCATGAAAAAGTGATTTATATCGTTCTTCACTTTGTAAAAGTTCATTGATTAAATGTTTTTTATAGGTGATATCTTTGTGTGTTCCAATAGCACGCATGGCTTTCCCATTGACATCACGCGCAACTACCTTTCCCTCGTCCAGAATCCATTTAATACTACCGTCTTTGCATATCACTCTATGCTCAGAAGAATACATTTCTGTTTCACCATCCAGGTGACGATTTACAATTTCAAGCGTTTTATTTAGATCATCCGGATGAACACGCTTGCTCCATTCGTCCAATGTATTGCCAATTTCTGTTTCTTCGTAACCCAGCATAGATTTCCATTGTCTCGAAAAATATACAGTACCATTCGTGATATCCCAATCCCACAAACCATCTGTTGCACCTTCAATGGCAAACCTCAACCGTTCTTCATTGTGGCGTAATTCATCTTCAGTTTTTTTGAATTCAGCAATTAATTGATTCTGAGAATTTAATGTAGAATCAAGTTTCAATTTGAGTACTTGTAATTCTTGAAATAGTTCTTCCTTTGATTTACTCTGATCATTCATATTAACTGACATCTGATTTTCGTTTTAAATGAAAACTTTGTTCCCATAAGAATATTGGCAAACTCAAATAATCAAACCACAAAACAATGCTTACAATTCAGATTGTTTTGAGTTGATCCTTAATTACCCCATTAATAATGGTTCACCGGACTTGACTTTTCCTTTAATAATAATCCTTCACAAAGTTATTAATTATGAGATTAATGCACCAAAAAATTTCATTTTCAGTCTATTTGTTACAAATTAAGGTTGTTTCAAACTTTAAAACAGGAGTAGATTTGAATAGTTGCATCCAATTTATAAACGTTCTAAATTTTAACTGGTTGCCGGGCAATATTGAAAACTCTTTACCTTTGTGAATCAATTAACAATAGTGTTGATAAATTAACATAACAATATACCAAATCTTCAATAAATGGAAAAGTCCGTTAAGCAGATAATCGAGAAATATGGTACAGCGCAAACCCGGTTGATGGATATTTTGATTGATACCCAGGAATTACTTGGTTTTATAGGAAAAGAATCCGTTAATGAAATTGCACTGGCGCTTAAAATGTCGCAGGTTGATGTAGAACAAACCATTACCTTTTATCATTTTCTGAGCACTGAACCTCGTGGCAAGTATACTATATATCTGAATAACAGTGCGGTAGCTATCATGTATGGTCAAAAGGCAATCAAAGAAACATTTGAAAAGGAGGTTGGAATAAAATTTGGTCAGGTATCGGAAGATGGATTGATTGGATTGTTCGACACCGCCTGTATAGGTATGAATGATCAGGAGCCGGCAGCTATCATCAATAACCGTGTTTTTACAAAACTTACCCCTTATCGTGCCCGCGAAATTGTCAGGTATATGCGTGAAGGCAAAGATATGGACGAGTTGATACATGAAAGTTTTGGCGACGGTAAAAATCACCTGCCGAGTTTACGATCGATGGTTTCGAGCAATATCCGCCGCAAAGGCATGATTCTTTCGGATAAGTATATTTACGGATCAGTCACAAAAAATATTTTGCCCGGTATTTTACCTGAAGCAGTCATTGCTGAGATAAAACACAGCAATATCAGAGGCCGTGGTGGTGCTGGTTTTCCTACTGGTTTGAAATGGGAATTCTGTCGTCGTGCCAAAGGCGAAAAACATTATGTGATCTGTAATGCCGACGAAGGAGAACCCGGCACATTTAAAGACCGCGTGATCCTGACTGAAAAACCTGAATTGGTTTTTGAAGGTATGGCCATTGCAGGTTATGCCATTGGAGGCGATGAAGGAATTCTTTATTTGCGATATGAGTATCGCTATATGAAGGAGTACCTTGAAGATGTGCTGATGATAATGCGTAAAAATAATTTATTGGGCGAAAATATTGCCGGTATCGATGGATTCAACTTTGATATAAGAATACAATACGGAGCCGGTGCCTATGTTTGCGGTGAAGAATCTGCCTTGCTTGAATCACTCGAGGGCAAACGCGGTGAGCCGCGTGACAAACCGCCATTTCCGGTAGAAAAAGGTTACCTGAATCAACCCACTATCATCAACAATGTTGAAACATTTGCAACTGCTGTGCGCATTGTCGAAAATGGTGGTGAATGGTTTACGCAATTTGGCACTGAGGACTCAACAGGAACAAAAATCCTGAGTATTTCGGGCGATTGCATGTTCCCGGGCGTGTATGAAGTTAACTGGGGATTTAATGTGGAAGATATGCTCGATATGGTTGGAGCCTATAACGTTCAGGCAGTACAGGTAGGTGGTCCTTCGGGAACACTCATTGGTCCCGATGAATTCCATCGCACACTCGGTTATTCCGATTTGTCGACAGGTGGTTCTATGATTATTTTTAGCAAACAACGGAATTTGCTTGCCGATGTAGTATTAAATTTTATGGAATTCTTTATTGATGAGTCCTGCGGATCGTGCAGTACCTGTCGCAATATGCCCGAAGTGATGAAGAATAAGCTCGTGAAGATTATTTCGGGCAAGGGTGTGAAAAGTGATTTGACCGATCTGAAATCGTGGGGTAAAGTGCTGTTAGCCAGTCGTTGTGGCTTGGGTCAGACCGCCGGTAACCCAATTATCAGTAGTTTAAAAAATTTCCATCATCTTTACGATGAACTCATCCAGAAAGACAAGGAATTCGATCAGGGATTTGATTTAGAATCATCCGTTCAACGTGCATGTAAGTATGTGAATCGTGTGCCTAAATTTCATCACCACGAATAATATTGACAATCATTAAGTTAAATGGTAAATAATAATGCAATGAGCAATTTGATAAAATTCAAAATAGATGGCCGGGATTGTATGTCAGAGAAAGGAAACTTTATCGTTGATGCAGCCCGCGAAAATGGTATATATATTCCGACTTTGTGCAATATGCCAGGTGTAAAACCAAAAGGATCATGCCGGATTTGCACAGTGAGGATAAACGGACGTTTGATGACTTCCTGCACTACACCGGTAGCCGATGGTATGGAAATTGAAAGCAATGTTGCCGAAATCCAGGATCTTCGCAAATCAATTGTTGAACTCATGTTCGTAAGTGGCAATCATTTCTGCCCGTCTTGCGAAAAGAGCGGTTCATGCGAACTACAGGCGCTGGGATATCTTTTCCAGATGATGGTGCCGCGGTTCCCTTACGATTTCCCGGTTCGGAAAGTTGACGCTTCATCACCAAAAATTATTAAGGATCAAAACCGTTGTATTCAATGTAAAAGATGTATCAAAACCATCAAAGATGATCAGGGAAGATCGTTGTTTGCTTTCAGAAACAGGGGTCATCGGCTTGAAGTGGTACTTGATAAAGAATTAGGCCATTTAATGACCGATGAGCTGGCAAATCTGGCCATGAAAAACTGTCCAGTAGGCTCCATCATCAAAAAAGAAATAGGCTTTAATACAGCCATTGGAAGTCGTAAATTCGACCACCAGGCCATTGGGAGCGAAATAACACTATAATCAAAGGAGGAAATAATAATGAGTAAACCCGTTATAGCAACAACATCATTGGCAGGCTGCTTTGGATGTCATATGTCGATACTCGATATTGATGAAAGGATTTTGCAACTGATCGAACTCGTTGAATTTAACAAATCACCCATCGACGATATAAAAACATTTACAAAACCTGTCGATATTGGTATTATCGAAGGTGGATGCTGCAACAGTGAAAATGTTGAAGTGTTGCGTTCATTTCGTAAGAATTGTAAAATACTGATCTCATTGGGGGAATGCGCCATCATGGGCGGTTTGCCGGCACTCCGGAATGGTATTCCAATTGAGGAGTGTTTGCATGAAGCCTATATTGGCGGACCAACAGTTCAGCTTAATAAGGAACATATTTTACCCAACGACGATGAGTTACCGATGCTTCTCGACAGGGTTTATCCTTGCCACGAGATCGTGAAAATCGATTACTTTTTACCGGGCTGTGCACCTCGTGCTGACCTGATTTGGGATGCCCTTGTAGCATTGATCACAGGTGATCCATTGAAGTTGCCTTATGAAGTTGTTAAATTCGATTAACCTTAACCATTCTGAATCATGTCAAAAAAAATAACAATAGAACCTGTAACCCGCGTCGAAGGGCATGGTAAAGTTACCATACACATGGACGATAAAGGAAATATCACCCAGAGTCGTCTGCATATCGTCGAGTTTCGTGGCTTTGAGCGATTTGTTCAGGGCCGACCATACTGGGAAGCACCTGTGTTGGTGCAACGTTTGTGCGGAATATGCCCGGTTAGCCATCATCTTGCTGCTGCCAAAGCATTGGATGTGATCGTTGGTGCCGGCACCGGATACGGATTGACTGCCACCGGTGAAAAGATGCGTCGTTTGATGCATTATGGACAGTTTTTTCAATCACATGCCCTGCATTTCTTCCACCTGAGTTCACCCGATTTCCTATTTGGTGTAGATGGTGATCCGGCCATCAGAAATATTATCGGTGTTGCCTTAACTTATCCTGACCTGGCAGTTCAGGGAGTGATGATGCGTAAATTCGGACAGGAGATTATCCGTGCCACAGCGGGTAAAAAAATTCACGGAACAGGTGCCATCCCTGGTGGAATCAACAAGAACTTAAGTATTGAAGAACGCGATGAGTTTCTCAAAGGTGCCGATCCGTTGAATGCCGATAAAATGGTGGAATGGGCCGAAGGCGCACTCGATTTTTTCAAAAATTATTATGTAGCCAACAAAGATTTCGTTGATAATTTTGCACAATTCCCAAGTAATCACCTGAGTCTGGTGCGTAAAGACGGCGCGCTCGATCTGTACCATGGTGTTTTGCGTGCAGTAGATGCAGAAGGTAAGAAAATTCTGCATGACATAGATTACCAGGAATATACAAACTACATTGAGGAGGAAGTTAAGGCATGGAGTTATATGAAATTCCCCTATCTGAAAGAATATGGAAAAGAAAATGGTTGGTATCGGGTTGGACCTCTGGCCCGCTTGAATACAGTCGATTTCATTCCAACACCACTTGCTCAGCGCGAATTCGAAAAATACAAAGCCTTGACAAAAGGCAAACCTAATAATCATTGTTTGCATATGCATTATGCCCGCCTCATCGAAACGTTACATGCGGCTGAGATGATTCGTGAGTTATTGAATGATCCTGATTTGCTTGGTAATGATTTAGTTACAAAAGGTACTAAACAAAAAGAAGGCGTAGGTTTGGTCGAAGCACCACGTGGAACGTTGTTCCATCACTACCGGATTAACGATGATGACCAGATTGAAATGGCAAATCTCATCGTTTCGACCACCCACAACAACGAGCCTATGAACCGTTCGGTGAATTATGTGGCTAAATCGGTGATGACCGGAAAAGATGTGATTACTGAAGGCATGATGAATTCGGTTGAAGTTGCCATACGTGCCTATGATCCCTGTTTGAGTTGTGCCACACATGCATTGGGTAAAATGCCTCTCGAAATAACACTGGTTGATAACGACAACAATATCATCGATCGCAAAAGAAGCCGGTAATATGACAAAGTATAAACGGATTTTGATTTATGGATATGGCAATCCGGGTCGTCAGGATGACGGCTTGGGTGCAGCATTCATTAAAAAAATGGAGGCCTGGATCAGCGCAAATCCGTTTACAGGAATTAATCTTGATTGTAATTACCAACTCAATATCGAAGATGCTGAAGTAATTTCGGGCATGGACCTGGTAGTGTTTGTTGACGCATCGCAGGAAGAAATTGAGGATTTTTCATTTACGAGGGTTGATGCTTCGTCTGCCCGCGTTGAGTTTTCGATGCATGCTGTTTCTCCTGCGTTTGTCGTTGACCTATGCAAAAAAATGTTCCACGATACCCCGGTAACCTATTTATTGCATATTAAAGGGGTTGAATGGGATTTTAAGGAGGAACTTTCGAAGACTGCCGAAGAAAACCTCGAGAAAGCCTTTGCTTTTCTCACCTCAGAAATTTTAAAAGGTGATTTATTGGCCATTGAAACAAATTAATTGAACTAACAAAAAGAAATTATCATGGATCTGACAACAAAATATATGGGATTGACACTAAAAAATCCTATAGTCGTGAGCAGTTCAAAACTTACCGGAACCATCAGTAATGTTGTCGCCTGTGCAAAAGCAGGCGCCGGTGCTATTGTTTTAAAATCTCTGTTTGAGGAGCAGTTGCTTGCCCGTGCCGAGCAAAAAACCAAGCAAAACGAAATGTATTTCTGGTATCCTGAAGCCAATGATTATGTAGTAAATCTTGGAAAAGAAAATGGATTGGAAGAGTACCTTAATTTTGTCAGGGTAGTGAAAGCCTCTGTTAATATACCGGTTATTGCAAGTGTAAACTGTGTCAGCCCTGTTGAATGGCCCAAATATGCGGCTAAAATTCAGGATGCCGGTGCTGATGCGCTTGAGTTGAATATTGCTATTTTCCCTTTTGACAGGCATATAAGCAGTCAGCAGATCGAAGATACGTATATCGAGATTGTGAAGGAAGTGAAGAAATATGTCACAATACCCGTTTCAGTTAAAATCGGACCTTATTTTACAAACATTCACGCGATCACTTATCGGCTGGCTGAAGCCGGAGCAGAGGCCATTGTTTTGTTCAACCGTTTTTACAATCCCGATGTTGATATCAACAGCATGCAGGTGGTTACCGACAATGTGTTTTCAAATCCTGATGAAAAGTCGATCCCATTGCGCTGGATTGCCTTGTTAAGCGCCGATGGAATACCTTGTGATCTGGCTGCTTCAACCGGTATTCATTATTCAATAGGAGTAGCTAAGCAATTGCTTGCAGGGGCAACAGTAACACAAATTTGCACTACGCTTTATCAGAATGGTATCCCTTATATAAGCGAATTAGTCACCGGTTTGGAAGATTGGATGAAAAAGCATAATTTTAAGAGTATTGATGAGTTTCGTGGACTAATGAATAAGCAGACTGGAAACACCGCTGCTTTTGAAAGGGTTCAGTATCTTAAAAAAAACTTCGAAAATTTGGGGTAAGGTTTGAAATTTGATTTGTGATCGGCACCTGTCTGGTCATTTTCAATACCCATATTTATTTTTCCAGTGAGTTTTCAAACTCACCCGCATTTCCTTCTCGCGCTGATTATCACCGGGATTATAGAGGTTTGTACCTTTGATGGCCTCAGGTAGAAATTCGAGATCAACAAAGTTTCCCTGAAAATCATGTGCATATTGGTATCCTGTTCCATATCCAATATCTTTCATGAGTTTTGTCGGGGCATTTCGCAATGGAATTGGCACACTAAGGTCACCGGTCTCTTTCACCAGTTGCTGTGCATTTTTAATGGCCATATAAGAGGCATTACTTTTAGCTGAGCAAGCCAGATAGATAGCTGTTTGCGAAAGGATAATTCGGCTTTCGGGCCAACCGATTTTACTTGCTGCATCAAAACAAGCATTGGCAAGTAATAGTGCATTTGGGTTGGCATTTCCAATGTCCTCTGAAGCGAGAATCAGCATACGACGGGCAATAAACAAGGGATCTTCGCCGGCTTCCACCATGCGGGCAAGGTAATAAACTGCCGCATTTGGGTCACTGCCACGCATCGATTTGATGAAAGCTGAAATTACATCATAATGCATTTCACCGCCTTTGTCGTACTTCACTAAATTGTTCTGTATACATTTCTCTGTCATTTTATTGGTGATGGTGATTTCACGATTTTTCATTTCATCGGCCATCATCACTTCTGTGACCAATTCAATGGCGTTCAGTAATTTACGGGCATCACCACCACAGAGATGGTACAAGGCTTCGGGTTCTTTCAGTATAATTTTAATATCATGGTCTTTTTCAAGTTTTTCAACAGCGTTGGCTAATAATACTTCAAGATGTCGCTGTTCAAGGGGTTGCAATATATACACCTGACAGCGGGAGAGGAGTGGAGAAATCACTTCAAATGATGGGTTTTCAGTAGTGGCACCCACCAAAGTAATCAAGCCTTTTTCAACTGCTCCAAGCAAAGAATCCTGCTGCGATTTGCTAAATCGATGAATCTCATCAATAAACAGAATAGGAGCGGAGGGCATTGATTTTGCCCGTTCAATAACATCCCGTACATCTTTTACACCACTGCTGATAGCACTTAAGACAAAAAAACCTCTGTTCAGCTGCTTTGAGATGATGAAAGCAAGGGTTGTTTTTCCAACACCCGGAGGTCCCCAAAAAATCATGGATGGAATACGACCTGATTCAATAGCAATCCGCAAAATTGCACCTGGTGCAACCAAATGTTCCTGTCCGATATATTCTTCCAGACTGGTTGGACGAAGTCGCTCTGCCAGCGGTGTATGTAGTTGATTCATAGTAATTACTGTTTTTACTTGCAAATTTGAATTACGTGGTGGTCGGAAGTCGGAAGACTGAAGACTGAAGACTGAAGACCGAAGACCGAAGACCGAAGACCGAAGACTGAAGACCGAAGACCGAAGACTGAAGACTGAAGACCGAAGACTGAAGTCCGAAGACCGAAGACCGAAGACTGAAGACTGAAGACCGAAGACTGAAGTCCGAAGACCGAAGACCGAAGACTGAAGACCGAAGACCAGAAACCAGTAACCAGCAACCAGTAACCAGCAACCAGTGGTAAAATTACTAAGTTTATCATTCTTGGAACTTAAAATAACGTAATCCCTGATTTTTGAATTTTGCATTTCAATTTTTGGTTTTTGACACATCCACGCCCAATTCCGTGGGTTTTCATACATTTGTCAAACATATTAATTATATTATAGTATGAAGATTTTCAGGATTTCACTTATAATAGCCGGCTTCTTTTTATTTGGTTACAATTTTGATCTGGTGGCATGTACCAATTACCTTGTCAGTAAAGGTGCATCCACCGATGGTTCCACCATGATTTCCTACGCAGCCGATTCCCATATACGATATGGTGAATTGTATTTTCGGCCGGCAACTGATTGGCCTGCCGGTTCATTGGTAACGATTTATGACCGTGGAACTGCCGAACCTTTGGCTCAGATTCCACAAGTAGCGCACACCTACCAAACCATTGGTTTTATGAATGAACACCAGGTAGCTATTGGCGAAACAACGTTTGGTGGCAAAGAAGAACTCACCGATTCGACCGGGCTGATTGATTATGGTAGTTTGATGTTTCTGTCCATTCAACGGGCAAAGAGTGCCCGTGAAGCGATCAAAGTGATTGCTGAATTGATGAATACTTATGGATATGCAAGTTCAGGAGAATCATTTTCGATCGGAGATGCCAACGAAGTATGGATTATGGAACTGATCGGAAAAGGAACTGAGATGAAATCCGATAAAAAATCAAAAGCCTTGGTAAATGCAAATAAAGGCGCTGTTTGGGTGGCTATGCGTGTGCCCGAAGGCTATGTTTCGGCCCATGCCAACCATGCCCGTATCACTCAGTTTACCTTGCGTGATGGTAAGTATTCTATTACCGACAAGGATTGGGATAAATTGTATAGTGCAGATATTCAGGTTATTTATGCGCATGATGTGATATCATTTGCCAGACAGAAAGGATATTTTGTGGGGAATGATACTGATTTTAGTTTTTCTGATACTTACAATCCGCTCGATTTTGAAGCTGCCCGTTTTTGTGAACTACGGGTATGGAGTATGTTTAACCATATTAATAAGGAAATGGGTCAATATTGGGATTATGCTACCGGAAAAGATTTGAGCCGCCGCATGCCCTTGTTTATTAAACCTGATCGTAAATTAACTCCCCGCGATTTGATGTCGTTTAAACGTGATCACCTCGAAGGAACCGAATTGGATATGGCAAAGGATATTGGTGCCGGTCCGTTTGGATTACCTTACCGCTGGCGGCCGCTCACCTGGAAATATGAGGAAAAGGAATATTTTCATGAAAGGACAACAGCCACACAACAAACCGGATTTTCATATATTGTTCAGATGCGCAATTGGTTGCCTGATGCCATTGGTGGCATCAACTGGTTTGGCGTTGATGATGCATCAACAACAGTATATGTTCCGTTCTATTGCAGTATGACTGCCGTTCCTCATTGCTTTGCAGAAGGAAATGGTGATATGTTAACCTATTCTGAAACTGCGGCATTCTGGGTTTTTAGCAGGCTCGCTCATTTTGCCTATTTGTTTTACGACCGTGTAATGCCCGACGTACGAGAAGTGCAGGATGCATTGGAAAGTAAATTCAGTGCGGATGTTGCATCCACAGATGCAGAAGCCCTTGCGCTGTACAAAGCGAATCCGGACGATGCAATTAAATTTCTTACAAATTATTCAACCGAAACAGCCAACAACACGGTTGAAACATGGCGCAATCTCAGTAACTTTCTGTTGGTCAAATATATGGATGGAAATATTAAGCAGGAAAAGGAGGGTAAATTTCTTGAAAATGAGTATGGATATCCGTTGTCGCCGAAACAACCCGGTTATCCTGAGTCTTACAAAAAGCAGGTGGTAGAGGAGAACGGCGCAAGATTTCTGATTCCTTAAATGATTATTCCGGATGAAAGTGAGACACTATATTGCGTTGTAATTGTCTAAAATTTATCCTTCGGGTTTCGGGAATCTATTTCTTTTTGTATTTCTTTTTCCAGGATTTTATTATTCGCCGAATTTCTGAATATCATATATGCCAGTATTAATGGAAAGAAAGTGAAAAACTCCAAACCATTTTTTACCAGACTGTATATTGCAATTCCAATGGTAACGCCAATAATAGTAGCATCCACTATTTTGTTGGTTTGCAAATTCTTCATTTTCTTTAAAAGCGCATGTTCACTTAAATCTGTCAGGTTTTCAGGATTCATATATCTAAGTTTAATAAACTTTTTAAAATCATGATCGGGCTAAATATGTCGTTCTTCATCAGAATACAAGGACAAACATTTTTTCTGTCTGGTTCTACACAGTAATATTTTTGTGGGTGCTTACACCTGCAATAGCCTGGCTCAATAATATTCCTTTATATAATCATAAGCCCTGTTAAAAAGGTCCTCGTCTTTAATTTGATATTTCGTCCAAAGCACTTTCCTTAACTCCCGTTTCACTTCTCTTTCGCCAACAGTCGTGTTTTGCCAACCGTCAAAACGAACAAATCGTACGATTTCGTCAATGTCGTTTACAATACGTTCAACAATGGCAGGCGTTGTGTCGGTTTTTAATTCAAGGAAAAGTTCTGTTAAAGCAGCTTTCACATTTTTCTGTTCTTCAGCCGGCTCTGTCACTTTCTCGGCCTGAATTGTTTCTTTTGCTAACTGGCAAAGTTCCTTAATGAATTCTATGGAGTTAATCAATCCTTTCTCTGCCTTGTTACGAATGGCTTCCAACCTTTCACTTAAGCGTTTAAATGTCGGATTATTACCGTGTTTGTTTAGACGACTGATGAGAATTTTCAATACTTCCTCAGCTTGTTTCGGGTCTTTCTTATTCATTAATTCGTCAATCACTTCTGCATCCAGAATCATTTCTTCCATTTCATGATTGATCCCCGAAACATGAATATGCTCGTGAATTAATGCAGTTGTCTGCGCCCCTAAAGCATGCCACAACAATCTGCCATTATCATCCGATGCGGGTTTTACCGAAGTATAAACCTGTGATAACCATTTGTAATCTCTCTCAAATTGATTTAAAACTGGGTCCGGCGAAAGCGCTTCCCATAACTTTGTCAGGCTACTGAAATCCTTTGCAAAGGCATCTCGCTTTTCATTGGTGTTGATACACTCCTGCGCTCTTTGTAATCCTTCAAAACCTGTAATGGTTCGGTCAACATCTATAAAGTGATTCAAACACTTTTCCAACCATTCCGGAAGTTTGTCACTCAGTTCCTGTAAGTTGGTAATTACCTGTTTTACACTTTCCTCATCAAATGCAAGGGCTTTTGCGGTGTCATCAAAAACACCAAAGTAATCAACAATTCTACCGAAGTGCTTATTCGGGAATAAGCGATTGGTTCTGCAAATAGCCTGTAAAAGTGTGTGGTCTTTCAACGACTTGTCTAAATACATGGTTTGCAAAATCGGAGCATCGAAACCTGTTAAAAGTTTGGCGGTTACGATCAGGAATTTCAGGTTTGAATCAGAATCGTTAAATTTTTCGATTAGCTTTTCCTGCTGGTCCTTATCCATTGCCCAGAGTTGCTTGAACTCAAAATCATCGTTGGCTGATGAACTGATCACAACTGCACTGGCTTCAGGGTTTATCAGTTTGTCAATTGCTTCTTTGTATTGAATACAGGCTTCGCGGTCGGGTGTAACGATCATGGCCTTCAGGCCTTCAGGTTCAACATGCGCCTTGAAATGTTCGATAATGTCAGCAACAATTGTATTTACACGTTCCGGAGATTTTAAAAATACAGCCATGTTTGCAGCTTTCTGACTGAGTTTGTTCCGGTCAGTTTCGTTGAGGTCGTTCGCCATTTCTTTAAACGCAATGTCGAGACCTTCTTTATCGATATGATAATTTGGCAAGCGTGGTTCAAAGTGCAAAGGCAAGGTGGCGTTATCTCTGATACTTTCCTGAAAAGTATATCGGCTCATATAACCACCGTTGTCCTGTTCGGCGCCAAAAGCCCAGAAAGTATTTTTATCTGCTTTGTTTATAGGCGTACCGGTTAATCCAAACAGAAATGCATTGGGTAAAGCGTTTCGCATTTTTCTGCCCAAATCACCTTCCTGCGTCCGGTGGGCTTCATCCACCATCACAATGATGTTTTCCCTGGTATTCATATCAGGATAAGCATCTTTAAACTTGTGAATCATGGTGATAATGATCTTCCGGGTATCGTGCTCTAACAGCTTATGCAATTCTCTGATGCTGTCGGTAGTGATCATATTGGGAACTTCGGCAGTGTTGAAGGTAGCCGTAATTTGGGTGTCCAGATCAATCCTGTCGACAACGATGATAACCGTGGGATTATGCAAATCCTGCTGTTTCCGCAGTTTTTGAGCGGCAAACAACATCAGCAATGATTTACCCGAACCCTGAAAATGCCAGATCAGACCTTTTTTTATTTCGCCTTCTCTTACCCTTTGCACAATGGCATTGGCACCTTCGTACTGCTGATACCGACAAACAACTTTTATTTTCTTTTTTTTGCTGTTGGTGGCATAAACATTGAAATATTGTAAAATATCCAGCAAAGTGGATGGTTTAAGCAGATGCATTAATTGTTTAGCTACATCATGCAGACCAATAAAATGACTCAGTTCATCTTTCTCATCCTCAATTCTCCATGGTGCCCAAAATTCCAAGGGTGTACGTACACCTCCGATAAAGATTTCCTTGCCCTAGATCGG
>CAITDJ010000122.1 GCA_903891085.1 uncultured Bacteroidota bacterium | reverse complement strand
ATTTGCCCCATCAAAATCAAAACACATGGCAGAAAAGCAAAGAGTATTTTTAAATATGGTCTGAATTGGCTCGCTAATATATTGTTTGGTAATGATTTAGAGAAATTTAAAGATTGTTGTAAATTTTTGTCATGTACTTAGGAAAAAATATTTGAAAAATTTTGGCAAAAGTATCAACCCAACCGAGTTGGTTCTTGAAAACAATTTCATTTCCTATGTTTTCTATTCCAAAAACATCATCTTCCGTCTTCAACAAACAGATATCATTTTCCCATTCCATTATTTTTGGTAATCCTATCATTTCTGAACCATTTCACCTGATTTCAGGATTGAAATGCATATAATTAATTAATCTATAGTGTCTTATGATGCGATGAGATTATTATTGTCATTATTGCAAATTTAAAAAAATATAAAAATGGACGTTGGAACCACCTTAATAGGAATAGCTATATTACTTATGATAATCATACCACTGGTAATAATAAACCGGAAAAAGAAAAAACTGGAAGCGCAATTTTTGCAGTCATTTTTATTCTTGGGCGAAAAAAACAACAATCGGATCACCATCTACGATGTATGGAACAAATCAGCGATTGGAATTGATAAAATCAATCACAAATTGTTTTATTTACAAAGAACAGCAGTCGAAGACTTTACAATTGAGATTGATCTATCATCAATTCAAAAAAGCCGTGTAGTAAGTATTAATCTGACAATGAATGGTCAATCGGTTACAGATAAAATTTCATTGGTACTGGCATACCGTGATAAGAATCTAACTGAAAAGGTTTTAGAGTTTTATAATAATGAAACCGATGACCTTAACCTAAACGGTGAGATACAATTAGCTGATAAATGGTTAAAGATTATTAACTCGGATATTGCTGATATAAAGCATGTTTAGTGTTTTTACGAATGACCTGCATGTTATCTGCAGGGCATTTTGTTCAACATAAGTAATGTTTGTATAATTTAGCATTTTAAAAGCATAAATTCAGATGTGGGGAAAGATCGCTAGTTTAATTATACGCAACAGGATCACAATTCTTTTGGTTTTGTTTGTAATTACAGCTTTCATGGCCTGGCAGGCCAGTCAGATTGAATTATCTTACACCTTTGTTAAACCACTTCCGGGCGACGATCAGGCAATGATTGATTACAACTCTTTCAAAAAAATGTTTGGAGAGGATGGAAATGTCATGGTAATTGGCCTTCAGGACTCAAATCTGTTTAAACTGGAAACGTTTAATGATTTTTATGACCTAAATAAGGAAATAAAAAAAATCAATGGCGTTAAAGAAGTGCTTTCAATTGCAAGCCTTTACAATATTGTTAAGGATGATGAGCTGAAAAAATTTGAATTTAAGCAGGTCATACAAAGCAAACCAACAACACAGGCTCAACTGGACAGCATAAAAGAGTTGATCCATTCATTGCCCTTTTATGATGGTTTGGTATTAAATAAACAGACGAAGGCCACTTTGATAGCGATCACCTTTGATGATAAAAAATTAAATTCTGCAGCGCGCATCGAAATTGTTGATAATGTCAGGAAACTGGCCGATGAATTTTCGTTAAAACACCATGTTAGCCTGCATTTTTCGGGCTTACCCTATATCCGTACAACATTCATGAAAGTGGTGTCGTACGAAATGAAATTGTTTCTCGTTCTCGCCATTTTAATTACCGCGCTTATACTGTATTTATTTTTCAGGTCGTTCAGGGTGGTGGGCTATTCGCTCATTGTTATTGCCATTGGTTTGATCTGGTCTGTTGGTACTATCCATTTATTTGGTTATCAGATAACGATTCTGTCGTCCATGATTCCTCCGTTGATTACAGTGATTGGTTTGCCAAATTGCATTTTCTTCACCAATAAGTATCAGGAGGAACTTCGCCGGCATGGCAATAAGATGCGTGCCCTGAGCATGATGGTGCGAAAGGTTGGATTGTCTAATTTTCTTGCAAATATTACGACTGCGGTAGGTTTTGGCGTTTTCTACTTTACCAATAGTTCGTTATTGGTCGAGTTTGGAATAGTAGCTGCCATCAATGTGATTGCCTCTTATTTCGTAGCATTGACGCTTCTCACGATCATTTTAAGCTATCTGCCTGCGCCTTCGCTCAAAAAAGCAAACCACCTGTCAGGCAAACGCATCAATTATATTATTGATAAGGTAAATTACCTGGTTCATAATAAAAGAAAAACGATTTATGTTGTTATTTCAGTGATTACGATTGTTGGCGGGTTTGGCATGTTTTATATTCAGAAGATCGGATATGTGGTTGACGACCTGCCAAAAAACGACCCAATTTATACTGATCTGCGGTTTTTCGAATCGAATTTTCATGGTGTGCTGCCATTTGAAGTACTTGTTGATACGAAGAAAGAAAAAGGTGTTTTTGCAGATAATGCCAAAACCTTATATAAAATTAGAAGGTTACAGAAAGTTGTTAATGAACATCCTGAATTCTCGAAACCGCTTTCGATTGTCGAAGCCGTGAGGTTTGCTTATCAGGCCTATAAAGGCGGCGATCCAAAATATTATCAGTTGGCCCCGCCCATTGAGCTGAATAATATGAAATCCTATTTGGGTAGTGTCGTAGGAAACGAAAATAAATACAAGTCTTTTCTCGACTCTACAAATCGTTATACGCGTGTTAGTTTTCAGATGGCCGATGTGGGTTCGGTGAGAATCAAAGAGTTGATGAATGATTTGCGACCCAAAGTGGATAGCATATTTGATCCCAGCGAATACAACGTAAGTTTTACTGGTCAAAGTGCGGTGTTTTTAAAAGGAAACGATTATCTGTTTCATCACCTGTTTATCAGTCTTTTAATTGCCATTGGTCTGATCGTGCTTATCGGAATGGTATTGTTCCGATCCGTTCTGATTATCGTACTTTCCAAGATACCTTGTTTAATTCCGCTGGTTGTTACGGCCGGGATTATGGGATATTTCAATATTCCGTTTAAACCTTCCACTATTCTGATTTTTAGTATTGCGTTTGGACTGGCATCGGATGGAACGATATATATTTTAACCGAATACCGACAGCAGCTCAATGGAGGTGCAGGATCGAAATCGATTCATAATACTGTTAAAGAGGTGGGATTAAGCATGATTTACACCAACATCATCCTGTTTTTTGGCTTTGCCATATTTATCGTTTCAAGTTTTGGAGGTACAGCATCCATGGGATTGCTCATTTCAATCACGCTACTAAGTGCACTCGTTACAAATCTGGTATTGTTACCTTCCATCTTACTATCACTTGAAAAGAGAATTAATATAAAGAATGAGTTACAGGATGGAATCGATCTTGACACCCCCGATGAAGAGGAACTGGTCGAAACACAAAGCCTGGTTGAAATGAATTCCTGATATTTATAACTTCTCAGCCAATCTTACATGCTGATGCTTACGTGAATGTCCTCCTGAAATTATGGGAACCTTGAAGTAAAAGGGTAACTGTTAATACTCCTGCGGCATGGTCAGCAGTTGCTCATTGGTAAATACCGGGCCATCTTTGCAGACAAAAACTTTTCCGACATTGCAGCGGCCACATTTACCGAAACCACATTTCATGCGGTTTTCAAGCGTTGTAAAAATGTCTTTGTCCTGAAAACCAAGTTTTTTCAAAACCGGCATCGTAAATTTAATCATTACCGGAGGGCCGCAAAGTATGGCAATTGTGTTTTCACTCGAAGGGGCTGCTTTTTCAAGTACCATTGGCACGAATCCAATTTCTCCTTTCCAATCCGGAGTTTGTCCTCCCGGATCAACGGTGGTAATTAGTTTTATGTCCGGCATTTCCTCCCATACTTTGAGCTCGTGTTTATATACCAGATCGGCAACCGAACGGGCACCGTAAACAATGGTGATATCCTTGTATTTTTCGCGCAAATCGATGGTGTTCCAGATGACGCAACGCATTGGTGGCAACGCAATTCCACCGGCAATATATAACAGGTTTTTCCCTTCCCATTCTTCAATGGGGAAAGTGTTCCCATAAGGCCCCCTGAAACCGACGGTATCACCAATTTCTAAATTTGCAAGTGCATTGGTTACACGTCCGGCTTTGCGAAACGTACATTCGATATACTCTTTGCGGGTAGGGGATGAAGCAATGCAGAAAGTGGATTCTCCTTCACCAAACACTGAATATTCGCCAAACTGCCCGGCTTTGAATGAAAACTTTTCAGCGTCATCAGGATTTTTAAATTTCAGACGGAATGTTCTGGCATCGGAGGTTTCTTCGATGATATCTTCAATCTGCATCAAATAAGGCGTATATATGTTATTGCACATGATTCAATTGATTTAAATACTTTGTAAAGCCTGTAATTGTTCAGCAATATTCATGTCAACCGGACAAGCCCGCGAACAACGACCGCAACCTACACACCCCAACGATTCGTTACGTTCGGGCATATAGGAAAATTTATGTAATATGCGTTGCCGCCACCTTTGACTTTGCACTTCCCTTGGATTATGCCCCGATGTATGTAAAGTAAACAATCCAAAACCGCATGAATCCCAGCTTCTGTATCGCTTGCCGTTTTTTCCCCTGGTTTCATCCTGAATATCGAAACAGGCACAAGTCGGACAAACGTAGGCACAAGCACCACAACCAATACAACGCAATGAATTCGCTAACCAGAAAGGGTGCTCGAAGGCATTGGACAATTTTGAGGTGAGCTGTTTATGATCAAATTTTTGCTCAACCACAGTCACATTCACAGTTTCATCACCATAGTTTTCAAATATTTCTGGTGATTCTGCAACAATCCGGCTTCCTTTTTCGGTAATGATTTCTGCCTTGTAATCACCATTATTTAATGGAACCAAAAGTATGTCACTCCCTTTTGACGAATCGGGTGATAGGCCGACTGAAGTGCAGAAACACAGCGCATCGCTTTTGTGGCAGGCCAGGCCAATCACAACAAGTTTTTCGAGTCGCGCTGCAAAAAATTCATCCTTGATATCCCAGCAGAAAATAGACCGGAGCACATCATACGCGGCTGTATCACAAGGATGGGCGCCCCAAAGAACTACTTCCGGAAATTTTTCCAGATCGATACCTTTAACGGTACTGTCTGTTTTGTTATTGGTGTAGTAAAAAAGGTTTTCCACTTTCGGAAAAACGACATTCTTAACCGATAAGGTTGACTGTAAATGGTCAAATGTTACTTCAGAAAAAGCAGGATTATACTGATATCCGATTAAGTTATCTGCCTGTTTTACAGGAGCATAAATCTTCCTGTTTTCCAACAAAGTTACATACAGCTTTTCGAGTGAATGTTTCCTGATTATTTTATGGGTTGTTTCCATGTTATAGAATAAAGCTTTCTTTATCGTTGGGTTCATACGTTGATAATACAGAACTCATCTTCTCAGATGTACCAGCATACACATTGAAATATTTGTGTGCCTGATCAGCCAGCTGCATGGTTAGCAAATGGCAGGGTATATTCACCGGGCAGGCTCTGCCACATTCACCACAGCTGATGCATCGACCGGCCAGATGCATGGCCCTCAGAATATGCCATTCCATATTGCCGTGGGTGTTTGCCTGAACCGGAATCCATTGCGGTTGATTACACTCGACAGCACATCGTGTACAATAACACATCGGGCACGCCTGCCGGCAGGCATAGCACTTGATACATGTTGAGAGTTCATTTTGCCAATAATCGAATTTTTCCTGCATACTCATCTTATTCAGCATGGCAAGTGTTTCCTGATCGTTGGATGGATTGCTCAAATCACATTTTTCAATATAACCCTGCATCACCTGAATATCAGCAATATCGAGATATTTTCCTTCGGTTGACACCCCCAGAATCTCAATATTTTCAGCAAATACCTGTTGTTCCGAAATAAGCATCATGATGCTTCGCATAATAGGCAAAGTGGCAACAATTCCGATTTTACCAAATTGTTTTACTTCTTTTTTGGTAAGGTAAACAGCCAGATTTTGAACACATCGTTCATCAAAAATAAGGATATCTGTTTTTGAAGGATATGTAACAAAGGCAGGCCGTGCCTTACCGGTTGGTCCGGCTTCAAAGCCAACTATCACCTGAACTGACTTGTTTTCAAGCAATTCCTTGGCGCGTGACACAATACTATTCATTGATTACCTCCTCTTCCACTGTTGTGTTTACCATTTGTTTATAAGAAACATAGGGGCCTAATTTCCTTATACGGTCAACTGTTGAATTTACTACTTCGGCCCATCTGGCACCTTCAGCTGCCGAAACCCACGAAAAAGTGATACGGTTCATGTCGATGCCCATAAAATCCATCAATTCCTTAAACATGATCCAACGTCGTTTCGCATGGAAATTCCCTGAAGTATAATGACAATCATTTGGATGACAACCCGATACAATAATGCCATCGGCTCCATTGGCAAAGGATTTCAACAGCAACATGAAATCGATACGGCCTGTACATGGGAAACGAATGATTTTTACATTGCTTGCATATTTGATACGGCTGGTGCCGGTCAAATCGGCGCCTGCATAAGTGCACCAATTACATACAAAGGCAACTACTTTTGGTTCAAACTCTGCCATATATTTATTGTTAGTTTGTTACTTTTAAAAAAGTTGGAAGTTGGAAGTCGGAAGAGGGAAGTTCGGAGACCGAAGCTCGAAGTGAATGTCTCCCCGGTATTTTTGATTCTTTTCTTAAACCTCATCACAACTTCTCTTTAATGTTTAATTCTTTTCAACTCCAAACTCCGAACTCCGAACTTCTCAATAATCGTTCAACAATGCAACCACTTCGGTATATACCTGATTGTTTGAATAGCCATGTAAATCAATTGATTTTGAACGACACAGTGCAACACAGGTTCCGCAGCCCTGGCAGAGCCCTTCGTTGATCTTTGCGACTGTTTTGATTATTTTTCCATCACGTGTTTTGAAATCTTCATGTTCGATTGCCTGGTAAGGACAAACCGACTGGCAAAGAAAACATCCCACACAGGTAGAATACATCGGAGGTGAGGTTCGGTTAACATAAGCTACCAATGGTTCGCGGGTTAGTTCACTTTGTGAGAACAAGGCAGCCACCTTAACAGCAGCCCCTGAAGCCTGTGAAACACTGTCTGGTATATCTTTCGGGTTCTGACATGCACCAGCCAGGAAAATTCCGGCGGTGTTGGTCTCCACAGGTTTCAGCTTCGGATGTGCTTCAGCAAAAAACTTGTGTGAGTCGTAGGAAACATGGAGTTTTTGGGCAAGTTCTTCTGCCCCCGGGTTTGCAACACCGGCCGTAGCCAGAACGACCATATCAGCCACAATTTCAACGGGTTGGGCGCCGAGCAATGTATCAACTCCTTTTACGATTAATTTGCCATCACGCTCATAAATAGTTGAAACCCTGCCTCGTATGTAATTTACATAATCTTCTTCAATGGCACGGCGTACAAATTCATCATAGTTTTTTCCTGCCGAACGAATGTCCATATAAAAGACATGGGCTTTTCCCTCGTGCACTTTATGTTTATACAGCATGGCATGTTTGGCCGTGTACATGCAGCAGATTTTTGAGCAATACGCTATTCCTTTGGCTGGATCGCGTGAGCCAGCACATGCGACAAAAACAATGTTTTTAGGAACCTGACCATCTGAAGGCCGCAAAATGGCACCTGAAGTAGGTCCGGATGCCGATGCAAGACGCTCAAACTGCAACCCATCGATAACATCTTTGTATTTACCAAACCCATATTCAGGGAAGAAATTTGACCGTTTTATGTCGAAGCCGGTTGCGATAACGATGGCTCCAATTTTTACTTCTATGACTTCGTCAGGCTGATCGAATCGTATGGCCTTGGTTGGACATACAATTTCACATACTTTACATTTCCCTTTTAAATAATAGGTGCAATGCTCTCTGTCGATAACAGGTTTGTTTGGAACTGCTTGTGGGAAAGGTACATAAATAGCTGGTCTGAATCCCAAACCTTCTTCAAATTCGTTAGGAATCTTCTTTTGAGGGCATTTGGTTGTGCACAATCCACAGCCTGTGCAATCTTTCTCATAAATACTTTTTGCCTTTTTCCTGATTTTGACTGTAAAGTTTCCGATAAATCCATCCAGACTTTCAACTTCGGCATACGTATACAGCGTGATATTCGGGTGCTGCGCAACCTCAACCATTCGAGGTGTTAAGATACATTGTGAACAGTCGAGGGTGGGGAATGTTTCGGATAATTGTGACATATGTCCGCCAATGGAGGGGGATCGCTCAACCAGTATCACCTTATGTCCTGTGTTTGCAATATCAAGTGCTGATTGAATTCCGGCAATACCACCTCCGACAACAAGTGCTGTTTTTGTAACAGGCACGCGTATTGGCTGCAGCGCTGAATTAATTTTAACTTTTTCAATCAGTATCCGGACGAGATCGATCGCCTTATCGGTGGTCATTTCATTTTTTTCGTGTACCCAGGAACAATGTTCGCGTAGATTTGCCATTTCACATAAAAATGGATTCAGTCCAGCTTCGGCTGCCGCTTTCCTGAACGTTGGTTCGTGCATCCGTGGTGAGCATGCCGAGACAACAATTCCGGTTAATTTATGTTCTTTGATGGCATCTTTAATCAGTGTTTGTCCCGGATCGGAACACATATACTTGTAATCAGTACTGAAAGCAACATGTTTTAACTTGCCGACTGTTTCCGCCACTTTGCCACAATCAACCGTTGCGCTTATATTTTCGCCACAATGACAAACAAAAACTCCAATTCTGGCCATTTTATTTTTCTTTAGGTATTGATTAATTCATTCAATTGAAATCAACAGAAATCATTGATATTTATTCGATTAACTGATATTTACTTTCACGAAGTGCCGTTGTAAGCCAACCTCCTTAGGTGTAAGACCAATGGCCAGACCAATGGCTTGTGTAACATACATCACAGGCAATTTGAAATCGGATTTCCAGTATTTATTAATATCCGGACGCCTCATGTCTAAATTTGAATGGCACATCGGGCAGGCAACTATCAGGGTGTCGGCTCCACGGTGTACCGCATCTTCGATAATCTTACCCGAAAGTTTTGAAACTGTATCGGTTCTGGATACAGATAGTCCGGCGCCGCAACATTCAGTTTTAAATGGAAAATACAATGCATGAGCACCAATTTTTTCCATCACAATATCCATGGTTTGTGGGTCTTCGGCCCTGTCATAATTCAGAACCTTGTTGGGTCGGACCATCAGACAACCGTAGTAACATGCCACTTTATAATCAAATGGTTTTGTGATTTTTCCTTCAAGATTCGGAATAATAGAGGCATCAATCCATTCGATCACATTGATGAGTTTTGTCGTTCCGCGATAGTCCATGCCAATGATTTCATTGATGCGGTTTTTCAATTCCGGATTTTTCTTCAATTCATGCTGTGTGACGATTAGCCGGCTGTAACACGCAGCACAGGGCACCAATATTTCATCAAGTCCGTTTTTTTCGGCTGTTGCCAGAATTCTTGCAGGCAATGAAAGCGATAATTCCCTGTTTAAATTATGCGCTGCCGTGGCACCACAGCAATTCCAGTCGGGAACCTGAACGAGTTCGATATCAAATGCTTTTGCCAGTGCAAAAACGGATTCATTATAATCGCGTGCCGATCCGGTCAACGAACAGCCGGGATAGACTCCAATTTTCATTTCGAACCTCCTTCCACGATGGTTTTTTTGAATATTTTGGTGATATGTGGCATGTCTTTCAGCAATTCGGGTATAAAATGTAATTTGCCATTACTAATCATCTTCGGGGCAAGCATCATATCCTGAGTTAGCTTTAATGACTGTCGCTTGTAATCAAGTATAAGCCCTAATTCGAATAGCCGCCCAGTGTATTGAATCGAGTGCAGAAAAGCTTTGTGAAAAGACACGATATTCTTCATTTTCGGATTGACTTTCTTTTCACTCCTCGATCTCTGCCGTAAGTAATCCATCATGGACGGGATATCGATTTCCATCGGACAACGACTTAGGCACATTTCGCAGGTAAGGCACAACCAGATTGACTCTGACCGTAGTACTTTATCGTCATTGGAACTTTTTTCGGTTTGTAACAACCTCATTACCAGACTTGGAGGTAAGTCCATTTCTTCTGCAACAGGGCAACCTGCAGAACACTTACCACACTGATAACATTTTTGTGCATGTACTTCGACATGTTTTTCAATGGCGTATGCCAATGAATCTCTTTCGATAGAATGCTCAGAATGTGACATATATTTTCTTTTACCTTTATTAAATAATGCTAGAATACTGACGGATAAACTGAACCCGTTCGTAAGAAGCCGGATTATTGACTTTGTTTTGGCTCATTAAGCCTTTAAAATCAGCAATTGAATTGTATTGGTGTTGCACCATCCAGATTTTAATATTTTCAATTATTTCTGGCAATACGTCGAAACCCTTTCGATAGAACAAGGAAACCATTTGCACCGCATCAGCTCCGGCAAGCAATTGTTTTATGATCGTTTCGTGGTTATGTATCCCGGTTGATGCAGCGATGTTACAACCGATCTTTCCTGATAACAGTGCCACCCAGCGTAAGGTGTGTGAATATTCTTCGGGGTTGCTGAACATATTTGTTGCACTTATCTCGAGGGTATTAATATCAATATCCGGGTTGTATGGTCTGTTGAATAAGGTTAGTCCGCTAATGCCTGATTCAGATAATTTCAGCGCTGTCTGGGCCAGACTTGAAAAATAATAGCCAATCTTAAGTGAGAATGGGATTGTGATGTACTTTTTCACTTCGGTGATAATATCAAAATACACTTTCTCAATTTCTGCTGATGTTTTTGTAAAATCTGAAGGTAAGATGTAGGCATTGAGTTCGATAGCGTCCGCACCGGCATCCTGTAGGCGTTTGGCAAAATATTGCCAATCGTATTGGGTGCTACAGTGAATACTGGCGATCACAGGAATGTCGATGGCACTTTTAGCGTCTTTAACCAATTGAAGGTAATGATTGAGTGTGTGCTCCTTTGCGTAACTTGTCAGATATTCAAATGCTTCATCAAAGTAAAACTCACTTTTGTCAACAATTCCCTGAAAAGCTTCGTGCCATGATTTCATCTGCGGATCGTCAGAATTAAGCAGTTTATCCGTTTCAAACTTAATCTGCTCTTCAAAAATTGATTTTAAGACCACAGCACCTGCACCGTTTCTGGTTATATCCAACAGGTTCTCGATGGAAGAAGATAGTCCTGAACTACCTACAATGATTGGATTCTTTAGCGTTAAACCTAAGTAATTACATGTTAGATCAGTCATGACAAATTGCAATTATTTTATTGTGATAAAATTAACAATAAAACAAATAAATGAGCATTAGGTGCTCAATTTATATTGAGTCTATATTAAAATAGATTTATGTCGGATTTGCCGGAAGAAGGGAAAATGAATGTTGATTATTTCTTTGGATTACAATAAGTTAATATAAATCATGCCCATGTGATTCTAGCAAATATTGGTTTCATTGTTGCGAAAAACAGTGAATATGATCTGTTAAATTCGAAACACGAAGAAAATTTATTCAAAGGGAATCCAGAAAGCAGATAAAACCGATATTTCTTGGCTTTATGAAAGAAAAAACGGCGGGTGCTTTTTGAGCGACCCGCCGTGTATGAGGTAAAAAGATTATAAATTAATCATTGTCATTGGGCTATTTGAAGACCTTTAATGCTTCGATTGCCACCCTGTCTTTTGGATCGTAAGAAATGATTTTTCTCCAGTAAAGCATTGATAATTGCTTGTTTGCATTGACTGCGTCACTGTCTTTGGAATCTTTTGCTGACAAATACTGTAAATAATGATAATAACCCAGATAGCGATAAATCTCAAGTATTTCATTTTTAAACTTAACAGAATCATTTTTTGCTTCAATAATTCTCAACGCACTGTCGTAATGTGGTTTTGCAATACCAAGTTCAGATTCCGGATCAAGTCTCGACTGCATACGGGCACGGTAAAGATAACCAAGGTGTGAATTTGGAGATAGCTTCGCAACATAACTAAAGGCGGAATCAGCTAACAAAATATATTGCTTAAATTGTATAGTATCTTTTGTAATGGCCGAATCGCTTGCAATATAATTAAGCGCCAGTCCTTTGTTGAAGTAAACTCCTGAGCCCACTTTGGAACCTGAGGCGATGAGTTTGTCGTATGAATTTACTGCCTCCGGGTAATTCTTCAGTTTCTCCCATGATTTAGCAAGATCTTCATATAAATAATTTTTTGTTGTATCCATTGCCAACGCCTTATTCAGATTGATGACAGCCAATGAATCCTCTCCATTACGGCTTAGAAGTTTGCCGTAGTATTCATAATCTGTCAGAATTATTTTGTCTGAACCTGGATCTGATCTCAACGAAAAGAATTTCGTCATCGCCTCCAACCCCTCTTTATACTTTTTCAATTCGTAAGAAGTATAGCCTTTGAGTCGGAGAAGAACAGCATTTTCAGTATCGGTAACCAGGCTCTGGGCAATAAGATCATTTGATTTTGCGTATTCCTTATTGAAGTATAAAATGTTAATATACTTTGACAAATCTTTCGATGTGTTCTCGGCTAAAGAAATATATTTACCAAAATAATAACTGGCCTGACTGTACTTTCCAATAATATATTCAAGTTCACCCATTGCTTTCAGGGCAGGGATATATAAAGAGTCTTTTGTCAACACTTCTGACAATGCCTGTTCGGCTCTGAAATAATTACGTGCCAGGTAGTAGATGTATGAAAGTTTTGTCTTGGCTTCTGAATTATCTGGTGCGTAATATAATGCCTGTTCATAGCGGCCTGAGGCTTTGCCATAATCTTCACCGAAAAGAGTTTTCTCTGCAATTTTTGTGTAAATATCACCTGCCAGAATATATGCCTTTACGTATTTACGGTCAATATTTATTGCTTTATCAAGGGGTTCTTTCCAGTTATTGGTATCTCCGGTTAAAAAACGGAATTCCGAAATCTGGGTTAATGCAAAAAGATTTTTTGCTGAAGTTGCACCTTTTTCAGCCTTATAGAAGTTGGCGGCATCAGTGACAGTATTACTATTGTAGTCAATAATAATCTGAGCGATCAGACTAAGGGGTGATCCCGGATTAACTGCAATTACTTTTGAAAAGTAAAAATTTGCTGAATCGATCTTGCTTTCAGATTGATAAACCTTGGCAATAGTAAACAAAACCATTTGATCGCTACTTGTTTGAGCTTCAGGTAACAGCAAAGACTTTGCATGATTAAACTGATTCATCTCAACATAGCGGGCAACTAGTTTTAAATCCTGTGCATCGACTGAACTCAGTGAGATTACAAATAGGAACAATCCTAAAATTAGTGAAAATCTGATTTTTGTCATGGTATTATTATCTGAGAGCTAAATAGTTAAAAATCTATATCAATTAATTGTTTACATGAATAAGTCTGACGGGCTGTGTAAAGGGTAAAACACCAGTTTTTAATATGATTCGTTGACCTTTATCACTTGCAACAAATCCTGAAAAACCAGTAACCAAACCAACGCGAGGCTCAGCATTTATCATATAAACAAATCTGGTTAGTGGATAATTACCTGTTGCAATATAAGCCTGAAAAGGCTGGTATGAATTTTCAGGTAATGCCTTATCTGCTCTTGAAATAGCAGCAACGTTTACATTCTCTAAAAAGGATAGACATGCCGGATCATCTTTATCGCTAACCCAGCTAACCCCAATAAGGCCGATTGCATTCGGTGTTTTAGATACAAAATCAATCACATCACTGTTGGTCTTCATGGCAGTCAGGTGTGACCCGAGATTTCCCGTCCTTGTGATCGAATCAACCATAAATCGCACAATACTGGAGTTAGGATTGTCAAAAATAACCCTCATTTTCCCCAAGTTAGATTGTGGATTTATTTGGTTCCAATCAGTAATGTTTCCCAATAAAATATCTGCGAGCTGTTTTGTGGTGTAAAGAGTATCATTATTAGAAGCATTAACCAAAATGGCAACACCGTCCAAAGCGATTTTCAGCTGTTTTGGGAAGATCTTTTTGTCATTAAAAAACAAGTTTTCGTTCTCGTTGAGTGGTCTTGCGGCAATGACAAACCGTACACTGTCTTTCAGCAAAAGGTTTAAAACATCAACTTCCGGCAGATAAAGAACATCTATTTTAGAATACTTATAAACTGCATGAAAAACAGGAAGGACAGCACCAATTATCGGTTGAAAAGTAGCATCAACGGCTATAGTATCATTGCCGGTCGTAGGGGTATTTGCGTATTTTTTCTCACCACTGCTTTCTTTGCAGGAGTACATCAATAACCCTGATCCTATCAACAATATAATAACAATGTTTCTCAGCATTTTCTCAACTATATTCTATAACATTACCAGGATGAACGCAAAGAGTAGTTTTATGATACATTCATAATCTTGCTCACATAGATCTTTTATTCATTTTCAGTAATGTCTTTTTGTTCTGCCCTGCTTTTGATTATTACACGATATAATCGATAAAAACCATACAATATCAGTGCCAAACCCAAAACCAGGCTTTGTACCTTGCTAAATTCAAACAAACCGAATAACAAGAGATATACTCCTGAAAAGATATAGACTGCTATCATCAGGAAACTTAAATAAAATATGGTTCTTGCAAACCAGCGCATTCTATTTATCAAAACCCTATTTCAAAACGAATTTGATAGGTAAATTAAACTGTACAGGTACAGGCTTTCCGTTTTGTTTTCCAGGAATCCATGCAGGCATTGACCTTACAACACGGATTGCTTCTTCATCACAACCGCCACCGATACCACGAAGTACTTTCACGTTGCTTATTTCACCATTTTTATTTACAACAAATGAAACAAATACGTTACCTGAAATTCCGGTTTCACGGGCCATAGCAGGGTATTTCACATTTGATGCAATAAATTTCATCATCGACTCAGTACCACCCGGAAACTCAGGCATCTGTTCAACAATTGTAAAAGGTTTTTCATATGCTTCCTCAACAACGTTTGATTGATCTACCTGAAGGTCACTTATATCAATCGCGCTCGTATCGGTACTATTTCCCTGAACGTCGGCTGCAGAAACTGACAATTTGGATTCTGTTACTTCTTCCTGAGTTTTCATGATATCTTCGTCTTTCACTTCCGCGTCGGCTTTGATAACAGGAGCAGTAAATTTGATCGTACTTTTGATTTTCTGCACTTCTATTTTTTCTATCTCAATTTTAGGCTGTTCAATTTCCTTTGCTTTGGCTCTTTCCAGTTCGATATTTGCCAAACTGGTTACTTCAACATTACGTTCTACCCGTTCCGGAATAATTGTTTTAATCAAAGCAGGCACAGTAAATGCTAATAGTGCAAGAATCATGGTTGATATCAGAGCAAATCTATGATTTTTGGATGATAATTTTCGCAGGACATAGGCCCCGTAGTCCTTATTTCTGCCTTCAAATACTATTTCACACCAGGCATCAGAGAAAATATTGACTTTTTGCATTGTGATGCGTCCTTTCTTTATTATTTAAAAAGTGCTGTTTACTTATTGTTGTCTTTTTACTATCTCTTTACCAATTGAATCAATGTCAACGATTGCATATCTGCTTATGCTTGAAATATTCATTTCGTCCAATGCGTCTACCAGATTTTTGTAGGAAGCATCGTCGGTTGCCATAATTCTAACAATAGGAGCGTTTTTACCTGATTTAATTTCAGTGAGTTTCTTCCGATAGTCTTCATCACTCATTTTGGTCTTTCCCTTTTCAATCCTCAGATCCTCTACCTGCTTTGCTATTTCATAGTTCTTTTCAAGCAAAATCTGGCGTAAACCAGTAGCAGAGTAATCAGTTTCAATGATCTGGGCATTTTCTGCCTGACCAAAATAATATAATACTTTATTATCTTTTGCCAGAAGCAATGTAACTGCCTGTGAAGCTTTGGCAACTGTTTGATTTTCTTCAGTCACCTTTTTGTCAGAAGGCATGGTGATTTCCATGGTCTGCTGCTTGATCATACTGGTTGTGAGCATAAAGAAGGTAATCAACAAAAAACCAAGGTCAACCATTGGAGTAAAATCAATCCTTGTTGAGGCTTTTTTCGACCTTTTCTTCCCATCACCTTTTTTGTGTGATCCGGAATCTTGACTTACGTCTGCCATAATTCTTACTTTTTTTGTTGGTTAACTCTAAATTGCACCTCCCTCAAGACGGGTAATCAGATTGTATCGGTTCTCGTCAATCTGCTGTAAAGTCTTCATTACGGTTCTGATAACCGGATATGGAGTGTCTTCATCTGCTTTAATTGCGATACGGGATTCACGATTAATCTCACGTGCTGTTTTCACCCAGTTTCTCAACTGATTGTCTAAGGAATCAACTGGTATTCCCAGGTTGTTACCCGGTTTGTCTCTATCCTCAGTTTTCATACCGAGATAGGTTTTCATCGCTCCGATTGGATTTCCAGAAAGATCAAGCAGCGTGAACTGTTTGATTTCAATCTCACTTAATGTCACACCATATTTCTGTGCCATATTTGTGATAAGTTGTTGTCTGTTATTTTGTCCGTCAATCCCAAAGAAAACCTTACCGCTTTTGTCAACCAAAATTGTCATAATATTGGTTTCGGGGATTTTAATTTCTGAGATGGATGAAGGCGTGTAAACAGATACTGGTTCCTTTTTAACGAAGTTAGAGGTAAGCATGAAGAAGGTCAGCAACAGGAAGGCTACGTCAGTCATAGCTGTCATATCCACCCAAGTGCTTTTTCGTGCTACTTTTACTTTTGGCATAATTTTACAATATTAAAACATGTGATATTAAGAAGCGTGGTTCGTTGCATACGATTTCACGATGCTGTATCCGGCTTCGTCAATACTGTAAGTCAGTTTGTCGATCTTGGCAGTAAAGAAATTATAGAAAATCAAGGCGATAGCAGCTGAACCGATACCAAAAGCAGTGTTTACAAGTGCTTCTGAAATACCATTGGCCAAAGCAATAGAGTCAGGCGCTCCGGCATTTGCCAACGCGGCGAAAGCCCTGATCATACCAATTACTGTTCCCAACAAACCAATAAGAGTCGCGAGAGATGTGATGGTGGCCAAAATTGTAAGGTTTTGTTCCAAACTTGGCAATTCAAGTGATGTTGCTTCTTCAACTTCTTTCTCTAAGGAAGCGATTTTCTGGTCTTTGGTTTGTGTTTGATCTTTTTCAAGGAACTTGTATTTTGCAAGTACTGATTTAACCACATTTGCAACAGAACCTTTTTGTTTATCACAGGCAGCGTCAGCAGCTACAAGATCATTCTTGGCCAAACAATGGTTAATTTCACGAACAAACTCTGAAACTGAGCCGTTTCCAGATGCTTTGTTGATGGCAATAAATCGTTCAATAACAAAGGTTATTACGGTCAAAAGTAAGGTAATCAATATTGGAACAATCATACCCCCTTTGTAGATGATACCTAAGAAGTTGCCTGGCAAGGGTGAATTATCATGGTTATTCCCCTCAAAATTGCTGGAATTACCCATAATGAAGTTGAAAATCAAAAATGCTACAACCAATGAGATTGGGATTACTAGTGATGAAAAACTAAGTTTGGAACTTTGTTTTTTCGATTCTCCTTTTTTCATGAATTAAATTTTTAGAATTGATGTATTAATTGATTAATATATAAATGCAAAAGCAACGAATGAACTTTATTAGATATAACTCCAAAACTTCGAAACTATTGTCTCAGAAGTGCCAAATCTAAAAAATTGATACATAAGAATCCGTTTCAGTTTTATTAAAAACAGATTCTTAAGAAATAAGCAATCATACATAATAACCAGTAATTTAGAATAATCAAGGTAACTAATATTAATTGCTTGTTTACTTTTTTGATCAACTCTTAACATGGCAAAATTAATTGTTTTTGTTATCGAATTTCACTTTTTTAAAAAAAAATACAAATTGTATAAGATAACTTTAGGAGCGAAGAGATATGCTATCCTGTTGTAGTAAAAAGGTTTTGTTCTTCAGGTAATGTTTTTTACCTGTATCTAATTAATCCAGCTAAACCAGATAGATATCAGCTTGTAAATCTGGATGTACAATTTTGAGAAAATTATTCCTTGTAGACGCTTTTAATAAAGTAAAAATGTAAATTCTGATTGCTGAGAATATGCTTTGTGACGGGCTAAAGGTTAATCCTATAAAGCCGATGTCAGGTGGATGGGACCCGCCCGGCTGACGACAGTCGGACGGGGAACCTGAGACCTACTATGCCAAAAGCTTTCTGAGAAGTCAGTTGCAATAGAAAAAAAAAGAAACCGGCTTTCACCGGTTTCATGTGGGCCCACCAGGGGTTGAACCTGGGACCTACTGATTATGAGTCAGTTGCTCTAACCAACTGAGCTATAGGCCCTCATTTTAATGAAAATTAACAACAAAATAACAAATGATCCATTGTTTTGAGCCGGCAAATTTACATATTTGTCGAGGAATTAAAAAGAAAAAAATTAAACTTTTGCAAATGAAAAACAATCATACTACAAAAAATATCATTTTCGATTTTGGTGGCGTAATTCTTGATATTGACCCGCAACAAACAATTGAAGCACTACAAGAGCTTGGATTTAAAGATGTTATGCGTTTTCAGGATAAAGATTTTCAGGCTAATATCATTGATAAATTTGAACGTGGAATCCTAAGTCCTGAAACATTTCGAAATAAAGTTCGTGAATTTATGCAGATAAAGGCCTGTAACCAGGATATTGATGATGCATGGAATGCCCTGTTGTTTGACATACCCGAAAATCGGATCAGGGTGCTTGAGGAGGTAAAAAAGAATTACAACATATTTTTACTAAGTAATTCGAATGAAATCCATTATGATATGTACCTGCGCGATTTGCAGCTACGTTTCGGCTATCACAATTTTGATCAGTTGTTTCATAAGGCATATTTTTCGTTCGATCTCCATTTAAGCAAACCGAATCCCGAAATATTTGAATTTGTAATGAATCAACATAAATTGATTCCTGAACAAACACTTTTCATTGACAATACGCTGATCCATATTGAGGCTGCCCGTTCGCTGGGACTGCAAACATATCATTTGGTAAAACCTGAGAAGGTGCGTGATTTGTTTATTGATGGCATGCTTCGTCCTGATCTGATTCAGTAAGAAAGTTGCTTATTCTGACTTCCGGATTGTATCCTTCATAATAATGCTCTACTTCAGTAAGTAAGGAAAGTAGTTCGTCTAATTGTAATATCTGCATAATCCTGATTCTGAATGCCTTGAAATTTGGATAGCCTTTGAAATAATCACTCCAGTGCTTGCGCATTTCCACAATTGCAAGGTGCTCACCTTTCCATTCAACTGATTTTTCCAGGTGAATCCTGCTGATTCGAACCCTTTCACTTATGTTGGGCAATGGCAATGATTCCCCTGTTTCGAGATAATGTTTTATTTCATTGAATATCCATGGATTTCCATAACATCCTCTCGCAACCATCAATCCATCAACGCCGTACGTGTCACGGAAGTGTTTTGCTGACTCGCCATCAATCACATCTCCATTACCGAAAACAGGAATTTTCATGCGTTGGTTTTGTTTTACTTCACCAATCAGTGACCAGTCTGCCGGAACACTGGATCTTGTCGTGCGTAAACGACCATGTATAGTAATAGCCTGAATTCCAACATCCTGAAGTCGCTCAGCTATCTCAACAATCTCTTTGTGATGTTCATCATAACCCAAACGCGTTTTCACCGTAACCGGCAACTTGCAGGCTTTTACTACCGCTGCTGTCATTTCAACCATCTTGGGAATATCATTCATAATGCCCGAACCAGCTCCTTTGGAAGCCACTTTTTTTACAGGACAACCAAAATTGATGTCGATGATATCAGGGTTTGCATTCTCAGCATATTCGGCAGCCCGAACCATGGATTGTATATCATGTCCGAAAATCTGAATCCCGATTGGTCGTTCAAACTCACTGAAATCAAGTTTTTTGACGCTTTTCGCTGCATCACGTATTAAACCTTCCGATGAAATAAACTCGGTATACATGATATCGGCACCAAACATCTTGCAAACGTAACGGAAGGGCGGATCGCTCACGTCCTCCATGGGGGCAAGTAAAATGGGAAATTCACCAACTTCTTTGTTACCTATACGAATCAAAATGCTGTGATTTAGTTTTGGGCTGCAAAAGTAGTACTTTTGCGGTTAATTCCGCTATCCGATCATTGTATGACTCATTTTGCCATCTTTCAACAAACCTCAACAAGTTTCAAATTATTCATACTGCTTTTCCTTCTCCTGCTTTTTGCCTTGCTAAGTGTTTTGATTGGAATGCTGTTTAACACCTTGTTTTTTAATATTCCATTGACCGAATCGGTAAATTTGTCATCAACAGATAACGGTCTTTCTATTGCGCGTACATTTCAGATAATCAGTCAGATAGGAGTATTTATTTTACCTCCGGTTGCCTTGGCATTATTAATCTCTGACGATCCTATCAAATTTCTCGGTTTCGGCAGAAAACCTGCTACTTTACAAGTCGTAACCGGCGTCGTTATTATGTTTTCGATACTCCCTTTAATTCAACAATTGGCAACCTGGAACGAAGCCATCAAACTGCCGGATTTTCTGGGTTCAATTGAGCAATGGATGCTCGAAAAGGAGCAACAGGCAGAAGAAATAAGTTTGAAGTTTCTGGAAGTAAGTTCCATCAACGGTTTACTGCTGAACCTGCTTATGATTGGTATTTTACCTTCTGTAGGTGAAGAATTATTGTTTCGATCTGTGCTACAACCTTTGCTTGGAAGAATGCTAAAAAATATTCATTTAGGGATAATATTGTCGGCTATATTATTTAGCATGATGCATTTACAATTTTATGGTTTCATTCCACGGTTCGGATTGGGATTATTGTTGGGATATTTTTATTTGTGGTCAGGATCTATTTTTGTACCCATACTGATGCATTTCGTAAACAATGGTTCTGCGGTACTTGTCTTCTATTTCGCCCACAACGGTTTCATTCAGACGAATGCAGAAGAATTCGGCTCAAGTTCTAATACGATTGTGATTGTTTTGAGTGCATTTATAACCATAGGATTATTGTATTCAGCATACCGTAAAAAAAGTCTGAGTCAGCATAGCCTGAAATAGAAAAACCCGGCGATGACCGGTTTTTTTTTACGCTTCTCTAAAAAAAGAAGTTATTGTTTCTTTCCACCTTTAAGTGTTGTGTAGTTTAAACGAAATGCACCTTCCATATGTAATTCCTGTTTCAAATCGGTAACAACACCTATCTTGGTATCTTTTATTTACCTTAAGTGAAATAATAACCCCTCTTATCACTTATAATATCAATTTATTATGTTTTAAAGAGTTTTAATTTCAGTGCCTATTAAGCTATTGAAATTTACCATAAAAACTTCATATCTTTGATTTGACAATTCATGGCTCTTGGTCTCAATCTCAATTTTGTTTATATCATTATTTCATGATTGTCTTTTCGGGTAATTACAAGCTGATTCTCTGGTGCGCCTCAGGTCATCAGGCTTGTTAAGTTTTGATTATTAAATTAATTACCGTGCTTCAAATGAAAGTAATTTTTATGATGATTATTGTCAGCTTTTCTTTCCCATACAATATTAAAATAACCATTTTCTTTGATTAACATTTAATATAAACCTATACCATGGACATAAACGACTATATTATTTACATCATGCTCTTTTTTATGGTACTTGCGGCAATTGATAAGATTTTTGGTAACCGTTACCACCTGGGAGATAAATTTGATGAAGGATTCATGGCCATGGGACCACTCGCCATCGCAATGCTGGGTGTAGTTTCTATCGCTCCTGTGCTTTCAAAAACATTAGGGATTGTGATTGTGCCCATTTATGAATTTATGGGAGCCGACCCTGCAATGTTTGCTACCAGTCTGCTGGCCAACGATATGGGTGGATATCCACTTGCAATGGCTATGGCAAAAACCCATGATGCTGGCTTATTTGCAGGACTCATTCTTGGTTCTATGATGGGTCCGACAATCGTATTTACCATTCCGGTTGCACTGGGAATTATCGACAAGGAAGACCATCCATTTCTGGCTGCCGGCATTCTGATCGGGGTGGTGACCATCCCTTTGGGTTGTTTGGTCGGTGGTATTGCAGCAGGTTTCGATATTCGAATGATCCTGCTCAATCTGGTGCCGATCGTACTTTTTTCAGTTTTGATAGCTGCCGGATTGTGGTTCACTCCTACTCTGATGATACGATTGTTTTCTGTTTTTGGCAAAGGATTAATTGCCTTTGTTACCGTTTGCACAGCCCTCATTGTCATTGAAACATTAACCGGATTGGTTATCATACCTGGTATGGCGCCCATTTCCGATGGTATCACCATAATCGGATCGATTGCAATTGTGCTAATTGGTGCATTTCCGATGGTCGCTGTTATTTCGAGGCTCCTGGAAAAACCAATGCAGCGAATCGAGCACAATCTTGGAATGAATCAGGCAGCTGCAACCGGTATGATCGCAACGCTGGCCAATGTTATTCCGATGCTTCATATTATGAAAGATATGAATCCAAAAGGGAAAATACTGAATGTAGCCTTTGCGGTGAGCGCGGCATTCGTTCTTGGAGATCATCTTGGTTTTACTGCGGGTGTTGAGAAATCGATGATTTTCCCAGTGATTGCCGGAAAACTGACAGGTGGATTCACTGCCTTGATTCTGGCTTATATGGTGGGTGACAGACTAATCAAAAAACAAGCGTAAATCATGGAGGCGAAACAACTTAAACTTCTTTTTGCAAGAGCGAATGCCTTTAAAGAAGGTGATTTGTCTATTGGTGGAACAACTGACGAACTTCTTCGGACCGATGCAAGAAATCAGATTTCTGCAATGAAAATTGAAGAGATTCAACAAACCTTATTAGTTGAAGATCAACTCTCGGAATTACTTGCCCGAAGCATCGACCGCCAGAAACTTCGTTTCATCGGGGATATGCGTATAGCAGAGTTAAAGCAGATATTACTCGGGGCAAAGGCTGAAATCTGGTTGAAGTCCCACACAACGGCATTATCTAGTGAATCGATTGCAGCGGTTGTTAAAACAATGAATAATAGTGAATTGTCGCAGGTTGCCTTGTCTTTGTTCAATCCAATGGCTAATAAACAGCCATTCGGAATTGTTACAATTGGATCGCCGGGACATTTTGGAAGCCGTATTCAGCCCAATAGTCCGGGTGATGATGAAGACGAAATCTTAATCTCAACACTAGAGGCTTTATGCTATGGTTGTGGTGATGTTATTATCGGATTAAATCCTGCCGGAGATGATCTGGAGACTATTGTCAGGACCGAAAAATTACTTCAGAATATCGTTGAAAGGCTGCAACTTCCTACAAGGTATTGTGTGCTTTCCGACATGAATAAACAAAAAAAAGCAGCTGAATTTACACGCGTTGATGTCGGATTCCAGAGTCTGGCCGGAACTTCAACCGCACTAACAGGAATGCTCGGCGGTGATGTTGATTTGTTACTCGAACTATGCCGGAGTTTTGATGGTTTGTATTTTGAAACAGGACAAGGATCTGAGGTTACCAATGGCGCGTCAGATGGTATTGACATGCTTACGCTTGAATCACGATGCTATGGTTTAGCCAGGCATATCAAAAAAGAAACCGGAAAATGGATGATTTTAAATGATGTGGCCGGATTTATCGGACCTGAAGTTTTTAAAACAGGAGAACAGTTAAAAAGAACTTGTTTGGAAGATACTGTCATGGCCAAACTTCATGGTCTTACAATGGGCCTCGATATTTGTTCAACTTTTCATATGGGAATTCATCCAAAAGAACTTGGACAACTTACACAGGAAATTGTAAGTTTGACTGCGCCGACCTATTTAATGTCAGTTGCAGGAAAAGCCGATCCTATGCTGGGTTATCTGACAACTTCTTTCCGAGAGCACCCGCGCCTCAGAAAAGCTAACAATAAGCAAATCACTTCTGTGATGCAAAAAAGGCTTATCGATCTGAATGCACTTAAATCAGATGGTACCATTGATCCCACACAAGACAGGATTGCCATGCTTTATGCACGCTTTCACAAAGTAGGTGGCGAAAAACGGTCATCTGAAACTTTGGTTGAAGAGGGAAAGCGAAAAATCAAGGCTTTACAGCAACGGGGTTATGATCTGGGTTATGATGCTGGCACTGATCATTCTGATCCTGTTGTTGTTACAGACAGATTAAACAAAATGTTCAATAATGCCCGTATCGCACTGTATGCAAAAACTGATCCGGCTGTAATTCGCGATTGCTGTCCGGAAGCAGTATTTATCAGCACTGCTTCGCTTGATCGGGATGATTATCTCGCTCATCCTTCCGGTGGAGAAAAAATTGCGGAAGCAGATCTGCACACACTGATGAGTAAAGTGAAACAGAGTGTGAAATCATTTCAGGTTCAGCGTGTTGTTTCAGATGGATTGAATGCCGATGCGGTGAACGAACACCTTCGCCATGTTTTACCTGCCTTCAGATGGAATTTGACAACGGCTGGAATTACAGTTTGTCCAACGGATGTTATCATTGAAAACGGCCGCGTAAGGGCAGGTTATCATCTCGGAAAAATTCTGCAACCTGAGCTACTTGTTCATTTTATCGGTGAGCGGCCGGGCACAGGCTTAAATCAGCTGTCGGCATATCTTACCTATGGCACAGACAAGGAAGGACATTCTGTTTACCACGAAGAAATGGATCATTCGCTTACAACAGCTGTTTGTGGAATTCATCCCCAGGGCAAAAGTTACCAGATGGCAGTAGATGAGCTTGTTCGTCTGGTTTTAAAAGCGCTTGAAAACAAATGCACCGGAGTGAAACTGGGCGTTTCAAAATAATACGAATTAAGTAACAGTTGAATTACAACTGGCTCCCTCATTAAGTGAGATCACCCGAAATCACTTAATGAGAACACGACAAAACGAGAAAGAATGGATTTTTTTTTGGAAAGTAATATTTTAAAAAACTTTTTGAATAGTCTGCATTAATTTATAAATTGCACTGGTAATTATGAAAATAATCAATGGCAACTAGAAATTTTCATGCCAACCCCTTTCCCGGGATAAGGAGTTATGAGATTGATGAAAATCATCATTTCTTCGGAAGGGAATTACAGGTTCGGGAATTAATCAGAAAACTCTCTGAAACAAGGTTTCTGGCAATCGTCGGCTCATCCGGATGTGGTAAATCGTCTCTGATAAAAGCAGGTCTTATTCCGGAACTTTTTAAGAAACGACAGGAAAACCTTCCCGAATTATGGAGGTTACATATTTTCAGGCCGGCTGAAGATCCATTAGGAAATCTCGGCAAATCACTTACTGATGGACTGCATGAACATGAAAAAATTGATGCATCCTTAAGATCAGGGAATGATGGACTTGTCAAAGTACTGGGTGAGATATTACTACCAAATCAGGCTGGCTTAATCTATATCGATCAGTTTGAAGAGTTGTTCCGGTTTAAGAGAAGCGGATCTCTATCAAAGACAATTGCTGAGGCGTTATTATTTATTGATCTTATTATCAACGCAATACAACAATCTGTTGTCCCTGTTTATATTGTGTTATCCATGCGAACTGATTTTCTGGATGAATGTACCGAATTCAGGGGATTAAGTGAAATGATCAATAAAGGGTATTATCTGGTACCACGGATGAACAGTGAAGAACGACGACTTGCCATTACCGGTCCAATCAGCACAACTGGAAATAATATCAGTGAAATACTTGTTGAGCGATTGCTTGAAGATGTTGGAGATGATCCCGATCAGCTTCCGATCTTACAACATGCCATGATGCGCACCTGGGATCATTGGACAATGAATAAAATTGGTGACCAACCGATTGATATTGAACATTATGAGGCCATCGGAACCATGAAAGAAGCCTTATCCGTGCATCTTGAAGAAATTTATACCGACCTCAAAGACGAAAAAAATAAATATAGTGCTGAGAAACTTTTCAAAGCGCTTACTGATCTTACCAAAGAAAGCCGGGGCACCCGCCGT
>CAITDJ010000121.1 GCA_903891085.1 uncultured Bacteroidota bacterium | reverse complement strand
GCTATCGGATCAAGCTAATCCTGAAAGGTTGCTCTCCAGCAGAGCCTTTTTCCGCTTCACTTGATGTGGCAAAGTTAAATCCACTTTCTGAATTTCAACTAAGAAAGTGTTAGGTGTGGTCAGAAAATGGGGAGTAGTAAATGCTGCCATCGATATTGGAAATTAGCGCATTAGTATTGCCTCCGTCTTTTAGCAGGACAATAAGAGTTTCTACTTCTTCTGCGGCGTTTTGGGCTTCAAGCATGTTCGCCATGCGTGTGGCAGGGTCGTTCGGATCCCCTGGAACACCTGCACCACCTCCACCCGGAGGAAAGTTGCTCGGGCAGCTTTCCTCCGTGTAATCAACATCATTAGGAATTTTTGTGATCGTTTGTTGGTTAACATATGCTAAAGGCTCATGATTTAGGTTACTATTTGCGTGGTATACATAATTAATATGCTCTTGGCTACTGTTAACAAAATCGTAGGCCGGAGAACCTAAATAGGAAAATTCATTGCCTGCGGGTGCGTCAGGTGAATTGTTTGTCGAGCCTTGATATTTATAAATGCCATTGCCTGGTCCGTTATTGAAAACATATATGTCATACTTGTTGTTTATGAATTTGTTACACTTACAAACCAAACCATGATCCTCATCAACAAGGTTATCGTGAGCAGGAATACCATACCACATAGTTTCAATTGTATTGTTATAAATTTCATCATTGTAAAGTCCATTATACTGTATGTCGATGCCACGTGAATTGTTTTGATTGGGCAGAATATACCATTCTTCTGCATGAATATAATTTTCTTCTACTGTATAATTTGTACTTTCTGTGAGATAGATTGCACGTGCAGGCTCCCAAATTTCTATATCATTTCTAATTACCAGCGAATTGGTTTGGTTCATGAGGTGAATTCCATAATTTTGCACGTACATATTGTTGTCTTTAATTTCCAATATGTCCGTTGGCTCAAAGGAGGTTGCAAAGATGCCACTGGGAATCCCTATAAAATTTGAATTGGAAATCTTTACATTTCCTCCATCAACTCCAATAGCTGGATTACCAGATAACGGAAGAGGAAGATTTACTTGGAAATTACAGTCATTTATTCTTGACTTTGTATATTCTAGATTTATTGCCAAAGGTACGCTATTGGGATACGACCATTGGTATTGTGGATAATTCTGAGTAATTACAAAATCACATCCGGTAATTTGGGAAAATCCTAGTGGAGATTCGGATATATGAATACTCCTGTCACAATCTCTAAAAACAGAATTCTTTATGATAATTGTACCGCCACCCGTTCCACTAAAAGGGAATAATCCATCTCTATTATTAACCAGGATAGAAAACTCTGCCCCTTGAATCTGACAATCCTCAAACAGCAACAATCCTTGCTGGTTAAAGTCATAATATGGGTAGGCAGGATTGCCTCTGACTCTGAATCCATTCCAATATGTATTAATGCTCCTGTTTTTGAAAATAGTATTGTAGGCAGCTAATTTACCTCCACCTTTTACTTCAACATTTCCATCCCAAACATTAAAAGGATCAAATTGTACTGTAAGATCATTAATGATCAACAGAGCATCATCTTCAATAATTAATTGCTGCTCAATGATAACCCCATTAGGATGAGTTGTTAGATCCCATGTTTCATTACCTGTAACGATATAAGTAGTATAAGTAGTTTGTGCAAACAAAGTGCTACTAAACATTACAGTTAAGAAAAAATAAATTATAGTTTTCATAGTTGATGATTTTTAATTATAAATTGTTTAATAAATTCTACAGTTATTTGCCACTTCAGTGGTTTAAACTGAAATGGCATCATTCGGTCAAACTTATTCTTCCCCAGCCAAAAGATATATTTTGTTGTGCAATATGATACATATTCTGAATCGAAGCGGAATTTATTCAAAAGGTAATGCAACAGATATCCATTTAACTTTTTAACTTTTGGGTTACGGTTATTTAATAGCAGGTATTTATATTGCACAGGTTAGTTGATTAAGGTTTGTTGTATTCTAAAAAGAATAATTAAAGTTAGAAACAAATATTTTTAAAATCCAAAGAAAATATATAAATAATTTATGCACCGTCACATTAAGCTCGCAATAGCCCTTGTATCTAATTAATAATCACAGGTAATTATTTTTCAGTTATGACATAGAATAAATCTGTAACCATCGATTTAATCAGTCATTACAATAAAACCAAGCCAAAAGAAATCAATTAATCAACTATCTGACTTAGTTATTTACCAACAGTATGAAAGAAATGTAAAAATCAACCCTGAGAAAACAGGTGCGATGAAAACGTTGGTCGATGATTTCAAACCTACCCGACAAATCCTCCGCTCAGAAATCAAGTGCCTGCTGTTTCACTAATTCCTTGGTCGAAAGCAGTCCGCAGGCAGCAAAAATATCGAGGCCACGGGAAGCACGAACGGTGGTGCGTATGCCTTTATCAAGCAATGCCAGCCTGAAATCTTCGATGGTGGCATCGTTCGAACTACGCAATGGTGTGGATGGAATAGGATGAAAACGAATCAGGTTGATGCGGCAGCGCATCCCGTTGAGCAGGCGCGCCAGTTCTTTCACATGTTCAGGGGTATCGTTGATGCCGGCAAACATGATGTATTCGAACGAAATCCGTCTTTGTTTGCCAAAGTCGAAACTTCGTAACAACTTAATCACCTCAGCGATAGGATATACGTTTTCGATTGGCATAAGTTTGCGGCGCTCTTCGTGAAACGGTGTGTGCATGCTTACAGCCAGGTTGCAATCTGAATTTTCGAGGAAATGTTTCATCGCCGGAATCACGCCAATGGTAGAAACTGTGATGCGTCGCGGACTCATGCCCAATCCCCATTCTGAAGTCATGATCTCAAGACTTCGCATCACATGTTCCAGATTGTCGAATGGCTCACCCATCCCCATATACACGATATTGGTCAAACTCTCCCTTTCGGGCAGGCTCATAATCTGATTTATAATTTCGCCGGCGGTTAGCTGTGCCTGAAATCCCTGTTTACCTGTCATGCAAAACAAACAGCCCATCTTACAACCCACCTGCGACGAAACACACAAGGTGGCCCTGTGAGCATCCGGAATATAGGCTGACTCAATATAACGGTTGTTCTGCGTAGGGAAAAGGTATTTTTTCGTTCCGTCTGTCGAAGCCTGCACTTTTGTGAAATCGGTCACACCTACTTCATACTGTTCTTCGAGAAGTTGGCGGGCTTTTTTCGATAAATTCGTCATTTGCTCAAACGAACGGGCATTGTTTTTATACAGCCATTCACTGATTTGTTTGGCTGTAAAATTTGGCATTCCCAGTTTTTGGGTTATTTCTTTCAATTCTTCGGGAGTTTTCCCGAATAAAATCTCTTTTTCCATATTGTTATCTTTTTTGTTCAATGTGATGATCGAATTGTTACTGATGCGCTGATTCAGTGAATTTCATGTTCAGCAATACACACCGGCTATTCACGTCCAAATCCAACCAATTAAAAATATATCTCCGACATGATTTTTTCAATAATCACTCCCTTTTCCAATAAAATATCACGCACTTCCACCACCATTTCCGAGCTTCCGCACAGGTAGAAATTCGTGTTTTCGGGTAAGGTCTTCTGGTCTTTCAACCATTGTGTCAATCGTCCGGAATACAAACCCTCTCCGGTCTCCTGCGAACAGCAACGAATGTATTTGTCCGGATACAACTGCTGCAATTCATCCGAAAAATAAAATGAATCACGGGTTTTTCCTCCATGAATCAGTGTATTCAGGCGACCTAGTCCCGACCTAACCATGGACCGATATGGCGCAATTCCCGTACCTGAGGCAATCCACCATGCCGGTTCATTATCTCCCAGAAACGCACCGAAAGGAGCTGAAACCATCACCATATCACCCACGTTGATTTTGGCTAAACGCGGAGTCAATTCACCTTCAAGCTTCATATTAAAAAGTATCGAAATCCGGGGTTCGTCCGTTCCGCTGCAAATACTGTATAAACGTGGCGGTATATCCTGACCGGTTGTGATTGCAACCACCTGCCCGGGTAAAAAATCAAACAGGCGTTTGAAGCTCAAAACAAATACATTTTCACTGATTTCGGTTAACGAATCAATCTTTACCTCAACTAACCGGATACTTTTCATAAAATTCGACAAACCGCCATCCATAAAACCTATTTTATGCAAAAGTACTTATACTAATCATGTATTGGTTTGTTTTACCTTACAATACAAAGTTTTTTAAAAACTGAATAGGTTTCAGATTCAATTTTTAACAGATAAGTTCCGGGTATAACAAAGTCAGGCAATCTGATGGTCGTGTGATTAATCCCATCGGTAACAGGATAAAATATGTCCCAAATCAATGTGCCTGTCACCGTGAATATTGTTATAAGAACCTCCTTCCCATAATGATTGTTGAATTGGATATTCAGGATGTTATTGGCCGGATTGGGCCATATTTCGATGTAAGGAAAAATGGATACAGGCGTAAGGATGTTCGTTGAAGTGCTGTCGGGCCCGCAATAGGCAAGTTGTTCGCCTGATATATAACGATCTCGGGCAGGAATGCTGCCGGTATTGAGCACGTTGGGAATGCCAATCGATGGCCAGGGCTGGGATAGCATCCAGTAAGCGGGTTCAGTGTCCAGAAAATAGCTCGAATCAGTCAGGTTATCCGTTCCGGCCGGGATTATAGTCCCATCAATATTATTCCCAAATTCGAAATGGTCGGTCCCTGATATTACATATTGTCCGTAAGGAAAATTTGGTTTGGTTACTTCATTACCGACAAAATTCTGCCTATTCGTTTCGAGTAACGTACTGGACGTCATATATATGCCATAAAGTTCTGCCCGATTGCGAAAAAATGTATTAAACGGGCCTGATGGTCCCCAGTAATGATCGATGATGATATTTTGCACGATGTTGCCTTCGAACAGATTCGCGAAGGCGAAATGACCGTGCAGTGAAATATCTCCAGAAAAATCATGAATAACCTCACTTCTATAAGGTTCAATCGAGAAATTATAGGCGAAAATATTACCATTTGATCCGGTTTTCACCATCATCGCGTGACGAAGGTGCTTAAATATATTGTTCTCCACCAAACATTCGCTGCTGTGCTGACTCAAGGTTACACCATAACCACGTGTCCCGGTTCCGTCATAGGTAAATGCATGGTGTATATAACAGCCTGAAATTAAAATGTTTGCACCCATATTTACAGATATATGACTACCAACACTTGTGTCACTCTCAACCCCATTCACCATACAATGCGCGGCATAATTGAATTCAATATTCGAACCGGCGCCTTCAGCCGGGCTGTCCGCTCTTTTTATTCTTAAACACATCACCCCTGCATTTACTACCGGAGTAATTTTTCGGACTTCCGGTTGTAATTCCATTTCGAAACCGATACGCAGCGGACTTTTTAAAAAAACAGTATCTCCTGAAATGGCTTCAACTTGCGTGATCTGACCAACTGAATTCTCTGCCCACTCGATCGGAACCACGTCCCACGAACCATTCGTTTCTCTGAGTTCGATATAATCATTCGTTGTAAACCCTGAAATATCATCCATCGTAAACCAGTTACTACCCATCGGACCGACCATACCAACAGGAGCAAATCCGGAGCCTTGTCCTTTTGAAACGGAAATACAATCAATGGCTTGTTGGTTTAAGTCAAAAGTGAGTGTTGTTGAATCGGAGGTGTTTCCCTGAAGGATGGTGCTATCAGGAATAGATAATGGACTGTTTATCAAATAATTTCCAGATGGGAAATAAACCATGCCTAATTTGCCATTTAGCGAAGCAATCGCATTGGTAATGGCATTGAAATCGTCTGTTTGGCCATCACCAAGGGCGCCAAAATCTTTCACATTTACAATTGTCGCTGGTTCGATAAAAACAAAGTTTGCCGGAACTACCCGCCAATCGGGATGCCTGTCAATCGGAATAACCTGACTGAATATTTTGATAGAAACAAAGAGCAACAAAACGAAAATCAGATGGATTTTCATGGTAAATGATTAAAAAGGCAAAATTAAGTCATATTCCAGGTGAAAGTACCATAAGGAGGTATTTCATCCCTGAAATAGTTGATTTGTTCCATAGAAGCACCTAACCGCTATATATCAGGAACGACTTACGTAAGAGATAAGATGTTGTCAGACAAGAATATTCAAATAAAACGCTCTCCCTTTTCCACTTTGATGTCGTTCACAAACTGCCTGATCTGCTGTTCATCATCCTTACGACAAATGAGGAGTGCATGGTCTTCTTCTACCACAATATAATCGGTAAGTCCCTGCATAACAACAAGTTTATCTTTTGGCATATTAACAATACAACCGAACGAGTCATAAGCGAGCACATTGTTTCCGACAATGGTATTCTTATTGTCGTCCTTTGTCCTGATTTCATAGAGTGATCCCCAGGTTCCCAGGTCGCTCCAACCAAAATCGACTGACATAACATACACATTGTCCGCTTTTTCCATCACTCCGTAGTCGATGGAAATATTTCGGCAAACCGAATAGGTTTGATTGATAAATGGCTCTTCTTCAGCTGTTCCGTACTTGGATGCACCCTCTTTAAATAGTTCATTTACCTCGCTTAAATGATTTTCGAAAGCAGTATTAATTGTTTTCAATGACCAGATAAAAATACCCGAATTCCACAGAAAGTCGCCACTTTTGAGGAATGAAACAGCGATTTCGAGATTGGGCTTTTCGGTAAATGTTTTTACTTTTTTTAATTTAGGCATTCCGGTCAACACTTCGCCTTCGCGAAACTGAATGTATCCATAACCGGTGTCGGGCCGGCTGGGTTCTATACCAAGTGTAATCAGCCAGTCGTTGTCCTGCGCGGCCTTCATGGCATCGCTGACATTTAAGGTAAAAATATCTTCCTTGAGGATAATATGGTCAGAAGGTGCCACCAAAATCACAGCATCGGGGTCCTTTTGCATAATGACATGGTTGGCATACGCGATGCAGGGAGCTGTATTCCTGCGGGCCGGTTCACACAACACCTGCTCATTTTTAATAGCCGGTAATTGTTCGAGCACCTGCTCGCGGTAGATTGTATTGGTAACAATATAAATCTGACTCTCGGGACAGATATTGGTCACACGGTCAAATGTCATTTGCAACAATGTCTTTCCAATTCCCAGCACATCAATAAATTGCTTGGGGCGCGATGTTTTGCTCATGGGCCAGAAACGCGCGCCCACGCCACCTGCCATGATGACACAGTAATTATGATTTAATTCTTTCATTATCTTCTTGTTTTATTGAGATTTATGAAATTTAAAAAGTTATTCATTTCTTCAGCCGAAACCGACTTCACCCCGGCTATCGGACTGAAAAGATACAACCTTTTTGAGGCAAGGCAAGCACATTTAAATCTTTTTCGTTGCACATGCAACTTTTGAAATACCCTGCCATCGGCAATTTTAAAATAGCTGCCATCAGCTATCTGCGTCAGTTCAACTTCGTTGGGATCGGTTTGCAGCGTATTGTATGATTTCAGGACACGGGTCAATTCAACATCAGATCCATCGGTTGCTTTTGCATGTTGAACCGACCTGATCAATACTTTTTTCAGGTCGTCGGGAAATATTTCCTTTTCAAAATAAGGTTGCATCAGCAAATTGTATGTCTGTTTCCACTCAGGCCCGTGCGGCATAACGCGACGCCCGTAACGCTCAAAAACAATCAGATGCGCCAGTTCATGAACAAAAGTGATTAAAAAACTGTAAGGATTCAGGTTGTGGTTGACCGATATCCGGTGCGCCACACCTTGTGTTGCAGCACGGTAATCACCCAATTTGGTGGACCTTGCCCGCGATATCCGAAATGCAATTTTGTATCTTACAATATCATCCGACACCTGATCAACCGCTTCTTCGGGAAGGTATTTCCGAAGAATATCCTTATCCTCTTGTTTCATAAAAAACTGCCTGCTTTTCTGTTTTTTGTTGCATAAATGACCATTCAGGACAATCGCAATTCCGCGATTTTTTGTGTTTTTTCTGAACAGGCCGATGCGGCTGTCGCAAACCCGAACAAGCCAAAAAGGTGAATCCCATCAACACCCATACAAATATAAAAACCAATCTCTTTTGTGTCACTATTGTCGAATTAAATCTGCCGTAAAAATACGGAATTCGCTGACAGGATAACACCCTCTCCTACCCATCATTTTTTAATCATTGATTAACAATGATTTACCATCATTTATAAAACCAACATATTGAATACCATTGTCAATAAAACCGGATACAACCTTCAGACGAAATAAATAATTGAACTAAAACCAATGGAAACGAGTGAATAAACATGGAAATTTTCAATCAAACTTTCACATCTTTATCGGGAATTCATGCATTTATTCGTACTTTTATCCTCAGAAAAACAGCGAATATTTATGCTTAAACTACTCGGTGAGTATCTTTTATTGATGTATGAAACGTTTAAAAAGCCTGATAAATGGTCGGTTTTTAAGCGTCAGTTGATGATAGAATTTATTGGACTTGGGGTAGATTCCTTTGGAATTGTCGCTATTATTTCTGTTTTTTCGGGAGCCATTGTTGCCATTCAAACAGCCTATAATATTGATTCCCCGCTAATTCCCCTGACGATGGTTGGTTTTACCACCCGCCAGATGATGATACTCGAATTTTCGCCCACCATCATTAGTCTTATCCTGGCTGGTAAAGCAGGCTCGCGTATTGCCTCCGAAATCGGAACTATGCGCGTTACACAGCAAATTGATGCCCTGCGTGTGATGGGAGTTAATCCGGCGAACTATCTGATTCTTCCTAAGATAACTGCAAGTATGTTGTTCAATCCTGTTCTTATCATTTTTAGTATCGTACTGGGAATCAGTGGAGGATGGTTTGCCTGTATCATTACAAATCTGGTTACATCGGCTGATTATATTGAAGGCATTCAGGGATGGTTTGAGCCTTTCACGGTCACATACGCCATTATAAAAACACTTGTTTTCGCCCTCATCATTTCTTCGGTTTCTGGTTTTTTGGGATACACACTCGAAGGTGGCTCTGTGGAAGTGGGCCGTGCCAGCACAAAAGCAGTGGTTTACAGCAGCATTTTAATCATCTTTTTCGATCTAATTCTTACCCAAATGCTGCTTGTATGATCGAAGTAAACAACATAAGCAAATCATTCAACAATAAACTGGTGCTCAATAATATCCGCACAGTTTTTGAAAAGGGAAAGACCAATCTGATTATCGGACAGAGTGGTTCGGGAAAAACAGTACTGATGAAATGTTGTATTGGATTAGAAATGCCCGAAACCGGTGTAATAAATTTTGACAGCCGTCCTTTTTCGACCTTCAGCGAGAAAAAAAAGACAGATATCCGCAAAGAAATGGGCGTTTTGTTTCAGGGAGGCGCGTTGTTCGATTCATTCAATGTTGAACAAAACGTGATGTTTCCGTTGAATATGTTTACCGATAAATCGATGGAGGAAAAACATGACCGTGTTAACTTTTGTTTGAAACGGGTGAATCTGGAAAATGTTAATAAATTATTCCCTTCAGAACTAAGTGGTGGTATGATGAAACGCGTTGCCATCGCCCGCGCGATTTCGAACAATCCGAGTTATCTTTTTTGCGATGAACCCAATTCGGGTCTCGACCCCAAAACCGCCGAAGTGATTGATGCCCTAATCAGCGAAATAACCGAAGAATACAACATAACAACCGTTGTGAATACCCATGACATGAATTCGGTATTACAGATCGGGCAAAAAATAAGTTTCCTTTATCAGGGGCAACTATGGTGGGAGGGTGACAAAACCTCTATACTGGAAACAGATAACCCCGAATTACAGGATTTTGTTTTTTCAACCGAACTTACACGTCGTCTAAAAAAGAACTAACATGAATTTTCTCGACATTATCATCCTGATTTTACTTGTGCTTTCTGCCATCAGCGGATTTCAAAAAGGTTTCATCGTTTCACTCACCTCGTTGGTTGCACTGATACTCGGCATTTATGTCGCGATGTATTTCTCTGATTTTATGACCGAATTTCTTCAGCAGACTTTTTCGATTTATACAAAATATCTCTCATTGATTGCCTTTGCGTTGACATTTATGCTTGTGGTCGTGCTGGTTAATGTGGTTGGAAAAATTGCAGAGAAATTTGTCGATATATTGCTGTTGGGGATCTTCGATAAGATTGCCGGAGCTGTTTTCGGCGTTTTAAAAGGGGTTTTTATTTTGAGTATTCTAATCATGATTCTGAATTATTTTCATCTTTCTGATAAATGGATTAAGAAGGAAGCGCGCGAAAAATCTAAATTATATATGACTGTCGAATCTGTTGTACCTTACTTTTATCAGCACCTTGATTTTTTGAGAGAGTTGAATTTAAAACTGATGGAAGACGAAGATAAAGGGACGATTTAGGAAGGTGAAAGTTTATAAAGTTGGAAAGTTTATAAAGTGATGCATCGAGTCTGTAGAAACCTAACATAATATCATACAGTTGGATTCAATCATCGTAATTGTAAAATAATGTTGCAGGCAATTGATATGTATAATTAAAATATATTATATTTAAGATCATGGAAATCATTGAATTAGTGAGCAAGAAAGACTACAGGGATTTTGTGAAATTTCCGTTCAGTCTTTATAACGGCAATCCCCATTGGGTTCCACCCATGATCAATGATGAATTGAAAATGCTTAGTAAAAAGACTAATCCTGCTTTTGATTTTTGTGACGCGAAATTCTGGGTTGCATCACAGGATGGTAAAATTGTTGGCAGAATCGGCGCAATCGTTAACAATCTTTACAATGCTTTTCGAAACGAAAACATGGGTCGTTTTACCCGTTTCGAATGCATTAATGATCAGGCAATCGCCTCCAGACTTTTTCTCACTGCCGAAGAATGGTTAAAAGACCAGGGAATGAGTGGTGCATACGGTCCATTGGGCTTTTCGAACCTCGACCTTCAGGGAATGCTCATCGAAGGCTTCGATCATTTGGCTTCCATTGCTTCTGTGTATCATCTACCTTATTATCAGTCACTTGTCGAAGCATGCGGTTATGAGAAAGAAATTGACTGGGTCGAGTTTCGGCTTACTGTTACGGAGGCCGCACAGGAAAAAGCCAAACGTGGCGCCGAATTGGTGAAGAAACGATATGGTATTGAGGTGATGCATTTCGATACGACGAAGGAGTTGACCCCTTTTGCCCCCAAACTTTTTGAGATTCTGAACGATTCGTTTGATGTACTGCCATTTGTTGCACCGATGGACGAAAAAATGATCCGTTTTTATTCTGAAAAATACATGCCGGTTCTGAATCCCCGTTTTGTAAAAATGGCCCGCATGAATGGCGAAATCATCGCTTTCATGGTCGGATTGCCTAGTATGTCGGCAGCCATGCAAAAAGCCGGTGGACGTATCCTGCCTTTTGGGCTTTTTCATCTCCTGAAAGCCAAAAAAGGAAAAGGAGGCGACACCATGGATCAAATGCTTACCGGAATAAAAAAAGAGTTTCATTCTACCGGCGCTGTTGTGTTGCTGCAGGCCGAGTTACAAGCCGAAATGATGGCTCACAATTTAAAGTATATTGAAACTACAGGAATTTTTGAAACCAATTCGCGTGCTATCTCAAACTGGAAAAACTTTGAGCATATTCAGCATAAACGCAGAAGATGCTTTAAAAAAATGTTTGTTTAGTCAGTAGATATTACAGTTTCTTACTCTTGTCGAATCAATTCGACAGTGAAGATTTCAGCAAATACTTTGTGAACCAATGCCTTCACTTCATCAATATCAACGGCAAATCCCAATTCCTTTTTCAGGGAAGTCACACCGCGGTCGGTGAAGCCACAGGGATTGATCATTTGATAAAAATCAAGATCGGTATTCACGTTAAACGCGAAGCCGTGCATAGTAACCGAGCGGCTGACACGTACACCAATCGCACATATTTTCCGTGATTTAGACGGTTCATTTACATCGAGCCAGACACCGGTGCCACCATCAAGTCGTGTGGCCAGTATGTCGTAATGCGCTAAAACAGCAATGATTACTTCTTCAAGCCGGAAAACGTACTCTCTTACGCCAATACCGAATGCTTCCAGGTTAATAATCGGATACCCAACAATCTGTCCGGGTCCATGATAGGTGATGTCACCACCACGGTTGGTTTTATAAAATGATGCCCCTTTCGATTTCAAAAACTCAGCATTTACAAGCAGATTATCGGCTTTTCCGCTGTTTCCAAGTGTAAATACATGTGGATGCTCCACCATCAGAAAATAACCAGCATTTCGGTCAGCAGCCTGACTATTCTTCAACGCAACTACTTCTTTTAAAAGCTCTTCCTGATAATTCCAGGCAGCTTCATAGTCTAGCAGACCAAGGTCTTTTACAATAATTTTAGTCATTATTACAACAAATGTTTTTCTGCCCTGTATGAACTACGCACCAGTGGGCCACTTTCGACATGACGGAACCCCAAACGAAGGCCTTCTGTTTCGTAGAAACTAAAAACTTCGGGTGTCACATATTCAACCACAGGTAAATGACTTTTTGTTGGTTGCAGATACTGCCCAATGGTCATGATACTTACGCCGGATTCCAATAAATCGCGCATGGTTTCAAGCACTTCTTCCCTCGTTTCGCCCAAACCCAACATCACCCCCGATTTGGTACGGACACCTGCTTTGGCATTGGTTTCGAGAACCTTCAGACTTTTATCATACTTGGCACGACTGCGAACCCAGGGTGTGATCCGTCTGACCGTCTCTACATTGTGCGATATCACTTCCGGTCCGGCGTTTACGACCTGAAGAATCAGTTCTTCTTTCGCATCAAAATCGGGTATCAGCGTCTCGATGGTGGTTTCCGGGTTCACCAATTTGATTGCCCGAATCGTTTTCGCCCATATCTCAGCGCCTCCGTCTTTCAGGTCGTCACGATCGACCGAGGTCAGCACCACATGCTTCAGTTTCATCAAACGAACCGATTCTGCAACACGCTCAGGCTCTCCCTGATCTACCGGCAACGGACGTCCGGTTTTTACATTGCAAAATCCGCACGAACGGGTGCAGATATCGCCCAGAATCATCAGGGTGGCAGTGCCGCGTCCCCAACATTCATGCATATTCGGGCAATGTCCACTCGTGCAGATTGTATGCAATTTATGATCTTCAACTATTTCTCTGACAGAGAGATATGTTTTTCCGGCAGGCACCTTCATTTTGAGCCATTCGGGTTTGCGCATGAGTATATTTGAACGGTTATTTTCCACTTTTGTAAATCAGGTTAGAAACGGCAAAGTTAGCGGATTATGTGGTTCCTTCAAAAAATGGAATCTCGTAAAGACGCGGAGGCGCAAAGTAAAGTTGTCTAGCAAGGATGTAAAGACGCAAAAGGAGCAATTTTATAATCGTCCATTAAACTTCAGCCGAAAAATTTTATGCTTTGGCCTTTAATCGCTTACAAATTATTTACAATTCTCGTTATCCCATTTCTGATGAGTGCCTCATTGAAATTTATCAGAATCCCTAATTTCAGGTCAGCTAGTTTCAGATAGGTCAGAAGTTGCTTTTTATGAACCGGAGCGAGGTTTTCGACGGACTTTATTTCAACAATTACTTTGTCCTCAACTATCAGGTCCGCCCTAAAACCAATATCCATTTTCATGCCTTTCCAGAAAACCGGTACTGCTTTTTGTTTTTCAACATACAAACCTTTCTCTGTGAGTTCATAATAGAGAATCTCTTCATATACTGATTCAAACAAACCCGCTCCCAAACTTGTATGAATATGAAAACAGGTGTCGACGATGATGGTTGCAATTTCATTTTCAGTCATAGGGTCAATATTGAGAAGTAAATAACCTCTGTACCTCCGAGACTTTGAGAGAAATAATTCTTTGCGGCTTTGCGGCTTTGCGAGAGATTATTTCTCAAGTATCACAAATGCGCTGGCCATTTCTTTCACGTGGGAGATAGAAAGATGTATATGTGTAATCCCTTGTTTTTCAATATACTCCTTCACTTTTCCATGTAAATTGATGACAGGTTTGCCAAGTTCATCATTTTCAACCTCAATTTCATGAAATGCCATACCAAACCGGTAACCGGTACCAAGTGCCTTAAAAAAAGCCTCTTTGGCAGCAAATCGGGCAGCATAATGTTGAAATATGGTCGCTCTTTTTTCGGCATATTCCTGCTCAAGCGTAGTAAATAGCTTGTTTTTCAATGCGGGACTTTTCTCCAGATGCTTCTGCATCCGTTCCACCTCAATAATATCTGTTCCGATGCCGTAGATCATGTTGTTAAAGTTAGAAGTGGGAAGTTAGAAGTTAGAAGTGGGAAGTTAAACTTCGTGCTTCCCGCTTCCAGCCTATGTTAACCATCATATTTGAGCCTATTACTTAATCACACCGAGCTTTTTACCAACTTTTATGAAAGCGGTGATGGCTTTGTCGAGATGCTCCGCTTCGTGGGCTGCCGACAATTGCACCCTGATGCGGGCCTGCCCTTTCGGAACAACCGGGAAATAGAAGCCAATCACATAAATTCCTTCTTTCAGCAATTCAGAGGCTACGTCCTGCGACAATTTGGCATCGTACAACATCACCGCACAGATGGCTGATTTTGTGGGTTTAATATCAAATCCGGCTGCCGTCATTTTTGAAAGAAAATAGGAGGTGTTCGCATGTAGCTTGTCCTGTAAGGCTGAAGTTTCATTCATCATATCAAACATCCTGATACCCGCATTTACGACCACAGGTGGCAGGGAGTTAGAGAACAAATAGGGCCTCGACCGCTGACGCAGCAGCTCGATAATTTCCTTGCGACCGGTCGTGAACCCACCAATGGCACCACCAAACGCCTTACCCAGGGTTCCGGTAATGATATCCACTTCGCCACGGATATTGAATAATTCTGTTACACCGCGGCCGGTATCGCCCACCACGCCAGCCGAATGACATTCGTCAACCATGATCAGGGCATTGTATTTCTTTGCCAATTCGTTAATCTTGTCCATGGGCGCCACATTACCATCCATTGAAAACACACCGTCGGTGACAATGATTCTGAAACGCTGGGCCTGGGCAAGTTTCAATTGTTCTTCCAGATCAGCCATATCCGCATTGGCATAGCGATATCGTACCGCTTTACAAAGCCTCACTCCATCGATGATAGAAGCATGGTTCAACGAATCGGAGATGATCGCGTCTTCCTCTCCAAAAAGTGGTTCAAACACGCCGCCGTTGGCATCAAATGCGGCAGCATACAGGATGGTGTCTTCAGTTCCGAAGAAATCGGCTATTTTTTTCTCGAGTGTTTTGTGCAGATCTTGTGTTCCGCAAATAAAACGAACCGACGACATGCCAAAACCATGGCTGTCAAGTGCTTCCTTGGCGGCTTCGATCAATGCAGGATGATCGGACAAACCGAGATAATTGTTTGCACAGAAATTAAGAACTTTTTGTCCGGAAGTAAGTTGAATTTCAGCGTTTTGCGGACTAACAATAATACGTTCGTTTTTATAAAGACCGGCTTCGCGGATGCCATCCAATTCATGTTGCAGGTGTTGTTGAAGTTTGCCGTACATAATCTTATTTTTTTATCCTTTTAGGAGGTTTAATTGGGTGTAAATGTACGAAGTTGCATGGTTCAAACAGGACAACAGGGTGTTTTTTTCTTCATCCGGAAATAAAATAAATCAAATAAAACAGCTTAGAAATTGGGCTAATACCAAAATAAAAAAACCTGCTAAGTATATGATTAGCAGGTTTCAATATTATTGTGGAGAATAACGGAATCGAACCGATGACCTTTTGACTGCCAGTCAAACGCTCTAGCCAACTGAGCTAATTCCCCGACAAGGATGCAAAATTATAAAATAATGCCACAGATTTACAGATTATTCAAAAAAACAACAATAAATTTCTTTAACTGAAGGCTTTCATCAGCCTATGATAAGATTTAGATATCAAATAACCGCAAAGCCATTTACATTTGCAAAAAAGATCCTTCACAAACCATGAAAAGACTGTTTGTTGCCGTCCATATCAAACCTGATCCTGCATTGATCACCCTTGTCGATTCCTTGAAATCGGGTCTCCGACATGACAAAATAAACTGGGTGAATACTGCTCAATTGCACCTGACATTGAAATTTATCGGCGAAACCAATGAATCGGTTGTGACATTTGCTTCAGCCATGAAGGCAGCAATCGTTGGAATGCAGTCATTTAACCTTCATTTCGATAAACTGGGGATTTTCGGTAGTTCCTATGACCCACGCGTGATATGGATTGGTTCTCAGCAACCAAATATCACATTGAATACGCTGGGTGAAAACGTGTTGAACGAAATGGATGCGATAGGTTTTACACGCGACCGCCAGAATTTTGTCCCGCATTTAACGCTTGGCAGAATCAGAGAAATCATCGATAAGCCCCATTTTCAACAGATTATGAAAAGTCAACCACCTCAGGTTTTTCAACAAACTGTGGTAGATAAAATCATCCTGTATGAGAGTATTCTGAGGCGCGAAGGACCGCTTTACAAGGAAATAAGCGTAGTATCGCTATAAGGAATCTCCGATGTTAAGCAGATGTAGCTCCAAACCCGAAACTTCCTGTCTGACGTTGCAGCCTGGTTTTTTTATTCCTTTTTTGTATTGAGTAAGTAAACTTTGATTCATGCTAATACGTTCTGAAATTGTTTTTACATTGATTACCTTGTAAAACTCAAAGAATTGAGCAATATCCCGTGTCACTTTTGAGTCATCATCAGTTATACGTTGCCCTTTTTCTTCAAAATAAAGATTGATTGCTTCATGGGAAAAACGCTCGCTTTGACCAGTCTTAGCCGGAGTAATCTAACAACCTCACCTTGTTGATTGTTAAAAAGATATTGTGGTCAACAATAATCGGCAGTAAGTAGTCAAAAATTCCGGTTTTTCAAGTATATCGCAAAAAATATTACTTTTGTTTTATTCATGTAATCACTTTTATAGTGACGAATTTTTTAAAGGATAATTATGATAATTAACCATGAAACAAACCAAACATCTGAATCATGAAACAAATACTTTCAATTCTTTTGTGCAGCGTCATTATGCTGTCATTTGCTGTTGCCCAGAAACCTGCTGACCTTAGCGGGGATCTCATCATTTTTCATGCCGGTAGCCTGTCGGTTCCCCTGATAGAGATAAAATCCGAATTCAATAAGATTTACCCGAAAGTGAATGTAATCACGGAATCCGCTGGCAGCATTGAATGCGTAAGGAAAGTTACAGACCTTAAAAAACCATGCGATATTGTGGCTTCATCGGATTACAAAGTGATCGACAAAATGCTTATCCCGGCATACGCCGACTGGAACATAAAGTTTGCAGCCAATGAAATTTGCATTGCTTACACTGATATCGCAAAATACAAGAATGAGATTAACGCAAAAAACTGGTACGACATTCTCATGAAAGAGGATGTAACTTATGGCCGTGATGACCCCAATGGAGCTCCCTGTGGCTATCGCACTGTTATGTGTATGCAGTTGTCGGAAACATACTACAGAAAACCGGGTCTTGCAAAACAGCTCCTGTCAAAGGATATGGATTACATGAGGCCGCAGGAGGTGGACCTAATTAACCTCCTGGAGTCAAAGAACCTGGATTATGCTTTTATATACCGGTCTGTTGCCGTGCAGCACAATCTGAATTATCTCATTCTTCCCGACCAGGTTAACCTTAAAAACCCCAAGTACAGTGATGACTATATATTGGCCGTGGTGGACATCAATAGCAAAGAACCTGGGAAAACGGAACAGATGAAAGGAGACCCAATGGTTTATGGAGTTACCATGATCAAAAACGCACCAAACAAAGAAGCTGCCATGGCCTTCCTCGAATTCATGCTTTCGAAAGACAAGGGAATGAAGATCATGGAAAAAGAAGGGCAACCGTCGGTCATTCCAATGGAAGTCAATAATTATACTGTGGTTCCCGACCGCCTGAAACCTTTTGTAAAAAAGCCATAAGCCTGCTTTACTAGAAAAGCTCATTACTCTGTTTCAGGAGGTACGAGACTTATCAGACGATTAAGGAGCCAGATAATTTTTTCCGTGCTTATCGTCAGATCAAGCATGCTTCCCTTGTCATTCGCTGAAATCAAAACATCGCTGTTAACATAGGCTTTTCGGACTTGTTCCATTGATGGACTGTTCGCGGAAGTAAGATTTTTGAACATAGTTATATCTTCGATATTGTTTGACCTCTGGGCATCTATGGCGAGATTTATTAAAAAGTCTAACGACTCCATACAGGAAGTTGATAGTCTTTCGAGTACCGTGTTTTTTCTGGTATTGATTATGATTGTTACCCCATCTGCAACACTTTCAGCAATTTGAACAAGTAATGTCTGCCGGGTCTGACAGTATGCATGATCTTTGGCCGTCAGGCGATGCATTGGCATTGCAGCAACCGTTGCTGTTGCATCTGTTACTTCCCGTGAAAGAGTTTTGAAGGCCTCGTAAAGAGATTCAGGGTCTGCACCTTCATAGTTTTCCCTGGAAGTTGCAAACAATACAGCTATATGTTCGAGCTCACGTGTTTGCTCCAAATGGATCAATTCCAAGCCTGTCTCAGGATCATCAGGCTGGAAATCTAACAGATATTTTGGTTGTGCAAAGCCCTCTTCCTCTGATGGTGGAGACTTCATTGCCAGCCAAGCTGCAAAAGGTCTGTTGATGATGATGAAAAAAGTTGCCGATGTCAGATTAAATAGAAGGAATACGATAGAAGCCTGATTTTGTAAACTGGGGGTGAGGTAATTCAGCAGTGCCATCACCAAAGGAATATGAAAATAAACCTCAATGTAGTACAGCAGGATAAAAATTGTTGCCCCGAAAATATTGAACATATTTACAAATCTTACAAGTTGCTGTGATGTACCACGAAACCCCTTGCCGAGCATAGCTTTAAACAGTGTGGATCCGACTGCGGCACCATACATAAACAGAAAAGTTTGAGGGCCAGTCAGAATATTTGCCTTTGCCAAACCTATTGCCACAAGTGCCACAGCAGTCGATGATTGGGCAATGAAGCCGAGCAATGCACCTGCGATGATTGAAAGAAACGGATAACTGATACTAAAGGTCATTGCCCCAGTAAACCATTCTTCATGCCTTAATGGCTTTACTCCGGCTGTCATTATTTCTATTCCGAAAAAAATCAATCCCAATCCCATCCCGATAAGGAATGTATTCCTGTATTTATCAATTTTTGAAAAATAAAGTGCTATACCGCTAAATCCAACTACAAAAGTCACAGCTGTTTCGATAGGCAGGGCAACAAAGAACAACAATATTGTGTTCCCTATACTGAACCCGGTAAGGATTGCAATAGCCTGGGAAACATTGATGAATCCTGCAGTGATCAGGCTGGCCAGAATCATCAGGGCAGCAGAGGTGCTTTGCATGATAACTCCTGATCCAACTCCAAACAGCAAGGCCTTAAGACGAGATGATACAAACCGGGTGGCAACTTTACGAAACCCCCTACTACTCAATTGTTTAAGACCTGTTGAGAGTAACTGAACCCCCGTGAACATTAATCCCAAGCCCAAAAGGATTTTACCAATTATTTCAACCATAATGATTCAGAAGTATATTATAGTTGCTAATAATGCAGAAACCCATTACTTCTATACATCAAATGTAGTTATTTTCTTCCTGACTTCTGACAATTAGTGCGGTAGTAAATCCCATTGTTTTATAAGAGGTACAAGTTTGCTTTTCATAATTTCGGTAGTTGCGGAACGAAATTTGAAGATTTCCCTGGTGATTCTGTCTTGAATGTGTTTCTGTAATATTCCAGACCAAAAAGCGTATATCCCTAAGTGATACTTTTGTAGACAACTCCAAGTATTTTTCAACAATTAAGGCTACAAAGCAAATGAGAATATTAGACAGAATTGCATCTTCATTGCGGTGATATATAGGACGTGATTGTAAACCAAATTTACTCATTCGAAACGATTGTTCTATGTGCCAAAGTTGATGATACCTATCAATTACAAGCTGATTTGGAAGTTGATCTTCCTGTAAATCTGTGCAATAGCCCTTTATGCCAAGCAGATGTTTCCTTTTTTCAATTAAATCAACATTCAATTCTATTTTCTCTTTGGAGATTTTTTTGATGAATTTTGCCTTTGCTCCAGAACTTTGTTTTTCGACTAACTCTTCAGCCTTTAGGAAAAGCTTGTGTAAATCATTTGTTTCCTTTTTAAAACGTTTCGAGGAGAAATCGCAAATCAGATAACCATGTTTTGAATCAAAACGAGAAATAGTTCCACTATTATTAGCAACCGACTTATTGATTTGTTTTATCAAATTCAGATTGAGATTTGCCAAACGAGCCCCAACAATGTATGATATTTTCTTTTGTCTAAGTTCTGTCAGCCTTTCTTCATCGGGCATTGCCGTATCTGCAACAATGATAGGCTTGGATTGAGGATGCTTTGATATAAAATTCTCGACAATTGGCAACATAGTTTTCCCTTTAAAAGTATTTTCCGAAAACACTTCGTGTGTTAACGGAAATCCAGATTGAGTTACCAAAAGACCAATGACAAGCTGTGGCTGAAGTTATTTATTGTCCATTGAAAAACCTTGAATCTTGAGTTTATCAGCTTTAAAAGACTCGAAACACAAGGGTGTGACATCATACAAAATAAAAAGGCTCGTTAAACTTTTCTTGAGCAAGCTTGTATGCAGATTGTTCAATGTCTGATTTTAGCGTTATGAACTTTCGAATATTACGTTAGAAACGATGCGAATAATGAATGTTAAAATAGTGAGAAAGCAACTCTATTGAACGTTGCTTTGATGAGAGTTCAATAAGTCGCATTACTACCAAATCAAGCAACAACTCAGGAAAGTGGGATAAGCCACACTCCTTAAAGCAAGATTTAAAAAATTGATATGAAAACGTATGGGTTACAGCTACACATTCGCCCATATCAACAATCAGAACTTTTTGCTTTTGATCGGAAAATAAGCTTTTCTGTAAGGTTTTTGCCGAAATCCAATCTGGGCTGCCTGCTTGAGAAGATCTAATTCTAAATCGTCTTTAGAGCTGCCAATGTGTTTGAAAATCCTTCATCCAAGTCCAATATATCGAACTACTTGGATAGCGGTTGATCCAGATTTAGTTTTGACTTTCCTTACTGAAAAAAAATCGCAAAAATAGGCGTTAGTGCGGTAAAATTTCTAATATTAATTTTTAAAATACTTATTATTAGCTATTTATAAATCATTACCGCACTAATTCTTGAAAGTGTCAGGAGTCAGGACTCCAAACTCTTGTTCACTCCACACTTTTTTCAACAAACTAAATTACATACCTTTGCAGTAGATTTTGGCCCCATAGTTCAAGGGATAGAATGGAAGTTTCCTAAACTTTTGATACAGGTTCGAGTCCTGTTGGGGCTACTTAGTGCACTTTTCAATACACTTAAATATCTAAATTACAATAAGTTACACTTAAATAAAAATTGATTGGGTAAAAAATGGGTATAGAATAATGCACCTATTCTTTACCCATTTTTTTATCCACTCGCAAAACTGAAAATTGTCACTAAACTAAGTCGGCGGTTTTTTCTGGTACTATTTCATTCGTTTTTTAAGTTTTTCACATATCCTACCTACAAAGGATTTTCTTATTGAAGTAATCAGAGTTAACTGAACTGAAATATTGTCTTTAGTTTTTTATGGTCCTTTTTCTGAATATTCCATTGTTTCTGCAATTAACAATTACATAAGCAATCTGGGAGCAGGATATCTGAATAACCTAATATTGAATTCCAACTTCCAAAGCATTCGTGATTCCGCTTTTACCAGAAATGAAATCCTTCTGACCAGTTCAATGAAACTGGATAAATCTCCAGATGACAATTTTGTAAGCCATTTCCTTGTAAAGCTTTATTTTTCTTGTCTTGAATTTTTGTATTAAGTCATCTCTAATTACTGTGCTAAATTATTCCGTTTGTACAGAATCACATTTTATCAGGATGCAAAATCCTATCTGAGCATCCCAATAAAACATGACCTTTCAGGAACGCAAGAGTTTTCTCGGCATATCCTCATGATCTTCTTTCTGATTTCATAGGAATTTATAAATGACGAGAAATAACATCCTTCCGGTATTCCAATTTCCTCTGGCCGTTTTCCTACCATTCGTAATCTTATTTGCACATAATTATTAACAACTTAAAAAAATTAAAGTCATGAAAAATTACAACAAAGTTTACCTCGGAAAAGGAACAAAAGTCAGTAACCTGGACATCATCAGCTTCTCGATTGACTGGGACGCAGCAGAGAAATTTGCTTTTGATTACAACGGACGGAAGTTTTTGAAACTGGAAATTGCAAAGTTGCAGCAAACCGATAACTTCCTTCGCACACACACTGTTTATGCAAGTGTAAAAGAGGGTGCCGAAGAAACAAAGGGATCAGAAGAAACAGCAAAACCATCAAAAAAAACGAGAAAGGCTGCAATCAGCGCAGTAAATGAACCGGTTCTTCCTTTCTAAGAAGAAAATCCCCTGAAAAGGGGATTTTTTTTGCTCATGATTAATGCTGCCATTGAAGTGCTGATCAATAAATGCAATTGCACTCTTCTTTGTCTGTGATATCCGTGTTTACAAGAATCGAAATGACGAAATTATTGGGAAGTTAAAATAATGTTGCCAAGGCTTGCGGAATGTTACATTCGTTCATGTCTAAAGCTAACTGCCCAACTTCGGTTGACCACACTCATTTATGCAACAATCCTCAGCCACACATTGAAGGAGTGGTTGATTCTTATTGGAACCAACCACACCTTCTTTTTATCTCACTAACAAAATGCAATTGCAATCCATGTGGAGTTTGTTTATTACCTAAGGACAAACCTTATCTTCATTCCAAATTATTCATGTGAGTAAATAAACGCTGATGCTATTCGCCCCCAGGGCTCTATTGGAGCTCTGCCGTCGGAAAAAAAATCCGACAGCATTCGCGGATAAGGGCGGCTTTTTGGCTTTTAGTCCCCAAATGACATCATTTTCATATATCCAACCCTCTTCCCACTATGCAATTGCAAAACGAGTTTAGGGCTCGGCGGGGTTTAGAGATCCTTTCGGCAACATATTGGCTTGATAACACCAGCCAATATGTTGAAAAAGAAACGATTAGCCAAATTTGGCGGTGAATAAGCATTTTATTTGAGAAAATGATGGTTTACATGCTTATTCACCGTTTAAAAAAATTGACAGCAAGCTGACTGAACCTCCTTAATGTCAAGTGTTTGTGTTTTGGTTCAGTCAGCTTGCTGATGGAATCTGCTTAGGTGAAGCGAAGAATTATTCTATAATCGATCCAATTAAAAGATCAAAGTAACGTTTGTTTAATAGACATATTTATTACAGATCAGGCTTCAGTTAACAGATTATTAAAAACAAATCCTATCATGAATTCAACCTTTGAAATGTTTCCTGAAAATACGGCAACACCACCGATGGTGATTAACACAACAATTTCTGAAGAACAACTTATTTCTTTGAAAAAACGGAAGTTCACTGTTCGAAACATCTCACTTATTATTCCAAACACCTATAATACCGCTGTGAAATGCGCCCAACATCTTGCCGGTTATACAAGTCAGACCAGGCATGTGATTGAGTTTAATACCAAAAGATATGCTGCTGCTTCGGGTGAATACCTGATGTCAAATCCACAGAAGGTATTTTATACTGCATTTGCCGGTTAACTGATCCTTTTTGTTTGATTTTGCCTGAGCAATTCAGGCGTTTGACTGTCCTTCCAATTTATTTATGGCCGCACTATCATTGTGTCATGAATTTCATTTCACGAAAAGATGCGCTTCGTACCTGCGGGCACTCTCAGGCCTCGAAATCATATAGTTACGGAGGAGTGTCCAATAATTATCATTCTTTTGCTGGTTCAGTCCACTGATCTCAAGCACAAGCAACGAAAAATTGCTTCTTGGAAGTTTTATTCAGATGCTCTGTAATGAATACAAACACGCTATGATTGATCAAGATAAAATCCGTGAAAAGCTATGAAACAGTTTGACAAGATTTAGGGGAGGGCGAAGGGGTGATGCTAATTTCATTATCATTATTTCAATTGTATAATAGTCAAAATCTTTACAGATACATATATCAAATTACTTATTTTGAAATCTTTATAGATTAACATTATTATCCCATAAAATAAAACTATCATCCAGACATGGCATGCGCACACATTGCACACCTTAAGGTAAGCCTCACTGCTATTCTGCTATAGCAACTGTTTTGCAATGACTGTTTTTTCGTCCTGCTTTTTATATTCATTACACAATTTGTCATAAGGCACGCCTTGGGTTAAGGCTTAGTGGTTCTTACAACCTGATAAATATAATGATTGTATGTGTAAGCATCGCCAGTTACATAATGCCAGGTTTGTGATTCATCTCCAACATTATCAATGGTTAAGGTAGCAGTTGGAGTTGTAAAATCATTAATGACTGACGAAAATGTTAGTCGTTTTGAGTCGTTTTCCATGTTCCAGGCATCGGGCATACGACTTGCAAACGTAAGGTTCCAATCGCCGTAAAAACTTAATTGATTAAAAAAACCATCAAAATCCGTTGTCTCCATTAAAATATAGGAGTTTCCTATTTCTATTGGTGTTTCAGATACAAAAACACCATTGGTATAGGTTACAATCTTCGCATCAGTAAATTTATACGCACCTGCCTCTATCGTTTCCCAATAGTCTTCGTACAGTGTCGCTTCCTTGCTGCAAGCGACTAAGAAAAGTAAAAACGCCCCCAAAAAACAATTTTTTATAGTCATATTGTTTAGTCATTATTATTGAAAAATGTATAGGAAATACCAACCATTAATTTTGTCGCGGAAAATTTGTCGGATACTTCTGAATCAATGCCAGTCATACCGGTAAACGCCTTGTATAAGCTCTTATCGTCCATCATATGTGCGCCTATGTTATTTGCCCATGATTTCGATACTTCACATTCGATGGCAATTTTTGAACCCAATTTGAATTTTACCAAAAGTCCTGGCTCTAATCCAAGAGTAACACTACCCATATATGTACCGTTGTAATCGTTTTCGCTACCATAACTAGGCAGTCCATCGACATATACACTTGTTGAATGAATGCGAACAGGGTCACCAAAAATTAGATTTAAAAATGGTGAAAAAGTTAATTTTCTGTCAGCCTGACCTATGCTAATTCCCATACCAATTGAATAGGTATTAATATACAAATCAAATTGCCTGTACGCATTAACGCTTGCAAGGTCTTCAGGCTTCGATATACCATGAAAATGCTGATATGAAATGCTGAGGAATGCATTGTCGTAACCAATCCGATAGCCAAAATCATAGGCTGCGGTTTGTTTTTCAAAATCATCCTGTTTCCAATCGGCTAATTTATAGCTTCCTACAATGTTGTACCGGACATAAACTGCCTGGGTAACATCTTGTGAAAATGAATGTTCTGCTAAAGATATCAGCAGTATAGCAATTAGTATTTTCTTAAAATTCATAATCTAAATTGAGGTTAATTCCATAATTGGTTATATTAAAAGTCTCAGATTTCATGATCCTATCTTCCAAAATATAGACATAACGGTCGTCTAAACGTTCGTAATAGGGCACTATGCTGATACTGAAGCTTTTGAAAACAGGTATCAAAACACTTACCGATCCCCGAATAGTGCCTCCCTTCGTTTCACCTAATACTCCATCATAATCAGCGGTTGTTCCCTGCAAATTTTCTTTCAGTTTGAAATTTAAACTTCCATAGGCAGCCTGCACGCGCCATAGAATTTGTTTGTCATTATCTCTATCGACTTTGTTACCCATACCTAAGTTGAAATAGAAGGAGTGCATTTGTTCGATAATTTCATCCGAAACGCCATCTGAACGGGTTCCACTAAAACTGTTTTTTTTGCTATTCCATTCCAAACCAAAACTCCAGATGCCTGCATAGCCAACTAATCCGATATCTTTACAATTAAACTGCTTGTTGGGCTTCATTTCTTTTGTAACATTAGGACTGTTATTGAATATAAAAGCTCTTGTTTCGGATGGCCCCTGATAATATTGCAATTTACCGATTCCCGGACCTGCATAAATATGTATCTGTGCCTGTATAAAACTAAAGTTCAGAAAGAATAATGGTATTAATATTTTCAGTTTATTCATTTTCAAATAATTAATATGAAAAATAGACAAGGCGAAAGTACCAAGCTTAACATAACCAAATCCTACGTTTAATTACGTATATTTGTTTTTTAAAAGACTACTTATTCGGATTAATCCAAAAACAGCATACAGATCGGCAAATTAAGTTTTAAACTGCACACATCAGCCAAGAACCTGTGATACATTTACTTGACACATCCCAAATCTATTGCCCTTGTAAGGTATTGTTTACTGGCCGTCCAGAATGGCCTGCATATCTGACTTAATATTGCTACCAACTATCAGAATATTATTGCTTTATAGTTAAACTTCAACATAATAATGATGTCCAAATCACAGGAGACTACGACTACTGTCCATGCAATGTATCTCCATAAAAATATTTTAGTTAAGATCGCTTTGGCAGTAATGATTGTTCCATAATCTTTCCTTTCAGTTTATGTAAAGTTGCCGCAAAAGCGCCTTCGGTTGCTTCAATTTGTCATGGAGTAAAGTCATATTGGGCTCAAATTGACCGCAAACCCTGACTTAACATATTCAGTATTGTATATAATAACCTTGTTATATTAAAGGAAAGATTTAAAAACAACCTTTAATAATTAAAACATAACTATATTTGCATTCTAAATAGGCATCGTCATGGAAAGAGTAATTACCAAAAGCCTTCTGCAATGGAAGGAAAAATCAAACCGAAAACCATTAATCGTGCGTGGAGCTCGTCAAACCGGCAAATCGTGGACAATAACAACTTTTGGAAAGGATCATTTTGAAGGAACAACACATATCCTGAATTTTGAAAAACGCCCTGATCTTCATCAGGTTTTCGAGTTGAATTTTGAAATTCCAAGAATTATAGCTGAAATTGAAATTTTACTCAATAAAAAAATTACTCCCGGAAAAGATTTATTGTTTTTTGACGAAATCCAGGAATGCCCGAAGGCAATCGTTTCATTAAGGTATTTTTATGAACAAATCCCTGATCTCCATCTTATTGCAGCAGGCTCATTGCTTGAGTTTTCGTTAAATGATATACCATTTCCGGTTGGCAGAGTACAACTTTTGAATATGTACCCGATGAGTTTTCACGAGTTTTTAAACGCAAGCGGTAAAGCTATTGTAGCTGATCTTATTATGGATACGCCAAAGCAATTGTCTGAATCAGTTCATCTTATGTTGATTGATGAACTTCGTAAGTATTTTTTTGTTGGCGGTATGCCTGAATGTGTTAAAATCTATATTGAAACAAATAGTTTGCAGGAAGTATTTGAAATTCAATCAGATCTGATCAGTACTTTTCGACAGGATTTTAACAAATTTGCCGGTAAAGCCGATACACGATGTTTGGATATTGTATTGTTAAACGCATCGCAAAAAGTTGGCGAACAAATAAAATACACCGAAATGGCAGATGGATTTTCAAGTCCCACCATTAAAAAAGCGTTTATATTGCTTGAAACTGCACGATTGTATAAAAGGGTAAGAGCTTCATCACCTGCCGGAATCCCTTTGGGTGCAAGTGCTTCAGAAAAGAAATTTAAAGCCGTAATGCTTGATATTGGCTTAATGGCAAACTTAAATGGATTGAATATCTCGAAAGAATATTTGAAGAGTGATTTGTTATCCATCTTCAGAGGTGCAATGGCAGAGCAATTTGTTGGACAAGAAATATTGGCAGCTACAAATGACGATCTTTATTATTGGGCCAGAGAAGCAGCCAGTAGTAGTGCTGAAACCGATTTTCTGGTCGAAAAATTGGGTAAAGTGATACCTATTGAAGTCAAAAGTGGAAAATCGGGCAGTTTGAAAAGCTTACATCTTTTGTTGGAGACGTATAAAAATGTGGAGAATGCTTACGTATTTTCCAATGCTGCCTTTGGTCAGATTTCTGAGCAAAAGATTACGTTTTTGCCATTGTATTACACAGCATCTGCTGTCACATCAAGTTAAATTCAATTTTAATGGTTGTATGAATAAATTAGAATTACCGAGGAGAGATATGATCTTCAAATCACAGGAGAATACTACTACTGTCCATGCAATTTATCTCCATAAAAATATTTTAGTCAAGGTCGCTTTGGCGGCAATGAAGGTCCCCAATTTTCATTTTTTATTATGTTGAATTGCCTCAAAAGCGCCTACGGTTGCTTCAATTTGTCACGGGGC
>CAITDJ010000120.1 GCA_903891085.1 uncultured Bacteroidota bacterium | reverse complement strand
GAAAATACTAAATAATAAGTGGATATGACTACCACACGCAGACAATTCATCAAAATTGGAGCACTAAGTGCCGGAAGTATCACGCTTGCAGGGTCTTATACATGGTCAAAAGCTGCATCACTTCTGGAGAACAAAGAATCCCCCATACGAACCCCCACCTATTGCGAAGTGTGTTTCTGGCAGTGTGCCGGATGGGTTTATAAAGATGAGAAAGGCGAAATCCAAAAAATAATTGGCAATGATGAAGACCCTCACTGCAATGGCAGATTTTGCCCACGTGGCACTGGAGGAGTCGGGCAATATTCAGATACTGACCGATTAAAAACACCATTGATCCGGACATCAAAAGATGGTGTCGACAGTTTCAGGGAAGCAGATTGGGATGAAGCCCTTGATTATATCGCCCAAAGAATGAAAGAAATTGCGGCAAAACATGGTCCGGAATGTGCGGCTCTGTTTACCCATGGTTCAGGTGGAGCTCATTTTGGTCAGATGTTAAAAGCTTTTGGTTCCCAATCTGTTACAGCTCCTTCATTTGCGCAATGTCGGGGTCCGAGAGAAGTTGGATTTCTCACGACCTTCGGTGATATTATCTATTCACCAGAGAGAACTGATATCCGTGATACTCGCTGTCTGGTTCTGATTGGATCACACATTGGTGAAAATATGCATAATGGTCAGATTCAGGAAATGTCGGAAGCCATTGATAAAGGGGCTACCATTATCACCGTAGATCCACGTTTTTCGACGGCCGCAAGCAAATCAAAATTCTGGCTGCCTATCAAACCTTCTACCGATATGGCGCTTCTTCTTGCCTGGATGAATGTATTAATTGAAAATGGCTGGTACGACAAAGATTATATCGCCCGATATGCACATGGCTTCGAAGAGCTGAAAGAACATGTAAAAAAATATACCCCGGAATGGGCATATGGTATTACAACCATTGATCCTAATGTAATCAGAGATACTGCGAGAGAAATGTACAATGCTTCTCCTGCGGTTATCATACATCCCGGACGGCATGTTACCTGGTACGGAGATGATACACAGCGACTTAGAGCCGTTGCAATTTTAAACGCACTGCTTGGTTCATGGGGCAGACGAGGAGGGTTCTACAATCCTGAAAAGGCAAAAGTTCCCGATTATCCGGTTCCACCATTTCCGGTACCAAAACATATGCCTACCGACGCATACAATGGCAAATATAAGCTTGCCAACGAAGTAGTTAGCAATGGTATCTGTGATGCAACTATTCCAACAGCAGACAGAGATTGCAGTTATAAAATCTGGTTTGTCAACGGTACAAATCTATTGGCTGCCTTACCTGATCAGGATCAAACCAAAAGAGCCATTGATGCCCTCGAACTTTTGGTTGTAGTAGATACTATGCCTGTTGAAATGACTGAATTAGCAGATGTTGTGCTTCCAGAATGCAGCTATCTTGAAAGGTATGATATGCTTCGGAAATCACCCCACAGAGAACCGAATATTGCTATACGCGTTCCTGCAGCTGAACCTAAATATAACTCTAAACCAGCAGACTGGATAGCAAAGCAATTGGCCGAAAAACTTGGACTTAGTGCATGGTTCCCCTGGAAAAACATGGAAGAGCTTCTCGACTGGCAACTCAGGGAAATTGGTTCATCTCTCGATGAAATGAAACGCATTGGTGTGAAGAAATTTCCAAGGAAGCATGATGATCTGTATTTTGCTCCAAACGAAGAAATAGCCTTTAACACCACAACAGGCAAAATTGAATTATATTCTACCGATATGGAGGCTGAAGGTTTCGATCCCCTTCCAGTATATACTGCTCATGAAGAACCACCGGAAGGATTCTACCGGCTGATTTATGGCAGAGCCCCTATGCACACTTTCAGCCGGACGGCCAATAACCCGAATCTGACAGATATCATGGATGAAAATTCACTTTGGGTAAACCCTAAGGTTGCTAAAATATGGGGTTTAAAATCAGGACAGTATGTAAAACTGAAAAATCAGGATGATAAACTTTCCACATTCAGCATTAAAATTAGGGTGACAGAACGTATTCGTTGGGATAGCGTCTATATGGTTCACGGATTTGGCCATAATAATACAAAACTGTCAAGAGCTCATGGCAGAGGGATCAACGATACCGAGCTCATTACCAACGTGAAAGTTGATCCAGTTATGGGAGGCACAGGTATGAGAAGCAATTTTGTAACTTTTATAGTATCAAACGAATCAACCGGAAAGGGGGCTGAATCATGAGATATGCCATGGCTGTTGATACAAAAAAATGCGTGGGTTGCAGCGATTGTGTAGTAGCCTGCCAGACCGAAAACAAAGTCCCTATAGGCTTTTGCCGCGACTGGGTAGTGGAAGTAACTGATGGAACCTATCCCCAACTCGAAATCGAAATCAGATCAGAACGCTGCAACCATTGCGACAACTCCCCTTGTGTACGCTGTTGTCCGACAGGAGCAAGTCATTATGCTGATGGTGGAGTAGTGCTGGTTACACATGATATGTGCATTGGATGCGGTGCATGTATCGCTTCCTGTCCATATGATGCACGCTATCCTCATCCTGATGGTTATGTTGATAAATGTACTTTCTGTCTTGAAAACAGAGTTCAGAAAGGACTCAACCCTGCTTGTGTTAGTGTTTGTCCAACAAAATGCATGTATTTTGGCGACCTTGATGATCCAAACAGTTCGGTTTCGGTGATTTTGAAAAAGCGCAAATTCAAAACCCTGATACCCGAGGCTGGCACCATGCCTCAGCTATATTTCCTAATCTGATAACGAATGGATTTGGATTTTGAAATGGTAAAAATCTGATTAAGTTATACGACCTCAAGAATTATGAAAGAAGAAATAATCGTAAGCGGCAGGATGAATCATCTGATTGATCCTAATCTGCATATCTGGCATTGGCAAATACCGCTTTATCTGTTTGCCGGAGGACTTGCCGCCGGAATCCTGTTTTTTGCTGCCCTGAATACTATTCTCGGTAGAAAAGAAAAATACCCGGTATCAGTAAAACTTAGCCCTTTTATTGCGCCTGTTTTGCTTATCATTGGTCTTTCAGCCCTTTTCATTGATTTAAATCACAAACTCTATTTTTGGCGCCTGTACACAACCATCAGATTGCAGTCGCCAATGTCGTGGGGTGCCTGGACTTTAATGATTATTACACCTTTATCTTTTATTTGGTGTGGCTTGAATATCAAGGAAATACTTCCAAAATGGGATTGGAAATACAAGGTTCTGATCGATCTGGAAGCTTTCCTCAGAAAATATGAATTGGTGATTGCCTGGCTAATCCTCATCTATGCCTTGATTTTAGGAGTTTACACCGGAATTCTATTTTCGGCCTTTAACGCACGACCTTTATGGAATACTTCCATACTGGGGCCATTGTTCCTTACTTCAGGATTATCAACAGCAGCAGCTGTGATCGTGCTCATGAGCAAAAGCCAGCTCGAACGTCATTATTTTGCACGAATCGACCTGATGTTGATCGGAATTGAGATTTTTCTGATCATCCATATGTTTATGGGATTTTTAGCCAGCACACAGGTACATATTGATGCTGCTAATCTTTTCCTCGGAGGACCATACACAACACCTTTCTGGTTATTTGTTGTATCACTCGGTCTGGTAATCCCGGCAATTCTTGAGATCCTCGAATTGTTACATTACAAAATGCCAGCTTGGATTGCACCCGTTCTTGTCCTGTTTGGTGGTCTGATGTTTCGTTTTATCATTGCAAATGCCGGACAAGCCAGCAGATGGCTCTATTAATCAGTAAATCTTCAGTTAACTACATTTGAAATAATAAATTAAGCATTATGAATACAGTTAAAGATCCAAAGTACATGAATCCCTATCTGGCAGGAGTTCTGCTGGGCCTGGTGGTATTGGCTGCCAATTTTGTTTCCGGTCGTGGTTTGGGGGCAAGCGGAGCAGTGAAAAGTGTAATCGTTGCCGGTGTAGAAACAATTGCACCAAAACACGCAGAGTCATCTGCCTTTTACAATAACTTTAATAAATCACATGGAGGCAATCCATTGAATTCATGGTTGGTATACCAGATGTTAGGAGTAATTGTCGGCGGTTTCCTTTCGGGTGTGATATCAAAGCGGCTAACCTGGAAAGTGGAACATAATCCAAAAATTCAATCCAAAACAAGGCTCATGTTTGCTCTAGCCGGAGGCATTTTGTTTGGTTTGGGTTCACAACTTGGACGGGGATGCACAAGTGGTTCAGCACTTAGTGGTATGGCGGTACTTTCATTAGGTGGGTTCATCTCTATGGCTGCCATATTCGGAACAGCATTTATGCTTGCCTATTTCTTTAGAAAACTTTGGATATAATTGATTATTAACTTATTAAGAAATATTACTATGGGACCATTGGTTGTTAACGAAATAATATCAGAAAACAGCAATCTGTTACTCGCATTCTTTATCGGAATTGGTTTTGGCTTTGTTCTTGAGCAAGGCGGATTCTCTTCAAGTCGTAAACTGGCGGGTGTATTTTACGGATATGACACTGTTGTGTTAAAAGTTTTCTTTACAGGAGCTATCACAGCCATGCTTGGCTTATTGTTTTTTAGTCTGTTCGGCTGGGTAGATCTTAGTCTCGTATATGTTAATGAAACCTATCTGTGGTCATCCATTGTAGGTGGTATTATCATGGGAGCAGGATTTATCATGGGAGGCTATTGTCCGGGAACAAGTTTTTGTGGAGCCGCTATTGGAAAAATTGATGCCTATATTTTTATCATCGGCCTTTTCATCGGTGTGCTGATCTTTGGCGAAGCTTTCAGTTTATTTGAACCCTTATTCATGGCCAATTTCATTGGAAGTCCACGCATTTCTGAATTCTTTGGCATATCGGAAGGCATCACTGTATTCATTGTAATTATTGCCGCGGTGATGATGTTCTGGGCAGGCGAATGGGCAGAAAAGAAATTCCCAAGAGAGAAGTATTAATTTCATATTGAATAACATAGATCAAAAATACAAAGTGATATGAACAATATTAAATTCACCCCCAGAGTAATCCTCTCTATTGTATTGATTTCATTGGGACTGATCATTGCAGCAGTTCCAAAAAACACAACAACTCCGTTTAAGTTGTCAGCAGATCAGATTTTGGATGAACTGAAAAGCGGGACACAATATCTGGAGCCGGATAATATTGCGCAAATGATTGTTGAAAAGGATCCAACACTTCAGCTTATAGATGTTCGACCCCAAAGTGAATTTGAAAAATTCAGTTTGCCTGGAGCCATTAATATTCCGTTAGACAATTTACTATCACCTGATTTTCAGGATATTTTAAATCAGGAAACAATGACAAATGTATTGTATGCCAATGG
>CAITDJ010000119.1 GCA_903891085.1 uncultured Bacteroidota bacterium | reverse complement strand
ATTCAATGTCGGCAATTACCCTGGCTGCATCGTCGGGATAAATTACTTTACCAATTGGTGTAAAGTCGTTCAGCACATCTTCAGGCGAACAACCAAAAATATTTCTGATTCCTTCTGAAGCAATAGGTACATAGTAACTGCCATCGGGTCTTCTTGTAAATTGAAAAATCAGGTCAGGCAATTGCGCTGAAAGTTTTCTGAACTGGATGTCCTTTTCGTGTATTTTTTCTTCAGCCAGCTTGCGCTCGGTGATATCTGCGTTAAATCCATACCAGGTAATACTGCCATCAGGCAATTTTTCGGGTGTTGATCTGGAAAGAATCCATTGGATTTCCTTGCCAGGTATCTGCACCCTGAACTCACAGGTAAAGTAGGTCAAATTTTTGGCTGAGTATTCAATGTCGGCAATTACCCTGGCTGCATCGTCGGGATAAATTACTTTACCAATTGGTGTAAAGTCGTTCAGCACATCTTCAGGCGAACAACCAAAAATATTTCTGATTCCTTCTGAAGCGATCGGAACGTAATAGGTGCCGTCGGGTCTCCTCGTAAATTGATAAATCAAGTCGGGTAAATTTGCTGAAAGCTTTCTGAACTGTATGTCTTTTGCCCGAATCTTTTCTTCAGCCAACTTGTATTCGGTTATATCCTGAAATAATATCAGGTGTTCATTCTCAAGTAAAGGGCTGAATGAAGTAGCACTTATAAATGCGGTTCTGTCGGTTCCGTTTTTGCATCTAATGGAAAATTCCATTGGTTTGAAAGGGAGGCCTGTTTTTTTTATCCGCGCCATTTCTGTTGCCCATATATCGTTTGCTTTTTGCCGGTATTCGGGGTCGGGATATGCTTTGGTCCACCAATCGTTAAGCGTTGGGATATCAGTTATTGTGTAGCCATATAGTTGTGTAAAGGCAGGGTTTAAGAAGGTGATTTGCAATTGTTCATTATTTATTGCCATAGGCACTGGTGAACTGTTTATTGTGGCATGTGCACGCGATTCGCTTGATTTAAGTTTTTCTTCAAACTGTTTGCGTTCAGTAATATCAATATTGAAGCCCTGAAATTGTCTGAAATTTCCATTTTCATCATAAATTGGGACGGCATGGCACCAGAAATCGTGGTACTGGCCATTTTTATTTCTTAACCTGAAATAATTGTCGTGCTCGGCTTTGTTTTCCCAAGCCTTTATCCATGTTTTTCCGGCAGCTTCCAGGTCATCAGGGTGAATATAATTTGTCCAGATATCAGGTGTTAATGTTTTATTGGTATCTATTCCGGTAAAATCAACGTATGATTTGTTTACATAAGTGTAGATTTTGCCGTCGAATGCCCAAATTTGAAAAGGTGAACTTTCGAGAATATTCCTGAATTTTTGCTCATTTACTTTGATGGCTTCTTCTGCCTGCTTTCGCCTGGTGATGTTCTCGTGCATAAAAACGAGTCTATCAAATTCACCAGTGCTTTCTTTTAAAGGAAACAATATCGCGTGTATCCACAAAGGTCTGTCAGGGAATTCGGGCGAAAAATCATGAACATTGTAATAATAATCGGGGAAATGGACTACTTCGCCACTTTTGGCAAGCAGGATTAATTTTTCAAGTTCAGGGCTTCTACGTTGAAGGTCATTGAAAATAGAAAAGCCGGGAGGCGGAACAGCTCCAAAAAGCTCAGTATGCGCAGGATTTACTTTAAGTGTCAATCCTTCAGCGTCAACAATTTGAATTGACATTGGGTTTTTGTCAATGATGTCCTGTAAAATACTTTCGGCTTGTTTTCTTTCGGTGATGTCCTCAACAAACCCTTCATAATACATTGGGGTGCCTAGTTCATCATGAATAATGCGCGAAAACGCGCGGCCAACCCAGGTTGTGCCGTTTACCCGACGATACATATTTTCGGACAGGATAAATCTGCCCTCCTTCATTGCAGTATTCTTCTCTTTGTTACGCGTGGGTGGTTCCACATAGTGCTGATCGGCAATGTTGGTTACTAAGCGAATCATTTCTTCAGGGGAAGAATATCCCATCATATTCGCTAAAGCAGCATTAGCACGTAGAAATTTACCCTCAGGTGTGGTCTGAAAAATACCTAAAGGTGCGTTGTCGAAAATGTTTCGATATTTTTGCTCGCTGATTTGCAGCGCCTCTTCAGCACGTTTACGCTCGGAAATATTGTTTACAGTAGTGATGAAATGGAGAGGTATTCCCTGGTTATCACGCTGTATCGCAACACTGACGTCAGTCCAGATATACGAACCATTCTTATGTATGTATCTTTTATTGAACCGTGTTGAATTAAGCTCACCATTCAACAGCCGGTTTATTTCTTTCTGAATTATTTCGATCTCATCAGAAGGTGTAATATCCTGCCAACTCTTGTTTTGTAATTCTTCTTTGGTGTACCCAAGCATTTCACAAAATGCATTGTTAATGTGTATTTTACCATTTGTAGATGTGATGGATTTGCCGACATTAGCCGCTTCAAAAACATTTCTGAATTTTTCTTCACTTTCTTTGAGTGATTCATCCGCCCGCATGCGCTCTGTAATGTCAATATGCTGAATAATGGCATTGATCACTTTGCCCTGCGGATCAATGTTTGGTGAAATACTCACATCCAGATCGACTCTTTTGGTTTTACCAAGTGTAAGACTTTTGATGGCGGCCGTATCGTAGGAGATGATAAATCGGACGGTAGCACCTTTCTCATAAACGTCCCTGACCAGTGGCATGAACCCTTGTTCTTTAATGATATTATCATTGAAAATGTTGTACTTTCCAACAACTTCTTCATCTTGCAGACTGAGAATATCGCGACAGGCTTGATTCATCCGTATCAGTGTTCCATGTTCATCTGATATCCAGAGAGATGAGGGGATTTTTTCAATAATGCTATTCATGAAATCCTGGGAATGTCGTAAGTTTTCTTCCTTCTGCTTGCGTTCGGCAATTTTCTGTACAACATTTGCTGTTTGAAGATCAAATGACTGCAATAACGCCAAATCCAATTCTATCACATTCTTAAATTGTTGGATCAGTTTTTCATTCTGCAAAGTGAATGGCCTTTCCTTATTATCCAAGACGCAAAGTGTCCCAAACGGCTGATTATCCGGGAAATTGAGCGGAAACCCCAGATAGGCAATCATTCCGAGTTTAATATCCGGGTTTTTATCCCATACTTTGTCTTTTGTCGCATCGGGGACCAATAATTTATTTTGAGTTTTTATAACGGTTTCGCAATACAGACCGTGCCATTTTTCTTTCGTTCCAACCGAATAGGGATTGTTTTCCGAATGGCTTGAGATGAAAACTTCCATCGATTCATTTTCAGTCTTCATGATTAAAACCGCGGGAATGCCAATAGTTCCGGCCAATATATCAGCAATGTCCTGCCATTTTTCCAACACCCAAACAGGAAAATTCACAATTGTATTTTTAGAGGTTTTCATAGTATAATATTATAATTCTGTTTTCTTTTCCCCCTCAACATTGACTGTAATGATGACGAAACACCATTGTGGCATTTATTTCGTGATTAAATTAATATATTTAAATCAAATAACCCGGCCACTAACTCAAACAAATCCAACAGTTTTGTTGTGTTTTGTTATGAAATTTCTATCTATATTCATGATCGAATTTTGTTTATTCAAATTGTTTTGTGTTTTGAGTAAAACAAATGTAAATCAGAAATTTCAGAAAACCAAATGATTGGTAGCAAACTTTTTATGTGGTCAAATCACTTGAACTTTGCATTCTGTATTTCGAAATAACTTTATGCCCTACTGTGATTACCTCAGTGTAATTCAGTGGTCAATTCTTGCATTTTGACTTTGAATTTTCATTATTTCTTACTCAAAAACTTCCATCTTGCTGTCGGACAGAGTGCATTTAGTAGCCATTTGGTTGGTTGAATATGTCGGTTAATTGCGTTTATCGGTAGGCAATCGCCATGATTTCAAAAACAGTCTCATCCTTCTCTCGTTTTAGCACAACCTTTTCCCCTGTTTTTTTATTGAGTAATACCCTGGCCAAGGGCGACAAAAACGAGATTTTTCCTTTTGAAATATTGGCCTCATCCACACCCACAATCTGAAAGATCTGAATCCGTTGGTTTGCCGCTGTTTTTAGTGTTACCATTGCACCAAACCTTATTTCATGCTGCGGTTGTTCGTGCAGTTGAATGATTTTGGCTTCACCAATCCGTTGGTTCAGCAATTGTAGTTTTGCATTAATAAAATTCAACGCGATGCGTCGGTCATTTTCATTGGTACTGTCAGTATGATCTTTTTCGCCGATGAGTTTCTGTTTTTCGGCCAACAATTCATTCATCCCTGTTTGGGTCACATAGTTTGTTACCCCTTCAGGCAAGCTTGCCCTGGGTGGCACCATCGGAATTTCCTCCTGATCGTCTTCTTTCACAAATCCTCTGCTCATCGCGCAATAGCTTTACGCAAAATTTAATTTTCAAATAATAATGACTCTGACATCAAAGGTACCATTTTGTGGATAAACAGGGTCGGTTTACGATTAATTCCCTGCCATCTATGTTCAATAGACATTTTGCAATTTAATTTTGCATTTTGAATTTTGCACTTCAAACTACCTCCAAGCATCTCAGCGGTTAATTTTTGAATTTTGAATTTTGCACTTCAAACTACCTCCACGCATCTTAGCGGCTAATTTTTGCATTTTAACTTTGCAATTTGAATTTTGCACTTCAAACTACCTCCACGCATCTTAGCGGCTAATTTTTGCATTTTAACTTTGCAATTTGAATTTTGACTTCAAATTACCTCACTGCCTCCTTCGCCCCTAATGCCCTCTCTCGTCACCCTCCGAATAAAAAATCAAAGGAAAATACAGGCAGATGTGAAAAACTTGTTCAATTTCCATTATTTTTACCATTGTATTCACAAAAACGAAACCATGATAAAAATCTATCATAATCCGCGTTGCCGGAAATCAAGGGCCGGATTAGTTTTTTTAAACACAAAAAATATTGATTTTGAGACTGTTGAATACATGAAGAAATCACTTTCGGCGAGTGAGATACTAAGCATCTTGAAAAAATCGGGTTCGAAAATCGAAGACCTGATCCGTAAAAAAGAAGATGAATATAACACCTTCATCAAAGGAAAACAATTAACCGAAAATGAACTGATTGACCTCATTGTTTCATTTCCGAACCTTCTTCAGCGACCCATTGTTACAACAGATACAAAAGCAGTCATTGCCGATCCTCCCGAACTTATTAATAATATATTGTAAATCGATTATACTATGAAAATTGAACGACCTTACGAACAATTACCTGTCTGGAAAACCCTGATGGAATTTGTTAAAATGGTATATATGGTCACTTCCACCTTTCCACCCGACGAAAAGGAAGGATTGACCCGAAAATTAAGAAACAGCGCCACTGACATTCCGGTTTTTATTGCCTCAGGCATCAGTTCAAGAATCAACAAGGAAAGTGGGCCATTTTTACAACAGGCATCATCAGCCCTGATGCAAACTGAAACGCTTTTTTTAATCTGTATGCAGTTATCGATTATTCAACCTTCAGAATTCGAATCTTTTCAAAATCAAATACTTGTCATTAATGATGAGTTACAGCAGCTCATCATACGAATCGATAAAAAATTCAACTAATCCATTGAAAAAAGTTATCATTATGAAAATAAGAATTGAAAAAGACACCATGGGACCTGTTGAAGTTCCGGCTGAAAAGTATTGGGGAGCCCAAACAGAACGTTCGAGAAACAATTTCAAAATCGGACCGGAAGCATCGATGCCCAAAGAAATTATTTATGCATTCGCCTACCTGAAAAAAGCAGCTGCCATCACCAATATGGAGCTGGGAGTGCTGCCGGTTGAAAAATGCAACCTGATCGCATCAGCCTGTGATGAGATTCTTGCGGGCAAATTAGATGATAATTTTCCGTTGGTAATCTGGCAAACCGGCTCGGGAACCCAGAGCAATATGAATGTGAATGAGGTGGTTGCAAACCGTGCACATGTGCTGCAGGGCGGAAGTCTCGATGATGCCAAAAAAACCATCCATCCGAATGACGACGTGAACAAATCGCAGTCGTCGAACGATACTTTCCCCACAGCCATGCATATTGCAGCCTATAAACTTATTGATGAGGTTACGCTGCCGGGATTGGTCATGTTGCGCGAGGCACTTCAGGTGAAGACAGATGAGTTTAAGGATATTGTTAAAACAGGACGCACCCATTTGATGGATGCCACACCACTCACCCTTGGCCAGGAGTTTTCGGGTTATGTTTCACAACTCGACCATGGCATCAAAGCATTAAAATCAACACTGGACCATATGAGCGAATTAGCGCTGGGCGGAACTGCTGTTGGAACCGGCATCAACACTCCCAAGGGGTATACTGTGAAAGTGGCCGAAAATATTGCCAAACTTACCGGTCTTCCTTTCCGCACTGCTGAAAACAAATTCGAAGCCCTTTCGGCACATGATGCCATCGTTGAAACGTCAGGAGCCCTTAAACAACTGGCTGTTAGCCTGATGCATATTGCAAACAACATCCGTTTACTCGCCTCGGGCCCGCGTTGCAGCATTGGAGAAATTATGTTACCCGAAAATGAACCCGGCTCGAGTATCATGCCCGGTAAGGTAAATCCGACACAGGCTGAGTCGATGACCATGGTTTGCACCCAAGTGATCGGTAACGATATGGCCATCACCGTTGGTGGAATGCAGGGTCATTTTCAACTGAATGTTTTCAAACCGGTGATGATCAGTAATTTATTACAATCGGCCCGTTTGCTGGGCGATGCCTGTGTGAGTTTCACTGAACATGCGATAACTGAAACTGTGGCTGTGAGAGATAAAATTCAGGCGAATATGGAAAACTCGTTGATGCTTGTAACTGCGTTGAACACCCATATTGGATACGACAATGCGGCAAAAATTGCCAAGAAAGCACACAAGGAAAATTTAACATTACGGCAATCGGCAATGGAACTCGGGCTTTTGACCGACGAGCAATTCACCGAATGGGTCGATCCTAAAAAGATGATATAGTTTTTAAAGCGTATTGGTCAAGATTAACTAACATATGTAAGTGGAATGTTATTTGTCATGTTGAGCGGAGTCGAAACATGACTTGTTGGCATAAAATATGAAGTTTGTACTTTATTGTGCCTTCGACTTCGCTCAGGCTGACACAAAAACATATAACACTAAGTTTTATAAACGATTACCGGTACTCATTTAATATTTTTTATTTGCCCCTGACTAAAGTCAGGGGCAAATAAATCCTTTAAAACCTTAATTTTCTCAACTCCTCAGCCAATTCCTCCTGACGAATGCTTATCGGGAAAATAAAATCGGGTTCCATATACTCAATGGTGTGATCCTTTTTGAATCGTTCTTCTCCCCCACCTGTAATATTGAGCATGATCACTGCATCTTTTTCAACATGACCTTGTCCGACAGACTGAATGAGCGTGGCTGTGGCTATTTCAGCAGCCGGATGAATATCAATGCCTTCAAGCTCTTTAAATAATTGGCCTGCAGCAAGTCCGTCTTCATTCGAAGCGATCAGCACATCACCCCTCGAATCGGTCAGGGCATCAAAAAGCCCGCCAATGATTGGGTAGGGTGGTTTTCGGTTCGATAATACTTTTGCATAAATCTCCTCCACATCATGCCGCGCCAATTCATCATCATACGCCAGCATCTGCCTTGATCCGGCCTTCCATGCATCATACATTGGAATAAAAGGTATGTTTTGCGAAACCATCAGTTTCATTTTGTTTGTTCCAAAACGACCATCTTCCAGCAGTCGGAGATTTGCTTCCCAGGCCGCTATGGCACCTGTTCCGCTTCCGACAGCCTGAAAATAATAATCAGGTATTTTTCCAATGAATGTTGTGGCCGAAAGCATAGTTGTCGCCATTCCGTCGCGGCGGGCCACGTTTTTGGCGCCGCCCTCGGCGATAAACCCATCTGATTTACATACCATATTTGAAAGGTGAATGGCATCGAAATAATCGCTTCCGCTTTCAACACAAAGCAATTTTACACAATCTCTTATGGGTGCATCAAACCACAATGCATCGATATTGTCGTATGGGACGCACAGTAAAAGTGGAATATAATTATCAGAACAAACCTTGGCAAAAGCCCGCGCGGTATTTCCGGCCGAAGCAACAACCAGCGCTTTTTCGCGACCAAAATTCATCCGTCCACATACGCTATAGGCTTCCGTTTCCTTGAAAGAACAGGTTGACATTTTTGCCCCTATTTCGGGCCAGTATCCGCTGAAAGTGATATATAAATTTGTTAAGCCCAAATAGTTGCCAATAGATTCACTTTTGTATGTAACCGGTGCCGAAGATCCGGCCAGCATTCGTTGAACCGGAAGCCAGCTGGCGAATTTATACAATCCAAACTCCTCATTTCTCAAATGCAATTGCTTGTCCGGATATATAGCGCGTATGAGCGAAGGCATTAGTTCGCCGGGAGCATCCAATATCCAGCCGGTATCATCAAACAGTGAACCGCTTGCCATGGATTGTAGTCGGTATGAAGTGGGGTTGAAATCGTTTTTCATCTTGAATTAATTCAGCAATTGAGCCGCAAAGATATTGCAATCGGACATGTAATCGATCAATAAGCATGGATAAATATTCCGGAAATAAATTTTCAGTTCTGCTTTTCAATGCAAAAATCAGTGATTACTTTTGAATTCAAAAATATGTTTCCTGAATCAAAAAAGGTATTTTTGCTATGATGAAGGATACTGAATCACCACCGAAAAGGTACACGATTATGGATGTATAAAATTTGCTTTTTGTAACAACCATTGAATTCAAACGTCAAATGATTCGTACAATTTCAAAACAATAGTTTCCAATATGATAAAAGATCTAGCGAAATATAGTGTCAGGGCATTGAGCAGGCAGAAATCTTATGTATTTATCAATTTACTTGGGCTGTCGGTTGGTATTGCCTGTAGTTTAATCATTGGACTTTTCATCTATTACGAGCTGAGTTACGATCAATACAACGAAAACAAAGATCGGATCTACCGTGTAATCTTACATGGAAATATCGGTGGACAGGAGTTGAAAGCAACCTCAACCGCCTCTCCGATCGGGCCTACCATGAAAAATGAGTTTCCGGAAGTGGAAAGCTTTTTAAGAGTGAATGGCTGGGACGAAACGACCGTAAAATTTGAAGACCATTATTTTACGGAAACCCATTTTATTGAAGCTGATTCTTCTTTCTTCAATTTCTTCACCATCAAATTATTACGTGGACAAAAAGACAGAATTCTCAACGAACCGCATACACTTGTAATGTCTGAAACTACATCGAGAAAGATTTTCGGCAACAGTGATCCGATTGATAAAATGATATTTGTTGGCAATGATTCGATACAATACAGGATAACGGGTATCATGGAGGATATTCCTGAAAACACCCATTTCAGGGCGAATATCATTGGTTCGTTTATGACCAACGGGCGGGCAAACGACAATGAATGGCTTTCGAACAGCTTCGATACTTATATACTTCTTTATCCGAATGCAGATATTCAACAGGCTAATGCAAGAATTAAGGATATGATAATCAAATATGTCGGACCCGAAGTAACGAAATATCTTGGCATCACAATCGATGAATTTTCGGCCAAAGGGAACACCTATTCGATGTTTTTTCAACCATTGACAAATGCCCATCTTGATCCGACTATCCAACAGGATCTTAAATCGGCCAACGACCCGAAATACCTGACTATTTTCGGGATTATAGGCGTTTTGATCATAGTCATTGCAGGTATTAATTTTATGAATCTATCAACTGCCCAGGCTACCAAAAGGGCCAAAGAAGTGGGGATAAAGAAAGTGAGTGGTTCATCAGGAAAGGCGCTCATCATCCAATTTCTGTTTGAGACAATCATCCTGTCTTACCTTGCTGTGCTCGGAGCGCTCGTGATTACTGAGTTGTCGTTACCCTATATCAACAATTTACTTGATCTTACCCTAAGACTCGAATTTTATACCACACCATACTTATTGCCACTCATTTTTCTGTTTGCTACCCTTTTTGGATTGCTGGCCGGAAGCTATCCTGCTTTTTACCTGTCATCCTTCAATCCGGTTGTGGTTCTGAAAGGCAAGATATTCAGCGCCAGCCGGAAATACAATCTGCGAAGTGTTCTGGTAATAATTCAGTTCACATTCTCAATTATTCTGATCGTCGGGACCATGATCATGTTCAGGCAGATTCGTTTCATGCTGAACAAAGACCTGGGTTTCGACAAAGAAAATGTACTCGTGATCAACCGCTCTTCTACCCTGCGCGATAAGGTGGAGAGTTTCAAACAGGCTGTAAAACAGGTTCCCGGTGTTGTATCTGTGTCGGCATCCACTGCTGTTCCCGGACACAGCAACAATAACAACGGCTATCTGATGGTAGGAAGACCAAATGAAACTTTCCTGCTTCAAACAAACTGGATCGATTATGATTATTTCGAAACCTACAAAATTGGTTTGATCGATGGACGAAATTTCGACAAATCGATGCTCACGGATAAAGAGGCATGCATAATCAATCAGGCTTCCGTTTCAAAGTTTGGGATCACAAATCCTTTGGAAACACAGTTTCGGCGCGGAGTGGATCCGGTGAACGATCCCAAACCAATGCCCGTTATCGGGCTTGTTCAGGATTTTCATTTCGAATCACTGCGTTCTGACATAGGGCCATATATTTTCAGGTATAAAAATGCAGATATGAACTGGGGCTATGTAAGCATAAAATTGATGAATAACCCTCCAAAAACAGTGATTGATGATATTGAAAAGGTTTGGGCTGATTTTACGAACAACAATCCGATGCAATATTTTTTCATGGATAAAGACTATGAACAATTGTACCGTGAAGAAAAACAAAATGCACAACTGGCCGTTCTTTTCACAATGCTGGGGATATTGATTGCCACACTCGGATTGTATGGTCTCACAGCTTTTACCATGCAGCTACGCACGAAAGAAATTGGTGTAAGAAAAACTTTCGGTGCATCGGTTTATTCAATCTGGTTGATGATTGCAAAGGAAATTGGTGTGTTACTGGCCATTTCGAGTCTTATTGCCTGCCCACTCATCTATTGGGTAGCTTCTGATTGGCTTCAGAACTTTCATTATCATATTCAATTGACTCTGTTTGATTTTCTTAGCGGCATACTGATTTCAGTATTCATAGCGATGGTAACCATCAGTTACCGGACTATCAGGATTGCTTCGCTAAATCCCTCGATATCTTTAAGATACGAGTAATATTAACACAAGAAATTAATAAACAAAACTGAATGCCCGAAATCGGGCAATAGAAAAAACTCAAAAACCATTTTTTAGTTCTTCGAAAATCTCAACTAATTATTCGGCAAAACTTTTAAACCCTTCAGCAAATAAACAAAGACCCGCTTTGCAGGTTTACCGTTGCGTTCGATGGTGATCGTGTCGGAAGGAATGATTTGGTCAAAGAGCTGCGGAAAAATCTGTTCAGGATGTTTGTAATCGCGGCTTGTGGTAAGATAATAATAATCGCTATTCAACTGAAAACCACCAGATTCTTTGTTTACCCAATAATATTTGTGAATTCTATCCAGACTACCCATTGCAAAGACTTTCATCCCTGAAGGCCGAGCCACATAATAATCGAAGTCGGCCAATGGAAACCAATTCTCTCCGATTAATGCGCAATCAGGTTTCATTTTTCCCTCGGCGATCAAGCGGTTTCTGGTCTTTTCAAAAGCAGGTTTCACATCACGCCATCCATACATATCCATCGTTACATCGTCTTTACCGATCCGATGAAAAGGAGCAGTATCCTTAAATGGAATAATCCCAAATTTAACCTGAAGACTTCCGATGGTAATAACAATGATTACCATTGCGACTGATAACTTCAACAAGACTGGTATCCTGCCTTTTCCTGACTCGCCGGTCGACCCTGTTTCGAGCCACACCGCGGCAAGTATTAACAATGTATTGTATGCCGGTCCGGTCCAGTGGGGCAATGTAGCCCTGAACAGTGAGAAAAAAAGAAATGTAACAATCAATGGCAGACTCAACAATAACAACAATCGTTTGACTGGCTTTTCCAGTTGAATTTTATGCCGAAACAAAGCGATAACCGAAATCACAATCAATAAGTAATTGGCTGGATTGTTGTAAACGATTCCTCCAAAAAATTCGGTCAATAAAAAATCGAACCTGATCGGATTACTATTCCATACAATGCGGTTGGCATGAAATCCAAAACTGACAAAATCATTGGAAAAATTCCATAAAAGCACCGGCAAAAAACATATAAAACTGATTAACAGGGATATATAGAGGGATGATTGTTTCAACCACCGACGATCGTAGAAAAGAATATAAACCAAAACACCAACCCACAGGTAAATAGAAGTATACTTAGAAATCATACCTAAACCAATTGTCAAACCGGTAAGAAGCATAAATTTTCGGGCTTTTGGACTTTCAGGTTCGGATAAAAACAAATTCAAAATCAACCAGATCGATACTATCCAGCATAAATTCTGGGGGGTATCGGGCAGGATAAATATTCCTGTAATGATGGCCGAGTAAAATGAGGTGCTATAAAGCAGGGCTGCATAAAAACCGGTTTTTTCATTTTTCACCAACTTACCAATCCTGAATACAAATAATGTATTGATTGTCATAAATATAAGCGAGGAGAATCTTAAAAAACCCTCATAATTCAACAACAGATTCAAACTGGTTAATTGCATCAGCCAGCCCAACATAGGCGGATGATCAAAATGACTCCAGTCGGGATACCGCGCGTACAATACATAATACACTTCGTCATTCCCAAACTCAAGCCAAAAGGCAAGTACAGCCCGTATAGCAAAACTTATAACCAGCAGTGTAATGAAACCACGCCGGATTATTTGGTCGTTTATTTTCAGGTATTTTGTCCTTTCTTTTTCCACTTATACCAGTAAAGCAAAATTATAATAGCCAAAGTTACAATGATCATTGAACGGACTAACCATGTGTTGAATAAATCTATTTCAGCGGCATGCTGCTTTTCAATTATATTGTTTTCGTGACGTGTAACAGGATTCAGATACAACACCGAAGCATTGTTGCAATGAATTTCAACCCTGACGTATGCATCCTGTTTTTTTATAACATATTGTGCATCTGACACATGATCAGTTTCGGATAATATTATTCCCTGTTCACCAACAAACCGAATATGGTTAACGCTTTCACTCACAACGATTTTCAATGTATCGCCGAATAATTTTGACAGCTTCAAATAAGGGACATGTTTTGAACGCTCAATTTTAAGCTGCATCAACTCATCATCAACCCTATAGAAGTCAACTCCGTAGGCAAGGCCCTTGCCCAATGCCTGAATGATTGAATCGTGGTGCACCGATTTCGAATGAATTAAAGTATATCGCCGGTTCACTTCATTGCTGTTCAATACATTGTGCGCATCATCATTTGCCAGAATGTAAACAAGATGACCGAATGACAATGCCTGATCCCAATGTTCGACCGAAACCCTGTAATTATTCAACACTTCGATGAGGTCATAATTATGCAGATACTTCATATCATAGAGTGTATATCCATCTCTTAGCCTCGGATGGGCCAGGGCGATTAATTCACAATCAGGACGTAATTTATTGATAATATGCTGTTTGGTATTCAAAGTTTGAAAAAGAAAATAATCTCTCCACAAGATTTTTCTGGCACCCAAACATACCTGATGGACTTTAGGTATATTAATACCATGTTCATAGGTTGGAATATATTGTTGATTTTGGCTATTATATGGATTGATTAATTGATAATCGGAAATAGCCACATAATCATACTCAAATAGATTATAAATGCTATCAATCAGTTGAGCAGAATTTAACCTGCCATCCGTGATTCCAGCCCAAACGCGTGATTGCACCTGAAAATTATACTTCCGCCAATAATTGCTGTCGATTTGCTGGTATGGATTGTGCAAATATTTTCCATGAAAAGGCACTGGTTCGGCAAACCGATAGATAGGAGTTGATAAATAAAAATACAACACCACAGATACCACTACAAAAAGCAGTCCTTTGGCGAAAACCCATATTCTTTGAAGCAGGTATTTATATAGCATATTTCCGAACAAATCTCAATAGGTTGAAACCAAACCAAAAGTAGATATCAAATGTCATAAAAAAAATTAGATTTCAAATTGCAAGACAATGTGCCAGTTGTGTCGACCAAAAATAAGATATTCTAAAATTAAAAACACAAAACTGATCTAAAAACAATAAAAATTAATTGCCATCGGAACAAAAAAAAACCTATTTTTGTTATAATTCCAATATTGAGAATTAGTATTCAGCCGGTAACTTTTGGAAGTTTATCTTTTTTTGGAATTAACTACATAAATGAAAGGAGTATTTTTATGGAAGCCTTCCGTATATTTATTGTTGAGGACGATGTGTTTTATGGCGAAATGCTTAAGCATCACCTTTCTTTAAACCCTGATAATGAGGTTCATCTGTTTAAAACAGGCAATGATTGCCTAAAAAATATTTTCAAGGCACCATCATTAATTTCTCTTGATTATAGTTTGCCAGATATGTCGGGACTTGATGTGATGAAACAAATACGCAAGGAAAATACGGAGGTTCCGATAATCATCGTTTCGGGCCAGGAGGATATTTCCACCGCGGTTACGTTATTGCGTGAAGGCGCGTATGACTATTTTGTGAAAGATCCGGATGTGAAAGACAGGTTATGGAATGTGATCAAGAAAATCCGTGAAAACCTGCAGTTGCGTCACGAAATAAGTTATTTGAAGGAAGAAATCGGGAAAAAATATGAATTCAGAAACGTTATTAAAGGCAATAGTCCGGCCATAAAACAAATTTTCAATCTTACCGAAAAAGCCATTAAAACCAATATTACGGTCTCTATCACCGGTGAAACAGGAACAGGTAAGGAACTTGTAGCCAAAGCAATTCATTATAATTCCTCTCGTGCCAAGAAACCCTTTGTTGCAGTGAATGTTTCGGCAATTCCGGGCGAACTCATCGAAAGTGAAATGTTCGGACACGAAAAAGGCAGTTTCACGGGGGCAGCAACTCGAAAAATTGGAAAATTTGAACTTGCCCAGGGTGGAACAATTTTTTTGGACGAGATTGGTGAGATGGATCAAAATATGCAATCGAAATTATTGCGTGTCTTGCAGGAACGTGAATTGACCCGTGTTGGCGGAAACGACACAATAAAAATAGATGTCAGGCTTATTGTGGCAACCAATCGAAACCTAACGGAAGAGGTTCATAAGGGAAACTTTCGTGAAGACCTGTATTACAGGCTATTGGGTTTGCCAATTGAAATACCACCGCTTCGTTACCGCGGAAATGACATTTTGTTGCTCGCCAAATATTTTGTCGATGAATTTTGTGCCGAAAACAAAATGCCCCGTTTCAGTATTACTGAGAGTGCCCAAAACAAATTGATGCGCTATTCATTTCCGGGAAACGTGAGGGAACTCAAAGCAATCATGGAGTTAGCTTCTGTGCTTTCCGACACGGATCAGATTGACGAAACCCATATATCGTTCAATTCCACTGATTTATCAGGTAACTTTTTATTGGAAGAAAACACCTTGGAAGAATACAACAAGAAAATTATTCGTTTCTATTTGCACAAATACAATGAAAATGTGCTGCAGGTTGCCCAAAAACTTGACATCGGCAAATCGACAATTTATAGAATGTTAAAAGAAAACCAAATTTGATTTTTTGATGAAAAATGATGCAAACCAAATCTATAAACTAGATAAACTCATTGAATATATAGGTACTGATGAAGAGGCAATTAAAAATATGATCAGCATTTTTCTTAGCACTACACCCGATTTGCTTCTTCAACTAAAGAATGGTTTGCTTACAGAAAATTATGAAGAAATAGCCAGAAGCGCACACAAACTTAAACCCACGCTCGACATTTTTGGCATCGACAACCTCCACGAACCAATCCGGTTCATCGAGGTTCATGCAAAACAAAAAAAGAACCTGCCCAAAATTACCGAAACAAGTACGCTTGTCGAACAAACCCTTGAACAGGTTTTTATGAATCTTAAGAGAGATTATAAACTCTAAAATGTTTTATTGATTTCTGATCTTATTACCCAGGATAAATCCGAAAATACCGGTTACCAATATCCCAAAAGTGGTTTGAATTATATTCAGAAAATCGATCAGGGGAGAAACGTTCTCCACCTCTGCCGATGACAATGCCACCATATTTTTAAGACTAATACCAAAGGCACGGGTATAACTATGCAGGCTGACGTAAGGTGAGGCATAATATAAATAGGCAAACAGAAAAACAACCACAAAATACGAAAGTATCATCTTCTTCATGCTTTCGCCATAGCCAAACATATAATCGCATAAATAATTCCAGAGGATTAAACACAGATTTTTTAACTTTTGAGAAAAGGACAACTGATTGCCTGTCAATTCGGCCATCATACGTCGGCGCTCCATCAATTTCCCTTTCACATAGGCCCAATTGGCTTCTCCCAGAAAACCCTTGCTAGTCCACAAACCATTTAAAGTTTTGTAAATGTCTTCGGCATCGGCAAACCGGCTTTTTAATGATGCTTCAGGACTCCAGTCAGAAATCCTGTTTTGTTCATTTTTACGCATGCCTGTTCCATAGGTATTCCAATCAACCAAAAACTTTTTATAAGCGGCTTTATTCTGTTGCAGAATTTTTCCCCTGATCAGGTTTTCTTTTCGGATAAGTGCTCCCTCATCAAAATACGTATAATACAAACTTGAATTACTGATTTTCGATTTGCGGAAAATAATGACACCTACGAAAAACGCCCTGTAAAAGTCACAGAAATCGACGGTTGACCCTTCGAAAGTAGCCCCATTTACTTCGGTATACCTGAAATCGCTCCACGAGATTCGGGTATTTCTGAACCTGCATTTCGATAAGGAACAACGTTTGAATGATACCCGGGTCAACCCAGTTTTTGCGCCATCAAAATCGCAGTTTATCAAGGTCGCTCCTTCAAAAGAAACATTGGTCAGCTGGGCACCATTGAAGTTAATATTTCGTATTTCCCTGTTTTGTTGCTTTTCTGAAGCAAAAACAACATGATCGATTACACATCCGCTAAAGTCGTAATCAGCTATTTCTAAAGCCGATAAATCAACATCCCTGACTAGTTTCTGCGAAATCAACTTTGATAAGTCCACCGATTCCATTTGATTATCTTATTGGTATATAGAAAATTACTAAAATCTAAATAACCGTAATAAACAGTCTGTTAATGGTTTTCGAAACATTTTACCCGAAATAGTTCTGGAAAAATAATTATTCAAATGTAAAACTTTCCGGACATTAAAAACTATCGAAATTCAATGGTTGCCGGTTTCCCAATTTCAAAATCTCTGAAACCAAAATCAGCAGTTTGAATTGAGTTAAACTTGAAAATATTTTCACCTTTACCAGGAATTGAAGGATAAAAAACAATGGAAAACTGGAATGTATTAATAATGAGATTATCATTTTTTATGAGCACTCCCAAGCCAATCTGAGAAAAAAGCTTGCTATTTCTGAATCTTGTTGAGGTATCACTAAGCATTCCAAAGGAGAAATTTAAATAAGGACCAAAACGGAAACCGATAAAACTCCATGGGATGTATGATTGCCTTTGAAATGAAAATAACAAACGGCTGTTACCAGATAACACATCACTGGTAAAACCGGCCAACCCATAACCGTCATTTAAATTAAATGATGAAATCACCCGAATATTCGGACGTTTTTGACTAAATTGCGCTCCGTTTCAGATGAAAATGACCTTGGTCTTGAACGAAATAAATGGTTATGAAATAAAACCAGCGAACGAAAGTGCTGATACAAGGCCTTTTCTGGTTGAGATTTTCAATGAATTTGTTTTCAGCATAAAAAAGTTTGCTATCTTCGAACACAAAGCAAAAAAACTTGTTAATCACAATAAAACCTTCTGACTTTTGCGAAAAGGCAGATTCTACATGAAAAAAGCAGCCATGCAATATTTAGTAACAAAAGATTTAGCTCCATTAATCAGTATGGCACTCAATTATTATCCTATCGAGGCATTCATCAATAAGTAATTAAAATAAAATGTGGCAAATATTTATAGGTAGTCTTGCGCTTAGTGTGATTCATGGTTTAATTCCAAACCATTGGATTCCGCTAATCGCCATCTCAAAGTCGGAAAAGTGGACAACAAGGGAAACCCTTTTCGCCACTTTTTTTACCGGTATTTCGCATATGGCAAGTACCATACTTCTCGGTGTGATCGTTGGTTTTGCAGGTATAAAACTGTCACAAGGGTATGAATTCATCGCCGAAATTGCAGCACCGGCGGCACTTATTCTCATCGGCATCGTTTATATCCTGATCGATTTAAAATCAAAACACCACCATCATTTTGAACTTGATGCCAAGGCAATAAAGAACAAAAAATCAAAAACAGCCATACTTATATCCTTGTGTCTGGCCATGTTTCTTTCACCTTGTATCGAAATTGAAGCCTTTTATTTTCAAGCCGGCACACTTGGCTGGGCTGGTATTTTGATTGTTTCGCTGGTATACTTGGTTGTCACACTCACCGTGATGCTCACCCTGGTATATCTTGGTTTGCAAGGCATCAACAAATTTAATTCACATTTCCTTGAGCACCACGAAAAAAGAATAACAGGAACCGTGTTAATCCTGTTAGGAATTATCGCCTATTTTGCTGAATTTTAACCGAATATCATCCGGGCTGCGATTACTTCTTACGATAAATATAAATTGAATCAGCTGCTTTTTTTATTCCGTCCGTTGTCGAAAATCCGGATCGATCAGAAGTTAGGTCGGACGAAAAAAGGGTTATTTTCAGTTTTCGGGCTACCGGCAAAGGGCATATATCATCCATTGTTTTCAGGTCGGGCATCCTCGATAGAAACAATAATCTGATTCTCGAACCAGTCGGCAAGATGCTGGCCGAAGCAGATACAACATACGTATTCGATGGAAATCATAGAGGATGGTATAAAAAATCGAACAATCCTCACCACCACCATAGTACAAATCCTGGCAAGCACAAAGGAAACTCAAAAAAATGATGGTTTGATCAGGTAAAATATGATAAATTTCATAAACAATTGAAAATCACAAATCAACATATTTACTTTTATATTTTATCATAAAAACATTCAATACTTTTATGAAATAATAAAAACTTTTCAGAGACTTCCTTGTTATTAGTATAAAGCAAAAATAAACTACAGATAAATGAAAGAAATCAAATTATTGACACCCGGAATAATTGAAAATTTACACCTACAAAATCGTGTTGTCATGGCACCAATGACACGGTGCAGGGCCATCGGTAATGTTCCTAATGACCTTATGGCAACTTATTACGGTCAACGTTCTGGTGCCGGATTAATCATCACAGAGGGCACATCACCCTCACCAAACGGATTGGGATATGCACGTATTCCGGGAATTTTCAACAATGAACAGGTCGAGGGTTGGAAAAAAACAACCTCAGCCGCGCACAAAGGCGGAGCGAAAATATTTATTCAACTCATGCATACCGGCAGAATCAGCGATATCCTCAATATGCCCGAAGGCGCGCAAATAATCGCACCATCGGCAGTGAAAGCATCCGGACAAATGTGGACCGATGCTAAACAAATGCAGGATTTTCAGGTTCCAAAAGAGATGACTGCTGAAGATCTTGTTCATACAAAAAATGAATTCGTAAACGCGGCAAAAAATGCGATTGCAGCTGGCTTTGATGGTGTTGAATTGCATTCAGCCAACGGATATTTACTTGAGCAGTTCCTTTCACCCGTTACTAACATACGTACCGACAACTATGGCGGAAGTGTAATAAACCGGAGCCGGTTTGTTCTTGAAGTGGTTGTTGCCGTGGCTGATGCAATAGGAAAAGAAAAAACCGGTATCAGGGTTTCTCCTTATGGTGTTGCCAGTGATATGCCCCATTATCCCCAAATTGATGCTACTTACAATTATCTTTCTGAACAATTGAATGAGATTGGAATTGCATACATGCATATTGTTGATCATTCAGCGATGGGTGCACCTACAGTTGCGCTTGAAACAAAGGAAATGATTCGTAATAACTTCAAAAACACCATCATTATTTCAGGTGGTTATGACAAAGAACGGGCAGAAGCAGATTTGGAAAGCGGATTGGGTGATCTGGTTGCTTTCGGCCGTCCATTTATAAATAACCCCGATCTGATTGACAGATTTAAAAACAATTGGTCATTATCACAAGATCTCAAAATGGATCTTTTTTATGGTGCTGATGAAAATGGATATACCGATTATCCTGTCAATAAATCATGAACCTGACAACACACTAATTCATTGATTTCGTTGACTATTATAAAATTCTTGGGCCTGATAAATCGGCCACACCGAAACACATCAGCAAAACTTAACGGTCAATGGAAAGAAAATACGAATCATGATCCCGGCCGGAATTGAAAACGGACAAACCATTAAAATTCCGGGGCATGGCAGTCCCGGGATGAATGGTGGCCCGAATGGTGATTTGTAAATTACTTTCTCTATCGCCAATCACCCCAACATAAAACGTTTGGGAAATAATTTGTACGCAAACGTTACGCTAGACTTATACACAGCCGTGTTGGGTGTTGAAATAACCATCCCTACACTTGATAGACAGGTAAAACTAAAAGTTAGTCCGGAAACATAAAATGGCAGCAAAATAAAGCTAAAAGTAAAGGACTTCCCGGTTTACAAACAGGAAGGACAATTTAGCGACTTCATTGTCACCTATGAAATTGCGATTCCGAAAAGCCTGACGGAGAAGCAAAAAGCATTGTTCACCGAATTGTCAAAATTGCAATCCTAATAACAGAAGCCATGAAAACAGAATACATGATCGCTGTTGATGATTTTTGTGCCAAACACAACATTGAAATATCATTTATCAGTGCTTTACAACAGTCCGTATTGATTGAAATAATCTCCAAAAAGGAAATAATATATCTTGAATCAACACAGTTGCAATAGGTTGAGAAATTTATCCGTTTTTATTACGAGTTTGATATAAACATCGAAGGGATTGAGACGATAACACATCTCTTACAAAGATTAAACAGTCAGCAGGAAGAAATTATTGCCCTGCGAAACAGATTGCGCTTGTACGAATCTGAAGAATAAATTGTTCAGCGTTGGATTGTGCAAAAAAAACGGGCAGCAAATCACCAAAACTGATTCAGCTACCCGATTGTTTTTTCAAACAGACTTCCGTCGTTGAGCGTATTATTTTACAATCACCATTTTTTTAGTGGCAACAGATTCATTTCCAACAGACAACTGATAGAAATAAACACCTTCAGGAAGATGACCGGCATCAAACGTTTTTGAATACTCCCCTTTTACCTGGAATTCATTGATCAAACTCACCACTTTTCGTCCCTGCAAGTCTATTATATTTAGCGAAACCAAGCCATTTCCTTTCAAATTATAACTGAATTCCGTTTTCTGGCTGAATGGATTGGGTGCATTTTGCCTTAGATCAGCATCAACCTGAGCGGTTTGTTCATCCATACCTACAACCATTTCATAAGGTGCTTTGAACAATACCCCACCAGCATTTCCATCACGAGTCTGATTTACAGGAGCAATAAAAATATAATCGGCATTTACAGTTGCCGTTAAAACCTCTCCTACGGCAAAACCTCCCATATCAATAGGAAACCAATTTACGAGATCAACCGAATACAAATTACTTTCGCCAAATACAAAAAATGCGGGACCTGACTGGCGTGTTGCCATCAGAAATTTGTTGATTTTTATATCCGGAATTAAGTTAACCCAGGTATCTCCAAAATCAACAGTATAATACAATCCGGCATGAGTTGATATAACAGTTGCTGTACCAAGTGCATATGCATCGGATACAAACAGGGCATCACCGGTCAATCCATTGTTTTTTTGTGTCCATGTAACCATACCATCGAATGTGAAATAAACACCGCCTTTGGTTGCCAAAACATTATAGGTGACATCCTCAGGGTCATAATAACCACGCAGGTTGTTGATGAACAAACCATCGCCTGAAATTCCGGAATTGGCATTATTCCATGGTCCACTAAAGTTTTCAGAAGTGAAAAGTCCGCCGCCATTAGTTCCGACTGCATAAATATGATCCCCGGCTTGTGAAGTTCCGATACCATAAAAAGTGATGTCGGATGATGTCAGGCCGGAACCGGTATTGTCGATATAATCAGCAAGATCGACTGTTAAAAATGCGCCGTTTTGCGTTCCGACAAAATAAATCGATTCTCCGCCATCAACAAAATTGATCGATTTGTTACCAATGTTTCCACTGATATCGCTCCAGGTAGTTCCGTTGTCAGTGGTTCTGAAAATCCCATCGCCATCAGTACCAACAACCACGCTCTCATCTCCGGTAACAATATTGCTTGAAAATATAACACTAACCGGCGCATTACCATTGCCGATTGATACTTCTGTCCATTGGGCTGTCGCAAATAATGAAATAATAAAAACCTGGATAAAAAGTAAAAGTTTTTTCATGGCTTTAAGTTTTATAAGTGAATGAAAATAGTCAGTAATTGATATGGCAAAATTCCATTCAAATAAATGAGAATTGAATACGGTAAAAGTCGTATTTTTAGGATGGTGTGAAAACCATTAAAAGGCAAATGGAATCAAATGATGCAGTGAGAAACTTTGTGTTTCAAAAAGGCAATCGCGGACGACTGAATGTGTACATTCTCAATCAATCGCGATCGAAAAACGTCTGTTACCAATCCTTTGATAACTGATCAAAATCTAATAAAGGAAGATGAATTGGAGACGGCATATTTACCAACACCCAGATTTTGCATGTGTGCTGTAATTAGTATTGTCATTGACAAACAGACTCCTATCAGGTTCTATTTTTTTCTGTTTCCACTTACGATTCTTGAAATAATCCCCTGCTGACTGGATAATTCTGCAAGCAAAACACCGCCAAAGTGAATAACAATGAAGGCCACCAAATAATAAACAGACAATTTATGGATTCCTTCCATCTGAACTTTTAATGACTTTGGGCCAAACTCAATGAAAATTCCGGTGATCAGGGAAATGGTAACACCTATAGAAAAAACCAGATACACCCACTGCTGAAACTTTTCTTTTGCAGAAAGTGCTTTATTAAAAGGACTTGAAAATTTCATCTCACCAAATACCGGCAGTAACAATCTTAATCCAAATAAACCAACCAACACATACCCAATATAGATATGCCAATCCCACATGGGCTTTCTGATCTGTTTCGCCAGCACTATCGCCTGATCCTGCGATAATGATTGATCAGTTGTTGACAAATAGTTTTGAATGATGTCAGCGACATTGTTTTTATTCATCCAATTTAATCTTAAGAAAATCGTAACAAGTATAAAAAGCATACAAATTGCAATCGCCCAATGCATGATACGATAAATGGTGGTATAGTTTTTGGCTTCCATAAATTGATGTTTTTTAAGTATATTGTAAAAATTGAGTTTCAAAAACAGTCGATCAGTGGATTGTGAAGCATCAGATTACATTCAAAAAAGTACGTTTCTGAACCACTTATCTAAATTACTTTTCAAATTTACAAATTCTATTGTACATGGATACAACAACCTAAATATTTTTTGGAAGTGGCGATGATGACAGATTGGCTGCAACAAAAAAGGCCGGTCCTCATGGAGCACCGGCCTTTCAACTGAATATTCAGATTAGTTTATTACCGAAATTTTCCGGGTAACAATCTGATTTCCTATCGTTAATCTGAGAATATACATTCCATTCGACAGGTTAACATTGTTTACTCGAATATTATTTTGTCCTGCACCAAATTCAAATGGAAGCACGCTATACACTTTCTTGCCAAACATATCGAAAACGTCAACACTTGCTTTTTCGCTCTTATCCAAAGTGAAAGTGACATTGGTGTAGGCTTCGAAAGGATTTGGATAAACAGCAACACCTTGTTCAAATTCGGGATTGTTTATACCAACATAGTCGCTGATCACATTATTTGCATTGATAATTTCGCTGTTTAAATAATCGAGCAGGAAACCAACGATATGTAGTTTGTCATAATTCCATGTTTCAGGCAAGGTATACGTATAGTTATAACTGATCACTGAACCTGCGGTGATTGTCAAAGGCAGGCTGCCTGCTGTTCCGAAAGGAGTATCAAGAATTTTTCGGGCAACATGATCATAATGCATTTGAGCGGCAGGAATTTGGGCCAGCATATCTTCGAATCCGCACATGGCACCATTTCCGCCTCCGGCATAATAATTTGTTTGACCCCAATTCGATGCTGTCCCCCAAAGACTATCTTCAACGAAAATAACACCGAATCTCAGTTCTGTATTAACATCGGCAACAAACTCAGATTGCAGATCAAATGAAATGGCCCTTGTTTCAGCATTCCAGCTATAATTAACAATCTCGATTGTTGCAGGACTAATGGCGACAATGCGGCGCAGGTATCCAGCTTCAAGGTCAGTCGGATCAGAATCACCCACTGTGCGGTCTGTAGTAACACTCGGGTATCCTGCAAATCCGGGAATAATGGAAGAGATAGCAGCATCGTAGGTCGCATCTTCCATGGGGTCATTATTATGAACCGCGATACCAATCCAGGTTTCAGGATAAGTTTCTGCCATATAATCCATGAAACAGATTCCACGCACACACCATCCGCACCATGTACCGGTTGCTTCCTCTGCCATTACCTTTTTTGTCGGCACGAATGAAACTGCACTTATCATTTTTTCGAGCGTGTTATTAGCCGGATCAAGATCTTCACCACCATTCACATTACTTATAGTTGTAACAATCGTGTGTGGGCCAATATCCTGGATTGTAATGGGGGTGTCATGGGTAAAATTGTATTGATTTCCCAACACGATATTTAAACCGGAAATGGAAAAAAGTTGTGCTTCTCCACCATCAACGGTGTACGAAACATCAAATGAATTAATCGGTGTACTTCCTTCATTTGACACAACACCTTTCAAATCGAATTGATCTCCGGCTTCAACATAAGCAGGCACATCAACGGATGCAAGGCCGGCATCAAGTGCAAGCGGGATAAAAAGTTTCACATTGTCAATAAACCAGTAATCAACATTGTAAAGATTACCAGTGATAAAGAAACAAAACTGAAAATCGCTCTGTCCAACGTTTGTCAAGGCAACAACCTGGGTTTTCGGTCCCTGATTACTGTTTGGTGTTACCTGCCAGGCGACGGTCCATTCACCGGCACCAAAACGTGTGGCAACTCCGATGGAAGGCCCGTTGGCATAATAGTCATAATAATATTTAAACGAAAGGGTTGGATTTGGCACACCCGTTAGATCGACAACTGGCGATACCAATCGCGATGTCGTAACCTGGTTTACATAGGTGAACTTCGCTTCAGGTGCAGTTCCACCGGCATTATTGGTGGGGCTGTTTGACCATTGATTTGGAAGTCCATCCCTGCTCCACCCTGCTGGTGGCATTATTCCACTGCTAAAATCCTCGAACAGATATGTCTGACTAAAAGACACTTGTAAGAATAAAAACAATGCAATTAAAGTAAAGAGTTTTTTCATAATAGAATTTTTAATGGTTTATTAATATAATTTTGAGATAAATAAGTAATCATTCATACACCTATCCGTTAATCAAACAACGATTTGAAGCAAATACTTAAAAATTATCCAATAAATCACAAATCAAAAAATTGATTATCAAGCAAATAGATACTTAAAAATACATTTTCATTACACTGACTGAACCCCCCGGTTGTGTCAAAATAAAGGATTATATAAAACGGGTTAAAATTATGTAAAAGGCATTTACGAAATGCAATAATGTAGAAATATTTCAATAGATTGAAGGAAAATATTTTTAAATGCCGGACCCTCATCTGTTCAATTGGAACTTTATGCTGGGATAATGAATACATGCAGGTTGGATAATATATTAGTCTGTCGGAAATTCAGTCATCTTGTATTTATTTAATACAGATATCAGAAACGAATGATTGATTTGAATATAAAAAAATATTTATTTATTTGGTTTACTGCATATTAAAAATCTTTTGAAATCTTTGGCACGCCGATTGATTAACGGAGTTCAACAATGAAAATAATTCGTTGAATTGCTAATAATTATTACTTAACCCAAAAATGGAGATTAAAAAAATGAAAAAGAACCTCATGTTGACCCTGGCTGCTTTTGCTGTTTTGACACTTATGTTCACCAGCTGCGCCAAACCACCTGAAATGGAAGTTACTAACGCTAAAGCTGCTATCGAAGCT
>CAITDJ010000118.1 GCA_903891085.1 uncultured Bacteroidota bacterium | reverse complement strand
CTCCACCCAATCCACCCGGGAATGAAGCCCAGTGTGTTGGCCAGTTCATCTGTTAAATCAAATTCACGTCCAAAGTGTGAATAACCTTGGAGCAACTCCATAAAGAACCCCCAAAGAATCACCATGATCAAAGGTAAAATCTGCTTCTTCCTGATAAGCTTGTCCGACCATGCCCACAGCATCAGGAAGGTAAATCCTGCATACATGCCTGTATGTATCACTTTGTCAGCATAAGGAAAAAGTATTACATCGGGTAATCCATCAGAAGACCAGAGGCTAAGGGTACTGATAAACAATAAATAAATGAAGAAAAATGACTTTTTTATCACTTTGATGGTCCTGAATTGAAACATGTACTATATAATATGAACTGTTTAACGGCAATTTAAGATTTCAATTACCTGATCAATAAAAACTGATTGCAAAATAAAACTAAATTTGTCGCAAAAGTAAAAAACATGATCAAACAGTATTACCAACAATTTCAAAAGTTCTATAAAGGTCCGTTTGGGTTCATCATTGACATTGCCCTTTTTGCAATAATCACCTACACTTTTCACGTTTTGTGGTGGGACTTTGCCAATTTCATTAAATCATTTACTATTGTGAGTTCCACCGCTGACTGGCTGGCCGGACAGGTCTTTGTAAGTAGCTTGTGGATTAACCGGAGTATTTTAGGCATGCATATTACCACTGAAGATCCCAACACTATGTGGTTCAGTAATGGTGGTTATGTGTCAGTGGTCGAAAGTTGCTCCGGACTGAAACAATTTTATCAGATCATCGTGCTGTTTGTATTGTTTCCCGGACCATGGAAACACAAGCTATGGTTTATACCAATGAGCTTGTTTATCATGCACTGCGTTAATATTTTACGAATTGTAATACTGTCAGTAACTGTTTTATGGAAACCGGAATACTGGGATTTTATCCATGAATGGATTTTACGACCTGGGTTTTATGTCGTGATCTTTGGTTTATGGGTTTGGTGGGTTGAGGTTTTTCGAAGTGAGCGAATTGAGCGAATTGAGCGACTTAAGCGAAGTTAGCGACTTAAGCGAAGTTTTAACTACCATTTCCAGTTTTCGGGTTTGCTACTCATATTAACTATCATGGCGATGATATGATCATATTTGTCGTTTAATACTGTATGCGCTTGTTCACTGATATATTCACATTTTAATGCATAATCAAGCCAGACCTGCGTTTCAGCGCCCTCCCCTTCACAATCGGAAAGTTTTGATATAAAGGCTTTTGGATATCGCCTTTTTCGAAATGCTTCAGCCAGATTTCCTGATACAGAGCGTGATGACCTTCGGATTTGATCAGTCAGAGAATAGGTTTCTTCTTTAGGAAATGATTTTGAAATCGCAAATATTTCCATACCAGCCTCAAATGATAGTTGAAAAACTTTTAAGTCCTGATGCGTTTTTATTCTTTCCATTGAAATAATATGTTGTTTTTTAGTATATTATCCCCACTCGCTTCATTCGCTTACATCGCTTCATTCGCTTACCTCGCTTCATTCGCTCAATTCGCTAACGTCGCTCCGTTCACTTCATTTTCTAACGCCGCTCAGTTCGCTTCGCTCTCTTCGTTCTCTTTGTTCGCCACCTTTAGTTTTTTTCTCACTACAAAGATAAACAGGCAGATAAGATAATACCAATGCCAGTCCAATTACCAGCAAACCAAGCCAATACATCCCTACATCTTTCATAAGCAATACCATCCCTATAAACAATACATTGATAAACAGAAGGATCGCTGTTGCCCTGCGGTGGCTGATGCCAAGGGAGATGAGACGGTGATGGACGTGCAGCTTGTCGGCTGAGAATG
>CAITDJ010000117.1 GCA_903891085.1 uncultured Bacteroidota bacterium | reverse complement strand
CTATCGGATCAAGCTAATCCTGAAAGGTTGCTCTCCAGCAGAGCCTTTTTCCGCTTCACTTGATGTGGCAAAGTTAAATCCACTTTCTGAATTTCAACTAAGAAAGTGTTAGGTGTGGTCAGAAAATGGGGAGTAGTAAACTTCGCTCCAACTGGGCTGTTTAATCAAAAAAGGACAAAGCCGCAAGGGATAGGATGAAAACAAGACAGAAAAACAGTGTTTGCATAAATAAATGAGGCCATGAAAAAAGCAAGTCTGATCGTGATGCTGGTGCTGGGGCTTTTGCAATGCGCCCCGGCACAGCACACCGCTGCGGAACACCGGCTATTGGCCGATACCACCCGGATAGAAAACATGCTGCGGACGATCACAAAAACCGAAAAAAGCAGAAACTACCGCAATACGGATGTGTTGAATGCGGTGGCTGATTATCTCTATGGTGCGCTGACGGAATATTGCGATACGGTATGTTTTCAATCGTATCAGGTAAATGGCGTGGAGTATAAAAATGTGATCGGTTCGATAGGGATTGACAAGGCAGAACGAATCGTGATCGGAGCACATTATGATGTGGCAGGCGATCAGGAAGGCGCCGATGACAATGCCAGTGGCATTGCGGGCCTGTTGGAGCTTTCGAGGCTGCTGTCGAACGAGAAACTGCAACATCGTATCGATTTTGTTGCCTATTCACTCGAAGAACCTCCCTATTTCAGAACCGAATCGATGGGAAGCTATGTACACGCAAAGATGCTCTACGACAATCAGATCAATATAAAAGGAATGATTTGTCTGGAGATGATCGGTTATTATAGCGATGCGCCCGGTTCGCAGGATTATCCACTTGGCCTTATGCGGCTTTTTTATGGGAACAAAGGTGATTATATTACCGTAATTCAAAAGTCGGGCAATGGAAGTTTTGGCCGTCAGACAACACGGCTGATGAAACAACAGGGATTCATCAAAACAAAGTCATTGCGGGCCCCTGCTTCGCTCGTGGGTGTCGATTTTTCGGATCATCTGAATTACTGGAAATACGGTTATCCTGCCGTGATGATCAGCAATACAGCATTTTATCGAAACAAAAACTATCATGAAATTACCGACAAGATGGAGACCCTCGATTTGCGGCGGATGGCTTTGGTGATAGATGAGGTATACGAAACCGTAAAAGGAATCAGATAACTATTACCTGTAGATTGAATGCGTTCGGCGAAGTTTGTAACTATGCCGTACATTGATTGCGGTCTCCCCGAACAAGCCACTTTTCGCTTTACTAAAAGTCTGTTTCTCTTCCATCGTGTTGAAGTTTGACCTCAAAAACTGTCACGCTGTTTCAATAAAAATCATATGGCTGTAATATATGGTGTATATTTACTAGTTGTTTAGCCCATTGTTATAGCCAATGATAGATGACACCTTCAATGAACTTAAAATAATGACAAATCGGGTAAGACACTTCGATGTAATTATTGTAGGGGCTGGACCAGCTGGCACTTCTTGCGCCTTGGCTTTAAAAGATTCCAATTTAAATATTTTATTAGTATATAAGGAATCATTCCCGAGAGATAAAATTTGTGGCGATGCTATCGGAGGACGATCCATTAAAAGTCTTGATAAATTCGCTCCGGAGTTAATTGAAGAATTAAGAAGTTTTGGAAAGAAAGAATTTATTTCTACAACTCGTTTTTTTATCGATAATCAAAAGCCATTTAATCTTTATTGGAAGAACGAATCCTATTGTATAAAAAGGTTTGATTTTGATGCTTTATTACTTAAGTATGCTATAAAAAATGTCAGAACTTTAACCTTTAAAGCCAACTTTAAAATTGATTACGTAGTTAAGGAATGCGACAAAATATTGGTAGGTAACAAAAGTGCTAATACTTATTATAGTGCTAATATAGTGGTAGCTGCTGATGGGTCTCAGTCTTTCTTAGCAAAACAACTAATTGATTTACAGTTAGACCCGTTTAACTATTCAGCTGGAGTCAGGGCATATTATTCCAATATTGATGGCACCTTGCCCAATCAGACAGAAGTTCATATTTATAGAAACAATATGCCAGGGTATCTATGGATTTTCCCTTTAGGAAATAATACCACCAATGTTGGATTTGGTATGTTAAGTAGCGAAATTTCTAAACGTAAAATTAATTTAAGAAAAAGTTTGACTCAAATTATTTCCCAAAATCCGCAATTGAAAGAGAGATTTCATAGTGCTAAAATAGAAGGCGATGTTAAAGGGTTTGGCTTGGCTTTGGGTTCAAGAAAAGTAAAATTGTACGGCAATAATTTTCTTTTGATTGGAGATGCTGCATCTTTAATTGATCCGAAATCGGGTGATGGCATTAGTAATGCTATTGAAAGTGGGCTCATATCAGCTAGCACAATTATTAATGCCCACAAAATAAAAGACTTTAGTAAAGAAAGTTTAAAACAATACAAAACGGATTTATATAAAAAAATAGGAAGCGAGCTTCTGATTAGTACAATTATATTCCGAATTGCCACCTACTTACCTTTTTTAATTAGAATTGTTCCATCCCTAATGAGAAACAAATGGATTCGAGAATTGGCCAGTCGGGTTTAATTGTTGTGAATTATGAAAGAGGATGAAATTATTACTAATACACCATAGATGATGAGAGCCAATATTGATAATATCCTAAAAAAGCAAAATCAAACCACTGGCTATAGCATCGGTTTGGCAATATGGCGGCTGAAGTGCTTCTATGAAACATTTGTTCAAGGTTCAATATTAGTAATTCTATTGAACTTTTGTGCCAGAACTTCGCCACATCGCCAAGCCCCAAAACCTTGTGTGTAAGCGAAAAAACGAATACTATGATTGAAACAGTATCTGATTTTCTTGAACAATTTCGAGATTATCATGAGCCCTACAAAACTATTTGAGCGCAAAAAAATTCGTTCTGCGCGGAACGAACCTTAACTAAAATGGTATTTCCTGCCTGAATCTCCCAAACAATCCGTTTTTCGCTTTGCCAACTGTCTGTTTTTCTTCCCTTGTATTGAGGTTTGTGCTCAAAAACTGTCATGCTTTTTCAATAAAAATCATATGGCTGTTATATATGGTGTATATATACGTATATTTACTAGCTGTTAAGCAAAAAGATACAATAGGCCCAAAGAAAACGATTTTCGGAAAGTCTGAAAATTGAAATATCTATTAATTAATAATTATACGACATGAAGAATTTAATGAGACTTTTTTTGTTAATGGTTGCGCTCAACATGGCAACTGCGACTTTTGCTCAAACGTTCAGGGCAAAGGCAGGATTGAACTTATCCAATATGCTCATGAAATCTGAGGAAGAATTGGTGAGCGATAATTACAAAATGAATATTGGCTTCAATGCTGGTATTACAGCTGAATTTCCTATTTCGGGCGTGTTTTCCTTTGAACCGGGTTTGTTTATCTCCACAAAGGGATTCAACGAAAGCGCGACTACAACGGTAGGTGGTGTAGCGATTGAAAGCAAGTCAAAAATCGGCCTGCTTTATATTGATATACCCTTAACGGCTAAAGCAACTTTTGAGGTCGGAAATTATCAGGTATTTGGCCTTTTCGGTCCATACGTTGGCATGGGATTAAGTGGAAAAAACAAATCTGAATCGACCTCATCGGGAGTAACAACAAACCTTGATAAGGATATTAAATGGGGCGAAGGTGATGATAAAGATTTAAAGCGACTGGATGCCGGACTCATTTTTGGCATAGGCGTTGAACGCAGTGCGTATCAGTTAGGAATTACGTATGCATTGGGAATAGCCAATATTGCAGCTTTTAATACCGACACTTTTCAGGTCAAAAACCGTGTTTTAGGAATTACTGTTGGATATAAATTTGGAGAATAACACCCTTTCGGTGTAGATTTTATCCAGGCAGTAGGTTAATCTATGGCGTAATTTTTAACTACGCCATAGATTAATTTTGTGTTTTCCATCGTATTGGATTAAAACCACTTCCAAAGACCGGAAGGTAATTCGGGCTTAATCTTATTATGATGTGCTGGCAGTTCCAAATAATAGCGCCACAAAATACCATGCCTTTATTTAATGGTTATATGTTTGTATAATGTATCATCGAATTCAAAAAATAAAATCGTGTTACGAAGCGGTGCGCTGGCAGGTCTTCCCGAAAGTATTCGGGAGGCGGGCCAGACAGAGCGCAGGGAAGCTTCGTTCATGAGCTCCTATTAAAATCATCAAGATGCGAATAAAAGATCAAGACTTGTACCGATAAAATATCTGTAATTGTTCAAATCGGGTACCCCTTTTTGAACAATAACAGCTATTAAATCGGCACTTTGAACGCAAAAACTACGAAGCTTGTCCCTTGCGCGACCCAAGCCGGAGCATTCCATTTCAATCCATTCTAATTCAGTATATAAAGCTCCTACGGGGTCGCTTGGGAGTCCACCGCACACAGACAAGCTTCTTGTTTTGCAGTCCAAACAATTTAATGTCGTTTTACCGAACCAAGAAGATTTGATTATTAAAATTAAATCCTCTTATTTAACTAAATACTAAAAGGTTAATGTATTATATTTCAAATTTCAGATTAAAATATTATCCACAAAGTAAGTGAAGAGGGTTAATAACGTCACTCAATTCATAAATATTATAATACCTTGAATCTTGTCAGCCCATCAAAATAAAATTCTGCCAGATTCTGTTTATATTGTATCCGTGCTATCCGGATATTTCGTATCATTATCCACGATTTCCTAATCATAGCGCATGAAAACTAGCTTGTTTTTATTCAGCCTGCTCGTTGGCGCAGCCTCCTTATTCAGCCAGCCCGGTCTCAGCAATTTTAATTCTCTTATCTTTCAGGCAGACTCGCTGTACCAGCAAAAAGAATACGAAAAATCTGCCATTGCATTTTCGGAGGCGTTTCAGTTGCCCGATGCAAAGATCACCATCAACCATCGCTACAATGCCGCCTGTTCGTGGGCGCTCGCAAACGGCACCGACAGTGCGTTTTACCAATTGGAGTATGTGTCGGTATATATGAATTACACCAATTACGGACATCTGCAATCAGATCCTGATTTGCGGTCACTCCGGTCTGATAAGCGGTGGCATCCCTTGCTTGAGAAGGTGCTGAACAACAAAAAGAAAGCCTTTCCCACCCTTGAATTGATTGAGGTAAATGGTTATCAACTTGAAATTATTACCTATGGCTTCGAAAACAGGCAACAAGGGAAGCCGGTCATTGTTTTTGAAAATGGCCGTGGAACCGATTTTGAATACTGGCTCCTGATCATGCAGGAAGTATCGAAGGAAAACGTCACTTTCGCCTACAACCGGCCCCGGATAGGAGGCTCAGAAGATGATCAGCAGCTTCCGACGATCGATCATATCACTGAGGTTCTCAGACAAGCCTTGCGCGCGAAAGGTCTGAATCCACCGTATATTCTTGTTGGCCATTCGTGGGGAGGTGCCTGTATCCGTTGCTTCGCTTCGCTGTATCCGGACGAGATGGCAGGACTGATTTTTGTTGATCCGCATGATTTTGTCAAAAATGAAGGCGGGGGCAGACTCCCCTACCGGCAAATCGGATTAACAGAATTTCAGATCGACTCACTGTATGCTGAATATGACAAATCGGCGGATGATTATATGGCCCAGGGACCTAAGTTTGTGGTGGAAGAGATGAAGGCACAACGCGAATTCAGCAAGACAGGCTTTGCACTCTGCAGCCGGAATCCCCTGCCCGACGTACCCGTTCATTTTATCCTGGCCGGAGGATATCCGCTGTATCCTGAACAAACTGCCTCGCTGTATGACGGAAAAAAAATGTTCAGGATAAACAATGACATTAAAATGAAAAGCTGGATTGAACTCATCAATCCGCTCAGGTTTGGCAAGTTCATTTATTGTGCTAACTCCGGCCATTACATCCCGAAGGATGATCCGGAGGTCATTGTTTCGAGTATCAGCATGGCATTGCACGATTATGATATCATCAAAAAAGAAAAAGAAACCAACCGCTGATACTCAGGCGCTGACGCACAATTTGGAGGTATTGCTCCCGCATTCATATTGGTCAAAACTCATGGTTTTGTTTTGTCAAATATCCCTGAAAAAGGGGATCAATGATTTGGTTGTCTTTTCGAATCTTTACTCAAAGATCAAATTAAAGATTATGTGGAGATCCAAATTCAAAAGAGTCATTTCTGTTAGCCTATCCATTGGCATAGGCTTATTCGGAACTATTTCAGCTCAACAAGCTGAAAATGAATTCCTTCCGAAATATCCGGTTAAATCGGCTGTCATACAATACAACTTAAAGTCGAATATGGGTAATGACACTGTTAGCCATTCATCGTTTCGTGAAAGCTTTGATGCTTATGGTTCATTGTTTCTAACTGAAAGAATAGACGAATTAACAATACAGATATTGGGCGAACCCTATCAGGAGATCTACAGAGAGGATTATATATTTTTATTAAACGACCCCAAAGGATGTGTGACCAAACGCAAAATCAAAGAATTTGATTACACCAAAGAAATTGATTATACAATCGCCGTGGGGTTTAGCAAGAAGGCCCAAGACCTGATCCACAATAAGATCAATAAAAGCAACCAGAAAAATTTTATTAGTTTCACAAAAACCGGAGAAACTTCATTCCTTGGTTGTAACTGTTTCGTGTACGAGTATGTTGAGGCGAATCCTGCTTACCTTTCAAAAAATAAATATATCTATATTGTTTACCATGACATTTGCCTTTCCATGAAAACTTTTTTTCTTGGAAATCTGATATCTACGATCGAAGCCACCAGCATGGAAGAAAACATTGAAATTTCCCCTTCAGCTTTTCAGGTTCCGGCAAAATACCGGATGATTGAAGGTGACAAACTTGATGGAACCTACAAACAGGCAGCTTCGGGATTCTCATCCATCATCGTAAATTATATCACTAAAAAGGATTACTACCAGACAAAAGCAGAGGGCAAGAAGACATTGTACAGCAAGGATCAGGGTAAAAAATCCGTCTGGGAATGGGAAGAAAAAATTTCGGAGTACAATTTATCACCCGAATCGAAGCATTACAGAAAAATTCGGGATGAAGTGTGTGAGTTTCTGGTTGATTACATCAATAAAACTGTGAGCAGAGGTGATTTGGTACAAGGCAATTACAACCACAAAAGCATCGCCGAATTAGATTATCTTTTTGAGAATACGCTCTATGATACTACTGTGAAAGTACTTGGAAAAACCAATTTTTTAGGGAAAGATTGCACTATTTATGAAATAAAAACCGGTATTGAAAAACTGGAAGTGCATGAATGGCAGGGAGTATTTCTGAAAATAAAACAATATATCTGCACCGATGGACCCGATTGCAATCAATTCATATTGATTGGTGAAGAAACAGCAACATCGATTCAGGAGAATGTACCCATCTCTGATTCATTGTTTGAGTATCCCGAAGATTTTAGCAGAAATTAAACAACTCATGCAACTCATGTCACATCAATAATCCCTTTAGAAACCACGATTTTAACCAGTGTAGCTGTGTTTTTTGCATTGAATTTCAGTAAAAGGTTTTTGCGGTGACTATCTACTGTAAAAGTACTGATGAAGAGTTGGATAGCAATTTCCTGATTGGTTAGTCCGTCAGCTATTAATTTCAGGATTTCACTTTCGCGTTTGGTAATCATAGGCAAATCGCTGTTTTCCTGCGAAATGCCTTTCAACAGTTCTTTCACCCCTTTGCCCAAATAAAGTTGTTTCCCGCTTAAAATATGGCGGATACCTCCAATAATATCATCAATATCCGAAGTTTTAAGGATGAACCCATCGGCACCCTGATCAAGCATCTTTTCTACCACGTGGCGTTGGGCAACCGTAGTAATGGCTAATATTTTTATATCCGGAAATCTCGATTTGGCAATTTTGCAAAATTCAATGCCATTCATATCAGGCAAGTTGATGTCGAGCATGATCAAATCGAATGAATTTCCATTGAGGCAAGCAAGTCCTTTTGCGGCATTGCTGGCATGTAAACACTTAATATTCAAGTCTGAATCTGTAATAAACCTGGTTAAGCTTTCGCTCACAATCGGGTGGTCTTCTACAATCAGGATAAGCTGCGACATCGGCGATTTTTTTTAGCACTATGATCGCCTAAGATAATATAAAATCCATTGTACATTCTGTTCCTTTTCCTGGTTGACTAAGTATTTCAAATTGGCCATTAAATGCAGTAACCCTGTCCTGAATATTCTTTAGCCCTTTTCCTGTTTTCGATGGCTCAAGTTTTTCCGGATCAAATCCCATCCCATTGTCGATCACCTGAACACAAATCCGTTCCTTTTCTGTAAACAACTGAATATCTATTAGTTTAGCCTGGGCATGCTTAACGGCGTTGGTCACCAGTTCTTGAGTGACGCGGTAAACTGTAATTTCCAGTTCTTTGTCAAATCGCAAATCTTCTCCAAACGTGTTGAACCTTATCAGGGGTGATTCTTCAGGAGCAACCTGTTTGATGAAATCGTTCAATGCAGTGCGTAATCCATAATGCATCAGGGTTTCAGGCATCAGGTTGTGAGCAACGCGCCTCATCTCGCTGATTGAAGTATCCAACAGGTCGAGCGCGTGATTGAAGTGTGCCAGATTTTCGCTGGTAATAATCGCATTTTCTTTCATGAATGATAATTTTAATTTGACACCCGAGAGCAGTCCGCCCAAACCATCGTGCAAATCGCCGGCCAAACGGGCACGCTCGGCTTCTTCGCCTTGCAACACCGATTTCGCAGCAACCAACTGACGTTCTTGTTCGAGTTCAAGCAGTTGTTTCTCCTTGATTTCAAGTTTCTGATCAGAAATAATTTTTTTGTTTCGGATGTTTCTGAAATACAACCAACTTAGCAATGAAACTATTAATAAAGAGGCAATTAGGATGTATATAACCATAGTTCGTTGTCGCTTTACCAGGGTTAGGTTTTCAATCTCACCCTGCTTTTTTTCGGTCTGATATTTTGTTTCAAGTTCAAAAATCTGTTTCGATTTTTCGTTGTTGTAAACCGAATCGCGAATGATCATGTATTTGAGATAATAGTCGTAGGCATTTTTATAATCTTTCTTGTTGACATAGGTTTGTGCTATCTGCTCATACAGAAATTGAATACCATCGGTATAATTATAACGTAAATCAAGTTCTTTGGTTTCGTTCAAACAATTCAATGCCAAATCATACTTCATCAACCTATTGTAAACAAGTCCCATGGTATAAAGTGTTCGGGCAATGTTTTCAATATCATTTTTACTCCGATAATAATCAAGTGCTTTTTCAACATAGCCCAATGCTTGTGCAGGCTGTCCCATGCATCGATAAACATTACCGATGTTTAACCACGAATGAATAATTCCCTTCTGATGGTTCTTCTTTTCGAAAAGATTTAAGGATTTCAGATTATAATCCAAGGCCATTTCGTTATCCGTTTGTTTTTGTTCAAGAGATCGTTTCTCACAGTATTCGCGCGAATTATATAACGAACCAATATGGCCCAAAACTTTTGCCATGCCGATAGTATCATTTAATTTTTGATATCTGACCAAAGCTTCCTGGTAATAACCAAGCGATCTAGGAAATATTTCCTGAAAGAAATAGATACCTCCGAGTTCGTCGTTTAGATCGGCTATCCTTTTCTCATTGTTATGCTTTTCTTCAATTTTCAGCGCATTTATAAAACACGAACTTGCGGTTCTATAATCTTCTTTGATCTCATAATAATGCCCTTTTTTTTGCAGAGCAACCGATATTTTGGAAAATAAACCAGCCTTTTCAGCCTGAACAATAGCCTTATCTACATAAATAAGAGCTGAATCATTGCGGGCTTCAGAATACTTTGTAGCCTTTTGCAGAGATTCGTTAATAAGAATAGAATCCTGATGGTGGACGGTAATAGATTCTATTTTTTTTGAAAGCAAACCGTCAATTAATGCATCATCATCTTTTGTCGATTGAGCATTAATCTGATTGACAATTAGATAACTGGCAAATAGAGCAACAAGAAAACTGAAAACAAAACGATTTCTACGCATAAACTCATCATTAATCATTAACAAAACTACCTCCATTCAATCATCCAAATATCACTTAAAAAGGGGATTTTAGAAAATATAGTAAAATCACCTTTTTAGGGGATAATCAAACTTATGGGACTGCCTAATTTTACTTCATAAAAACCCATAAATCAAAAGTATGAAAGCTTCTAAAATTTTATTCGCGTTTATTTTTTGTTTGGCATTTTTTAACGTAAATGCCCAAATAGACATCGAAGGTAAAGTAAAGGATCAAACCAACAACAGAGCCAACAACAAGGTCGATCAAGGAATTGATGAAGGCCTTAACCAAGTTGAAGATGGAGTAAAAAACCTCTTCAAGAAGAAAAAAAAATCGACTGAAGGGGAAGAGGCCGAAGAACAAACCGAAGGAAATATTACTGAAGATCAAAAGCCTGAGGTACAGGATGTAAAGCCTTCCTCTGATACAAAAACTTCGTTGGCTTCATATTCCAAGTTCGATTTTATTCCGGGCGAAAAAGTAATTTTTTACGATGACTTTACAGAAGTTGCTGTTGGCGATTTTCCACCCAACTGGAATACCAATGCTTCTGGTGAGGTTGTAACAACAAATCTTTTTCCGGGCAACTGGTTAAATATGCAGAGCTCCGGTAGTATTGCTCTTGATGAAGGAATTATGTTACCAGATAATTATACGATAGAGTTTGATGTAATTACTTTTCCAATGGATGAAGGTAATACTTTTTATGAGTCTGGATTTTACCTCTACGGAGCGAATAACCCGAAGGATCTCAGCGAAGGAGGAGCTGTTCCAGGAATAGGAGGTGTTAAAATGAGTTTTGGTTCACGCAGTTCATATAGTGCTTATGACGAAACCGGATATACAATTGATGGTATGAAAGAGAATGCCACGATGGAACCAGGCGAAAAATATCGCCTTTCATTTTGGGTACAAAAAACAAGGCTCAGGGTTTATCTCGATCAGGTTAAAGTTTTTGATTTACCCAAAGTTTTCAAGCCAGGTTTTCAATGCAATATGATGCGATTTGAATTGTGGGAATCGGCTATTATGATGGTAAGCAATTTCAGGATTGCAGCTGGATTACCCGATATGCGCAACAAATTGTTGACAGACGGGAAACTGGTTACTTATGGCATCTATTTCGATGTAAATAAGGACGTTGTAAAACCAGAATCGTATGGAACACTTAAAGAAATAGCAGGTATTTTGAACGAAGTTCCTGATGTAAAAGTGAAAATATTTGGCCATACTGATGCTGATGGCGATGATGCCAAAAACATGGACTTATCGAAACGCAGAGCGGAATCAGTGAAAGCCGAATTGGTTAAATCGTTTGGCGTGAAAGCTGACCAAATGACGACCGACGGATTAGGCGAAACCAAGCCTGTAGCCCCTAACGATACGCCCGTTAACAAAGCGCTGAACCGCAGGGTTGAATTCATTAAATTATAATTAATTGTAGCCAATAAAAAAATGAAATGAAAAAACTAATTCTTATCACTGCAATATTCCTTATTGGATTAGGTTCAAAAGCTCAGGAAATTTTCTTTCCTACAAAAGAAGGTACTATTCTGGTTTACAAAACATTCGAGAAAAAAAATAAGGTCACCAATATGGCCAGATTCACCATCAAACATGTAAGTGTCAATGGTAACGACATGGATATTACCTATTTGTGCGAATCGATTGATCCGAAAGATAAACTGTTGTTCAAAGAAGATATTACCATCCACAAGAAAGGTGACAAGCTTTATATTGACATGGGCAATTTTATCAACAAATCAGCCTTCCAACAGGACGGGCAATTGCCAGCCGATGTTCAAATTAAGGGGAACAATATGGAGATTCCTTCCAATCCTAAGCCTGGGGATGTACTTCCCGACGCAAATGTTGAAATGGCTATGAATATGGGGTTCGTCAACATCAAAATGTCAACTCAGGTCACAAACCGAAAAGTTGAAGCCATTGAAGATATTACAGTAAAGGCCGGCACTTTTACGAGCTACAAGTTTACGAGCGATGTAAACGCCACCGCGATGGGAATGAAGGTAAAAACCAATAATATCGAATGGTATGCAAAAGGAGTCGGAATTGTTAAAACAGAAACCTACGACAAAGGCAAGTTGCAGTCATACACCGAATTGACAGAGATTAAATAGCTGAATATTTATTTGTTATTATGAAAACTTTCCTTACTTTCAGTTTTATACTTTTTCTGGCTCTAAGTGCTTTTTCACAAAAAACACCTGAATTCTTTTTAGGCAATTTGCCAGCCATTCCTTCCGGTGTATGTAGTATGTCCTCCGCTGACAAGAATTCATTCTCCGATAAAGTTAGTGAGTTATCTTCTCAAATCAAAGAGGAAATAGAAAAGAGAAAAGCAGAAATTACTGGTCATGGAGAGGTCGACAAAACAAAAATGTTGCAAAACATGGCTGATCAGACAGGACTTTCAGCAACGGAAATGGCTAAATTACAGAGCGGTGGCCAACTATCGGAAGCTGAAGGGTTGGCATTGGCCAACAGAATGATGGGACAACAATACAATATTTCGGTTGAGGAAGCCAAAAATGTTGGTAAAATGGGTAAAGAAGGACAGAAAGCATGGGGTGTAGAATACAGTGCCGAGATGATGGCTGATGCACAGGCAAATCCTGATAAATACAAAGCCGATCAGGTGAAAATTAAAAATATGTATGAGCTGGTAAAAGAAAAAAAGGAGCTGACTGAAAACCATTTGGCAATGAGTTCGAAATTTACGCAACAATTTAAGGAGCTTGAAAATGATACCAGCGAAAACCAGACCTTGCGCAACATTAGCAAATGGACAAGCGAATGGTATGGCATGAGTGGAGTTGATTATGGACAAGGATCAAAAATGGATGCGTTGGCTAAAAAAATAAAATCAGCCAAAATAGACTATTGCAATAATTTTACTCCCCGGTTTTTCGAGATCTATCGGCAATACCTGACTTATGTCAAAAAAAACCTGCCTGATTACTATCGCATGGAAGAGCTTGAATTTCAAATAATGGAAGCACAAACCAAAGTAAATAATCCTTCAGAACCAGGATTGTTGGCTTTACAAATAGTTAGCGACTATGTAAACTCATTAAAAAACGTATTCAAGTATTCGCTTTACAGTTCAGAAAATGACTTTTGAATTTTACGTATGATTTCCATTTGAAAATAGTATAAAACCATGCAATACATCATTATCGTTTATCTTTTTGTCAGTTTTTCATCCGTAGCAGTATCTCAGGAAACGAATGACCTGGCCAATTATCCCGGCAAGTGGATCTATACCAATAATAACCTTTCGAATGAATGGTTTAGCGAAAAGTTCTACAATATGAACGCCACCGAGTTGCAGAAATACCACAGCACCACCGAAAAATTGGTCAACTACCTGCATCAGCAACCGGTTGCCCAAAATCCACTTGGAGTGACTTTGAATGTCGAGTCGAGGGCTGCTTACAATCACTATGATCATGAATCGAAACCAGTTGATGCCAGAGAAAGCGTAAAAGCTGAAATCTTTATCCCTTTTTGCACCCTTTTCAATCAAAAGGGGAAGGTAGAACACAACTGTACCGAGGTATCATATATAAAATTGAGAACCAATGATATAACTACGACTTTTGAGTCGTCGATGCGTGTCGATCCATTGAATGATAAACAAGCGATGAGGCAGTATAAAGAAATATTTTCGTTCCCCAAAAAATTACAGGATTTGGGTAGCGGAGTTTTTCTATACGATGGTTACTACGAAAACCGGATTGTGGTAACAAGCAATGATCGTCCGCTCTGGCTTCCCATCACCAACCGCGAATACACCCAAAGAATGTTGTCTTATTACATCGCTTCGTTCAAGGAAGGCGTAATGCCACAAATGGTTATTGATGCGTTAAAAAGTGAGATCGCTGCCATTCCACCTGAAATGATGGGCTTGCCGGCCTATATCAATGGAAATACTGAAAGGCCACTAACTCAGATATGCAGCCTGGAAGAAGACTCAACAGCGGCACCACTATATAGAATTAATCCTGAATATTTCGATCCCTCACTTCCGCGCACAAGTGTACAACTTATCACAATCTCCATTGAGGGTCATGCCGATGAACAGGACTTTGGTGGCATTGATGCCCACCGGGTTTGGGAATTCATACAAGGTTTGAAAGGCCATGATTTAATGAACTACCCCGCCGCAGAGCAGCGGGGTATCTTAAAACAAAGCTAACTGTTTACTTTTATGCAAAACCGTGTATTCTTTCTCAAGTCCTTGATCTCGAACATACTTCGTAATAGTCGTCTCATCTCCAAACTTGCT
>CAITDJ010000116.1 GCA_903891085.1 uncultured Bacteroidota bacterium | reverse complement strand
TATTGGGCTTGCTTTAAGATATTTGATAAAATTCGAAATGCTTCCAGCGAGTTTGCGTGCTCGGTTTAAGAGTTCGTTTGCCAGCTCGTTGTTGATATATCCTAAATCCAGGGCAATATAAATCATACTTCTTACTTCACCAGCTGAGGCTTTTGAGATGAAGAGGAACCTTACAAAATCTGCATTGGAACTTCTTTCAAAACCTTTTTAACCTGTGAAATACGATTTGAGACGATTCTTTAAAAACATTTTACCATAATGTGTTTTAAAATATTTCTCTCGTTTCAATGCATCTGCCTGTGATAAACAAGATTCAAAATAAATAAGAGTTAATGGCCTTCTGTTTTTTGTCGATTCAACTAATCCTTTGCAATGCTGTTCAAATCGTAAATTCAAATCATTGGTATAACCTGCATAATTCATACCATCCTTTTCACTTCTTAAAATATAAGTATAATAGAAATCGTCCAAAAGATTTGAATTTATTTCACAGGTCAAGCATTGTTTATAATTGAAATTGATGCCCGTTGTATCTGGTCTCTGAAAGCAAAATCGTTTGAATTACGAAAAGTTTTATAAACCATTCCAACCAATTCCCTTGCCTCTTTCCAGATAACCAAATCTTCAAATGATTCAACTTTACTCATTTGTTGAGAGGTTTAAAAGTTTAAAAAGTTTAAAAAGTTTAAAAAGTTGAAAGGTTAAAAGGTTATAAGGTTAAAGTGTTGAAAGGTTGCAAAATTGAACTTTGTATGAACTATTGAACCCTTTAACTTTTCAACTTTTCTAACTCTTCAACCCTATTCAAAATAATTCATTGTCCTAAATCCCCCTTCTTTCAAATACGCATCCTTCTTCATCAGGTGAAGATCCGATTGCATCATATCTTTAACCAGATAAGGTAGGTCATATTTCGGTTCCCAACCCAGTTTGTTCTTTGCTTTTGAGGCATCACCTATCAATAAATCTACCTCAGTAGGACGGAAATATCGGGAATCAACCGAAACTACTTCCTTACCAATCGGTAATAGATAGAGAGGGTTCGTGCATGAAATAATATAGCCTTTTTCCTCCTTACCTATTCCTTTGAATTCAAGTTCGATGCCTGCTTCCCTGAAAGCCATTCTCACAAATTCTCTTACCGGAGTTGTCACACCGGTGGCGATAACCCAATCTTCAGCTTCTTCCGCCTGTAGGATCATCCACATCATACGAACATAATCCTTGGCATGTCCCCAGTCGCGCTGCGAATCCAGGTTGCCCAGAAACAATTTATCCTGCATTCCCATAGCAATGCGAGATACTGCGCGTGTTATTTTACGGGTCACAAATGTTTCTCCACGAATTGGCGATTCATGGTTAAAAAGAATACCATTACAGGCAAAAATACCGTATGCCTCACGGTAGTTCACCGTTATCCAGTAGGCATACATTTTTGCAACTGCATAAGGGCTTCTGGGGTAAAAGGGTGTTTTCTCCGTTTGTGGCACTTCCTGCACCATTCCATATAATTCAGATGTTGACGCCTGATAAATCTTTGTTTTCTTTTCCAAGCCAAGTATACGTATTGCTTCCAACAATCTGAGTGTCCCCAGACCATCCGCATTGGCTGTATATTCAGGGGTATCAAAACTCACGTGCACATGACTCATCGCTGCCAGATTATAAATCTCATCAGGTTGCACTTCTTGTATAATGCGAATCAAATTAGTACTATCTGTCATGTCGCCATAATGCAAAATAAAATTGGCATTATCAACATGCGGGTCCTGATACAAGTGATCGATTCTATCTGTATTAAATAACGAGGACCGTCGTTTAAGTCCATGAACGATATATCCTTTTTTTAAGAGGAATTCACTTAGGTAGGCACCGTCTTGTCCAGTTACACCGGTAATAAGAGCTGTTTTCATTTTTTTATTGCTGTTGGATATTGGCTGTTGGCGTTTGGCCTTTGGCTGTTGGCTGTTGGCGTTTGGCTGTTGGCTGTTGGCTGTTGGCTATTGGCTGTTGGCTATTGGCTGTTTTTACTACTCCCCATTTTCTGACCACACCTAACACTTTCTTAGTTGAAATTCAGAAAGTGGATTTAACTTTGCCACATCAAGTGAAGCGGAAAAAGGCTCTGCTGGAGAGCAACCTTTCAGGATTAGCTTGATCCGATAGC
>CAITDJ010000115.1 GCA_903891085.1 uncultured Bacteroidota bacterium | reverse complement strand
ATATTTCCTTTGTGAAAGTTTCGATTTCCTATTCAAAGAGGTCTCCCTGACCAAAAATCTTCTCCCTGTCTTACGAACCGGCAGAAGAAAATACTTTGGTCCTGCGGATTCCATGATGAACTGCACCTTTGGGGAATTCACCATGGCCAATTCCCTGCTCGATTCCTTTTCAAAAACCAATGAGCAAAAGTATCTCGATGAAATGGTGGCAGTTTTTTACCGGCCAAGGAAATGTTTTTGGTTTATCCGGAAGGGCTTTTCCGATAATCAGGATCCCCGGAAAAAGTTTGTCAACCGATCACTGAAGCGCCGTTGTCAAAGCATAGCCAGACTGGATTATGAAGTCAAGTACACAATATTCCTTTTCTTTTCCGGTGTTTTGAATTCATTGCCGAAGTTGTACCCTTATGTTTATGAGCAACAAGGAGGCACCGGCAGCGAAGATAATGGCTGGACATCGCTCATCATCTCCCTTGCCGATGGCAAGACTGATGATAAAAGCCTTGAAACCGTAATGAATTCAAACCTCTACAACGTGTTCATCGGGCTAAACAAGAAAGCAAAAGAGTATCACGAGTATATGCATAAGATCGATTCCTATGACCGACATTAACAGCTACGTTGAATATTTCCGCACCATTGCCAGGGAACATAAGGAAATAAATGATTTCTACATGATGGATATCAACGAGCCACTGGCTGCCCTGCGGTCAAATATCAAATACCCAGCACTGATCCTGACCAGCCTTTCCGGCAATTTTGAGGCATCAAATCTGGATAATATCCTGGATTTGATCAATGGTGGGTTCCTGATCATCGGCCACCTCGATCAGATCGATGATTTTTCCGGTGAGATGCAGCTTGTCTCAAAGATGAAGCAGATAGGAATTGATATCATTGCCAGGATGTTGCATGATTATTTGAAATGTGAACTTCTTGCCATGAAAGCCATCCCTGGGTTTAATATCAATTCGGTGAGTTATGAGATGCTGGGGCCTGTGTTTGATAATGACTTTGGAATGATGTATTCATTTAAACTCCAGTGTGATCTTGAGTTGGATTTTTGCCCGTCCAAATGGGAAATATCTTAGGAATTTCCCTGCATTAATCCAATTTTCACTCTAGGGGTAATTTATTACTTCTTCGCAATTAGTTTAATGAGAATACTTCCTGGCTTTATGTCGTATATTTGTCCTTGGTTTGATTTTACAAACCGCCTGCAAACTCATTTATCGTTCTTAAACATATTCAAAATATTGCGTTGCTAATATTTCTCTCATAGAAAACTGCCAATTTTTTAAACTCAGAGAAATAGTTTCAGTGAGCGCACCCAACGGGTGTGTTCCTTTTGCTATTTCAGTTGAGTTGGGTGCTTGGCAGTACCTCTATGATCTGATTTTTGCTGAGGTTCACGCCCTTTTTTATTCACAGAAGTGCTTTCTATTCAAATCAGCCCAAAATTAATCTTTAATTACAAGTATTTCAATGCACAGCTATGATTTCACATCCGTTTTTTTGAATTATAGCCTACCTTTACAAAACTTACCTGTATCTTGAACAGGTATATGTTGCAAATACCATTCCCCATGAACACTCGCAAAAAAGCATCCGCCGAATCCGCCAAAGTAAAATCCACTTCTAATACCGAAATTGATCAATTCCCCATTGCAGGCATCGGAGCCTCGGCTGGCGGGCTCGAAGCATTGGAACAGTTCTTTGCACATATGCCTAAGGAATGCGGCATGGGGTTCGTAGTGATCCAGCATCT
>CAITDJ010000114.1 GCA_903891085.1 uncultured Bacteroidota bacterium | reverse complement strand
TCTTTTTATTAGTAACCGCCTGCCTCAAACAGGCTTCAAAAACTTAAGACCTTGGCAGAAAAATCATTCGAAAGAATCAGTTTCGCATCCACCGGTTACCATTTGGACTACCCGGATTTTCTCGACATTCAGTTGCAGTCGTTTCAGGATTTTTTCCAGCTGGAAACAAACCCTGAGAACCGCAAAAACGAAGGACTTTTTAAAGTCTTCGCAGAGAATTTTCCCATTACGGATGCCAGGAACAATTTTGTTCTCGAGTTTCTCGATTACTTTGTTGATCCACCACGTTATTCAATTGACGAGTGCATTGAACGTGGATTAACTTATAGCGTGCCTCTGAAGGCAAAGCTAAAGTTGTATTGTACAGACCCCGAGCACGAGGACTTTGAAACCATCGTACAGGATGTATATCTGGGCATGATCCCATATATGACACCCAAAGGTACTTTTGTGGTGAACGGAGCTGAACGGGTTGTTGTTTCACAGTTACATCGCTCACCGGGCGTTTTCTTCGGTCAACACCGTCACGCCAACGGCACGCAATTATATTCGGCACGTATCATCCCGTTCAAAGGTTCGTGGATGGAATTTTCGACCGACATTTCCAATGTAATGTATGCTTACATCGACCGAAAAAAGAAATTACCGGTAACAACCTTACTTCGAGCCATCGGATTTGAATCTGACAAGGATATCCTTGAAATATTCAATCTGGCTGAAGAAGTTAAAGTAAGTAAAGCCGGCCTTAAACGTGTTGTGGGTCGCAGGCTTGCTGCACGTGTCGTTCAATCATGGATTGAAGACTTTGTTGATGAAGATACCGGAGAAGTTGTTTCAATCGAACGTAATACTGTCATTATTGAGCGCGAAACCGTTCTCGATAATGATAATATTGACTTAATTGTCGATTCAGGTGTTAAAGCCGTATTGCTTCACCGCGAAGACATCAATTCAACTGACTACTCGATAATTTTCAACACGCTTCAGAAAGATACGGCAAACTCAGCAAAAGAAGCAGTTGAATTCATTTATCGTCAGTTACGTAATGCGGAACCACCTGATGAGGAAACGGCACGTGGCATCATTGATAAACTTTTCTTTTCAGATAAACGCTACGATTTAGGTGAGGTTGGACGATACAGAATCAACCGCAAATTAGATCTGAATATTCCATCTGAAACCAAAGTTCTGACCAAGGAAGATATAATTTCGATCATTAAATACCTGATCGAACTTGCTAATAATAAAACCGAAGTAGATGATATTGACCATTTAAGTAATCGTCGTGTCAGAACTGTTGGTGAACAACTATACGCTCAGTTTGGAGTTGGATTAGCCAGAATGGCACGTACCATCCGCGAAAGAATGAATGTGCGTGATAACGAAGTGTTTACACCTACCGATTTGATTAATGCAAAAACATTGTCTTCGGTTATCAATTCGTTTTTTGGAACCAACGCACTTTCCCAGTTTATGGATCAAACCAATCCTTTATCGGAGGTTACTCATAAACGTAGGGTATCAGCACTCGGACCAGGTGGTCTTTCACGCGAAAGAGCCGGTTTTGAAGTACGTGACGTTCACTACACCCATTATGGAAGGTTGTGTACGATTGAAACACCTGAAGGTCCGAATATCGGTTTGATTTCGTCACTTTGCGTGTATGCAAAAATCAATAAACTCGGATTTATCGAAACACCTTACCGTGAGGTGAAAATGGGTGTTGTTGATATGAAGGACAAACCTTTGTACCTGAGTGCCGAAGAAGAAGAGGATAAAATCATTGCACAGGCAAATACTCCATTATTAAAGGATGGTTTATTCAAAGATGAGCGCGTAAAAGTGCGTTATCTTGCAGATTATCCGATCATTGAACGTGAAAAAGTGGATTTAATTGATGTGGCTCCTAACCAGATTGCCTCAATAGCGGCTTCACTTATTCCATTCCTCGAACATGATGACGCCAACCGTGCTTTGATGGGATCGAACATGATGCGTCAGGCAGTTCCGCTACTCAATCCTGAAACACCTATTGTTGGGACAGGTATCGAACGTTCAGTGGCCAATGATTCACGCGTATTGATTAATGCTGAAGGTCCAGGAGAAGTTATTTACGTGGATGCCAGCAAAATAACCATTCGCTATGACCGTGATGAAAACGAAAAATTAGTAAGTTTTGATGACGATATCAAATCGTATCAGCTTACAAAATATGTTCGTACCAACCAGAATACCAGTATCAACCTCAAACCGATTGTCCGAAAAGGGCAACATGTTACCAAAGGACAGGTCTTATGTGAAGGCTATGGTACCCAGGGTGGTGAGCTGGCACTAGGTCGCAACCTGATGGTAGCGTTTATGCCATGGAAAGGTTATAATTTTGAGGATGCGATCGTTATTTCTGAAAAGATAGTTAAAGAAGACATCTTTACTTCTGTACATATCGAAGAGTTTACCCTGGAAGTTCGTGATACCAAACGTGGTATCGAAGAACTCACAAATGATATTCCAAATGTCAGTGCTGAAGCTACAAAAGACCTCGATGAAAACGGTTTAATCCGCATTGGAGCTGAGGTGAATGAAGGTGACATCCTGATTGGAAAAATCACTCCAAAAGGCGAAAGTGATCCAACTCCGGAAGAGAAACTTTTACGTGCTATCTTCGGAGATAAAGCCGGTGATGTGAAAAACGCCTCCCTGAAAGCACCACCATCGATGAAAGGTGTGGTTGTTGATAAAAAGCTTTTCTCAAGAGTCATCAAAGACAGAAAATCAAAAGCAAAAGACAAAGATCTTTTACATGAACTCGATGAGCAACATCACAAGCAAGTTGCTGTATTGAAAAACAAATTGATCGAAAAATTAAGCCTTTTACTGAATGGCCATAGTTCTCAGGGGGTTAGTAATAACTTCAAAGAAGTGATCATTGCGAAGAAGGTTAAATTTACACCGAAATTGTTACTTGCCATTGATTATGCTACGATTAATCCTAATAAATGGACTTCTGACAATACGATCAACGAGATGATTAAAACACTCGTTAACAATCACAATATCAAATACAAAGAGATTTACGGAATTTACAACCGTAAGAAATTTGTGGCAACAGTCGGCGATGAATTGCCAAACGGCATTATTCAGATGGCCAAAGTGTATGTTGCAAAAAAACGCAAATTGAATATTGGAGATAAAATGGCCGGACGTCACGGTAACAAGGGTATCGTGGCTAAAATTGTGAGAGAGGAAGATATGCCTTTCCTCGAAGACGGAACACCGGTTGACATTGTACTTAATCCGCTTGGTGTGCCTTCGCGTATGAACCTTGGACAGATTTACGAAACTGTGCTGGGCTGGGCGGGTGCCAAACTTGGACTGAAGTTTGCTACTCCAATTTTTGATGGTGCGCCTATTGATGAAATAAACAAATATCTTGTCAAGGCAGGTTTACCTGAGAATGGAAGTGTTCGTTTATATGATGGTGGTACTGGTGAGCAATTTGATCAGCCTGCAACAGTAGGTTATATCTATATGCTCAAACTGCATCATATGGTTGATGATAAAATGCATGCCCGTTCCATTGGACCATATTCTTTGATTACGCAGCAACCTTTGGGTGGTAAAGCCCAATTCGGGGGACAGCGCTTTGGTGAAATGGAAGTTTGGGCTCTCGAAGCCTTTGGAGCAAGTAATATTCTTCAGGAAATTCTCACCGTTAAGTCAGATGATGTTGTAGGACGTGCAAAAGCCTATGAATCCATCGTAAAAGGTGAAAATATGCCAACACCAGGTATTCCGGAATCTTTCAATGTACTTGTTCACGAATTACGTGGATTAGGCCTTGAAATAACCTTCGATTAATAAAAATTCAAGCATCCCGTAATTACGGGATGCATTTAGTTCTTTTAACAAATACATCAAACAATATATGGCTTTCAGGAAAGATAGTACAATCAGCAGTAGCTTTTCGAAAATTACCATTAGCCTCGCATCGCCCGAATCGATTTTAAACCGTTCGAGCGGGGAGGTTATCAAACCGGAAACCATCAATTACAGAACCTACAAGCCTGAACGGGATGGTTTGTTCTGTGAAAGAATTTTTGGTCCGGTAAAAGACTGGGAATGCCATTGCGGTAAATACAAACGTATCCGATACAAAGGAATTGTTTGTGACCGTTGCGGCGTTGAGGTTACTGAAAAAAAGGTAAGACGCGAGAAAATGGGACACATTCAACTTGTTGTTCCTGTCGCACATATCTGGTATTTCAGATCATTACCCAATAAAATCGGAGCACTCTTAGGCCTCCCGACCAAAAAACTCGACATGGTGATCTATTATGAGCGCTATGCAGTTATTCAGGCAGGAAGTGCCGTTCTTCCAAAAGAAGAAAAAGAATCAAAGGATCCTGATGATATCAAATTGATTACAGAAGAACAATATCTGTATATTTTAGAAACATTGCCAGCTGAAAATCAACATCTTCCTGATTCTGATCCAAATAAATTCATTGCCAAAATGGGCGCCGAAGCTATCCATGATTTGCTCGCCCGTCTTGACCTTGATTCAGTTTCATTCGATTTGCGACACAAAGCAAGTACCGAAACTTCTCAACAGAGAAAAGCCGATGCGTTGAAACGCCTTCAGGTGTATGAAGCATTCCGTGATGCCCGTACCCGTATGGAAAACAGACCGGAATGGATGATCGTGAAAGTTGTTCCTGTGATTCCACCGGAACTTCGCCCTCTCGTGCCTCTTGATGGTGGCCGTTTTGCTACTTCCGACTTAAATGATCTTTACAGACGGGTAATTATTCGGAATAACCGGTTGAAACGATTGATCGAAATCAAAGCGCCGGATGTTATCATGCGTAACGAAAAACGTATGCTTCAGGAGGCCGTTGACTCTTTATTCGACAACTCAAGAAAAGCAAGTGCTGTTAAAACTGAATCAAATCGTGCCCTCAAGTCATTGAGTGACAGTTTGAAAGGTAAGCAAGGTCGTTTCCGTCAAAATCTGCTTGGTAAACGCGTCGACTATTCGGGACGTTCGGTAATCGTTGTAGGACCCGAATTACATCTGAATGAGTGCGGTATTCCAAAAGATATGGCATCAGAGCTCTTCAAGCCATTTATTATCCGTAAGATGCTTGAACGTGGAATTGTTAAAACAGTAAAATCTGCCAAAAAAATTGTTGACCGCAAAGACCCTGTTGTTTGGGATATTCTGGAAAATATATTGAAAGGCCATCCTATTTTGCTCAACCGTGCCCCTACCCTTCACCGTTTGGGTATTCAGGCCTTTCAGCCAAAATTGGTCGAAGGTAAAGCTATTCAGCTTCACCCACTTGTTTGTACTGCTTTCAATGCCGACTTTGACGGTGACCAGATGGCTGTGCACGTTCCACTTGGGAATGCTGCTATCCTGGAAGCCCAGATTCTGATGCTCGCGTCACACAATATTTTGAATCCTGCAAATGGTGCACCTATCACCGTTCCTTCACAGGACATGGTGTTGGGATTGTATTATATCACCAAACCACGTAAAAGCACACCTGAACACATCGTTAAAGGTGAAGGAAAACGTTTCTATTCGGCAGAGGAAGTCATTATTGCATACAATGAGAAAGTAATTGATTTACATGCCATAATTCATGTTAAAACAAAAATCAGGGAAGAAGGACAACTAAAGTCTGTTTTACTTGAAACAACAGTTGGCCGGGTGTTATTGAACCAGGTTGTTGATGAAAAATATGGATTCATCAATCAGATTCTTACAAAAAAATCATTACGCGATATTATCGGCGATATGGTCAAAATGTTGGGAACTGCTACAGCAGCCAAATTCCTCGACGATATCAAGAGTATTGGATTCCAGATGGCCTTTAGAGGTGGTCTGTCATTTAACCTGGGGAATGTTAAAATTCCTGCTATGAAAGAAGAATTGGTTAATCAGGCCAATGGTGAAGTAGATGAGGTAATGGCAAACTATAATATGGGATTCATTACCAACAATGAACGCTATAACCAGATTATTGATATCTGGACACATACTAATTCACGTTTGACCAACACCCTGATGACATTGCTTTCGCAGGATGATCAGGGATTCAACCCGGTTTACATGATGCTTGATTCAGGCGCGAGGGGTTCGAAAGAACAGATCCGTCAGTTATCAGGGATGAGGGGTTTGATGGCCAAACCACAGAAATCAGGAGCGACAGGTGGTGAAATCATCGAAAACCCTATCCTCTCAAACTTTAAAGAAGGGCTGTCGGTACTTGAGTACTTTATCTCAACCCACGGTGCCCGTAAAGGTTTGGCCGATACTGCATTGAAAACAGCTGATGCCGGTTATCTCACCAGAAGGCTGGTTGACGTTGCCCAGGATGTTGTAATCAATGAAAAAGATTGTGGTACATTGCGAGGCTTGACTATCTCCGCTTTAAAGAAAAGCGAAGAAACAGTTGAATCATTGTATGACAGAATTTTGGGTCGTGTTGCTTTACATGATATTTATCATCCTCAAACCGGAGATTTAATCATTCTTGGTGGCGATGAAATCACCGAAGATATTGCTTCGATGATTGAAAAATCACCCATCGAAAACGTTGAAATACGTTCGGTACTCACCTGTGAATCGAAACGCGGCGTTTGTGCCAACTGTTATGGCAGAAATCTTGCCTCCGGTAAATTGGTTCAGAAGGGTGAAGCCGTTGGTGTAATTGCAGCACAATCGATCGGTGAGCCTGGTACACAGCTTACACTGCGTACCTTCCACGTTGGGGGTACCGCTTCAAACATTGCCATCTTGTCGAAAATTGAAGCCAAATATGAAGGCAGAATCGAAATTGAAGAACTTCGTTCTGTCGAATTCAAAAAAGATGATAAGACTTTCGAAATTGTGCTTGGCCGTTCTGCCGAAATGAAAATTCTCGACAAAAAGACAGGTATCGTACTTTCATCCGCTAACATTCCTTACGGAGCTAATCTGTACATAAAGAATGGTGCTGAAGTCAAGAAAGGCGAATTCATCAGTGATTGGGATCCATACAATGCTGTTATTCTATCGGAACATGATGGTAAAATCAGTTTTGAAAATATACTCGAAGGTATTACCTATCGTGTTGAATCGGACGAACAAACCGGCTACAATGAGAAGGTAATTATCGAATCACGTCAGAAAGCCAAAAACCCTGCTATCCATATCATGGATAAGGAAAACAATGTGATCAAGATGTATGATATACCTGTTGGTGCACATATCGTTGTCGAAGACAAAGAAAAAATCAAGGCAGGTGCAATGTTGGTGAAAATTCCGAGAGCGATTGGAAAATCAGGTGACATCACAGGAGGTCTTCCAAGAGTAACCGAACTCTTCGAGGCACGTAATCCATCTGAACCGGCTATCGTTTCTGAAATTGACGGGGTTGTAACATTCAACAAAAAACTCAAACGTGGTAACCGCGAAATCGTTGTTACCTCTAAGAGTGGTCAGGAAAAAACCTATCTTGTTCCCACTTCGAAACAGATTCTCGCACAGGAAAATGACTTCGTGAAAGCCGGTATTCCTTTGTCGGAAGGTGCAATGACTCCTTCAGACATTCTGGCAATCAAAGGCCCCATGAAGGTGCAGGAATATATTGTGAACGAAGTACAGGAAGTGTATCGTCTGCAGGGTGTGAAAATCAACGACAAGCATTTTGAAGTCATTGTGCGACAGATGATGCGTAAAATTGAGGTTGAAGATCCGGGTGATACAAGATTCCTCGAAGGTGAACTGATCAACAAACTCGATTTCCAGGAAGAAAATGATGAAATTTTTGGTAAAAAAGTAATCACAGAAGCCGGTGAAACTGAAACATTCAAACTTGGTCAGATTATCACCGCCAGAAAACTGCGCGACGAAAATTCCATGTTGAAACGAAAAGACAGAAAACTCGTTGATGCACGTGACGCCAAACCAGCAACCGGTAAACAGGTATTGCAGGGTATTACAAGGGCTTCATTGCAGACCAATAGCTTTATTTCTGCCGCATCGTTCCAGGAAACCACCAAGGTGCTTACACTGGCTTCCATCAATGCCAAATCGGATGAACTGAAAGGTCTGAAAGAAAATGTGATCGTAGGTCATAAGATTCCGGCCGGTACAGGACAACGCGATTATGAAGATTTGATCGTAGGGTCGAAAGCCGAATATGACGCGGTGATGGACAATGCCTCAAAAACACTCAAAGGGTAAAACGTACATTAGAAAACTTAATATTTTTACATCAGGTCGTTATTTGTTTCATTCCGCAGGACAGAACAAATAACGACTTTTTTTAATACCAGAAAAAATGTCAGAAAATAAAAATCAAATCAATATCGAACTGAGCGAAGAAGTAGCTGAAGGCACCTATTCAAACCTTGCCATCATCACGCATTCTCACTCCGAGTTTGTGATCGACTTTGTGAAACTCATGCCCGGAATTCAGAAGGCAAAGGTGAAATCAAGGATTATTTTAACCCCTGAACATGCCAAAAGATTGTACAAAGCACTGGCTGAGAACATTAAAAAATATGAATCAGTGCATGGCCCCATCAAAGAATCGAAAGGTGGCGATGGTTATCCGCCATTTTCACTCGGCGGTCCGACAGCACAAGCCTGACACGAAGGTCACAACGACAAGCACAGCTGTGCTTCGACCTGCTCACCCTATTACAAACAGGTTGATACTAACCCTATCAACCTGTTTTTTTTGCTTTTATACTGAATAGATTCACTTGATTTCAACCTGCAAATTCAGCATGCAGGTGATTATTTTTTCATTTGAACATAATGGTTGTATCCATATGTTTTGTATATAAATTTGCATGTACTAAACTGTTCAGAATCATGTATACTTCATCTGTACCATTTTGAAAATTTTCATGTATAAATTAACAGTTATATTGATAACAATATTTTTTGGCCCCATGCTTTTCGGGCAAACCATAAAAATTGACACATCATTTACTGCAGATTATTTGGTTGAGAAAATTTTGGCTGGTAAAGGAATCCGTGTTGGAAATGTAAGCATGACAGGACTCAAACACAGCCTCTGTTACTTCGAAATGGACACGAATGTGATTGGGATGAAAAACGGTTTATTGTTATCAACCGGTAATGTTTTTGATATTGCCAAAGAAAACACCTTGCCCGGAACAAGCGGAACAGCCTGGGATTACAATAAATTTAAAAGATACAAAAGCGACAGGGATTTAAACTCGCTTTGCCGCGGTATTACTTACGATCAGATGATTCTTGAGTTTGACTTTGTCGCTTTCGACAATAAAATTATATTCAACTTTGCATTCGCTTCGGAAGAATACACCGAATATGTCGGATCAAAATTCAATGATGTTTTCGCTTTCATGATCACCGGAGATGGCCTGAAGAAGAAAAATTTAGCCGTAATACCGGGCACAAATGAACCCATCACCATAAACAATATTAACCAGAAAAACCATGCCGCGCTGTTTGTCGACAATGATTATTTTTACAATTATAGTGTATCAGGAAACAGTACCAACAGGATGAAATTCATTGGTATCAAACCTGTTCTGAATAAAATATTAGACGTTGGAAACAAATCAAAAGGCTTTTACTGTGTTGAATCGGAAAAACGAAAGCTCAATCAGGTGATTGTATCAACGATTGGTTTCGACGGCCTCACCCGGGTGCTTCATGCCAGTTGTGTTGTGAAACCCTGGACACTTTACCATCTCAAAATTGCGTTGGGCGATGTGGGTGATGCCATCTTTGATAGTGGGGTTTTTCTTGAAGAAAAATCATTTATCAGCGAAAAAGACACAACAGTTAAAAATTTTAATGACTATCCCAATCTGTTCGCCACCATTGACTTTGATAGTATTTTTGGTCATAAAATTGAACAAACTTACGACACCGTTCAAGTTATTGATGAGCAATTCAAAATCACTGACATCAATTTTGATACCGATAAATATGACATTCCGGATACAAGCAAGATGGAGCTCGATAGGCTGGCAAAATATTTACTCGATAACACTTCCTACAGGATTACAATCAACGGGCACACCGACAATCAGGGTTCACGGGACTACAATGTAACCCTTTCTGAAAACAGGGCAACAGCCGTTATGGATTACCTGACAACAAAAGGAATTGACAACACAAGGTTGAAAACCCAGGCATTTAGTTTCGACATTCCGGTTGCCGATAACACGCTCGATAAAGGCAGGGCCCGAAACAGAAGGGTTGAGGTTAAAATTCACTACGAATGATTAAGGGAAAGTAACTTTGGAGAAAAGTTGAATTCAGGACAGCAATAATTGTAACTTTACCTTTCTTTTAACTATTGTTTTTTTACTTTACCCTGAAATCATGCAGCCGGCCACACTCAACCAACTTAAACAAGAATTAGCAACCCGTTCATCGGGAGACCTGCTGGAGATTTGTTTGCGGCTGTCAAAATACAAGAAAGATAACAAGGAACTACTGAACTACCTTTTGTTCGAATCATTTGACGAAAGCCTGTATGTCGCCAATATAAAAGCTGAGATTGACGGGCAGTTCGATCAAATAAACAAAACAAACTATTACTACATCAGGAAAAGTATCCGTAAAATTTTAATCACCACCCGAAAGTATATCAGGTATTCGCAACAAAAAGAAACAGAGATTGAATTACTCATCTATTTCTGTAACAAACTGAAAAGCTTCTCTCCCCCGATACATGGAAATACGCAGCTAAAAAAGCTTTTCGATACACAACTTGGGTTGATCCGTAAAAAAGTTTCTACCTTGCATGAAGATTTGCAATTTGACTATGGCGTTGAAATTAATTCGTTGCTTAGTTAGGACGATTCAATAACATATGAGATTTAAACTTCGTTAACAAAAAAAGAGGCTGAAACCAGTGGTTTCAGCCTCTTTTCATTTTATTTCGATTTATCCGGGAACTGTGGAATCTGTGGCAGTTCAGGATAGTTTTTCATCTCATCTAAAATCACTTCAATGGCTTTGTTCAGTTGCTGGTCTTCGCCCATATATTCCTTAAATGGATCGTTGTCGATGGCAATATCCGGATCGACACCATGGCCTTCGATCACCCAGTTGCCATTTTCATCGAAGGGGGCGAATTCGGGTTTCCGCAAATCACCACCATCAATAAAAGGTAAACTGCCACGTATGCCAACCACCCCGCCCCACGAGCGCATCCCAACTGTTTTGCCAATCTTCAGTTTCTTAAACTGGTAGGGAAACAGGTCACCATCCGAAGCCGAATAGCGGTCGAGCAGCAATACTTTTGGCCCCAGCATCATGCCGGCCGGCTTGGTATTCACGCCACCGTTGCGCGACATGCCATACAAGGCTAGTTCGCGGTTCAGGCGTTCAATAATCATGGGCGAAACATTACCGCCACCATTGCCACGGTCGTCAATAATCAAGGCCTTTTTGTTCAGTTGCGGGTAATAATATTTCACAAACTCATTCAATCCTTCGGGGCCCATATCCGGAATATGAATATAACCCACCTGGCCGTTGGTGGCTTTGTTCACCTTTTCGATATTTGCCTGCACCCAGGTGTAATAATACAATCCTGCTTCATCGGCTATCGGGATAACGATGCATTTTCGGGCTCCGGCAAGTTCAGGCTTCGCATTGAAACTGATTTCAACCTGTTTGTCGGCTTTGCCGATCAGCGCGATATAAATATCACAGTATTGCGAGGTTGGCACCCCGTCGATGGCAACAATATAATCGCCTTCACTGGCTGCAACGCCCAAATCACGTAGCGGCGAGCGCGACGATTTTGCCCAGCTTTCGCCTTTCAATATTTCATCAATCTTATAAAAACCAGAAGCATCGCGACTGATTTTTGCACCCAACAATCCGGTTTGAATCCTTTCGGGCGATGGTTTGTCACCGCCATTTACGTAAGCATGGCCAATACTTAATTCGCCAATCATCTCACCAATCAGGTAGTTCAGGTCGTTGCGGTGGGCAACATACGGAACAAGAGCCATATATTTTGCATGAATGGCTTTCCAATCGACCCCATGCATAGTGGGTGCATAAAAAAAGTCGCGCATCTGTCGCCACGATTCGGTGAAAATCTGTGCCCATTCTTCATTCAGATTCACCCAGATTTTCATGTTCGACACATCAACAAATTCTTCCAGTTTGATGGATGATTTAGGTGCATCAATCACAGCATATTTTCCGGCAGCGGAAATCAGCATTTTCTTTTTATCGGCCGAAAGCACAAATGACTGATAGTTACCCAAGTCCGTTTCTTTCTTCGATTTCAAATCATAATAAAACATCCCCCGTTTATCTTCTTTCGAATTGCCGGCATAATAAATACCACCGTCAACAGGCGTAAGATTCCAGTAAGCGCCGGGGTTTACAGGCAATTGAATGATCCTGCCCATCATACCGTCGAAATCAATTTTCATGGCGGGTGCGACAGTTTCTTTCTTTTCCTTTTTCGCATCCTTATCGTCTTTGGCTTCCTCTTTCGATTCTTTACTTACAACAACTTCATTGTTTTCGGGCACAAAGGGCGAAACCGTCTCTTTTTGCAGCGTAACAAAATAAATGCGGCTCATATCAGTGTATACATGGTTCCATTCGGTCCAGCTGTAGGTAGGATTGAAATCGCGTGATGATGTAAAATACAGGTATTTACCGCTTGGATCAAAAGCTGGTGAGCCGGCGTCGTACCAGGTATCGGTCACCGGATTGGTTTCCTTCGAATCGATGCCATAGATAAAGATCCTGCTTACCGAAAAATTGCTTGGCATGGTAAAGGCAATCCATTTGCTGTCGTTCGACCAGGTATAGTTGCTGATCTCGAAGTCGGTCGATTTGGCTACCATGGTAATCACTTTCGACTCAATATCAACCATATTCAACCTGCCCTCTTTGTCGGACCACAGAATCTTTTTACTATCAGGCGACCAAACAGGCTGATACTTGTAGGTTGTTGAATTTGATGTGATTTGGATGGCTTCCTTCTCCCCCATTTGATCTCTGATAAATATTTCGTCTTCACCAGTTTTGTCCGAAATAAAGGCAACAAACCTGCCATCGGGCGACCAGGCAACATCACGGTCGTGCACACCATTCGAAGCTGTCAGCTTGCGGGTGATACCCGTTTTTGCCGGTACTGAGTACACATCACCACGGGCGCCAAAAACAACGCGCTGACCATCGGAAGAAAGATCATAAGTGGCAATACTTTTTGATGCATCAATGTATTTTGTTCTGGAGGACGATAAATCACCCATGATCTGAACAGGTATTTTAACAGGAACCAGATTTTTCAGGTCGAAATTGTATAAACACCCACCGTTTTCATACACGATTGAATTATTGCCAAGCGATGGAAACTTGATGTCATATTCGGTGTAATTAGTTAGTTTGGTGGTAATTCCGCTTGTCAGATTATAGGAAAAAAGATTCATGGTGCGATCACGATCCGATAAAAAGTACACCACATCACCCTTCCACATCGGGATAATATCCTGGTTCATGTTATTTGTCAGATTTCTGGTTTCATGCGTGGTAAAATCATGCATCCAGATGTCGTCGGCCATGCCACCTTTGTAATATTTCCATGTTCTGAATTCACGAAAAACACGGTTATACACCATTTTCTTTCCGTCAATTGAGAACGAACACCAGGAGCCGTCGGGCAGAGGCAGTTCTTCGGCAATTCCACCGTTGATATTGGCCACAAACAATTGTCCTTTAAAATCATTGAACGTCTGTTTACGTGAACGAAACACGATACTTTCATTGTCACGCCAGGTCATCACCAGGTTATTCGGCCCCATGCGGTCCGAAAGATCATCACGCCCAAGCGTCGCGGTGATGGTCAACCGTCTGGGTTCACCACCCGATGCCGGGATCAGGTAAACTTCGGTATTACCGTCATATTGGCCTGTAAATGCAATGTTTTTTCCGTCGGGCGAGAAACGCGGAAAAATTTCGAAGCCATTCTTGTCATTTGTCAATTGTCGGGCAATTCCACCTTCAAGCGGAACAACATACAAATCGCCGGCATAAGAGAAGACAACGGTGTTGTCATACACGGTAGGAAAACGCATCAACCTTGCGTCTCCCTGACTTTTCAATTCCACATTCCAGATGAATGCCACTAAAAAAAGAATCAGGATTTTTTTCATTTTTAATTATAGGATTTTAATTATTAACACTTTACAACTGATATTTCATCATTAAGATAAACAAGGTAAGCATCAACCGGGATGTTTTCAAGGGTAGATACTACTGATGTATATTGTCTCATTTGCTCAAGATAGGACGCATGTGCCGAGCCGGTTTTGTAATCAATGATAACGGCGCGATCGCCAAAAGTCACGAACCTGTCGGGTCTGTATACAAGCCCATCCGTGGTCATGATTTCAGACTCATTTCTGATACCTGCCTTCATCGAGAAGCAATCTTTCAGGTCGGCATGAGAAACAATCTGATTAAAATGCGACCTGAGTCGTTCCAAATCGGTCAAATTTATTGTTCCATCCTGAAAGTAGGCATCAAAAACGGATTCAGCCTGATCCTGAAAGTTAATTTCAGCAAGTATCTGATGCACAAGATTCCCCCATTCAATACTTAATTCGGATTGCACATCACGCCATGGTGAAGTGGGATCAGGAGCAATCAATAATTTATCACGCCAATCTTCCGAAACAAAGACAAATGCGGGCTTCTCCCCGATCGGTTTGCTTTGCATTTTTGTGTTTTCAGATAATGAAGGCTCACCGATCGAAAAAACGGGCGATTCACCATCGTAATCCCTTGTGGCCGTTAAAAATTCGTTGAAGAAGCCCGGAATAGAAAAACTTGCATTCGAATTGCTTTCAAATTTTTTAGTCAACACATATAGTCGGGTCGTGGGCCTTGTTAACACAACATACAGGGTATTCATCAAATCGAGTTTCGATTTGGCTACTTCCTGTTCGTAAAGATCGCTCAGATGCGTTTCGCGCAATTCTTTACTGAACGGGACTATTCCGCTATTGAGTTTATCAAAATTCTCTGATGTCAAATCAACCCAGGTTTCTGTTTTTGTGAGTTTGGTCAACGAATTATCGGCAAACGGATAGATCACGATGGGAAACTCAAGGCCCTTTGCTTTATGGATCGACATGATTTTAACAGCATCCAGGTCAGCCGGTATTTTCAAAGAAGCATTTGTTTTTACCTCCTCCCAATAATCGAGAAAATCAGCCAGCCCAGTACCATTCTTCGATTGAAATGATTGAATTTCGTCTAACAGGAAAGAGATATAAGGATCTGCTATCTGATTTAAATGAAGTAAACGAATGAAATTTTCTGCCAGATCGTAGACACCCATCATTAAGAGTCCATTTGTATTCAGCAAACCGGCTGGTATTTCGAGAAAATCTTCCAGTTTTGAAATATCAGTTGCCATTTCATGCGTAAATGAAGACACAAAATCGTTTGTGAGTTCCACCACCATCGTTGGTTCAGCATGTAATCTCTTCCAATAGAATACAATTTCAGTGAGTAGAATCAAGTTTTCCGTGTCCAGGACAAGCCTGAATAGGGCTATGATTAGCCGTACTTTCATATTGCACGCAAGCAACAAAGAATCGGACGACACGATTGGAATATCGTTTTCAGTGAGAAAACGGGCAATCATATCACCCTTTGCATTGGCCCTGACAAGAATGGCAATATCGCTCCAGCTATACCCATCCTTCCGCTGGTTTTTGACGATATCTAAAATCCAATGTAAATATTCGTTGCTTAACAATGCGGCACTTTTTTCTTCAGAAAACCGAAATTCGACATAACCTGACTGATCCACATTTTTCACAGTCTGACGTAATCCGCTGTAAATCGAGCTATAATTGCCTAATTTGCCTTCCAGAAATTCAAAGAAATCATTATTAAACGCAACGATTTCTTTGGCTGACCTAAAATTCTGATCAAGACTATTAAAACTAATTTCACTCATCAACTGGTTCTCTATTTCATCAAATTCGCTGGTTGGAGGTTTATGATAAATCTCAGGAAGGTACATAAACTGATCAACTTCACCACTTCTGAACCGGTAAATCGCTTGCTTTCCATCACCAACAACCAGGTTCATTCTGTTGTTTGCCAGCGAATTAGATATCAGCGGAAGAAAATTCTGCCATTGGAGCACCGATGTATCCTGAAACTCATCAACCAGATAATGATTGTATTTTTCGCCAAGCCTTTCATAAATATACGGCACCGATGAACCCATCACAATCTCAGCAATTCGCTTGTTGAATTCCGAAATATGCACAAGATTATTCTCCTCCCTGATGGCATCAATGATATGGCCCAGTTGGGTGGTCAATGCAAAAACATGAATGTTTTTTGACAACAGCCGGTAAAAAAAATACTTCTGTAATTGATCATCAAATAATTTGGTCTGGCTATTGAATAACTGGTCAAGTCTGGCCTGAATTGGTGTAATGAGTCCAATGGCAGTTTTTGAGGTAGTCCAACTACCATCCTGACTAAGTTTTAAACGAGATTTAAGTGGGTATGCCCCAACTATGTCCTTCTTTGAGAGTTTTGAAAAATAATTATAAATTCCGGTTGATTTTCCAGCAAGCAAATCTGCGGTTATACCATTTTCATCCAACAAACGAAGCACTTCTTTTGAAGAATTAACCAATTCATTTTCAAAGGCATGAATATAGCTTAACACCTTTTTATTCATGGATTTAAAGGAGTCGCTGTGGGCTTCAGCATTATTTTTCAGATAATAATATGCATCCTCTTTTAATAGTTTTTTTGCGTAATTTTTCAGGTCGCGTTCAATATTCCAGTTTTCATCTGTATTGATTTTATATTTGGCAAAATCAACGATTGATTCGGTGATAAACTGATCATTGCCAATATCATGCAGCAACATTTCAACAGCCATGCGGGCGATGGTTTCGTCATTCAGTTCCACTTCGAACTGAAATGGCAGTTTCAAGTCACGTGAAAAAGTACGGACAATACTGTAAACAAATGAATCGATAGTACTTATGGCAAAATCGCTGTAGTTGTGCAAAATAGAAGTCAACACCCTGGCAGCATTCCGCCTGATTTCAGGTTCGGTTAAACCTGTTTCGGCAATCAACACAGGTAGTAGCGCCTCAATAGTGCTGCCGGTTGCCATCTCAAAATCAGCCAGTTCATATAATGCTTTTATAATACGCTGCTTCATTTCATTGGCCGCCTTATTGGTGAAGGTTACAGCAAGTGTTCTTCGATAGCTAAGGGGAAATTGCAAGGCAATTTTCAGGTATTCCTTCACAAGCGTGAATGTTTTACCTGAACCGGCAGAAGCTTTGTATATTAGTAAATTAGACACTAATTCTTTACGAATCGACTTGTAAACAACTGATTATCTATTCTTAATACAATAATATAAACTCCTGAAGGCGTACAGGCTGTATTAAAAGCAATGGCTGTTTGCTGATTTCCCGCATTTAATCGATATGCATTTTCATGGTATACACAATTGCCTGTCATATCATACAATGAGATATCAGCAAGAACATCCTTTTTCAAATTAAGGTTAAAATTAATTTTATCGAGCACCGGATTAGGGAAAACATTGAAGCGCCCAGCCAATTGCTTTTCTCCTATTCCAACATCAATATTTCTGACCGAATCGATATAAACGATCGTTGTTCCAAACACTTCATCTGCAGTAGCACTGAGAAGCGGAATACCAAAATTCTTTCCAATCCATTGATATTCAATGTAATTTCGCTGCAATGGAATACCTTGTTGCAACGAATCAATATACATACTATCGTATTCCGATACGGTTGATTTCAAACGTAATACTTCAAATGTTCCATAGGGTGTAGTGAGTGAGCCCCATCCATCAACGATGCTGCTTCTATTGCGATCAATCATAATATAGCCCATATCAGGTACAGCCACTTCGAGTCCGGATGCAGATTCATGGGAGGTTCCATTGGTCATTGGGAATTTATAAATCATATCTGCATTGTTGTATTTCAATGGCAGTGGAATTCCTGTAACCAGTATACCATAACCAACATCCTTGAATGAAGAACCGGTGTTGTTGTAAAAACGATACGCTTCCAACTCAGGCAATCCGGGTAGAAGAGTGGCCGGATTAACCTTGGCTGCGAGATTGGCACTCGTAATGAAAAATGGCCAAAAGGAAACTGGTGTCTGGGTAATGGACAAAAAAGTATCTACGCGCTGCGAAATTGGCATCAATCCTGAAAAATCCCAGGTATAGTTATTTCCGGTTGCGGAAAAATCGTAATTCTCATTCGCAACAGAAATGCTTGTCCGAATGGTATCTCCAGCCGAGGGCATATCGCTATTAGTAACGGTAATTTGGGCACACAGTCCCGAAAAAGAAATAATAAAAATGATAGTAAGTATTTGTTTCATAACTACTTAATTATATTAATACGCTAATTTACTTCAAGGTAAAAGTAATTAATTATTGTCCTTTTGCTTATACTTTTTCCGTTTGAATAATTCGCTCAATCGGTCAAATTCCTTTCGATATGAAATACCAACCCCCTGGGTGTAAGGAGCATAATTATCATAGGCTGTAACATTATTGGTGGAACTGGCATTGGAATGATTATACGCTTTCACCCTCCACCTTCCATCATCAGTAATTTTAAATGAAACATCCACATCACCCACAATATTACTGGCCGATTGGGAGGAAGCTGTGCTGCCAATAACCCCAAGATTTCCTTCAATGATCACCCGGTCATTAAACAATTGGGTTGATAGTGCGACTTCAAGTTCATTACTGGTTAGCTCATCACCGGGCTTATAATTTAAACCAACATCAAAATCTTTGCTGATCTGCGAAAGCCAACTACTTAACTGATTTGAAATAACATTAATGGACGAAGAACTGAGCGAAATATTGGAAGCTCCTGAATAACTGAAACTCCCTAATACCATGAGTGATATAACCTGCTGTGTAACAAGTGCTTCATTGGTTGTATCAAGAACTGAAAACACTAATTGCTGTGTTTCAGGATCAGTATTTGGCAATCGGATACTGAATTTGATTTCAGGTTTAAACAGTTGCTCTGACAGATGAATAATGCAATCGACATTCACCCGGTTTCGGATGGAGGACGTTGAATCAAGTACAATTCCCAACGAACTAAGCGAGGTTTTGGTTCGGTACACCCCCTTCACATCGATCATGGCATCATAGGGATCTCCGGTCCACGATATTTTTCCACCTTCCATCAGATCGAATTTCTTTCGTAACAGGTTTTCAAAAACAAAATTGAATTGCCCTTCCCTGACAATATAATCCCCATAAAGCAAAAACTCTCCGATCGAATTTGCACTCATGCGTAAATTTCCGGATCCTTTGGCAGTCAGATCGCCCATATTGTAAGGCATAAATATTTTTACACTTGCATCAGGGGTTACATTGGTTGCAAGGTAGATATTAAAAGCCTGACCACTTTGAATGGGTGTTTCAAATAATTCCTGTTCAATTTTTTCGTTTTTCGGTTTCACAAAAACAACATAATCATTGTCACTAACCGAAGCGGCCATATTGATGGGTATGTACATATATGTTCCTTTTCGGGTTGTACCTGAAACACTTATGTCGATATCGTCAATTGAACCATTGATACCGACATCGCCAGTCACAATGGCTGAACCATAAAAAAGATCGTTCATCGTTTGGTTGGTATTCAACCCCAAAAAGTCATTGACTTTTACATCGATATCAAACATGAAATTTGACAAATAATCATGTTTAATTGTACCACTGGCAATCGCTTTATTACCGATGGTATCATAAAGAACAACATTATCAACTTCAATTTCGGTGGGTTTAATCACAAAGTTGTGCTGCACCGAGTAATATGTGTTCAGATAATCGATCAAAAAAGCAGTTCGCATCAGACTCAGATTTCCCGAAAGTTCGGGTTTTTCAAGAGTTCCATGCACCGTAAAACTTCCTGAAGCAAGCCCTTCGATCCGGCTAAGGACGCCAACCAGAAAAGGATTTAAAGCCCTTAACCTGAAGTTTTCGAGGGAAAGATCAAAATTAAGGCTTTGCTTTTTCCTTTTAGGGTAATAAAAACCAGTGAAACCCAACATCCGGCTCGTACTTACATTGCCAACATTTATAATCTGAGCATTCACATAAATCGATTCATCTGCATTATTCCAACTACTTAGTATGCGTGCCTCTCCTAATTTCTCCCCATTCAATGCCAGGTTTTGCAGGTGCAGGTTTGAAAAAAAAGCGGGTTGATTCGTAAGATTGGCCAATTGTATATCACCCGATATAATACCATCAATATCAATACCATACCCCTTTGTTATCATATCAAAATTTGAGATGTTCCAGGATGTAAAATATACATTCAGAGAATCGGAGCTATTGAGTGGCAGCCTTCCATCAATACGAATCGCTTGTTTGCCCATCGAAACTTCAAGATTTTCGATGGAAGTAAAGTCACTGTTAAAAACAACCTTGTTAGTGTTATTCACCACCCAAAGTGAATCATTAATCAATAAGTCCGATTCGGTAATTTTTAGTTGATTACCTCTAATGGAATCGAGCAGAAGTTGTGCCTTTAAATTACCCTTGTTTCGGGTTTTTTCAAGATAATCTTTCCATTCCAAATCAAAAACAATCGTATTGTTTTCTAATGTTGCGCGAAGCTTAGGGCGTTCAATACTTAAAACAGTCGTATCAACTGAGGTTCCATTTCGCAACACAATATTGGCCAGACCAAGTTGAACGCTTGCTTTTTGTGTGTCTGATTTCGTATTGACCAAAAAACTATTCAGTTTGACTCCATTTAATTTAACGGAATCTGATTTAAATGTTGTATTCAAAATTTGGTTTGAAGTAGTAAAAACACCACTAAATGTACTGCCAGGAGAAACTTCAACCGTAGGCATAAACAAGCGACTTAGTGTTTCTGTGTTTTTAAAACGAAAATCAATGAAAAAATCCTGATTTACAATATTTTCCCCAATGGGAGCCAAATTTTTAAAATAAACATATTCAGTAAGATAGTGCTTAAACGATTCAACTAATTGCGCATAATTTACAATGCCACCCAACTCGAAATCAAAAAAATCGGAGCGCACTGTTAATTTCCGGTTGAACAAAGAATCGTTGGTTGTAATCATTTTAAAGTGATTCATCGCATATTGCCCCCTGCTATCAATCAACATGGTGCTATCGATGATTATACCTCCCTCTATATCATTCACCTTCAAGCCTTTGAAATTGACTTCAATATTCGATGAAAGTTTCATTAAGGAGTCGGACTGCAACAAATGAAGACTGAAGAGATCGGCATCGCGCACTTTCAATTTGAAATCAAAATCGGGTAGTTTTTCAGAGAAATCAACGACTCCAATAAAATCAAGTTTAATTTTTTCATCATCAACGTTAACGTTGCCATTAAAGGTGTTCCCGGTCATATCAGCCGACAAATCAATTTCCTGAAATACATTTCCAAGCACATCAATGGAACCAACCTTTCCGTTAAGATTCAGATTTACAGTTTCTGTAGAAAAACCCTCTCCTTCAAAGTAAACGTTCATATCCAACTTCCCCACACCACTATTTCCTCCGATCAGTTTACCAATATCGAGTTGTTGGGTTTGCAACCGGCCTTTGTAAGTGCCCGGATCTTCTTCATTCTTTGTGTCCATTTCAATATCGGCTATCAAAGATCCAATATCGGTTTGAATGTTAGCCTGAGCAGTAAAATCATTGTAATAACCAACAAACTGCCCTTGAATTTTAGCAATACCAAGTGAAGTTATCAAATCGGGTAAAGGAATATAGTGCATCTCCCCCGGAATAGCAAATTGCCTTACATCATCAGAAAAAGTTTCAAAATTCGCCGCGTCCAATTCGATGAGCGTTGAATAAAAATCAGGAAGGCCTTTCATGTGAATGTTGCCAAGAAACCGGGTAAACTTTCCGGTATTCATTGTAAATCCGGTAGCTTTGAAATCATTCACATACCCCTTTACCTGTCCTGAAATAATTAGGTGATTGGTCATATCGAACATTACCGGAGCGAAATAACCCAAATCAGCCATATAAATTGTTGAGGGATTCACTGTTGCCTCGATTTCTACTGAGTCGATAAACTCTAAATAAGCCGAATAGTTTTTGTATTTCATCGTCATATCGAGGTCAATTTTCGATTCAGGTGTTTCAATCTTAAGTTTTTTAGCAATTGTGGTTGTTCCGGAAACAATGGCATCGGCTGATAAGTGATTCAACACGATTCCACAAGTATCATTAGCACTCAAATGCTCAATATGGCCGACAATTGAATCAGCAAACATTGTAATATTACTGGCTCTCAGTTGAATATTATTGATGTTTAAATGCGTATAATCCATGCCGGTCTCTCCCGGAAAATCATTATTCTGGTCCCAATAACGGAAAGCACCATTTACAATACTTACATCTTGAAAGGAAACCGGATAAGGCGTATATTTCTTGTCAGTCAAATCCTGAATTGTATCGGAAGAAGGCTGAAAGAAATCGAGTAAAAACTGGAGGTTCATATCCTTTTCACCTTCGTAAATGACCAATTGAAAGGTAACATCCTTCAATTCAACTGCCCGGATATTCAAACGATTTTTGAATGCATAATCATCCATCCTTACCTTCATCAATCCAACAGTCATCAATTGCCGGCTATGTTTATCGAAAACAACTACCTGTTTCAATGTAACCGAGAGATCGAGGTTCAGATAGAAAGCACCGATTGTGATGGCCGAACCGAGTCGCTTTGAAAAATAGCCAGCAGCGGTACGGGCCATAAATGTCTGAATAAAGGGATCACGCGATCCTGTATATAGACTCACAGGAATGGCCATAACAACCATCAGCAGAATGAGTATAATATCCCTTATCTTTTTTTTGATAACTTTGTCCCTTTCAACATCATTATGAGCGACTATATCCTTGGTATTGAATCATCCTGCGATGATACATCTGCTGCTGTTTTATGCAATACACTTGTACTCTCTAACGTCATTGCCAATCAACAGGTTCATGAAAAATATGGTGGAGTTGTTCCCGAACTGGCATCACGTGCTCACCAACAAAACATTATACCTGTAATAAATACCGCTATACATGAAGCAAATATAAATAAAAATAATCTTTCAGCCATTGCATTTACACGTGGGCCTGGATTATTGGGATCATTGCTTGTTGGTAGTTCCTTTGCAAAAGCACTCTCGCTAACGCTTAATATCCCATTAATTGAAGTGGATCATATGGAAGCCCACATTCTGGCCCATTTTCTTCAGGATGGAGAAAATAAAAAAGTGCCTGCATTTCCCTTTCTATGTTTAACAGTTTCAGGCGGTCATACACAAATAGTTAAAGTCACTAACTATTTTGAAATGGAAATAATCGGAAAAACCATAGATGATGCGGCAGGTGAAGCCTTCGACAAAGCGGCCAAAATCATGAGTCTCCCTTATCCCGGAGGACCAATGATTGATCGTTTTGCGAAAGAAGGTAATCCAACAGCATTTCAGTTTTCCGAGCCCAGAATTCCTGCGCTGGATTATAGTTTCAGTGGACTGAAAACGAGCATTTTATATTTTCTTCGTGACCAACTCAAATTGGATGAATTGTTTATCGAAAAAAATAAATTTGATTTATGTGCCTCCATTCAGGCAACCATTGTAAGCATTTTAATGAAAAAACTCATTTTGGCGAGCGAACAAACCGGCATAAAAAGTATCGCCATTGCAGGTGGAGTTTCGGCCAATTCCGGACTAAGGAAAGCAATTCAGGATGCTGGCATTAAATATGAATGGGAAATTTTTATTCCAAAAATCAGCTATAGCACCGACAACGCAGCCATGATTGCCGTTGCAGGTTATTTCAAATTCAAACTTGGAAAATTCGCAAATCAGAATCAGGTTCCCTATGCGCGACAAAGTAGTCGTTAATTGTTAAATATCGTGACAGTTGTTCGTGGCTGGGAGCTGGTGACTGGTGACTAATGACAAGCAAGCAGTAACTAGCAACAAGTATCCAAAATCACTTACTTCTCATTGAATCCAATTATGCCATCAATAAAAAACCGAATCGCGGAAAGAAGTAAAGGAATTCCCATCATCAGGTACAAAAAGGACAGGTGTCCGACCGACACCAGATGCGATTTTCGTAACAAAATCCCCATGCTGATCATGAGAAACATAAGAAAATAGCTTTTCATGTTGAAAAATGAAAACACACAATATCTTTCACCAGTGAAACCAGTAAGCCGGTTAATATGTTTTGTTGCGATTTTCGAGAAAAGAAAATAATAGAACAACAATCCTCCTATCACACTTAAAATCAAGTAAATAACAAGATAGGATTCATGTAAATCCATATAAATAAAGGCCTTTGAAAGTAAAACAACTGCTGCTGTTGTCCACGCCAATGCCGCAACCAACAACAAGTACCGTCTTGGAACGGACGGATTAAGTATCTCTAAATAATTGTTTTTCAATGAGATAAATTTCTTTTACAAACTTTTCAACGCAGCCTCATAATCAGGTTCCTGTGTAATTTCGGGCACCTGCTCGGTATAAGTGATCAGTCCATTTTCGTTGACCAGCACTATTGCTCTCGAATGAAGTCCCATCAACGGACCATCGGCAATAGTTACGCCAAAATCAATACCAAAACTTCCATCCCTGAAATCAGATGCTGAAATAACATTGTTGAGCCCTTCCACCGTGCAAAAACGTTTGTGAGCAAATGGTAAATCTTTTGAAACACAAACAACTACCGTATTTTCGAGTGTCGAGGCTGTTGCGTTAAATTTCCGGACAGATGCTGCACAAACATCCGTATCAAGACTTGGAAAGATATTGAATACGACTTTCTTACCTTTTAAATCGTCAGCCTGAAGCAAACTTAAATCAGATTTTACTAATTTGAATGCTGGTAGTTTGGAACCTTTAGCCGGGAGTTCACCAACAGTATGGAATATATTCCCTTTTAATGTAATTGTTGACATATATTGCTGTTTAATTTTTTAACAAAAATACTCAAAAAGTGGTGACGAAATTTCATCCGGTCAGAATTCAAAATTCTATTCCCGGAACTTACGTATCTGTTTGAAAAAACATGCTGTTTGTTACTAACCTTTTCCTGCATATTTTGTTTAAGTATTAGCAACCATCAATTGATTTTGAACTGGAGTGAATTAAACATATTTTTGTGTTCTGGTAAAAAATAATAATGCACTATATAACTGACTTTTTCTTCGAATTGCTCACCCTTACGAATGAAGTTTCACCTTATCTTCTGTTTGGTTTTTTATTTGCAGGAATACTAAAGGTGTACTTCCCCAAACATCTACTAATTAAGTATATGGGGAAATCAAATGCCCTGGCATCGCTCAACGCAAGTTTACTTGGCGTACCAATGCCCCTGTGTTCATGTGGTGTACTGCCAACTGCAGTATCACTCTATAGAAACGGGGCATCCAGAGGATCTACTACATCCTTTCTGATTTCGACACCGCAAACCGGTATCGATTCCATTCTTGTAACTTACTCCATGTTAGGTCTTCCATTTACAATTATCAGGCCATTGGTTGCTCTTATCACCGGCTTTGTTGGTGGAGTAATCACTAACCTTAGCTTTTCGAAGTCAGAATCGGTTGTACGAAATTTGGAAGATAATGAAGAACCGACTCCTAAAACGTTTCGTTTTATGTTGAAATACGCTTACGTTGATTTCCTGCAGGATATTAGTAAATGGCTTATTATAGGGCTTCTGCTTGCTACATTTATCGCAGTTATTGTGCCCGACAACTTCTTTACCGAATATGTTACAAATGATTTTGCCGGAATGCTCATGATGTTATTGGTAAGTGTACCCATGTACGTTTGTGCCACAGCTTCGGTTCCCATTGCAGCAGTATTGCTCATGAAGGGCTTGTCTCCGGGGGCTATTCTTGTATTTTTAATGGCTGGTCCAGCGACAAATGCAGCCACAATTACAGTACTTTGGAGAACAATCGGGCGTAAATCAACGCTCATCTACTTAGCCACCATTGTTTTAGGCGCAGTTTTTTTTGGATTGATCGTCAATTTTTTGCCTTCTGCATGGTTTAGTCATCAGCATTCGATGATGCAGCACGATCATAGTGAAATGATTCCCGCATGGTTAGGATATCTTTCATCAATAATACTTATTTCATTGATTATCAATGGATATTATAGAAAATATTATAATAATAAAAACCTTATTACGATGGATGCATCAAACTTTTCGATGGCCGACAATTTTATCACTGTCAAAATTTCAGGAATGACCTGTAATCATTGTGTTTCCAATGTGGAGAAAAATTTGAAAAAAATAGATAATGTCGATCATGTGGTTGCTGACTTATTAAACCAAACAGTTAAAATAAGAGGCAACAAAGTTGATTTACTAGAAGTGAAACAGACCGTTGAAGAATTGGGCTATGGTTTTGAAACAAAGTTATAGGTCAGACTTTTTCGTTTCTTATTTAGTTGTTAAAGATAAAAGATAAAGTAACCATGAAATTATTTCCAACTGGCTTTCTATCGATACTGTCTCTGTTGCTATTTACTGATGCTGTATTTGGTCAGACTACTTATTATCAGCAGTTTGATGGAGAAAGCACAAGGGTAGCGTACCAGATTTATCTTAATAATGTAAACAACAAACTTTCAGGGAACCTATACTACAAATTAAACAATGTTGATCATGAAGAGAAAATCGGAAGGATTGAGTTTGCAGGAAATTTTGAAAATGATTCAATAATCCGGCTTAGGAAATTTACAGAAGAAAACACTTTCGCATCAGGAGAAATTACAAATAATCAATTGAAAATAATCATTCAATTATCTGATTCATTGATTGATACTGTAGACATGAAGATGCAGTTTTATCCGGGCGAAATTATTTTCGAATCGATATCAACTGCGAAAACAGTGAAATTGTTGGTCAGGGACGATTCACCCGAAGCGACCTTCGAAATGGCACTCCTTGTTCCGGGATCAGGAACTTCGTTGTTTTTGCGCGATTTGGTGCTAAAGTTTTTAAATATCTATCCTGACACCGTCAAAAGTGAATTAATCGAGCCCAAGGTTCAGGTGTTAGCCGAGCAAGACAATTTTCTAAATGATTACTTAAGCTTACAGTCACTTTTTGATTCTGACGGACCATCATTCAATTGGTTCAAAACCGCCTCAACCCAAGTACTTTACAATAGTCCGCATGTGTTTTGCATTGAAAATGCCATGTATGCCTTCACAGGGGGCGCACATGGAATAGAAAATATTTCTTACGGCATCTTTAGTCAGTTTACGGATACAAAATTACAGTATAGTGAAATTTTCAAACCTGATACTCAGTTTATTTTATCGAATTTAATAACAACTTCTGTAAAGAAAACGCAGGAAATACCACAGGATTCAAGTTTACCCGATTATTTGTATTTTGTAAGGAAAATTGATCCCAACGAAAACATTTACCTCACACCGGCCGGATTGGGCTTTTACTACAACAGTTACGAAATCGCGCCTTATTCAACGGGTCAAACGAATGTTTTTTTCAGCTTCGATGAACTCAAAGGATTACTCAACAAAGAGTTTGAAAATATGATTGCCGAAACCAAGAAAGAATAGCATAATATGTAAGGTTTTGTTGAAGTAAGTCTTCCTCAGGTCAATTGGCAGGAACAATTAATCGTCCTCTTCAAGTCTGAAAATTTCATTGACAGGTTTATTAAAAAATCTGGAAAATTTAAGTGCCAATATTGTTGACGGTACATATTTCCCTAACTCGATTGAATTGATTGCCTGTCGGGTAACGCCAATTTTCTTCGATAAATCCTCCTGGGTAATATTCATTATCGCTCTTTCGACCTTTAAATTATTTTTCATAACCGAGCGATTTTTTGGATCTATAAAGAATAAAATTAAACCTGATAATGAAGAAGATAAGTGTTGTAAACATATTTAAAATCAATACATACAAAAAAATCAGATTGAAGAAAAATATGATACAGAAAATCATAACCGCATAGTTGACATAAGTCGCCCACAAAAGCGATTCCATTCGGGTAGTTGTTATAAATTCGTCCTCCTGCTTTTCTTTCGAAAATGAAGTAAAAATTGCACCAACCAAAAAAACTATCCCTACAATCTCATTGGTCAGATTATCATCAACGAATCGAAAAAAGCCAGGAGAATCCCCAAATAGTTTATATCCCTCCGCATAAATTGCAAATACTTTATGATCAAGGAATTTAAACTCAAAATCGAAGAATAGGACAATAAATCCCAACACGGAAGCGGGAACCAATAAAAACCATCCGAACTTTTTGTATCGGTTTGGAAGAAGGAAATTTGTTTTCATCTGTTTCTAATTAAAAATGTCAGACAAATGTAATGTATTAGTTACTAAATAGCAAATATATATTACATTATATCACTAATTAGTTACTTTTTTAATAAATATTAGCATTTGCACCCCGACTTATAGCGACAAATCAGGGAGTAAAAATCAGAAAACAATAAAAAAGAGTAAGCACAAAAGGTGGTCAAGAGGAATTATTCTTCCCAACCAGAAGCCAGAATATCCACAATATGAATGACCTTTATCGGTAGATTCTGCTTTGATATGTATCCTTGTTGATTCATGAGACATGATAAATCGGTGGAAACAATATATTCTGCACCAGTTTCCAGTGCATTTTCAACTTTTTGTTGGGCCATAGCTACTGAAATCGGCTCGTGCTTGATGGAGAAGGTCCCTCCGAAACCACAACAGACATGAGTATCACGCATTTCAACAAGTTCAATGCCCTTCACTTTTGATAATAGCAATCGGGCTTCATCCTTTAATCCGTATTCTCGTAAACCGGCACAACTGTCATGAAAGGTTACTTTGTGAGGAAAAGTTGCACCAAAATCGGTAAAACCAACCTGATTGACTAGAAAATCTGTTATTTCATACATATTCCTTACCAAACGCTTGTATTCGAGATGATTCCCTGTATTATGAAAAAGCTCATGGAAATAGTTTTTAACATATCCAGTGCAGGACGCAGTGGCACCAACAACTGGACGGTCATTTGGAAAATCTTTCAGGAACTTGTTTCCCAATTTTTTGGCTTCATCACGAAAGCCGCTGTTGAAAGCCATCTGCCCACAACATGTCTGTTCGGGATTGTAATATACCTCAACACCTGCTTTTTTAAGCACTTTTACCATATTCATCCCGGTAGCAGGATAAATCTGATCGATGAAACACGGAATGAATAGATCGACAAGCATATTTCTGTTTTGTTGCAAAAATAAAGAATCAATCAATAGAAACAGCATTGGTTTTTAATAATTCGCTCCAAAAACCAGGATATGATTTTGAAACTGCCTCTGACCGATTAATTTGCAGTTTACCAAGCCTCAGTACCAATGGTGCCAATGCCATGGCCATCCGGTGGTCGTCGTATGATTCAAAAACAATACAACTGTCTGATTCACTATACTTTATTGTTGAGGAATGTATGATAAGTTCGCCAATTGAAGGCATATCACACCTTACTCCTACTTTAAATAACTCTTGTTGAATCGCTTTTGTTCGGTTCGATTCTTTAATTACAAGGTTTTCGAGGCCCGAAAAAAAAGCTTTTACACCTAACCCAGCACAGGTAACCGCCAAGGCTGGTAATAAATCAGGAAAATCACGAAGATTGAACTGAATTTCATCTGTCATATCACCCAATTTCCAGATGAGGAGCCCACCCGGATTTTCCTTACAATCAACACCTAACTTTTTGAAGAAATCAACCAAAACACGGTCACCCTGATCGCTTTTTAAAGATACCCCTTCCAGGTATAGACGACCATCTACGCTCAAAGCAACCATTTCGAACCAAAATGCAGCTCCACTCCAATCTGCTGAAATAGAAAGTTCAGCTTGGGTGTATGGAACCGGAGAAACAATCACCAATTCATCCCTGCGAACCACATCGGCACCACACAACTTCATCATATTCAATGTCATATCTAAATAAGGCATGGATGATGGATTGCCGGTAAGTTCAAGTTGAATACCATTGGTCCAAACCGGTGCTGCCATGATGAGTGAAGAAGCAAACTGACTGCTTTTTTCAATTGAAACAGCGGTTGAACCACCTGACAATATTTTTCCGGTAACCAGTAAAGGAGGGAAACCTGAATTTTCAATATATCTGATATCGGCACCTAATTCGATCAAGGTAGCAACTAAATCATTTACAGGACGTTGCTTCATTCTTTCCGAACCTGTTAAGACCCATTTGCCTGGTTTGTTTGCAAGATAAGTTAACAAAAAACGATAAACAGTTCCTGCATTATGACAGTCAATAATCACTTCCTGACCTGAATTTTCAGATAGGTGTATTTCACTTAATAATTTACTCAGTAAAACTGTATCATCGGCATCCGACAAATTTGTAATATGAAGAATATTGCCAGCATAAGCATTGATCATCAAGGCACGGTTACTCTCACTTTTGCTTGAACTTATTTGAATTTTTGCATCAAAGCAAGTGTTTAGAAGCTTTAGTTTCATAGTGTAACAATCATATTTTCAATGTATTATAAAACTCTAGACATTCCTTTACACCATCATTAGTGATCACCTCATCCCAAATCGGTTCACCTGGTTTGTTGATTAGTACGAATTTCAACAATCCTGAACTATTCTTTTTATCCAGCATCATCCTGTCGATTATTTCATTTGCGTTTTCAAAAACATAAGTCAAATGACTGAAATGATAGTGATAAAAAAGAATGTAATCGTTTAATACGTTACTATCCAGGCTTTTGTATTTGACTGATAGCCAAAGTTCGCATAGCAAACCAACCGCAACTGCCTCACCATGAAGGATATCTATTTCTCTGTTTAATGCAAAGGATTCGATAGCATGGCCAATTGTATGTCCAAAATTCAATATTTTTCGAAGGCCTTGCTCATTTGGGTCGATAGTAGTAATCTCTATTTTTGCATGAATACATATTTGTATCAGTTCATTGAATGAAAGTGTTTCAGTTTTAGAACCATACAGCTTTTCGAGTAAACTTTGATCGGAAATAAAGCCATACTTGATTACTTCTGCCAATCCAGCCTCTATTTGGCGTATTTCTAATGTTTTGAGAAATTCTTCAAAAACAAAAATACCCGATGGTTGGTAAAATGAACCAATGTGATTTTTATAAGTTATGAAATCAAATCCGGTTTTTCCACCTACTGCCGCATCGACCATGGCAAGTAATGTTGTAGGAATATTTACAGTTTCAATTCCACGGTTGTAGCATGAAGCTGCAAATCCACCCATATCGCACAAAACACCACCTCCAAGGTTGATGAGTACCGATTTTCGATCTGCTCCGCCAATGGTAAGTTGTTCCCAGATAAAGGCAACAGTTTCAAGGGTTTTATTCTTTTCCCCGGATTGAATTTCAATCATTGTGAACTTATACTGATTCAGATCACAATTGCTCAGCAGAATTGGAAGGCAGCATTTACGTGAATTTTCGTCAACCAGAATAAAAATCATCCTTCCGGATGCAAAGCATGAATCGAAATAGTGATGCATTGTTTCGCACGCCTCACTGCCGAAAAAAATTCTTCCTTCTGGTTTATTCATCAGATTGTTTGTAGTAAAAATAGATTCAATTCATGCGATTTAGAAGAAAGCAGCCATCATCAAATCGATATGTTGAAACGGGAGATCGTATAAATTACTGATTTGCTGATTGGTAATCTTCCCATTAAATACATATACACCTTTGCGTAAAGGCAAATTCATCCGTAGCAGGTTTTCCAAACTACCGGCCTCACCCATTTCGAGCAGCAAAGGAGCAAAAAAATTACTAAAAGAATAGGCTGCTGTGCGTGGTACTTTTGAAGCAATATTCGGTACACAATAGTGCGTTACGCCATATTGCTGATAAACAGGATTCAAATGTGTTGTCGGACGCGACGTTTCAAAACAACCACCCTGATCAATACTCACATCGATCACTACTGAACCTGCTTTCATCTTCTTCACCATGTCTGCGTTTATCAAACATGGAGAAACACCACTGGGAGAATGCTTTGCAGCTATAACCACATCAGCCGACTTTAGCGCCTGTTCAAGTAAAAATGGCTCTAAAATAGATGTATAAAGCCGCAACCCAAGGTTATTTTGTAATGTTCGGAGTTTATACATTGAATTATCAAAAACCTTTACCACAGCCCCCATGCCATTCGCTGCACGAATAGCATACTCGGCAACAGTACCTGCGCCAATTATTACTACTTCAGTGGGTGTAACGCCCGGAAAACCACCCAGCATCACGCCTTTTCCATAAACAGGATGACACAAATACTCAGCTGCTACCAACATCGCAGCGTTTCCAATAATTTCACTCATCGACCTTACTAATGGCAAGGCACCCGTTTTATCCTGAATATTTTCAAATGCAATCGAATTTGTTCGCTTGATCAGTAATTGGTTAAAATACTCCTTATCGCGTGTGGGAAGTTGCAATACTGAAATTAGTGTTTTCTGTTTTGATAGCAATTCAATTTCTGTACGGTCGGGTGGTGAAATTTTCAACACGATATCAGCAGAGAATGGTGATGCATGGTTTGAAACAACCTCAGCTCCGGCCTCAGCAAACTCATAATCTGTGAAATGCGCGTTATCTCCTGCATGTTCTTCAATAACCACCCGATGACCATTTGAAACCAGCAGCCTGACTGCATCAGGTACCAATGCAATGCGATTTTCGTTGGGGGAAACCTCGCGAGGTAAACCAATGGTTAAACTGTTTTTGCGATTTTTAACCTCCAGCATTTCTTCCTGCGGTAGCAATGAGCCTTCAGCCTGAAACCTGATGTTTTGTAATCCTTCACCCATTAAACACTAATAATTAGTGGTTTATAATTTCAATAGTGATTTTCCGACACTCACTCATAGCGTCAGTAACAATCGATACTTTTACGTAGTTATCAGGTAAAAGTTGCTCAATCTTTTCAGGCCATTCGATCAAACACAAATTACCACCATAAAAATAATTCTCATAACCAATATCGTATGCCTCTTCAGGTTTATGAATACGGTAAAAATCAAAATGGAAAATTGATTCATTTTCAGTTGTAACATATTCATTTACAATAGAAAAAGTTGGGCTATTTACTTCATCAGTTACGCGCATCCTTCGGCAGAACTGCTTGATCAGGGTTGTTTTCCCTGCACCCATAGATCCATAAAAAGCAAATATTTTTGATTGTTTTGCAAAAACCAACATCGCAGTCACAACATTCTCCAAATCTGCCAATTGATTTACCTCAAACTCCATACTATTTCGATTTGAGATATATAATCGGAACCATCATTTCCTGCATCGAAATGCCACCATGCTGGAAAGTATTCTTGTAATAGTTAACATAATGGTTGTAATTATTCGGATAGGCAAAGAAATCATTAGACCGGGCAAATACAAAGGCAGTACTCACATTCACCCTGGGCAAAAATATTTCTTCCGGATCTCTAATTTCAAACACTTCCTTGGGATTATATTTCATGCTTTTACCGTATTTGTACCTTAAATTTGTATTGACAGTTCGGTCACCCAATATTTTCACCGGATCTTTCACATATACCGATCCATGGTCGGTTGTGATGATAAGATCGAGTTTCTTGTGGGCAATGAAACGGATGATATCGAACAAAGAAGAATGTTCGAACCAGGAAACAACCAATGATCGGTAAGCGGCCTCATTATCTGCAAGTTCGCGTATCATTTCCATCTCAGTACGGGCATGGGACAACATATCCACGAAATTGTAAACAATCACATTCAATTTGTTTCCCATTAAATTGGGCAAGCTTTCGACCAGTTTCTTACCAACATTCAGATTCAACACTTTGTTGTAAGAATACTTTATATCTTTTCCGAAACGTCGGAGTTGCTCGCCCAACAATTCACCTTCAAATTGATTTTTAGTTCCTTCCTCTTCCTCATCTACCCAATATTTAGGAAACTTTTTTCTTATTTCGGTTGGCATAAGTCCTGAAAAAAGTGCATTGCGCGCATACTGTGTGGTTGACGGCAGAATACTGAAATAAATTTCGTCATTTTCCACCCTGAAAAATTCCTCTATCAATGGTTGTATGGCTTTCCAATGGTCGTAGCGCAAATTATCAATCAATAGTACAAAAACTGGTTTGTCAGTTGAATCGATTCTGGGAAGTATTTTATCTTTGAAAAGTGTATGTGACATAGATGGTTTTTCGACAGATTTTCCTTTTATCCAGTCAACATAGTTGCGTTCAACAAAACGAGTAAACATATTATTAGCTTCATCCTTTTGAAGTCGCAACACTTCAATAATACCTTCATCCTTCGATTTTTCTAGATCAATTTCCCAACGGATAAGTTTGCGATACACGTCAGGCCACTCGTTGAAATCCAGTTTTCCTGACAATTCGAGCCCGATGCTCCTGAATTCCTGTTGGTATGACTGGGTGGTTTTTTCACTGACCAATTTCTTGTTTTCCAGATTCCTTTTCAACGAAAGCAAAATCTGGTTAGGTTTCACCGGTTTAATCAGATAATCAGCAATATTACTTCCGATGGCATCCTCCATAATAGATTCTTCCTCACTTTTTGTGATCATCACCACAGGAAGATTTGGGTATTCAATTTTTATTTTTTCCAGGGTTTCGATTCCTGATAAACCCGGCATATTCTCATCAAGAAAAACAATATCGAAAGGCCTTGATCGCACCAGATCAAGTGCTTCGTCACCATTGTTAATTGTAACAACTTCGTATCCCTTATGTTCCAGAAAAATGATGTGCGGTTTCAACAAATCAATCTCATCATCTGCCCACAAAATGCTTACTTTTTCCATTATATGATTGTTTAAAGCGTAAAAAACTTAGTTAACTCAGTAAAATGCTATTTTTGTAGTAATAATGCAAATAAGCAGCAAATAGTATCTGATTCTTCTCAATCTCAACAAAATTAACATATTTTAAGCGGTGACTGTTCAAAACAAGAAGAAAATATTCAATGATCCGGTGTATGGTTTCATCACAATCCCTGATGATTTACATTTCGATATCATTGAGCATCAGTACTTTCAACGCTTGAGGCGTATCAAGCAACTCGGGATGTCGCATTATGTGTTTCCTGGCGCATTGCATACCCGATTTCATCACAGTTTAGGTGCAATGTACCTGATGCAGCAGGCTGTTCAGGTGTTACGTTCGAAAGGCAAAATCATTACAAAAGAAGAGGGCAAAGCCGTTTCACTCGCCATTCTTTTGCACGACATTGGACATGGGCCCTATTCACACACATTGGAACAATCCATCGTGAAAGGCATTTCACACGAAAAACTGTCGATGCTTATCATGAAAAACCTGAATCAGGAGCACAACTCTCAGTTGGATGAAGCCATCGAGATTTTTTGCGGAAGACATCCAAAAAATTATCTATCAAACTTAGTTTCGAGCCAGTTGGATATGGACCGACTCGATTATCTGAAACGTGACAGTTTCTTCTCAGGCGTTTCCGAAGGAACAATCAATGCCGAACGACTGATTACTATGCTCGATGTAGTTGACAATGAACTTGTTATTGAAGCAAAGGGAATTTATTCTGTCGAAAATTTTATTGTAGCCAGGCGATTGATGTATTGGCAGGTCTATTTACATAAAACTGTGTTGTCGGCTGAATGTATGCTCATGAACATTCTACGCAGGGCCAAATATCTGGCAAATCAAGGTGTTGAATTGTTTGCAACACCAGCCTTATGTTACTTCCTGCAACATGAAATCAATTATACAGATTTTGAAGAAAACGAAATGAATCTCGTTTATTTTACACAATTAGATGATTACGACATTTTCGCTGCTATTAAGGTTTGGATGGAACACAAAGACAACATCCTATCCTATTTGTGCAATTGTATTGTAAACCGAAACTTGTTTAAAGTGGAACTTTCGAAGGAAGAAATTGATCCTGAAAGAATTGCATTCATTGAAAAACAAATAAGGAGCAAATTTGAAGTAAATGATGAGGAAATCTCGTATTTGCTTTACGTTGGCACCACTTCGAATAGCGCGTATGATCCCAATCAGCCCAATATTAATATATTATATAAGGATGGAACGGTTCAAAACATTTCTGATGCAGCTGACCAATTGAATATTTCTGTCCTGACAACTCCGGTTATAAAGCACTATTTATGTTTTCCGAAATGATCAATCAATTGATCTAAAGCTTCTTCCATTCCACTAAACTGGAATTTAAAACCTGCATCATTCAAACGCATTGGTAAAACATTTGCACCTTTTAATAGCAACTCCTCTCCCATCTGCCCGAATACAAGTTTAATTAAAACTGATGGTGTTGGAAAAAAAGTTGGTTTATTCAGGCACTTCCCAACCATTTTAGCAAAATCAGTATTGGTGACAGCTTTTGGTGATACAAGATTATAAACTCCATGGCACTGCTGGTTATCAATGAAAAATGTTACAGCCTGTTTTACATCATCCAGATGAATCCACGATAGCCATTGTTTCCCGTTTCCTAATTTTCCACCAATATAAAAATTAAACGGAGCAATCATCTTTGGGAACGCGCCTCCATTGCCAGAAAGCACAACTCCCAATCGCATAACAACCAACCTTTTTGTGTAGGTATTAAGATTGTTTTTGGCTGCCATTTCCCATTTTCCGGCAATTTCTGCCAGAAATCCTTCACCACTTTCATCTTCTTCAGTAAATACTCTGGTTTCACTGAAACCGTAATATCCAATGGCTGAAGCTTGTATGATTGTTTCGACGCATAAATTTATGCGATGTAACAAGTTGGCTAATTGTTGAATCGTTTGTACTCGGCTAGCCAATATTTCCTTTTTGCGGGCTGTTGTCCAACGTTCGTCACCAATACTTGCTCCGGCCAGATTAATAATGACTTTACAGTTTTCCATGGCCGATAACAAAATCTCATCTGAATCAGCAAAACTGACAAACCTGATATTTTTTGAAGAATCGGTTTTTCTACCTTCAATATTCTTTCTGGAAAAAATAACCAGTTTATTTTCAACTGAAAGCATTTCGATCAATGCGCCTCCAATAAATCCGGTAGCACCAATCATTACAATTTTCTGAACCATCATTTCCAATTTTACACAATTTGTATAAATACTTAATTACCAATGCAATATAAAGTTTTCTTTGTTTTCATATATCTGACTTTTGAAAATCTCCGGATTCATTTTTTTACCGGAAGAGACTCTTGTATTTTCGATAGTTTGCGAATTTGCTGAAAACTGCAACATGAAAAACTCTAATCAAGATAGCAATTGACAATGCAAATTGTTCATCAAAGTCAATAAATTAGCAATATCCGTTCAATCTTTTTTCAATCGGTTTACCCAATAAAACGGCATCAATACTACTAAAACAATGGTGAAAATAAGCAATCCAGCACCTAAGCCGAACTGATCTGCCAGAAATCCCACACAAGGGGCAAAAACAGCTGCAAAAAAAGATGAAAGCTGCGATTCAGCTGATAACACACTTGCCATCGCCTTTTCATTTGTCAATTCGGCAACATACACAATACCAATTGGTTTCCGAATATTTTCGATGAGTAGTATGAGTACAAAAAAGAAAGCAGCGATCATAAAAAAATCGCTTTGATAGAATATTCCACTTATTATTCCCGCAACCAGACCAGCCAATAATGTGAAATTCAAAGGTTTTGATAAATCATTGAATTTTTTTGCAAACTTACCTGAACTCCTTGCCGTCATTGAGGTTGCCATATAAACAAAGAAATAACCAATTCCCACAACAATCGCAGTTTGCTGTTTTTGATCGAAGAAAAAATAAAGAGGTAATGCCAACGCCAAACTCTGCAACAAAGCCTGCAGATAGTCTTTCACACTGGTATAATATCCCGAATGAACTGCATTGTTTGTCATTGCCTTCAACATGTTTAGCGAACGAATAGAAATCCAAAACGCCATCATCACCTCCGAAAGTTTCGTTCTGATCGTGCTTGCCTGTACTTTCATTCCACCTTCGAGTTCTTTGGGATAGGATAAAACCAAACCAAAATCAATAATATATGGGATTACTGACAGTAAAAAAATATAACGGAACTCTCCTGAGAAAAAAACAAATACACCCGCCAGCAGCGAGGATATTGCAGTTCCGGCCTGACTCCAACTCCTTGTGTGTCCATAATACGCTGTTTTCTGATTCTCCCACTCTTTCAGTTTCAGATATTCAAAAATCATGGCTTTGTGCACACCGGTTCTCACAGCATCGCCCCCGGCAAAAAAAAGCATCGCAATGATATACACATAGAAGCCATCTGCAAAGAAAAAAATCAAAAATGACCCGATATAAAAAACAAATGAAGATGCCAGTGTTCTGCGGCGGCCAATAGCGTCAGCAATAATTCCACTTGGTATTTCACTCAATATGATAATGATCTGCCTTATACCGATTAAAAGACCAATTTCGGTGAACGAAATTCCTTTATTGATAAGAAACAACAGTAAAAAAGGTTCAAAAAACCTGAGATTCTTCAGAAATCCGTAAGTACAGAATTTGTAATACTGAAGATTTTTCTGAAATACCGTCGCTGGCATGTTTGCATTTTTTTAATAAACAAAGGTATCGAACATCTACTAAAATTGGACAATTGAAAATGGACAATTGACAATTATTTAAATATCTGACATATTGAAATTTACAAAAATTCAACTAAGACACTTATTGCTACGTGTTGCTTAATGTGTTGAGTTTACTAATCTTTATTTCTGATAAATTCTCAAGCTCATTTCAGTTTACCTTTGCTGAAAATATCAGTATTGCAATCCAACATCACATATACACGGATCTGGCAGGTCGCCTACCCTATTATTCTTGGCAGTGTTGCACAAAACATCATCAATGTTACCGACACCGCCTATTTAGGTCGGGTCGGACAGGTTGAACTTGGCGCATCGGCATTGGGAGGGATGTTTTATTTTGTATTTATAATGCTCGCCCTTGGATTTGGAACCGGAACGCAAATTATCATTGCCCGCAGATTCGGCGAAGGAAATTCGCATGCCATCGGCAAGACATTTGATCATGCATTGTATTTCATGATTCCACTTGCCATTCTTTCATTTTCAATACTTTACTTTCTTTCACCCTTAATACTACGACCTATTGTTGCATCGGACAAAATTTATGAAGGAACCCTTGAGTTTCTTGATTACCGGGTATACGGAATATTTTTCGCTTTCGGTCAAATTCATTTCAGGTCCTTTTACATCGGAATTACAAGTACCAAAGTGATCACATGGAGCACATTGGTAATGGCTGGAGTAAATGTTATACTTGATTATGTTTTGATTTTCGGTAAATTCGGGTTTCCTGAAATGGGTATTGGTGGCGCAGCATTGGCATCAACCATCGCAGAAGCATTCGCTCTGGCTTATCTGATTTTTTATACCTGGGGTAGACATTATAAAAAGAAGTATGACCTGTTTTCATTCCCGAAATTTGACAAATCCTTATTCGGGAGAAATTTCTTTCTTGCAGGTCCAATTATGCTTCAGAACTTCCTTTCGCTGGGAGTTTGGTTTGCGTTTTTTTTGTTTGTCGAAAAATTGGGGGAGCAGTCATTAGCCATAAGTAACATTATACGAAGTATTTACATTGTTTTGATGATTCCTATTTGGGGCTTTGCGGCGGCGGCAAACTCCCTGGTGAGTTACCTGATTGGGATGAAACATACTGATCAGGTCTTTCTCCTCATCCGCCGGATTATCACACTTTCATTTTTCGGCGTGTTGGGTTTTGTATTGCTGAGCCTTGCATTCCCTTCGGCAATAATTACAATTTATACCAACGATATACAATTGATCAATGCTGCAATCCCAGTACTTCACGTGGTGAATATTGGGGCGCTTGCGCTGTCGATCGGATTTGTGCTGTTTAATGGTGTTATTGGTACCGGCAAAACACTCGTTTCTTTTGGAATTGAAGTAAGTGTATTGACAATTTACCTCACATTTGTTTATGTGGCAATCAATGTTTTCAACGCCACTGTTGTTGAGGTTTGGATTGCTGAGCTTGTTTACGGTGTATTCCTCATCACATTTTCATGGATTTATCTGAAAAAAGGGAATTGGCAGGTTAACAAGGTTTAAAAGATGAATTAATCCCGCATGTGCCGGATTAATTTACATAAGCACATTTTAAACTCTATAAAGGCTAATAAACCAAATAGTTATACAACGTTGAGTCTTTAATTGTAATCAGATTCATTTCTTCTGTGGCGCCCAAACTACCAACATTGAACGGATTGTTACCAATCAGACCAGAACTAACTATCATTTTTCCATCATTATCAAATAGGTACATCTCTTCATTTTTTGAGTCAGTTATGACGAGCAATTTCTTATCGTTGGGTAAATTTGCAAACCAGGGTTTTTGGTCGATTTCTGATTTAAATTCATACGCGTATAAAAGTTTTTTGAATCTGTCGTAAATGTGAAGTTTATTACCATCGATAAAGAGGAAATCTATTGAATTGTTCTTTTTAAAATCGTAATAGAAAAAGAAATGCGAGGGTCCGACTTCCGCAAAATCAGTATAATTTAACTGACCGTTTGCCGAAACATACAAAATCCTACCATTGTTGTCACTTGATAACAATACCCCTTTTGCATTGGTTTTGTTCACGTAAAAATCATTATGATTTGGTTTTCGAATAATACCTTTGGGCATTATTTTTATCCTTCCTGAAAGATCTGTTATCCGAATATCATTCTTTATATCACTAATAACTAAATAATTACGATCAGCAGCAGGTAAATTTTCAATTGATTTTTCAACAATATCAAGTGATTTGGGTTTCTCCCAACCTCTGGTTGAATTTCCCTTCAGATCGAAACTATAGGTGTATCTGTCTGAACAACTTACAATTATTTGCCCATCAGTCAAAATCGATTCACCAGCGATGGTAATCCCATTCGTTGCCTGGGCTTTCATTTTTATCGGAAATGAATCTTTCTGGTTCCCAAACCGATCGAATGCATAGATGTAGTTTTTTGTGTTGAGTACAAAACTGAACTTATTGTTTTTATTTTCAACAATGTAAACCTCACTAAGCGGTTCACTGTCCAGTTTATGTTTCCACAACACCTCACCAGTTGGTGAAAGGAAATACAATTTGTCCATCACATCAAAAACAACCATATAGTTTTCACCAGTAAATGGATCGCGTATCAACGCTGGTTTGCCGGTCAGTTGATCATCTAGTTTTCGACTCCAGACCAGCAAGCTCTCTTCCTTATAACTTGGATTATGCTTTACAAACAGGTTGGTATAAACAAATTTGTTTTGTCCGGAAAACTGTAACGCAAACGCTTCAAACTCCTTTAATACGAATACATTACGATTCAGTTGAAATATGAACTTTGGATCTAAAAACCCTGACAATGATTTCAATCCATCCCGTAAATTGCAGTAGAGTGTAACATTAGCCTCTTCGGCAAGATTATTTTTGAAAGATGTAAAATTCTCATTCGAACCTAATGTCCTGCCCGACTGATACAATCGTAGCATTTCTTCCAAACGGTTGAAATTGTTTGCAACGATTAAATAATTGTCAACCAGCACATAATAGAATTTATTCAGCGCGGAAAATTGTTTTCCAAAAAGAATAGGAACTAAATTATCGAGTGAAATATGCGACAAGGTTAAATCACCCGATTCGCGCTTTGGCTGACTATTAACGAATCGTGACCGGAGTTCAGATAATGACAAACTTAAGTTATTCTGGTCGTTAATTTTTGCAATAAAAAGCGGATCATCTGCATTGTCACCAAAAGCAATCATCGACTCTGAATCAATTTGTTGAAGAATCTCTTCCTCAAAATCAAACTGCAACTCATCTTTTAATCTAGTAATACTGGCATTATCTCGAATCTCCTTATTGAAATCAGCAAAATCAGCAGCACCAATATGCAGAAATATTTTAGTCGAATATGGCAATAGCTTATACATTGTAATTGGCACAGGCTGCTGTTTATGAATAAGTTGCATGAAATCATCTTTCAATTCGGGCGCAGTATATCCAACCAAGTGAATCAGATCAGGTTTCAGGTTCAGATCTAGGTTTACCCATCCTCCGACATGACTGCCAAATTGTTGCATACCAGGTTTATTCAAGTCAGATGTATTGTTAACAACCAGATTTAAGATCTGTTTAAGATTCAAAAACACATTTGCATCCACCCTGTTTCCGGCAGTTCGCCTTAGTTGAACAAAACTGGAATCCTGCACCAAAGTCACCTTTGTATTTAGTTGTTTCAGAGAGCGTTCAACCAAATCCTTTTGATATGACCCAATAAGTAATCCATTGGATATTACAAAGTTGAATTGATTTTTCGAGTTTTCGTCCACAATCAGTCCACTTTGATAATCACCCAACTTCTGTCCAACAAGCGTTATTCTCCGACCAAAAGTTTCGCTGATTGCTTTTTCAATCTGATAAAAACTCAGTTGATTTCCAATTTCAGCAATGAAAACAAATCCGTAACCATCGAGGCCTTCCAATAAGACGAGTGCCATGGGTCTTTTCACCATTTCAGCAGTCAAATCAGGTAATTTCAGCAGCAAGGAATCAAGCTTTTCGATCTGATCATTCAGATTTTTCATTCTATCAATCTGCGAAAGTGCTTTCCAGTAATTTGTACTTTGTGTCAATTTTTTCCACAAAGGACCGGTTTGAGAACATTCGATGATAAGCGATGAGGAAACAGGAACGGCATCATACAAATGCTTGGTTTTTCCACCGGGCTGGTAGGCAAAATAACCGATTACCATAGCAGAAATTGCTAATAGTACTATGATTACCAAATATTTACGACCTATTATCTGCATTTCGAGCTAGGCTATCATTGTGAACAAATATAAGCGATAAAATGAATCATATTTCAACGGCTAACTAAAAAGTAACGAATCAATCAAGCAGAAGTTTCGTTTGAATAGCACTATTAAATGTGAGTCGATGATGTGGCGACAACCCAATACGCGCAATGGCTTTTTTATGGTAAAAAGTTGGATACCCTTTATTATTGATCCAGCCATATTCAGGAAAATCACGATCAAGATCCTTCATGAGATTGTCTCGGTATGTTTTTGCAAGTATTGAAGCAGCAGCAATAGAGCGGTATATTGCATCACCGGAGACAATGCAAATGTGGTCAATTTCAGGGTATTTTGTAAACCTGTTTCCATCTATTAAGAGCATTTCGGGCTGCAACGCCAATTGAGCAATAGCCCGATGCATCGCCAAAAATGAAGCACGGAGAATATTAATCTGATCTATCTCTTCGGCTGAAGACATTCCAATAGCCCATGTGATGGCATTTTCTTCAATCAAAACACGCATATCTTCACGATGTTTCTGAGTAAGTTTTTTTGAATCGTTCAGCCATTTGTTGTTAAAGTTAACTGGAAGTATTACAGCTGCTGCAACCACAGGCCCGGCCAAACAACCCCGTCCGGCCTCATCACAACCTGCTTCAATACTATCTGCTTTATAAAAAGGCAACAATGACCTCATGTGAAAAATGGTAAGTAATGATAGGCGAAAATAGCCAGAATTAAAACCCAAAGCATTAACTCAGACGTGAGCGACTTTTTAATATTGGAGAGGGAATAGGACAGCAAAACCGCAATTGGAAGAAACACCATTCCATTTTGAACAATATGCACATTGTGATAAAAAATACCCGGTATCGCAAAAAAGAATAAGGTATTCGCGATTGCTTTCTTCTTTCGGATGGAACCACTCTTTTCTCCTGAAACACTGAAAATCAAATTGGAAGATTGTAATAGTAAAAGTCCAATTAATACCCAGATTCCAATGCTAAACCAATCAGGAAGCTGAACTTTAAAACTGAACGAATCCAAAATAAATTTATATTCCAATGCATTACTGATGAGGTAATTATTCATAAAATAATAAAATACCAAAAAGAAATAAGGGACTATAAAACCAACGACTGAAATCATTAATTCTCTGAATGATCCGGACCTTGACATCAGCAATGAAATCCATATCCAAAATAATAAAACCGCAGCTGGCAAATAAAAAAGTGACGCTATTGAAACAGAAATACCAACTTTAAAAATATACATTTGATTTTCACTTTTATCTTCTATACCAAAAAGTATATGTAATGTAATCAAAATAAATACACTAGCCAGGAAAAAGGCATATATACTGGTTTGAAATGGAGAATGACTAAAAATCAACACAAAGACAAATGCACCGAAGGTACTACGACGGGTAATTAATTGATTAATAGCAAGTAATGAATTAAAATAGAAAGCCTGAATCAAAAGCAACAAGAGTGAAACAATAACTGCAACCAGGGGAAATGAATGAAGAAATATTGAAACTGGTTCATACAATGGTCCGGAAACAGTTGTTGTAAGCGCTGGTACTTTTGGATTAATAAACGACGGAATATATAAACCAATGGCCATCAATACGATCAGAACATACTGTGAAGCAAAACTCGATCTTAAAAATTTGATAAGCATATCAGCTTAGTTTTTTGCAACGTAATTCAACAAATCCAATCCAATATCCCGCCTGAAATAACGACCTTCGAAAATTATTTTTTCGGCATTGGCCAGTGCTTTGCTTCGGGCCATTTCTAATCGGTAATCCTTTGCAGTTACAGCAATCACGCGTCCACCGAAAGTTTTAATACCCTCCATTTCAATATCTGTTGAAGTTCCTGCATGAAAAACCACACAATCTTTTGTATTGTTGATGCCGGTTATTTTCTTGCCCCGCTTGAATTCGCCAGGATAACCACCGGAAACCAACATGATTGTAACAGCAAATCTTTCATCAATTTCAAGTTCAACTTCTGATAATGTTCCTTTTCCGGCCGCTTCCATCAATTCACAAAAATCAGAATTGATCCTTGGAATAATGCATTCCGCCTCAGGATCACCCAACCGGACGTTATATTCAATCACGTAAGGGTCTCCATTAACATTCATTAAACCAATGAAAATAAAGCCTTTATAATGAATATTTTGTTCTTTCAATCCAAACAATGTCGGTTTAATAATTTGATTTTCAACTTTTTGCATAAATTGTTGGTCAGCAAAGACGACCGGTGAAACAGCGCCCATTCCACCAGTGTTTAAACCACTGTCACCTTCTCCTACCCGCTTGTAATCCTTGGCTGAAGGTAAAATTTTGTATGATTCACCATCGGTCAAAACAAACAATGATAATTCAATACCATCCAGAAATTGCTCGATGACCACCTGACTCGATGCCTGACCGAATTTACCTTCGATCATTAATCGAAGTTCCTTTTCTGCTTCAGCTAAATCATTTAAAATAAGTACCCCTTTTCCGGCCGCTAATCCGTTTGCTTTCAATACATAAGGCGATGATTGACGGTGAAGAAATTCTATTCCAGCTTCGATATTCCCGGCATCGACAGTGAAATGAGCCGCAGTTGGAATATGATAGGAATTCATAAATATTTTCGCAAAGGCCTTACTTCCTTCTAATTGAGCACCTGCTTTGTCTGGACCAATAATATTGATCCCCTTCAACACTTCATCATGATGAAAAAAATCAACAATGCCAGCTACCAAAGGCGTTTCAGAGCCAACTATCACCAGATCGATCAGGTTTTCAACACAGATTGTTTTGATTTCCTGAAAATCAGTCGAATCAACAGGCAGATTTTTACCTACAGTCAAAGTGCCGGCATTTCCGGGAGCGATAAATATTTTCTGCACCCTTTTACTTTGTTTAAGTTTCCAGGCCAGAGCATGTTCACGGCCTCCACTGCCTAATATCAGTATATTCATCTTTTTAGAATTTCAATTTTCTAATGTTCTTAAAATACTATTCCACAATTGATTGGATGTATTATCCCAACTGAATAGTTTTACTCTTTCAAATCCTTTGTAAATCAAATCATCACGCAGTTGTTGGTTTTCAGCAATTAAAGCCATGGCTGAAGCGATAGAACTTTCATCAAAAGGATCAACCAGCAACGCAGCACCACCGGCAACCTCTGGCATCGAAGTGATGTTTGAAGTAATCACAGGTACACCACACAGGAATGACTCGATGATTGGAATACCGAATCCCTCAAAATAGGAAACATAGGTGGTTGCCAATGCCGAAGCTGTCGCCAAATGCAAATCATCGGCACGCAATCTTCCACAAAAAACGACCTCTTCTTTGAAAGTCATCTCATTAAATTTTGATTCAATTTCTTTCGTCCACCATTTCTTTTCGCCAACAATCAATAACTTTATGTTTGATTGGGTCAATTTCTTAAACTGATCAAAAGCACCGAATAGTCGCACAAGATTTTTCCGTGGATGAAGTGATCCTACAAAAATAAAATAAGGACAACCACCTGTAAACCTATTTCTTACGATTTCTTTTTCAGTATTTTCAATAGGTGTAAATGATTCATTAACACCGTTGTATATTACATCAATTTTTCCAGCCAACATGTCATACTGGTTCATAATATCAGATTTTGAGAATTCTGATACTGTAGCCAATCTGGTTGCTTTTTTTGCAAAACGAGGAAAAAAGTAGCGATAATACCACCGCACCAACCAGGGTAAATCGTTTGGAAAATGCTCAAAATTAAGGTCATGCATCACCGCCAGACTTGGAATATCTGACGATAGGCTTAAATACCCATCAGGAGAAAGAAAAAGATCGGGTTTTATTTTTTTCAGGGCTCTTTTTACTGACCATTCAAACCAAACCACAAATAATAACGGATGACGTGCCTGCGGATTCAGTATAATTGGTGTAACATTTGAACCAAATACGAAACTCTGATCATACGTTCGGTCGAAAAGAAAATAAAACTCAACTTCAGGATGACTAACAGTGATTCGTCTAAGGGTTTCGTATGTAAACCAACCGATCCCATCGAGCTTGTTTTTTATCAGCAACCTGGTATTGACGGCTATTTTCAAATCGCGTTATATTTTGATCAGATTAGGAACGAATATTTTTAACTTTGCCGCAAATATCCGAAATTAAATGAAGGAGCAGGTAAAAAAGATACTGCAAAAAATGCTGGGATTTGACAGGTATTTATTCGTTTTCTCGATTTTCATCATCAAAACTTTGCGCTGGAACAGGAATGAACGCGATTTCCTGCATTTCCTTAAATTGATACCAAACGAAGGAATCATACTCGATGTGGGTGCCAATATCGGAATTATGTCGGTGTGGCTGGCAAAGAAATTTCCTGATAGCCAGATTTTTTCATTTGAACCTATTCCGCAGAACATCAAAGCGTTGAAGAGAATTATCGTTCATTACAAACTGAATAATGTTACAATTATTGAAAAAGCTCTTGGCAATGAAAATTGCAAGGTTGAGATGGTTATGCCAGTGTTGAATGATGTGAAAATGCAGGGTCTAAGTCATGTATTGCATGATAGTATTGATGCTTTTAATGATGGTAATAAATTTAATGTTGACATGATCAGGTTGGATGATTTTAAGGATATCCATCAAAAAAATCTGAGAATTACTGCGATAAAACTTGACGTTGAAAATTTTGAAGCTTTTGTTTTATCAGGTGCAAAATCGATAATCGAAAAGCACAAACCGATCATTTACACTGAATTATGGGAAAACAATAATAGAGAAAGTTGTTTCGATTTTGTTAAACAATTCAATTACTCCATCAAATTTCTGCAAAATGACAGATTGATTGATTTTGATCCGCTACAACACAAGACCCAGAATTTCTTTTTCATACCTTAGCCAAAATATTGAACTGCATCAGGATGCAACAACGCTTTGTCAAAAACCTTGCTTTTCTGCTTTTTTTAAACCTGCTTATCAAACCGTTCTGGATTTTGGGAGTCGATCGTGTGGTTCAAAATCAGGTCGGAGATGTTTCATACGGTTTCTTTCTGTCGATGTACAGTTTCTCTATCGTATTCTTTATTCTACTCGATCTTGGAATTACCAATTATAACAATCGGAATATAGCCCAAAACAAGCAATTGTTGGCCAAGCATTTTTCGGGAATTGCTACAATGAAACTGGCTTTAGGCATTGCTTACTCAATAGTTGTGTTTTTCATCGGAATGTTAATTGGTTATAAATCTGAACAACTTACCATGCTTGCCTGGCTGGTACTCAATCAGTTTCTGCTTTCATTTCTGCTTTATCTGCGTTCGAATATTTCAGGATTGCTTCTATTCAAAACTGACAGTTTCCTTTCGGTACTCGACCGTTTGCTTATGATTTTCATTTGTAGTATTTTACTTTGGTCAGGTTGGATTGCATCACCAATTAAAATTTCGTGGTTTGTGTATGCACAGGTTGTCTCTTATATAATTACAACTATCGTGGCGCTCTATATAGTTTTGAGACATACGGGAAAGATTAAATTGTCATTCAATTTACCGTTCAGTTTGATGATTTTTAAAAAAAGCATGCCATTTGCCTTACTGGTTTTGCTTATGAGCCTATACAACAGGCTTGAACCCGTGTTACTCGAAAGACTTTTACCAGGTGTGACCGGACTGCATCAATCGGGGGTTTATGGCCGGGCTTTTCGACTTCTGGATGCAGGAAATAATATTTCTTTACTATTTGCAGTATTGCTTTTACCCATTTTCTCATCCTTGCTCAAACGCGGCGAGTCAGTAAATAATCTTGTAAAACTCTCATTTACAATAATTATAACAATGTCGCTAACAGTTGCAATATTGTCCATCGCATTCAGTGAATCAATTCTGGGCTTGTTATATCCTCAGCAAATAGCCGAAACCCTGATTGATTTTACGGGTCGGATTTCCGAATCCTCTATAGTTTTCCGAATGCTGATGGGAAGTTTCGTTGCTGTATCAAGCACATATATTTTTGGAACTCTGCTCACTGCTAACGGAAACCTGAGACAATTAAATATTTCAGCTGCGATCGGCGTCATACTTAACGTTGCGTTAAATTTCATTTTAATACCTCATTTTGAAGCATTTGGAGCTTCTGTTGCAAGTTTTTCGGTGCAGTCATTAACAGCCATCATCCAGTTTTTTTTAGCTTACAAAATTCTAAAATTACGCTTTGGCGAAATATATTGGATCAAACTAAGTGCATTCACTATCCTGTTAGCAATAGGCAGTTTTTTCCTCCTTCGTATACCGATGCACTGGATCTTTCAAATTTCACTTGGAATGATACTTTCAATCCTGTTTATTTTCGCAATTAAACTGATTGAAATCAAAGGGGTTGTGATAATGATGAAAGAAATCATGAAAAACTTGAGGAAACAAACAGTCGATGAAGTGAATAATTTGTCAACTTGAAAATAATTGCTACTTTTGGCACGCTTTAAAATGAGTCATTTTATGATAAAAACGGTGCAAGGGGAAATTGATTCGCTGAATTTGCTTAAACTATTGAATAATCGCAGAAAGCCGGTTTTTATCATTCTTTTCTTAACTGCCTTGTTTTCATATGTTTTTACTGGTCCCCGATTTATTACGCCGCTATATAAATCAACAGTTATTTTATATCCTACCGCTTCAAATTCTATTTCCAAAGTTCTGTTAAGTACGAATTTCACTTCAAGCAAAGATTTGCTCGAATTTGGCGAAGACGAGCAAACCGAACAAATGTTGCAGATTTTAAATTCGACCAAAATCAGAAACAGGATTATTGAAAAATACAATTTGATGGATCATTATGAGATTACCAAAGACCGTAAATTCAAACTGACCAACCTGTATGATGAATATGAAGGGAAATTCAAATTCAGAAAAACTGAGTATATGGCGGTTAAAATTACTGTTTCGGACAGTGATCCTGCCTATGCGGCAAAGATGGCAAACGATGTAGCTGAACTATTCGACTCGACGATGAATCTCATGCAAAAAGAAGTAGCGATTAAAGCTTTCAGAATTGTCGAGAATGAGTATAATAATCTTCGTTCAGAAGTTAAAGTCATGGAAGATTCGCTCAATGCTTTGCGCAGGCTTGGGATTCATGACTATGAAAGTCAGGCTGAAATGATTAATCAGCAACTCGCTATCGAATTGGCAAAAAATAATCAGCATGGGATTAAAGCACTTGAAGCCAAACTTGATATTCTGGCAAGATATGGTGGACAATACGTTTCTATCCGTGACAACCTGGAACATGAACGCAAACAATTATCACAGATCAAAGCAAAATACGAAGAGGCAAAGGTAGATGCAACACAAAATCTTCCACATAAATTTATTGTAACTGATGCATTTGAAGCAGAGAAGAGTACATATCCAATGAGGTGGTTAATCATGCTTATTGCCATTTTTTCAACTTTCATTCTGCTGGTCGTCGGTTTAATCCTGCTCGAAAACTTCCAACTTCTTCAAGAGAAGTTAGAACCACAAAAAACAGTTTTTTACACTGAGAAAATAATTGAAAAAGAACCAGATCCTGTAATACCACAAAAACATCATAACCGAATCAACATGGACAATTACTTTAACAATTCATCATTTATCGGTCTGATAATCAAGTGGAAAATTCACTTAGGCATTATCACGATTGTTGCAGCAATTCTGGGGGCGGTATTTTCGGGCCCCTCTTTCATTACACCGCTCTACAAATCAGAGGCAATTGCCTATCCTGCTAACATTAACAGTTATTCTGATGAAAGCGAGACCGAACAAATGCTGCAGATTCTGCAGTCACAAGATATAGTCGATTCAATGATCACTCGGTTTAATCTTGTTGAACACTATAAGATAAGTCCCAACTATGAGTACTTCAAGACAGCACTATTAATGAGATTTCACGAAAATGTGAAAATTAGTAAAACACCTTATGAAGCAATCTCAATTTCGGTACGTGATCAAAATCCTGAAATGGCCTCTAATATGGCACAGGAAATGTTGAATTTGTACAACGATAAAATTGCCGGATTACACCGTTCAAAACGTTATGAGGTTGTGTTGATGTATGAGGACCAGCTTGCTAAAAAACGAGAAACTATCGACTCCCTTAAAAACAGATTGTTCGAGTTAGGAACCAAATATGGCCTGATTGATTACTCAGTTCAATCAGCAGAGGTTATGCGTGGATATTTACGTACAATGGATGGAAGCAACAGTGGTAATGTAAATATTAAAGGTGTTGCTGAACTCAAGAAAAATATCGAATCGATGGGGGGCGAATTACTTACCCTGGTATCGATGTTAGAGAATGAATCGCGTACTTATGTTGATATTAAGGTATTGTATGAACAGGAAATGCGTTTTTATAAATCGAACCTTTCCTATTCAAATATTATCTCAAAACCATTTCCTTCTGATAAAAAAGCTTATCCGATACGTTGGGTGATTGTTTCCCTATCTGCTTTGGGATCATTAATTCTTGCTTTAATGATCATATTTATTATCGAGAATAAACAAGCCATTATTGGCAGAACAGAATCTAACTAATTATTATACAATCACTTGCCTGAACGAACAAAAATAGCTTGGCTTTACCTCGTTGCTTCATTGTTTGTTGCAACTGGTTTGTATCTTATAGTGCAAAAAGATAATTATTTTTTCTTTGCCTTCCCTGTAGTATTGGGTATTCTGTTGTTATACCTGTTTTCTCTTGACAAAGTCATTCTACTTATCAGTTTTCTTGTGCCTCTTTCTGTCAACCTAGAGAATATTGATGCCGGCCTAAGCATTTCGTTACCCGTTGAACCCTTGCTATTTGGAGTACTTCTGCTTTTTATTTCAAAGTTGCTTTATGAAAGAAATTATGATAAAAAAATAGCGAAACATCCAATTACTATTATTATTTATGTCATGCTTTTATGGATGTTTATCACTACATTCACATCTGAACTTCCCCTTGTTTCGGTAAAATATTTGGTTTCACGACTTTGGTTTGTTGTACCTTTCTTTTTTGTAGCAGCCCTGGTATTCAAAAAGATAAAAAACTTTCATAAATTTATCTGGTTTTATATTGCTTCATTAATAATAGTCATCATCTATACTATTAGCAGGCATGCTGGTTTTGGTTTCAGTGAGAATACGGCAAACTGGGTTATGACACCATTTTATAATGACCATACGGCCTATGGCTCAGCTTTGGCCATGTATCTGATTTTTTCGGCCGGGTATTTGTTTTACCCGGGACTGAAACCCATACAGCGTTTAGCAATAATAGCGGTTACCGGTGCGCTTGTTCTTGCTATTGTTCTTTCACTCAGCCGTGCTGCGTGGATCAGTTTGGCGGCATCGTTGGTTGTTCTGATGATTGTGATACTAAAAATAAAATTCCGTTGGATTTTATTGGGTTTTGTTTCTATTATATTCGTCTTTATTACTTTCGAACACGAAATAATCGACACGCTTGAGAAAAACAAACAGGATTCTTCAAATGACCTTGTTGAACATGTGCAGTCCATCTCGAACATTTCTTCTGACGCTTCCAATCTCGAACGAATAAACCGTTGGCAGGCTGCTTTCCGCCTTTTTGACGAAAGACCATTATTCGGGTGGGGGCCAGGAACCTATCAGTTTGTTTATGGACCCTTACAACGATCAAAAGAGAAGACAATCATCAGCACAAATTCGGGTGACAAGGGCAATGCGCATAGCGAATATATTGGACCGCTTAGCGAAATGGGATTGCCCGGAATGCTGATCGTATTTATGCTTGTCGGAACTTTAATTTATACAGGTTTAAAAACATTTAACAGGTCGAAATCGAAAGAAGTGAAAGTTATCACCATGACGACTACACTTGCTTTGGTAAGTTACTTTGTGCATGGATTGTTGAATAATTTTCTTGATACGGATAAGCTTTCAATTCCAGTTTGGGGTTGTGCAGCAATATTGGTAGTCATGGATCTGTATTATGCCGATAAAGAATCAATTACAAAGGATACACGAGCGGAAGAAGTTATTCCTAATACAGAATAGTCGCACTTTTATCTAAAATTCGGTATTTTAATAAAACCATAGGATAACCAAAAAATTTGGAGTAATTCCTACAGTTCAGAATTCAGCAATTTCGCTTTTCTCAATTCTACCATCAGGTCAGGCAACTGGCGGACTGCAGCCAATTCGCGCCATTTTTTTCGAACTTCCACAGCAGGAACTCCAAAATATGTTTTTCCTCCTTCAAGGGATTTATCAATTCCTGATGTTGCCAGAATAATTGCGCCTTTACCAATTACAAGATCTTTATTAATCGAAACGCGTCCCCAAACGATTACATCATCTTCGATGCGGGTAACACCTGCTATAGCAGCATGTGATCCAATCAGACAATTTCGTCCGATGTAAGTATCATGTCCAATCTGACAATGATTGTCGAGTTTTGTACCCGCGGAAATAATAGTATCACCCGTCACGCCTTTGTCAATACTGCAAAGCGCACCAATCTCGACATTATCTCCAAGGATAACATTACCACACGATTCAAACTTTTTATATCCTTCAGGCCTTCTTTGAAAATAATATGCATCGGCACCAATCACACTATTTGAGTGAATGATCACATTATCACCAATAATACAATGATCATAAATGCTCACATTGGCATGAATTAAACAATTGCTGCCAATCCTTACATGATTTCCGACAAATGCACCAGGCTGGATTATAGTACCTTCTCCAATTGAAGCAAGTTGACTAACAGCCTTTTCTGAAGGTTCGAATGGCCTGTATTTTCTAATTATTTCAATAAATGCATCAAATGGTTTGTCATGAAATATCAAAGCCTTACCATCCGGGCATTCAACTTTTTTATTAATGATGATCGTGGTAGCTTTTGAATTCAGGGCTTTATCATAATATTTCGGATGATCAACAAAGGTAACATCTCCGGGTTCAACCATATGAATCTCGTTCAGGCCGCTTATAACAAAATCAGGATCGCCTGCAAACTCTCCATTTACAAAAGCTGCGAGTTTTTCCAAACTCAGTGAAGGATTAAATTTCATTGAAAACTATTTAAAAAGTCTACCTGATTATTCTTTTACACGTTCAGTATAGGCACTGGCTTTGGTATCAATTTTGATTTTGTCGCCTATGTTTATGAATAACGGAACACGAACAACAGCACCCGTCTCAAGTGTAGCCTCTTTCATTGCATTTGTGGCCGTATTTCCTCTTTCACCGGGTTCGGTATAAGTAACCAACAAATTAACAGTATTTGGAAGTTCACAGGTTAGCACGGTTTCTGATTCGGTATGATACATTACGTCAGCCTTGTCTCCTTCCTTAAGAAACTGGGGTGCATCTATCAATTCCTTCGCGATTGCAATCTGCTCAAATGTTTCAACATTCATGAAGTAAAAATCATCACCTGCCATATATAAATATTGCATAGGGCGTCGCTCTACCCGCTGAATGGTGATCTTTGCACCTGCCGGAAATGTATTAGGCAATACCTTCCCAGTTTTAATGTTCCTGAGTTTAGTCCTTACAAAGGCAGCACCTTTTCCAGGTTTTACGTGCTGAAACTCAACAACAGCATATAAATCATTATTAAACTCTATTATCAATCCGTTTTTGATATCACCTGCTGACGCCATATAATTATATTTAAATTTTAAGTCTGCAAAGGTACAAAAAGAGTTGGATTAATCAGTTTAAGGTTGCAAAATTTGGGTAAATCAGTTTAGTATGATTGTTTTATTAACCATTGAGAATCACACCATTGAATGTTAATAGATATAGAGGCTGTAAATTAAAACTATCGAAATATTACATCTGAAATTGCCTCACTTGCAACTTCCTTGTTTATATTCTTAATAATCAAACTCTTAGCGTATATCAATTCGTTTCGAATTGCATCAGAGTCCAATCTCACAAATAGAATTTTACGGTCGATGCGCAAATCAATGGTATGCTTTGCAATCATTGGCCCGACAACCTTAGGCCAGCAATCCAATGCCTTAATTTCTGTCAATTTCGATTCAAGTTTATACACCCTGATGAGTTCCTGAATCAAACTCCCCAATGTTTGACTGTTATGGTTTGTCATGATTCGGAAATATTTTCAGAAATATGACCCGAAACCACCTCAAATATTTTGTGTTGAATGGTAGAATTGTTGAACAAAAGTTCAATTCGCTGAAGCTGGGTATCAGTAATAAACACTTGACCAAAATTATCGTTGCCAACCAATTCAATCAATTGAGCCACCCTGTTGTCATCAAGCTTGTCGAAAATATCATCGAAAAGTAAAATAGGTTTATACCCCATCACTTTTTGTGTGAAATCGAACTGGGCCAATTTAATGGCAATAACGAATGACTTTTGCTGACCCTGTGAACCAAACCGTTTTAATGGAAAATTCTTGATAAGAAAAAGCAAATCGTCTTTATGTATTCCGGAAGTAGTATAACGGGCATTACAATCAATTTCAATATTCTGATGGAGCAGTTGATCCAATGAATTCTCATGGAGGGCCGATTCATATTGAATTTCAACCGCCTCACAATTTCGTGTAACGATACTATAATAGTGAACGAAAAGGGGCGCAAATAATGCTAAAAACGCTTTCCTCTTTTCAAAAATAACTGTTCCGGATCGCACCAGCTGATCATCCCAGACACCAAGAAGCATGGCATCGAAATAACGATTTTCAGCAAACTGTTTCAGCAATGTGTTTCTTTGAAGTAGTGCCTTGTTATATATGATAAGCTCGTCCAAATAAATCGGGTCAAACTGAGAGATCACCCCATCAATAAATTTCCTTCTTACATCGCTGCCTTCGTTTATCAAATCGCGATCGTAAGGCGAAATCATCACCAATGGGAATTTACCAATATGGTCGGCAAGCCGATCATATTCTTTCTTGTTAAACCTGAATGACTTTTTTGTATTTTTCTTTTGAACACAACTTACCAAATCAGGTTGGTTTAGGTTGCGAAGGTATATGCCGGATATTGTAAAATAATCAGTTCCATGCATAATATTTTGCTGATCAATGGCATTGAAATAACTCTTACAAAACGACAGGTAATAAATGGCATCTAAAATATTGGTCTTGCCCTCACCATTGTTTCCTACAAAACAATTAATCTTATCCGAGAAAAGCAATTCAGCAGTTTCGCAGTTTTTAAACTGATTTAGTTGGAGTTTTTGTAAATACATTGAACAGTATCAGAGATGATTCGATATCTTAGTTTTTTGAAAAGGCTGACAAGTTAATATTTAATGTCAGATAATTCGGCGACCCAACTGCGTGGTAGGTTGAACGCGCATAATTTATATTGAATTTTGAAATTCGCACACCAAAACCCCAGCTGAATCCAACCATTCCTGGTTTATCCGGAATTTGTAATTCCTGACGGCGATTATAATTATAACCACCCCGAAGGATTAAATTTTTACCAATATATAATTCAGAGGCAACGATAAAATGTCGCATGAGTTGATCGCCAAATTTTTCAAATCCGTTTTTAGATTTTGGCAATCCTGAAATGGGATCGATATCACCATGTAAATTATTCGGATCATTATAGGTTAAATCCCATTTTTCAATATGATCATATAACAATATGAAGCGAAGTGGAACATGATCTAACCGTTTTGAAACACCAAACTTCATACTGAAAGGCATCATGCTGTTTTGGGTGGGCAGATAAGACTTTAACTCACTTCCAATATTTCTGGCTGTCATCGAAAGCAGCCACCCTGATTTGGTAACATAACTACCTGCAACATCCACCGCAATTCCAAATGAGCTATAAGACTCGTATTGAGATCCGACAATCTTTGCATTGGCCCCAATGCTGAAATTAGAGTCGAGTTGTCGTCCCCATCCCAATACCAACGCATAATCAGAAGCATTAAATTCTCCTGTTACCTGTCCGGTTTCATTTGCATAATCAAAGGTTCCGTAATGATTAAACTGAACACCGGCCATAAAGTTCCCAATATTATCAATACTTCTGGCATATTGCGCCGATGCGAAATTTATATCAGCAAAATAATCGACATACGACAGACTCATTTTGTGATGCATGGCCGAACTTATCAACGATGGATTAAACAAGGTGAGTTGAAGATCACCATCATCAATTGGCACCATCGAACCACCCAGGGCTGCAACACGGGCCGAAACAGTCGCATCAAGAAAATCATAGGTGCCCCTTCCTCCTATTTGCGCATGCAAACCGCTGGACGACAAAGAAATTGCAAATACTAATATTAAAATGTATAATCTTTTCACGCAAAAATGAATTAAATGTTGTCTTTGGCGACAAACTACAAACGTATGAAAAAATGAAATAGTATGATTTAATGTACAAAACTTGTTTTAATAAATAATTATGTCGTTTGCTTGCATTATATCACATTAATGATGATAAAAATGGATAAATTTACCAAACTTGATCAGGAGCTTTCTGCAAATACCAGGTTGTTGCCGGGGTCAAGCACTTGAATTTCGTGAGATATTCCGGATGAAATAATGCTCAGCCGAATGACTGTGTTACTGACCTGAAAGAACTAAAAAAAACAGGGTTAATAAGAGGAGAAATAGATGGTGTGAAAGTTAATTATTGAATAAATTATATGGAAATCGCCAATAAAGGAGTTATTGATTACCTATTTCAATGGCAGATTCGATGATCACAAAATAAACTGTTTAAATGAAAATTCTGATTATTTGTACAGGAAATTCCTGTAGGAGCCAGATGGCTCATGGGTTTCTGAAATCATTTGACCCTGATTTGGAAGTATATAGCGCCGGGATCAAACCTGAATCAGTTGTAAATCCCTTTGCAATAAAAGTTATGAATGAATCATTTATTGATATTAGTCATCATATTCCACACCAAGTCGATGAATATGTTAATGAGGATTTTGATTTCCTACTCACTGTTTGTGATAATGCAAAAGCAAAGTGTCCTGTTTTTGAGGGAAACATCAGAAACAGGATTCATACAGGATTTGAAGATCCGGCCGATGCTAAAGGATCAGACCAGGAAATTACAAGTGTATACCGAAAGATACGAGACGAAATTAAAAATGAAATGTTTAAATTTTACAAACATATAACCAACATTTAGTCATAAGAAACTGATAAACAATCATGAATTTAGGTAATAAAAAAGAATTGAAATTCATATTTTTTATGTGTTAAAAGATAAAATTCGGATTCAAAAACATCTATTCCGACACCTACTTGCAACAGTCAGCAGAGATGATGTTGTGTTGTTTAGTTTATGGAATATTTTTCCTATTTTGGAAAATAGCACAAATTAACAAAACGATCCAAAAAATTTTAAACATCTATTTATCTGTTACTTAATAACTTTGGCACAATATTTTTTCTAATAAAAAAAAACAGATTTTAATCGAATTGTAATTAATCTGTTAAGATGGTTCTTAAAAATAATACATAATGTGCCATGAAAAAGATATTGTATTTGCTGATTATTCTCATCGCTTCTCAATCGTGTAGAAAAGAATGGGATCAGACAAGTGAAGAAATCTCTACAGGAATCGAAAACCTGAAAATTGACCCGGCTTTCGATTGGAAGCTCACAAAAACCTTTACAATCGATGGAAGTTATTTGATTGGTCCGGGAGTTATAAACATCACCTCCCCGGATGGAAGTGTGACTTTTTATACCGGACAGGCCGATGGAAATCCGGTCACAATCAGTTTACCTAAAATCTATGATGATGTATTGATAAACGGGCAATCGTACTCAAATTTATGTGGCCTCAAAAGCAACGCCCAGCTTGCTTTTAATTCAATGCTTTATGATGCACCTGCTGAGTATTCTGCTTCACCAACTTACCAGCAGGATGCGGTAAAACTAACAAGCAATACTCTTGCGCTAATATATATTGATATGAATATGGGCGGTGCGCCTTTTGTGAAGATCGGGACGATCAATGGCAACACCATCACTTACGGAAACGCCGTCCAGGTTGGTTCTCCATCAAATGATATTTATCCCAGAATTATTGCAGTCAACAGTAACAGAATTGCTTTTGGCTTTGTTGAAATCAATACGGGTAACCGTTTAAGGATTTATTTAGCTAATGTAAACGGTAACTCTATAAACATTATAAGCGCCTACACATCACCATTTTCTATCTATAACTTTGAGATGGATACATTCACTGATGAGGACATTCTGGTGGCTTATCAAAAACAACCGAGCAATGTTATTTCAGCCTTTGTTTTTAAATCTTCCACGGGAATGCTAAATGCAGGACCTGAATGTAATATAACAACCGCAATTTCAACACCTTATTATTTTCGCATCGATGTTGCTACTTTAAGCACAACTTCATGTATTGTTGGTTCTTTTATTCCCAATAATGGGACAATGTATAATTATGCAACATTATTAAGCCGTAATGACTTGATTCTGACCCCAAAATCGATGATACCTGTATTTGGAAATACAGGTGGATTTCCACAACAGGCAACAGATATTCTCAGAATCAGTGACACCAGATTTCTTGCTTTTGGTGAAATAGGACCCAGAACAAATTATGTTTTCTGTAATATTGCAGGGAATACTATTGTACCGGAAGCGCCAAAGGAATTTCTTCAAAATTCCGCTGTTCATTTAAAAGTTGGCTTTATAAATCAAAATACCCTTCACCTTACCTTTAGCAACCCATTAAACTATGATCGTTTATCTTCGGTGGTTGGCAATATAACGGGCAGTATTATCAACTGGGAGCCCATTACAATGCACAATGTGGGTTATTTTAAGTATATGTATTATTATGAATACATGCCCATTGCAAACTTCATGATGGGTGATAACAAATTGCTGATTGTTGCCAATAATTTTAACACAAACCGTTATGGAATCACCATCATGGGGCATTACAATCCGCCTGTTGTTGATGCTGATCATGACGGCGTAGCAGATACAGATGACGATTATCCAAATGACCCTCTCAGGGCATTCGATAACTATTTTCCAGCTGCAGGATATGGAAGTCTGGCATATGAAGATTTGTGGCCGGGTAAAGGTGATTATGATTTTAACGACCTGGTTGTTGATTACCGTTTCCATACTGTAACGAACGGTCAAAACAAAGTAGTCGATATCACTGCAAGCTTTGTCAGTAAAGCGAGCGGTGCCTCCCTTGAAAACGGATTTGGTTTTTCCTTACCAGAAGCAAGTACCATGCTTAAATCAAATGAATCAAATCTGCTTGTAACAGGATCAGATATTAGTGAGAATTTCATCACACTCAATGCTTCCGGCCACGAAAGTGGGCAAAGTAAACCAACCATTATCGTATATGACAATGTATTCAATCTTTTACCACATCCAGGAACAGGAGTTGGTGTCAACACAACGCCAACTGCACCTTTCGTTGATTTTGATACTATTCAATTAACGATCAGGCCTACCATACCAGTGACAATTTCTGATTTCTCACTTATTTCATGGAATCCTTTCCTTATTGTAAATAAAAACAGGGGCCATGAAATTCATCTGAGAGGCTACGTTCTCACCGACCTGGGAAGCAGCAGTTATTTTGGACAGTGGGAAGATGCAAGTAATGTTTTAACCGGTCAAACCTTCAAAACTGCTTTAAATTTGCCATGGGCGATAGACATTCCGGCTGAATTCAGATGGCCTGTTGAAAAGGTAGAAATAACTCAGGCACATCTTAAGTTTGCCGCCTGGGCCGAAAGCTCCGGAAATTTGTATCCCAATTGGTATAGCAATACTGCCGGATACCGAAACAACGAAAATCTATACGATACTCCTTAGTTCTTTGCAGGGAAATATAAAAGCCGCTTTCAATAAAAAGAAAGCGGCTTTTTTTTTGATAATTTAAAACAACCTGTAATGACTGTTTTAGGTTTCGTTTCAAATGATTCATTCAAACAACTACCTTTGCGGAAATTTTTATTCGACACATTTATTAATTTACTGATAACTAATACTATATGGAATTTATCACCTATCTTATTGATTTTATTATACATATAGATAAGCATCTATACGAAATTGTAACTGAATACCAGTTTTGGACCTACCTGATTTTATTCATCATTGTTTTTTGTGAAACTGGTTTGGTAGTTACACCCTTTTTACCAGGCGATTCACTCCTGTTTGCTGCCGGTGCCATTGCAGCCATGGACGGTAACCCGCTAAATTTATTGTTGCTTATACTTGTACTTTGTATAGCGGCCATTTTAGGCGACAGTGTTAATTATGAAATAGGTAAATTCCTTGGACACAAGGTGTATGAACGTGATTATAAATTCGTTAAGAAGGAACACCTGTTGAAAACACACGCTTTTTATGAAAAGCATGGAGGAAAAACCATCATCATCGCACGTTTTATGCCAATTATCCGCACTTTTGCTCCATTTGTGGCTGGTGTGGGTGAAATGTCGTTCAAACGTTTTTTAAGTTTCAATGTAATAGGTGGTATTCTTTGGGTAATCGCTTTCACTACTGCCGGCTTCTTTTTCGGAAATATTCCGGTTGTAAAACGTAATTTCACATTGGTTGTTTTCTCCATCATCATCATTTCATTTCTACCGATGGTATATGCATTTGTTCAGACAAAGTTTTCGAAGGGTAAAACAACCTGATCTACTCGAATCTTTTTGTAAACCTTAATAACTAAATCAATCACTTTCATTATTTGATTTAGTTAATTTTGAGTCAGCGTAAGCGTAGTCGTAATCGACATAAAATGAATATGTTGATATTTTAAGAAATGGAAAATCATGTTTTGTCAACACATAAATATGAGTCAAGCGTGTTTAAAACCCTGATAAGTGTTGAAAGAAAAAATGAAATCTATGTTAATCTTTAAGCCTTTCTGGACAAAGTACACAGCAACATAATTTTATTATAATGACTATGATACACGTGAAAAAAAAGACAGAATATTTCAGCCAATACTTTGCTTCTTAAAGGATCCAATAATTGAAATTTGAACAGTTCCACATGATGAATGAAGTCGATCAGTAGGTGTTTTTAACTAAAACCGCCAATTGCATATTTTGAACAATCCTGACAATAAAAATCATTGATTTAGGGTTTTCCAAATCGGGAATTATTAAGCATGTTTCGATATCTGATTAGGATACCGACGATAATCATAAAAATCTGATTTAAAATTATTTAAATATTTTCATTTCGAAAGATAGTTATATTGAAATATCTATTCCTTGATCTTGAAAGTAGTTTTCTCATTTTGGGATATTTTTGTCCCATTTTTGGATGTTTTCAGATAATATTTTAGCCCTCAAAATATGAGTTTTCTTTAAGTCGCAATTGATACAGCTATTTCGATCAATTATGGTATAAAATTTGACAGCGTCATTGGTTAACTATTTTATCCTTTTCGAAAAAGGATCATTTTTTTATTAAACACAAATACCCTTTTTCAAGCATGATAAAAAGCAAAAAAAACAAACAAAGCAAAATATGATTAACCATACCTATTTGACAAAAGTTACACTTGTTATTCTGCTGATTACTGGTTTTATTAGCCTTAAATCGCAGACGGTTCCAGTAAAAACGAATGAACATATTGATTACCAATCAAGAAGAAAATTTCATTCTAATGAATTAACACCCCTTCCCAACAATTTCAACATTAAATTTGACTTGAAACGGCTTGCCAAGTTACATCCTGTTGAAGAAAACCGGGATAATACATATTATTATCCTGATACTGTGATTGTTTATTCTATATCGCAAAATCCAAAAAAGTACACTTATTTTTATTCTGAGCTTGGTGAACGCCAAATGACTATGATAAAAGTGATGGAAAATGAGGTTTGGGTTAATCATTCTTTTGAGTTGTGCACCTATGATTCAGTAAGTAATCTGCTTACTTCTGAAATTAAAGTCTGGCAAAATGATACCTGGGTTAAATCAGGCAAGATAACAAATACATATACTACAAATCACAATGTATTAACAACCCTGAACGAATTTTGGGATGGTACTGATTGGATTAATATTGACAGTAGTACCTATACCTATAACGTTTCAGGTAAGATTGTTGCATTACTTAAAGAGGTATGGATCGATAATAACTGGACGAATGATTTCTATGATTTGTTCACCTATGATGAATTCGGAAACTTACAATCGAGTATCCGGCAGATATGGGAGATCAATACCTGGAATAACGAATACCAATACACTTACAGTTACGATGTGAATAACAATTTATTAAGCGGGGTGATTGAAAAATGGGAAATTGATGACTGGATTTTCTTTTATAAAGAAAACTATGTTTATAATTCTTCAAATCAACCTATTGAATATACTGGGCAAGTATGGAATGACACCGACTGGATGAACAATAATAAATATTCATATACCTATAACGAATACGGTTTTGTTGAGATTGGATTAGGTGAATTGTGGATAGATGGGATTTGGGTTATTAATGAGAGAGCTCAATTTACACAAAATTTTTATGGAGGTGTGCAATCGGAACTTATTGAACACTGGCTTGGAAATTCCTGGATAAATTACACATTATCTACCTATTCTCACGATGAATTTGGAAATACATTAAGTGCCAATCTTTACAATTGGGATGGAGAGACCTGGATTCAAAATGGAGATGGCTTACTTGAAATGTCATATTACTACAACTTGTTCAACGAATATTTTGTTGGCTATCTCGCCGAAGCAAGTTACATTTCCATTATTACTAATCTTCACGAGACTACAAACGAGAACACACTTAAATTTTTTGCAAGTCCAAATCCTTCGCATGGCACATTTACCTTAATAATTGAATCCGATGAAGATGCAAATGCACAAGTTACCTTTTTCAATTTAAATGGAACCAAAGTAATCGATTTGTTTCTTGGAAGTTTAACCAAAGGAGAGAATAGAATGGAAGTACCAGCCCTCTCATTGCCTGATGGTATTTACATTGCAAAATTATCAACAACTAGTCTTCAAAAATATTTAAAAATAATCATTCTAAATAAATAATAACTATTACTTTTATTTTTTAATCGAAACAATTAAACAACAAATATGATGAAAATGACTTTACAATTAAGAAATATAGCCCTAATTGCAATCATCTTGATTGCTTTTGGATTCAAAGCTATGGGGGTTGGCGTCACCCTTACCTCACCAAACGGAGGGCAAATCTATGCTACCGGATCAACACATAATATTATATGGACAGATGGTACGGGTGCAGTTACCATTGAATTGTGGGATTATAGTGGTGTTCCAGCAATGGAATATTCAATTGGCACTACATTGACCAGTCCCCACCCATGGACAATCCCCGCTACTGCCAGTGGTTCGAATTACAGAGTAAAAATAATTGACGAAGGTGATCTCTCAGAAGATGTGAGTGTTGCTGATTTCAGAATCACACAACCAGTTGTGTTGACTTCTCCGAATGGCGGTCAAATTTATGCTACAGGATCAACACATGATATTACCTGGACAGATGGTACCAGTAATGCTACCATTGAATTATGGGATTACAGTGGTGCTCCAGCAATGGAATATTCAATTGGCACTGCATTGACCAGTCCCTATTCGTGGACAATCCCCGCTACTGCCAGTGGTTCGAATTACAGAATAAAAATAATTGACGAAGGTGATCTCTCAGAAGATGTGAGTGTTGCTGATTTCAGAATCACACAACCAGTTGTGTTGACTTCTCCGAATGGCGGTCAAATTTATGCTACAGGATCAACACATAATATT
>CAITDJ010000113.1 GCA_903891085.1 uncultured Bacteroidota bacterium | reverse complement strand
TTTCTCTTTCCTTCACCGCCTCTAAGGCTACCTGAGTTTTGAATGACCCGGTAAATACTCTTCTACTTCTTTTCATAATACTGGTAAATTTATTAGTTTTTTCAACTTAACCAGTGGTCCGAATTTTGGGGAGTATTATAGCATACCTCCTGAAGCATATGAAATTTACCTTGACCTGATGTCAAAGTCTCCTTACTTATCAAAGGAAGCTATTGAAGCTGCCATCGAAAAAGAAGCTGTAATCCCAAATGCCATGCTGCGCGATATCATGGTAGCCAATCCACAGTCTGCCAAAGAAAACGAATTACTTGAAAGCTTGGATAACCGCCTTATCCCTATGCCCGACTATATGAAGGCTGATATCTGGAGTGGATTAGAGATAACCTCAGCGCTGGAAAACCTCGAATCAATCAAGTCATATTTTACCCGAAAAGCCTCCAGGGATCACCGTTTCCTTGTGCAACATTACATGACGGATACCTTGGATGAAGCTGCTTCAAAACAAGCTTTGACCCAACTCTTGCAGATCGGTTTAAAACAGGAAGCTTATTACCAGCTTGCATTCCAGCATCTTGAAGATGGAAACCCGGCCATGGGCGAACAACTATTAAATACTATCCCAAATAATTTTGAATTAAATGGCTTTCAGGCTGCGGAATTCAACAGTATGATGGATTATTACACCATAAGGAAACAAATGCAGCAAAATAATCAATACCTGAACAACCTTTCCGAAACCCAATTGGATGCCTTAATGGAAATTGCAACAAACGGAGAGGGTATTGCGAAGGGTTATGCCTGTAGTATTTTAAACTTATACGGATTGTGTGAATTCTCCTATGATGATTTAAAAAATCTAACTGTAAATGATGAATGGCATGCTTCTGACAAAGCTGCAGAGTATGAAAGGCTTAATAAGGCAAAAGCAGCGTATCAATATCTTTCCATTTCCCCAAATCCAGCTAATGATTTTTTAATAGTACAGTTAACTGACACGGATCTATCAGTGAATACTGAAATTAAGATTACCAAAACAGATGGAAAGATGATCAGACAATTGCAATTAAATACAAAACAAAGCGAAACCATTATTGATGTATCAGATCTGCTTCCCGGCTCTTATATGCTTACGCTAATAAGTAACGGCAAGCTGATTGAAAGTACCAGATTCATTATTGTAAAATAATACCATATCCCTTGCCAGAGTTAGTTAACTTTGGCAAGGGTTTGTTAACTTTTTAAATCTATGAAATATTTTTTGTTACAATTGTGCTTTTTATTATTGCTTCCCATTTTTGCAAAAGCACAGCTTTGGGAGCATTATTATGGGAAACCGGGCTTATATGACTTTTCCTATTTTGCTATTGAAACCTATGATAAAGGTATAATAACGGGAGGAAGAACCGTAAACCCAGATGGGTATTCATATACCAGGATCATCAAGCTCGACATGAATGGCGACTCGCTTTGGTCAGAACTAATTAAAAGCAGCTATGGGAATCAGATAAGAAATATTGACAATACAATTGATGGAGGAATCATTGGTTCTGGGGCTATTTATATTGATGATTCAGAATGGGCATCAAAGCCCTTTGCCTTCAGGCTGAATGCTTGCGGTGAATTGGAATGGTGCACTTATTTTGAGACAGACAGACTATTGCCCTGGGCACAAAACATTGTATCTACTGATGATGGTGGCTTTTTAATGACGTTGAATAGCTTTGGGGATTACGATACAGAAAACACTTTTCTGGCCAAACTGGATGCGAATGGACAACCACTTTGGCTCAAACCAGTGATAAATCCAGATATATATGATGTACGCAACCCATTGAGTGAAACTTTGTTAAAGACAGAGTCGGGGCACTATCTTTTGAGTGGCAAGGGATATTGGCGTTATAATCCTGCGGATACCATTTTTTGGCTCAGGCCATTTTATGCGCTTTTTGATCAAAATGGAAACGAGCAATGGCTCACCCCTTTTGGAATAGCTGATTCATTAGTGGGCCGGGCTTATGCCTGCACTGAAATGGGAAACGGTCATTTGCTTTGCGTAGCCAGACAATATTTTAGTTTACAGTATATACAACAGGGCTTTATCATTTAACTGGATGGTGATGGCAATGTATTACAATACAGAAGTGTAGGGCCCGATGAAATAGATGAAAACTGCTACAGTATTTTCTTTAGATATATTGAGCAAATAGGTGATACACTGGTACTGGCAATGCCATATCTGCCTGACCAGAATCATGGGTACCCTGCTGCAATTAGCCTTGGCATGGATGTTTTTAACGATGAACTGCCTTTGGTCAATCTTAGAATTTTTGAAAATAAAATGGATCTGCACCATATTCTTAAAACAAGTGACAACAAGATTTTTTCTGCAAAAACATCCAAAGAACACCCCTCATATCCACCCACAGATATGTATATGCTAAAAATGGACGCTATGTTGATCACAGATAGTATCAGGCCAGATAACAATACTTACGACAGCCTTTGCCCCAATCCTATAAGCTACAGTGAAATTTTTCTTGACAATTGTCATATTGTATCCGGACTCAATGAATTATCAAAAACACAATGGCTTAACAGGCCTGCATTCCATATCCAGCCTAACCCGGGTAAGGACAGGATACGCTTACACTTTGAAAAAGCTGCCAGAAATGAACTGCTTGATGTCCTTGTTTACAGCACTTCCGGAAGCCTGTTGATTCATGTGCAATACCTTGAACCAAATAAAACCAACATTGATATCGCTATGCTGCCTAAAGGATTTTACCTTGTGCAGGTACTCAAAAACGGTTATGCACTTGGCACCCAAAAACTAATCAAATATTAGAAATATCATGATTTCAAAAAAACATGTTGCTTTATTACTTCTGCTTTTTCCATTAATTTCAATGAGTCAGAAAAGAGTGAGTCTTTTGCCTATGTCCGATGTGGTATTCCATGAAAAAAGCATCATTTATCTTATTTTCCTTGATGCGGATGAGCCCATTGAACCATTAAGATTTCCCCAGGTTTACCAAACAGAATATCTTCTGATAACACCACAAAAAGCTCATTTTGAGGATATGGAAACTATGCTCGGGTACCTACTCACAACAAGTGCAGAGCAGGCAGATTATGATGATTCTATGCTCTTTCTACGGGCTTTGACACAGTACAAAATCAACAACATAAACAATGCAATGAACATGCCGGCCAGGCTTGATCAGTCATTAAAATATTTTTTGAAACACCCTGACGAAACAATTGCCTGTTTTGCAAAACAAATTTCCGAAATACAATAACATTTGAATCACCCCAAAAATCAATCACCATGAAAAAACTACTCATTATTCTAGTCGTTTTAAGTTTTGGAAGCCAGCTATTGGCTCAGATTAGCAGTTCTTATGCCTTTGCCACAGGAACAACAGCGGGTGTAAGCATTATGTGGGATGCTTATAGTGATCAGATAACTATTGAAGGATGTTACCTGTATAAAAAAATTACCTATACCCATGAATATGAGTTGCTTCATAATGAGTTGCTTGTTTCGGAAGATTCCACCTACAGCTTTACCGATCAGGGAGCATTTGATCCGGATTACCCGCCCATTTACGCTATTCATGTCCAAACTGCCGATAGTGTATACGTTATAGAGGAAATTTATGCTTTTCAAATGATCGAATTTGATGTTCCTGGTGATGAAATCGTATCTATGCAGCTAAAAGGATGGAGCTCATCGCAGTGCTGTCAATCGGTTAAACTTTGGATTGATGACATATTCATGGGTGACTTTACCTATGATGATACTTTTGTATATAATTTTAATCTGGAGGGGATTACCGATCCATCATTTGATGTATATCTGATTTTTGAAGGTTATGATGGGTTATATGCTGAATTCTCCCTTACAGGAACGCATCTGTTTTGGATTTTAAATACGGTAGGCAACCCTGAACTGGAAGAAACACACAAGCAATTTTCCCTCTTCCCTAATCCGGCTTCAAATGCAGTCTGGCTAAAACTACCAGAGCGCATTTCACTGGTAGAAACTCAAATCGAACTATACAGTCCCTCGGGCATGTTGCTTTATAAAGAAAAGCCATCAAGTCATTTTCACAAAATTGATGTAGCCCACTTGCCGAAAGGAACGTATTTAGTGAGGTTATGGGATGGGGCAATTGGATATGTGGAAAAATTGGTGGTGAGATGAATATCACTTTAAATTGGCAAGGGCTGATGAAAGTAAAATGCTCATGAAACAATTGAAAATGAAAGGCGTGCCACATATATCCATCTTTCATGAGCAGAAAGAAGTTATCTACAATGGTCTTGTTAGCAATCGACCAAAGAATTGGTCCAACAGCAGGTCCTGAATTTTTAGGGTTAACATCTGGTTTATCCCCCAACGCTTGCACCTGAGTCTGATTAACAATTTTTAAACTAAGAATATACCCCTTTTCAAATCTTCGCCTTACTTTCGCAATTCAAAATCAAACATTGCGGTACATCCTGATTTCCTTGATTCTGTTCGTTGGCACAACTACGGTTTTTGCCCAGGAAAGTTTGTATATGCAGGGTCGTGTATTTTCGGCCGACAGCCTGAAAGAATTGCCGGATGTTCACATTATCAGTAAATTAGCACGAAGAGGAACCATCAGCTTACCCGATGGCACATTTTATGTCAAATCGGCTCCGAATGATTCATTACTGTTCAGTATGGTTGGTTATGAACGCAAAATTGTGCTCATTACCGAACAAATGCTGCTGGGTGGTGAACGTATTTCGGTTTCGCTCGAAAGAGATACAATATTGATGCAGGAAATTGTAATCCGTTCGTTTTATGACTATCAAACGTTTAAATACATGATTGTCAATATGAAACCATTGAAGCCGGTTAATCTGGAATCGATGGACAGTGAACTGAAGACCAGTCTCGAAGAGGTGCGTTCCTATCCGGCTGCTGCCAGCGGTCCCATTCAGGCAGCCTACAACTATTTCAACGATATGGCACGCTTACAGCGGCGTATGGAACATAACCGCAAATTGTATAACGAGCAATTGATACTGGAAGGAAAAATAAATGATACTATACCTCCCTTGCCCCAACATTTAATGGAAAGAAGAGAGTAACTGGCTAAATTTACTGTCGTGCAACCCAGTTTCGTGCATTCACAAACGCTTCAATCCAGGGTGTTACCTCGTCGTTTTGCCGGCCAGCCGGGTAATGTGCCCATTGCCAGGGTAAAAACGACCTTTCGAGATGGGGCATCATTGCAAGATGACGGCCATCGTTTGAGCAGATTCCTGCCGTCGCCCAGTCGCTGCCGTTTGGATTGGCTGGATATTCTTCATGGCCATAAGTCATTACAATATTGTATTTGTCACGGAACATCGGGAAACTGAATTTTCCTTCGCCATGGGCGACCCACACTCCCAAATGCTTGCCAGTCATACTGCCGAGCATGATGCTGCTGTTGTCTTCTATTTCGACGCTCAAAAAGGCCGATTCAAACTTACCTGATTCGTTGTGATGCATCACTGGTTTCTCAGGATGATCGGGATAGATGAGTCCAAGTTCGATCATCAACTGGCAACCGTTACAAACGCCAAGACTAAGTGTATCGTGCCGGGCATAAAAAGTATCAAGGGCTGTTTTTGCTTTCTCATTATATAAGAAGGCTCCGGCCCAGCCTTTGGCCGAACCCAATACATCGGAATTTGAAAAGCCACCAACAAATACAATCATTTTTACGTCAGAAAGGTCCTCGCGTCCGCTGATTAAATCGGTCATGTGAATGTCTTTCACATCAAAACCGGCCAGATATAAGGCATACGCCATTTCGCGGTCACCGTTAACACCCTTTTCACGGATAATAGCTGCAGTGATTCCGGTTCGTTCGCGCCGTTTGAAATCGATGCCGTATTGTGATGCTTTTCCTGTGAAAATCTTGTTAAAACTGAAGTTCAGATCCTGATGTTTGTAGTTTTTATAGCGCTCCAACGCTTTTTTCTCTCCGCTTTGTTTTTTATCGAGCAAAAATGAAGATTTATACCAGATGTCGCGCATGGAATCGATGTCGAGACAATACTTTTCGTGTTCGTGTAAAATAGTCAGTGTACGCGCTTCGGTAATTGTTGCAATCGAAACAAAACTTACACCGGCATCTGAAAGTTTTTTTCTGGCTTTACCGTCTGTTTTTATCTGAATGACAACCGAAGGCTTTTCGCTGAAAAGTAAACTGAAAATATCGAAACGTTTGCATGATGTAAGGTCAACAAGCAGACCTTGTTCACAGTTTGCAAATGTCATTTCGAGCAGGCAGGTGATCATGCCGCCGGCAGAGATATCATGACCGGCCAACACCAAATTATCCTCAATGAGCTCCTGCAATGTGTTGAAAGCGAGTGCAAAATAAGCAGCATCTTTCACGTCCGGCGCATCTTTTCCTACTTTATTCAATATCTGGGCAAAACTACTTCCGCCCAGCAGGAAATCATCGCACGAAAAATCAAGATAGAGCAACTCGGTGTCCATATCAGGTTTTAATACGGGTGAAACCGCTTTTCGCAGATCGGTCGTTTCGCCAACTGCAGTGACAATAACAGTACCCGGAGAAAGAACCTTTTTCCCATCAGTATATTTTTGTGTCATCGAAAGAGAATCCTTGCCGGTTGGAACATTGATACCCAGTTCGATGCAGAAATCGCTCAATGCCCTGACAGCCTTATACAACCGATTGTTTTCGCCTTCGTTACGGGCGGGCCACATCCAGTTTGCACTCAGCGAAATACCTTTTAATTCATCTTCGATGGGTGTCCAGACAATATTGGTGAGTGCTTCGGCAACAGACAGCCGTGAAGCGATTCGTGAGTCGATCAATCCGGCTACAGGTGCGTGTCCAATGGCGGTTGCAATACCTTTTATTCCCTGATAATCAATGGCGGTGATGCCGAGATTATTTAAAGGAAGTTGAATCGCACCGGCACATTGCTGCATGGCTACACGACCGGTAACTGACCGGTCAACCTTGTTGGTGAGCCAGTCTTTGCAGGCAACTGATTCAAGTTGCAATACCTGACTGATATAGTAAGTGAGATTATCTGTGTTGTAGGATATCTCCTCAAACTTATATTTTTTATGTGCGTCCTCCAGGATTGTTTTGGGTGCTTTACCAAAAAAATGTTCCAATTTCAAATCAATCGGACAGACACCGTTTTTGCGTACGAAACGCAACTGCATATCGTTGCTCACGGTCCCCACTTCATACATGGGTGCCCGCTCACGTGCTGCGGTACGGCGCAATAAATCGAGATGATTCGGGTGAATCACCAGCCCCATGCGTTCCTGCGATTCGTTACCGATGATTTCTTTGTCGGATAGCGTTTGATCGCCGACCGGCAATTTTGAAACATCAATATTTCCGCCGGTTTTCTCCACCAGTTCCGAAAGGCAGTTAAGATGACCGCCTGCACCATGGTCATGGATCGAAACAATCGGATTTATCAGGGCTTCTGACATTGCCCTGATCACATTGGCGACGCGCTTTTGCATTTCAGGATTGGCGCGTTGCACAGCATTCAGTTCGATAGAATTGCTGAATTGCCCGGTATCAACACTCGAAACAGCTCCACCACCCATGCCAATACGGTAGTTGTCACCACCCAACAATACGATCACATCGTCTTTGCCTGGAGTTTCTTTGTGGCTGTCTTCGCGGCGGGCATAACCAACGCCACCGGCAAGCATGATCACTTTATCGTAACCGAAAGCGGTTCCTTCCTCATGCTCAAAGGTGAGCAAACTGCCATTTATCAGCGGTTGCCCAAATTTGTTACCAAAATCGGAGGCTCCGTTCGATGCTTTTATCAGGATGTCGGCTGGTGAATGATACAGCCAGTCACGTTCCGGATTGTGTTGCTCCCAGCTCCGGTTATTTTCAGTTCTGGGGTAGGAAGTCATATAAACAGCCGTTCCTGTGAGGGGAATACTCCCTTTTCCACCGGCCAGACGGTCGCGTATCTCTCCTCCACTGCCAGTTGAAGCGCCATTGAAAGGTTCAACTGTGGTTGGGAAATTGTGTGTTTCGGCCTTGATAGAAATAACGGTTTCAATATCGGTTATCTGAAAAAAATCGGCCTTGTCCTGTCGGACAGGTGCAAATTGTTCAGCCTGCGGTCCCGAAATGAAGGCAACGTTGTCCTTGTATGCCGAAACAAGTTTGTTTGGATTGAGTTCAGATGTTTTTCGGATAAGTTGGAACAAGGTCTCAGGCATGGTCTTGCCATCGATAATAAAAGTGCCATTAAAAATTTTGTGACGACAATGCTCCGAATTCACCTGAGCAAATCCATATACTTCACTATCAGTCAGTTTTCTCCCGATTTTTGAACAGATATCTTCGAGATAGTCGATTTCGTCGGGGCTGAGAGCCAGTCCTTCCTGTTTGTTGTACAGTTTGATATCGTCAATATATCGAATTGCTTCGGGCTTGTGGTCTATATCAAATAACCGCTGATCGAGATTGATGTAAATAGCTTGTAACATCGGATCAAAAATTCGCTCTTCTTTGGTCGTCTTACTGTATTCTTCCATGCGTATAATGCCAGCTATACCCATGTTTTGGGTGATTTCAACGGCATTCGTGCTCCAGGGAGTAACCATTTCTTTGCGTGGCCCGATGAAATTCCCGTTTACAAGCTGCTCCTGAATCAATTTAGCGTCACCCAACAGCCATATTAATTTATCAAAAACAAGGGGAGATTGCTGAATTTCTGATTGAACGGCTATGATTCGATTTTTTGAGGCTTGTAAAAAGTATATCATCCTATTTGGTTTTTGCTCGTTGACTTCGAAAAATGCGACGCGACAAAGGTAAGAAAGAGTATGGAATGGAGAAGCGAAAATTCGTTTTTCAGCAGTTGAAAATTTGAATGCTTGTTTTACGGGAGAAAGTACAATTATTTGATTCTATTCGGTTGAAATAGAATATGTTAATTAAAAACATGAGCTAAAGATCCTTTTCCGAAATACCATATACCTCATTCGAACTATCATCGCCAAGGGGTTCAACATGCACCAGCACATCGTAAATATTTGGAATGAGTGCTTTGATTTTATTTTCAACTTCATGGGTTATGGTGTGTGCTTTGTCGAGTGTCAACGATCCATCTACTTCAATATCGAGGTCGATCACAAAAAAATGGGCAATTTTCCGGGCTCTGATGCGATGGGGATTGTGCGCTTCAGGAACGAGTGCAACTGCTTCGGCAATTGATTTATAGATGGCAGGATCGTCGATTCGATCCATCAGATTCTGACTCGATTGAATGATAATACGTACAGCCACAAACATTATCCATCCGCTGACAGCGAGGGCTGTGATAGAGTCGAGTACAGGCAACTGAAAAACATGGGTAAAAACCAGCCCCAGCAGCACCGAACTGGAGATAACAACATCACTTTGCATATTGCGTGCATTGGCTTTAAGCATTTCACTGTCGGCTTTTTTACCCACTTTGTTGAGGTAATGGGCTAATAGTTGTTTTCCGGCGATGGATATGATAACAACAATTACTGCAAATAAAGATGGAATTTCTGATCTGTCGCCTTGGATGATGCCGTGAACAGTTGTAATGGCCAATTGTGCACCGGCAAAGAAAATGATAAATGCGAGTAGTTTTGAAGCAACTGTATCGGCTTTTTCATACCCGTAAGGGTATTTCATATTGGGAGGTCTCGATATGAAACGTGCGGTAATCAGGGTGATAAGTGAGGTAATAATATCGCTTGCCGAATCCACTCCATCTGCCACAAGGGCTATGCTCCCCGAAATAAAACCGGCTACTATTTTGGAGATCGATAATACCGCGTTTCCGATAATACTGATCCAGGATGCCCGTATTATGCGATGTTCCCGCGAATTTGCACGCCCCATAAACAATTCTGTTTCAACGCAAAGATAGAAAGGAATTCCGGTTGAAATTAACTACATGCAAGATTAACCGATGTATTCGTCAATTTATGCCAGCTTTACCATGATAGTGCGGATGACGTCTGAGACATCCTCGGCCTTGTCAACCGCTTTTTCAAGAGATTGGTGTATTTCCTTTATCTTGATTAACTCGATAGTATCCTTTTCTTCCTCAAAAAGCTTGGAGATAGCTAAATTGTATATATGATCTGCTTTGTTTTCAAGTACATTGATTTCATCGCAGGCATTCATTATTTTATCCCTGTTTTTTCCCGGATGACTTAATCCGTTCACAGCGATTTCAATTTGCAATGCAACCAACCCAATCATTTCGGCAACGTTAAACATTTCAGGTGTAAGAAATTTCGGTTTATACAACCTGATACGCTGACTCGCTGCATTGATATTGTCGAGCACATCATCAATGGAAGAAGCCAGACTCTGTATATCCTCGCGGTCGAATGGGGTGATAAATGATTTATTGAGTTGTTCAAAAATTTTAGTGGTAAGCCTGTCTCCCTCTTTTTCGGTGGCTTTTATCCTCGCGATAAAAGCATCACGGTCATCTAAATCGGTTGTCGAAACCAGGTCTTTCAATAAATCTGAACCTTTGATCAGGATTTTGGCATCCTCATCAAAAAGTGGAAAAAAGGCAGTTTCTTTTGGTACAAAGTACTTTAATAAATCATCGAGTTTCATATCCTATAAATTTGGTATTTCAATCAATTTAAATGCTGTATTATTGATAAGTAACGAGTTAAAACACATGTGCGACAACAAGATATGCTATACTACTGATAATTGCTGACACCGGGATGGTGAGTATCCATGCCCAGAATATGTTAGTGGTAACGCCCCATTTTACTGCCGAAACACCTTTGCGTGCACCTGCTCCGATGATAGCACCGGTAATAGTATGGGTTGTACTTACAGGTACTCCGAAGGCCGTTGCACCAAATAAGGTGAGAGCACCGGCTGTTTCGGCACAAAAACCTTCAAAAGGTTTCAGCTTTGTTATTTTTTGTCCCATTGTTTTTACGATTCGCCATCCACCAAATAAGGTACCCAGCGCGATGGCTGAGTGGCATGAAAGTACAATCCATAGCGCAATTTCTGTATTTTTGGTAGCATGACCGGTAACAATCAATGCCACCCAAATGATACCCATTGATTTTTGGGCATCGTTTCCTCCATGTCCCAAACTGAAAGCCGATGCTGAAAGTAATTGAAATCGTCTGAAATATTTGTCAACTTTAAATGGGGAATAATTTCGAAAAAGGAATAAAACAATGGCGGAAATACCAAATGACAGAACCATCCCGACCACAGGTGAAATGAAAATAAACGCAACTATTTTCCAAACACCTGATGCGATTACAGCACCAAATCCGGCCTTAGCAACAGCCGCTCCAACCAATCCGCCAACGAGTGTATGCGATGAACTCGAAGGAAATCCCCACCACCAGGTTAACAGATTCCAGCTGATTGCGGCAATCAATGCTGCGAAAATCACATTCAGGTTAATCACGTCTGCATCAACAATACCTTTTCCGATAGTGGCTGCAACCGAAAGCGGAAAAACCAGAAATGCGATGAAATTAAAAAAAGCTGCCAGCAACACTGCTGTAAAAGGGGAAAGTACTTTTGTAGAAACTACAGTGGCGATTGAGTTTGCCGAATCATGAAAGCCATTGATAAAATCGAAAATAAGAACGGCCGCGATAACAATGTATAAAAACTCCATTTGTTCATATATAAGGGATTGCAAAATTAGTGCTACTAAGGGGTGTTTGAATCAAACCAACATTAATAAATTGTTAAATTGTGGTTAATTTTTGGTTAAAAAGATAAGACATTGAACATCAATAACTGTTTTTTTTGTTTTGCGCTTGTTTTGTAACTAATCAGGCTGGATGGACGCATATTCAATTCTAAAAAATACCAGCGATAATTTTGGGTTTCAGCGTTCACCTCATTCACTTCATTTATCCGTAATTTAATAATTGGTAGTCATTTTTTCGGACATCAGGAGGCTCAATAACAGACCATTCGGCTTCAATATTCACCTGACCGAATTATTAAATGAGGTTATCCGACATAGAATGATCCGGGAAGTTTATAAGGAAAAAGTATAACCAACAAGCAACGAATAATAGGTGTCCCAAACCTTGTGACGGCTATTGTCGTAATGCCTATTTCCTGAGAATAAGTTTTTTTGGAGATTAATAAACTCGTACTGATTAATTTGGTTAGAAGCTAATCGTTGTTCGAAGTTCTTCTTCGCTGTTTCTTTTCGGAGATGTTTTTCTTTTCCTCGAGCCGCCTTTCTTTTGAAGCCATGGAGGGCCGGGTTGCTTTGCGCAGTTTGCGCGGTGTGAGTGCACGGGCCATCAGCACATAAAACCTTTCGGTTGCCTTGGTTTTATTGCCCAATTGGGTGCGTTCGGTTTGTGATACGACGATGAATTCGTGTTCGGTGTTGATTCGTCCCGAAAGTTTGTCGAGCAAGGCTGCTTTTTCGTCTTCAGTCAGTTTGGCTGATGCAGCAATATTGAAACGCAATTCCATGCGTGTATTCACCTTATTCACGTTTTGACCGCCTGCCCCGCTACTGCGCGAAGCCGTATAGGTGAGTTCGTTTGTGAAATCTCTTGCAATAAGGTCGGCGACAGTCATAAAATGCTTTGATGAGAATACAAAAATAGGTGTTATCAAATTGGGTAAACCACAGATTGTGTGAAATTATCTATGGATATGTGGAACATTATTCTGAATTCAGGCCGGAGGCCGGTTAAGGCAAGCGCAGCGAGACGCTGCGCTTAGTATATAGCCAGGGCTTCACTCAAAGTGAAGCCCTGGCTAACCACTCAAAGTGAAACCCTGACTAAAACTTAATCGTTGAGTGAGGCCAGAAATTTTTCGGCTTCGAGTGCAGCCATACAACCGGTTCCGGCAGCGGTAACCGCCTGACGGAATATCTTGTCCTGCACATCTCCGGCAGCAAAAATGCCCGGTATATTCGTTGCGGTTGAATCGGGTTTTGTAACGATATAACCTGTTTCATCCATCTCAATAACGCCTTCAAATAGATCGCTGTTAGGCTGGTGACCGATGGCGACAAAGAAACCATCGATATCGATGGTGCGTTCCTGATGTGTTTTGTTGTTGATGAGGATGGCGCCTTTCAGGGTTTTCATGAACCCTTTTTCTTCGCCAAACAGTTCTTTGGTTTGATGGTTCCAAAGCACTTCGATGTTTGCCGTTGAATTTACCCTGTTTTGCATGGCTTTCGAGGCGCGCAGCTCGTCGCGACGAACAATCAGATATACTTTTTTGCACAGCTTGGCCAGGTAGGTAGCTTCTTCGGCTGCAGTATCGCCGCCACCAACAACGGCCACATCTTTGCCTTTGTAAAAGAAACCGTCGCAGGTGGCACAGGCCGAAACGCCTCCGCCTTTGAATTTCTCTTCCGATTCGAGACCGAGATATTTTGCCGTGGCACCGGTAGCAATGATAATGGTTTCGGCCAACAGTTCCTTGCCATCGTCGGCTTTCACCCTAAACGGGCGCGAAGTGGTATCAACCTCTGTAATGACGCCCCAGCGGGTGTCAGTGCCAAAACGTTCGGCCTGTTCTTTCAAACCTTCCATCATTTCGGGACCGGTAACACCATGTTTATTTCCGGGAAAATTTTCGACTTCGGTGGTGGTGGTCAACTGGCCACCGGGCTGCATGCCCTGATACATAACTGGTTTCAGGTCGGCACGTGCTGCATAAATGGCTGCTGTGTAGCCCGCCGGACCCGATCCGATTATCAAACATTCGATATGTTCTGTTGAATTGCTCATAGGTATTTTTTTTTGCTGTTAAACATCGAAAACAATGCCAATTGAAATTTGTTGTGTAAAATTAGGCTTTTATGACAGAATGACTGTCAAGAATGAAATGATAAAAGCCACAAAGTCTTTCAGGCAGCTCTTCTGTGAAGGGAAACTATCTGAGATTTATTCATTATCTTCGGCAAACCACTCGGCATACGAAGAGGCGGTTTCGCGCAGCAACACATGCACCAATTGCAACTTTTCGGGCAGCATGGAATCAATACGGGCGGCAAAATCGGCCACCATCATCTCGCTTGTTGGCTGATAATCGAGCAAAATGACATTTTCGAAGTGCTGCTGAAGGTGATTGGTTACATCAACAGGGGTGCGTTTGTTGAGTACCAATGCATGGTCAAAAACATCAATAATCTGTTTGCGTACAATACTTTTCAGGTCGCCAAAATCCATCACCATGCCGCATTTTGGGTCATTAATTTCGACTCCAGGAATGCCTTTCACCGTAACAATCAATTCATATGAGTGGCCATGCACATTTTTGCAGGGACCATCATATCCAAGCAACACATGGGCCATTTCAAATCTGAACTGTTTCGATATACGGACGTTTGCCATTGTCTTCTTTTAGTTTTTCAACAGTTTCGAGGTGGCAATGGTTTTTCCGTTTTCTGAAACGTATAGAAAATAGAATCCGGAGGATAGTTTATCGAGTTCGTTCACAGTGATGGTTTGGTTTGCAACGATTTGTTGTTCCATCATCACCCTGCCGGCCACATCGAGGATCACCATCTTTAATTCACCTGAAGGTTGATAGTTGTCGATTGTAAAATTCAACTGTGAACTTACTGGCATTGGCCATACCTGCAGTTGGGCTGTGTTGTAGGCAATGGTCGAAATACCAACATAGGGGTCCCAAACCATGACAGCATATTCCGGATGATCGATATACGGATTGCGGTTATGTTGTATGGCAAAAACGGCATTGTTGCGTGCAATTTCCTTGGCACTTACCGGATCGGCTTCATGCCAGGCAAGTAACAAATTCACCACCCATGTTTCGAAAGCAGGATACGAAGTGCCGTTCATAACGGCATCGCCATTCGAGTCGTTGTTTTCCCAGCCGGCAATCACGTTTTGATAGCGGGTGGCCATATAGAAATAATTTCGTGCAAAGTCGCCTTTATAGGCGTCGATTGGTTCAAATACGGTTCCTGAATAACCCGGAAAGTTGCAGCTTCCCACCTTGCTGCCATTTGTCGATGTCCAGCTGGCTGAACCCACCTCTCCAAAAGGATAATTGCTTCGCTTGCCATTTACATAACCATCTGTCGGTACCAGATGAAACAATTCGGTATACATGGGTGTGGCATCGTTGAACCAGCTTTTGGGCCATGAGTGTTCGCGGTTATAGCAGTCGCCTTCGCCACCGTAGTTTCCACATTGGTCACTCCCGAAATTATATTCATAGGCAGGTGTTCCGCCAGGTACATCAGAATACATATCCCACACTTTTCCATTTCCTTTTTTGTCAGTCGACTGAAAATCTGTCCATAAATTGGCATACGAACGTGAGGTGTGATCTTTGATTATATTGTATAAGGCTACTTGTAGGGCTTGTCCTTTTAATCCTTCGGCATTGTTATAATAACCGGATGGAGGCTGGGCATGAATGCTGCCAATAAGAATGGTAAAGAAGAAAATAACCAGCATGAAACTGATTTTCATTTTGAAGGGATATGTCATATTTGATTAATTGAAAATTTGTACATTCGGGCTGAAAGGAAAAAGAAATTTGTGCTACGCTTTCAAAGCAAATCAACGATTTAGGGCGCAAAAATACTATATTTTTTTCTGATAAGATCAGTGATGAATGAGATTGACCAGTTTTTCTAGCCAAACGGCATCCGTTTGGTCGAAAGCATTCAATGTATCACTGTCGATATCCAACACACCGGTTATACGTCCTTCATGAAGAATGACCGGCACGACAATTTCCGATTTTGAACGGCTGTCGCAGGCTATATGTCCCGGAAAATCATGTACATTGGGAACAATAACCGTTTGTTGCCGATTGATGGCTGCCCAACAAACGCCTGTATCTTTTTTCAGATCGATGCAGGCCAACGCGCCCTGATAGGGGCCAACCTGCAGTTTTCCATCCTGCAACAGGTAAAAACCTGTCCAGAAAAAACCCATTTTATGATGCAGTAAGGCTATGATCGTCGCCATTGCCGAAACAGGATTATTGCTTTTGATTAAAAGTTCACTAACCTGCTCAACAATCCGTTCGTATCGTCCTGCTTTTTTATCTGCTTCCATGCTGATTTAATTTTCTGATGAAGAATTCAAATGGGCGGCGAAATTAGAAAAATTAGTCATTAAGAGTAGCTTTTCATATCAAAATTATCAAAATCAGGAGGTTCCGAAACCGTTTGCATGATTTGTATAGAAATGGAATAAAACACATATATAATTGATATGTAATTATTTAGGTGACAAACCCCTTGATTATTCTTTTAGGATCGTGTTGTTATTATCTATTTTTGGCTCCAGATTACAACGCCGGAATTGGTTTAGTAATCGGATAAATATAAAAGTGATAACTAAAATTGCAAAAATGAGTATTAAAAAACAAGCGTTAAAAAGCAAAGCGGTAACGAAAGTTAGTTTCAAACTTTCGAAAGAACAGGCATTGAATGCCTCAGGAGTAGCCATTGTTGGTGACTTTAACAACTGGGACCCATCCATTGATGTTATGAAAGCATTAAAGGACGGCTCATTCAGTCATGCCATTGAAATGGCAAATGAAGCTGAGTATCATTTCCGCTATGTAGCCGACCAAACGAATTGGTTCAACGAAGAGGAAGCTGATAAACAGATTGCTTCAGCATTTGGTTCAATCAATTCAGTGATTGTGCTTTAACCCTTGCCTTTGGGCATAATATAAAGTTGCAGCAGGATTTCCTGTTGCAACTTTTTTTATTCCCGGAAAAAACTTTCGAAATGACAACAACACATATTATACAACAGTTATTATATGCATCAAGGGCATTAGTGTTTTACGATAAGATATTTGATTTTAAGAATACCCACGATATTTAATGCTCCAAGTCCAGGCAGAATCGAAGATCTGTTACTGACCATTATTTTAGATTTGTGAAAATTGTATCCGCCATGTAAGCCAAATTCGGTATCGAAACGATTGGTTATTTTTAAATTAATACCTGATTCTATTGCAATGGCAGCAAATAAACCTTCGGAATGAACCCTGTCATCAACAAAATAATAATCTTCAGGTATCTGACCGTTCCGAAACCAGTCTTCGAAAGGTTTTTCAAATGTTGCAGATTGTTTAAAGTAACCATCAATTAATTTTGTCCCGGCAAAAAACCGGATTCTTTGCATTGTTTTGCCTGATAAATATCTTATCCCAATGGAGGAATAGATACCTGAACTCTCGTGATTGTCAGTTGATTCACCAATCTTATATAAGGTTCCCTGAAGTTTGTTTTTCAGCATTCCACCAATTCCAAATGTCAAAGAATAATGTTCATTATTTGTGCATTCGACATCAAGTGAAATCGTGTTCCCGATCAGAGGCGGCAAATTCAGACCTATACCAATGCGATGGGTGGCCTCCTGCGATTTCAAAAAAACAGGAAGAAAGAATAGTAAAATTAACAGTTTGAGTTTGAAGTCATTCATTATAAAATCCAATCAAACAGGAAGAGTCATCAGTTTTTTTCGAGTTCCACCGTAAAATGCCGCATGATAGGCGCTTCGTAACGAATGGAATATCCGGTTTTAATTTCGTTTCGGCGTTCCCACACATTGATGATGTGTGCAGCGGCAAAATGTAGATGGTTGTTGGTATAGGTGCGTCTTGGGATGGCCATACGCACCAGCTCAAGATCGGGATACCGGTTCTCACGGGTTTCGGGGTCGCGGTCAGCCATGATGGTCCCTATTTCAACAGCCCTGATACCTCCTTCGATATACAGTTCAATGGCCAGCGTTTGTGCGATGAATTGTTCTTTTGGAACCTGAGGCAGAAAACGTTTGGCGTCGATGAAAACGGCATGGCCGCCAATTGGAAACTGAACCGGCACACAGGCTTCTCTGAGTAAATTTCCAAAAAAAGCAACCTGGTTGATGCGTGTTTCGAGGTAATCGAATTCGGTGCCTTCATACAGACCTTGTGCAAGAGCGTTCATGTCGCGCCCCGACATACCGCCGTAGGTGACAAAGCCTTCGAACATGATATTGTAAACGGAAGCCTGCTGAAAAAGTGCCTGATCGCGCAATCCAATGAATCCGCCCATATTCACAATGGCGTCTTTTTTACTGCTCATGGTCATGCCGTCTGCATAAGAAAACATTTCGCGGGCAATCTCGCGGATGCTATGATTGGCAAATTCCTTTTCGCGAAGTTTGATGAAATAGGCATTCTCTGCAAACCGTGCCGAATCGAAAATAATCCGAACACCATATTTTTTTGCAAGTCCACTCACCTGGCGAATGTTTTCGATAGAAACGGGTTGGCCGCCCGAACTGTTACAGGTGATGGTAATAATAATCATCGGAATTTTTTCAGCCGGGTTTGACGAAAGCACTTTTTCCAGTTTCTGAACATCCACATTCCCTTTGAAAGGATGATCGAGTGTGGTATTGAATGCTTCGTCGATGGTGCAGTCAACCGCTGTTGCTTTTCGAAACTCTATGTGTCCTTTTGTGGTATCGAAATGCGAGTTGCCTGGAATAATATCACCTGCTTTTATAAGGGTTGAAAACAATACGTTTTCAGCGGCGCGGCCCTGGTGTGTGGGCAGGAAGTAGGGGAAACCCGTAATTTCGGCGATGGCATTTTTGAGTTTATAAAAAGATGAAGCGCCGGCGTAGGATTCGTCGCCAAGCATCATCTCCGACCACTGCCGGTCGCTCATGGCCCCTGTGCCTGAATCGGTGAGCAAATCGACAAAAACCTGATCACTGCGTAAATTAAAGAGATTATAATTTGCTTCTTTGATCCATTTTTCGCGTTCGCTGCGGGTGCTGCGACGAATGGATTCAACCATTTTTATTTTATAAGATTCAGCGAAAGGTATATTCATCATGTTCCTGATATTTAGTATGTTGAAAAAGATATTTGGAGTAAAAAAATGATGCAGGCGTAAAATCAGGAAAATCGGTCGCGCTCCTTGATGTTCAAATAATTAAGCTTTTCTGTGGGCTGATAAGTCATATTGATCATATCTTTCACAACCAAAAGTATAATAAAGTTGATTAGAATACAAATGGTTTCAAAAATTGATCGTTTTCATTTCTCAAAGTAGATAAATGATATATGAATAATTACGCAAGTCAGTCATAAGTTATATGGCACTTTGATTGTAAATTTGTAATCGTAAACGACTGAAAAGATATCAATTCATGCGCCATGGCACAACACAATGAGCTTGGAAAACTGGGGGAACAACTGGCCATCAAACATTTGCGTGCGAAGGGCTATCAAATTCTGGAAGTGAACTGGTATTTCGGGCATCACGAAATTGATATCATTGCCAAAGAGGGAGAGATGCTGGTGATTGTAGAAGTAAAAACCCGCGCCACAGACGTTTTTGGCGAACCCGAAATGGCTGTAAACAAACAGAAACAGCGCTCCATTGTGAAAGCAGCCGATGCCTATATCCAGCAAAACGACCTGAACATTGAAACCCGTTTCGACGTGGTTTCAGTCATTGTAACCCCAAACGAGAGGCGCATCTTTCACATCGACGATGCTTTTTATCCGATCATGTGAGTATTATTCGCTGAACGTCAACATTTTTGCGCCTTCCAACACCACCCGCATGGTGGCCGCCATTTGTGTTGTAAATGCTTCCGGATTCCGTGATTTAAACACGATGTTTTCGATACTCAGGTTTTCTTTTCGTAAAGAGACAAAAACCTGTTCGCTGTCGAACAATAACGAGTTTTCATTTTCCGAAAGACTAAATTTTCCCTCTTTGTTTTTGAAAATCAAGCGGTCGAATTCATCAAAATAATAGCCTTCAGGTGCTGCATCAAATGAGGTTTGTGTAAGATACACTTTCGGTTTGTGTTTGTAGGGCGCGCCGGTAGTCGGGCAAAAAGTGCTGCAGTTACCACATTCGTTGCAGAAATTAGCGATATTCAGAATCTGTTCGGTTTGATTCACCGTAAAGGTTCCGGCCTGTTCGATCAGTATTTCACCCCTGATGAGTGTTGCTTTTTCAATCTGACAGGAGATGGGCGCTGTTTGGTAGGCCATGTTGGCAAAATTTGGGCAAACTGTGGTGCAAATGCTGCAAAGTTCGTCGCATTGCAAACAGCGTTCTGCCTCTTTCACGATCATTTCTTTCGGCAAGGTTTGACTGACCAGGTTAAAGTTTCTGCGTTCGTCTGGTTCCAGTTCATCAAGTATTGGTGCGAAAACTCTTTTTGTTCTTTTCAGTAACAATTCTTCCCGTGAGCCTGTGTGGATGGTTTTGGCAGTAATTGTTTTTGCAACACTTGCTTGTTTCAACATTTGTTCCGCAACCTTGCGTCCGTCACCGATGGCTTTGATGGCAGTGGCAGCGCCGCGTAACGCATCGCCACCAATGAAGACTTTTTTGTCAGCAGTATGGTAGTTGACTTTTTCACCGGTCAGTGGTTTGTTTTCAATGAAATCAACATCAAGTTGCTGACCAATGGCCGGAATGATGGTGTCGCAATCAATAATAAATTCAGCATCAGGCAATTTCACCGGAACAGGTCGCTGGTTGCCTTCAGCACTTTTCAGCATCATTTTCGAACATAGTAAGCCAGTAATGATACCATTTTGCTGGATGATTTTTTCTGGTGAAACAAGTTCAACTATATTCACACCTTCTTCGAGTACGGCCTGTATTTCACCCTGATCAGCAGGCATCTCGTTGATGGTTCTCCGGTAAACGATAGTGACTTTCCCTTCCTTGCCAACAAGTCGCCAGGCGGTGCGTGCCGCGTCCATGGCTGTGTTGCCACCTCCAATGATCACAACATTTTTTCCAATTCCGGTGCTTTCACCCGATTTGGCCTTGAAAAGGAAATCCAACGGATCGAGGTGACCTTTCAATGAAATATCATCGGGGAAAAGTTGGGTAGAAAGTTGCGCACCGGCAGCTATATATACATAGTTATATTCAGATTTCAGTTTTTCAAAACTGGCGGTATCAATTTTATGGTTAAAGTGAATGTTTACACCCAAATCAGTAACCCTTTTAAAGTCTTTTTCAATGGCCTCGTCTGTCAGTCGAAAACCGGGAATAGCAAATTGCACCATTCCGCCCGCCTTCGTTTTTGACTCAAAAACATCTACGCTGCAACCGGCCAGTGCAAGATAGTAAGCGCAGGATAATCCTGAAGGACCAGCACCCACAACAGCGATATTTATTTTGTTATCAACCGATTTGGTGAGTTTTACTTCGTTTTGTTCCGAAACAAACCTTTTCACTTCACGAATCAGTAAAGATTGATCATAATTAATCCGGGTACATTTATTCTGACAAAGATGATCGCACACCATACCGGTGATGGAAGGAAATGGATTGGTGCCGAGGATTGTCTTGTAAGCTGCTTCAACATCGGCATTGGCTGTGTGAAGCAGGTATTCAGGTATTGCTTGGTTGGTGGCGCAGGTTTCTACACAAGGTGCTGAAATGCAATCAAATGCATTTAATTTCCTTTGTGTTTTGATGCTTTGATCCACAAGATATTGCCTTTTATACAGTTTGTTTTCGAGTGTATTCAGGGCATATTGTTCAAGGTTTTTTAGGGCTGCGAGCGTTGGCGATGTTCCGTTATTAGTTTTTTGGATAAAATCGGGGATGTTGTGAACCCTGCAAGCCATAAAACTTGTTTCAATTTCGTCGAAATACTGCGGTAATCGCATATATCCACCCGGTTTGAGAAGATCGGAACAGACAGTAATGGTTTTAAAACCGCAGCCAAGTAAACCGGCAACATTGAAAGCATCGGCACCACCCGAAAAGGATAGCTGCAACCCGCCATTGAATTCTTTTTGCAGTTTTAGGGCAAGATTTGCTGTGAGCGGATGCAAAGCGCGGCCACTCATATACATCATTGCGATGTCCTTGCCAAAAACATTTTTACTATTGACCGACTCGAGTGTGTTGCTAAGTTTTAGTCCGAATTGCAAGCCACAGGCTGAAGCAGTTTTTTGCAGTGATCGGATGATTTGGAGTGCGTCGTCGTATTTGAGGTCGTGGGCAAACGCTTCATCTGGAACCACTGTTTTAAATTTCAGCTTTTCATTCAATATTTGCCTTAATGTCTCAGGTCCGAGCAAGGTCGGATTCAGTTTTACGTAAGTGTGTAATCCTTTCTCTTTCAGCAAATAGGCCGCAATGGATTCGATTTCGTTGGCCGGACAACCATGCATGGTTGATAGTGTTATGTTGTTGGAGATTTGAATCGGTATTTCTATTTCGTCAATAGCAGGAAAGCTTGAACGTAGTTCATCTCTTTTCAAGGCAAGTTCAGCCGAACAATCATTCATTCTACTAAAAAACCCTTGCACATTAGCCTCCATGATACCGCTGAGGTTGTAGCCAACGCTCATATTGAAAATTGTATCCGGTTTGTCGGCAAAATTAAGTGTATGATGCAGCACATGAATGAGTATCCAGGCATTCAGGTACTCATCAAAACTTTGGTTTATGTTGAGTTCCTGCGACCACTCACAATTGTAGCCCTCATCCTGCATATCGATACAGGGTTTGGTAATTTCAAGTTCGTCGAGGGTCTGAATGGTTTTCAACTCGATATAACGCGCTCCACAAAGCCATGCGCCAATAATGTTTTGGGCCATTTGTGAGTGCGGGCCGGCAGCCACCCCAAGCGGATTTTGAAGATGGGTTCCGAAAATTTCGGTTCGCAAATTGACAGTTGAGTGGGAATGATAAAACAAACTTCGAGGAATTCCGAAAATGGAATCTCTTTCGTTTAATTCTTTGAATATCAGTTTGAAAAGATGCTGAATTGAAATGGGTGAAAACCGGTCTGTCATTTTTCTCAGGTTAATATTTTACGAATGCGTCACTAATAACGTTGCAATTTCTTCCAAATGTAGAAAATGATTTTGAAGTCAACCAATCCAACACTATTATTCCTTTAATTCCGTATCTAACAGCAACAAAATGGTACCTTTGATGGAAAATTTTCCTGTTCATGTGCCCTTATAAACATTTATTTTTGTTTCTGCTGATTCCTGTTTTCCTGTTTTCCTGTAAAAAAAGTGTCGAAACAAACCGGTATCCCCTCACGCAGGCTGAACTCGATTTTGTTCCGTATCAATTGGGAGATACGATTGGCTTTATCCATTCAGGCGGATTCGAATTTGACTTTCAGGTGGTTTCGTTAAACACAAGCTGGAGAAAATCTGAAACAGGTCATCCCGGCGAAAATTACTGGTCGTATGAGCAGATGGAATTAATAATACTGAGCAATGAACCCGAATTGATATTCAATTTTATCGTGACCCCGCAATCAGTTATGCCATGGCTTCAATGCAAACTGAATAATAATTATTTCAGTATTTATTCAATATCTCAACCAACCATAGATAGTTTGAAAATTAACAATACTATTTACAGGGATATTTTCATTTTTACAAATCAGATTGTTGACACAAATATCATCACGTTTGATTCGCTTTTCTACACAAAAACAAACGGACTGATTAAAATCGGGATGAACAATGAAGAAGCCTATTATATTAACAATTAGAGTATTGGCTCTTTTTGGTTTTGTGTTTGCACTTTCCACCTGCAAAAACGAACCTTGTCTCGATCTGGCAAAACTTGAATCATTGCGTCAGGAAATGGTTCGCTGGTATCCTGATACTACCCAAACCCGGTTTATCATTGTTGACCGACACGGAATCAGCCAGTCGATGACCCTGAGTTATTATTATTTCCAAACAGAAAACACGGTTGAAGATGATTGTGGAAACAAATACGGAAGCTACGATCTGTCACTAAATTACCGAACATCAGTATCTCCTTTGAATTTCACTGTGAATATACGGGGATCAGGCAATAGTGCAGATGGATTTTACATTTCTGTGAATTACTACAAATACCTTGGAAACTGGGTTTCGCGAACGGCTGATTATGATCTGGAAACAAACCAAAGCAGAAACAGCGACGTTGAGATTAACCGCATAATGTATGATAATTTATTTGGTGACGCGCTTGAGGTAATTTTTAAAAACTCCGTTTATCCGACTGATATTGAGAAAATATATTTTGCACAGCACTTCGGTCTGATCAGTTTTTCAGATAAACAAGGCAATATATTTATGTGCTCCCCGATTCAATCTCAACAAGAAAATGAATAAATTATATGGGTTCTTCGGATTATAACGCGATAATTCTTGCTGCCGGTCGTTCGCAGCGCTTTGGTGAGCCAAAATTTTCACTGCGGTTTGATGCAAATAATACATTTCTTGAAAAGATTATCGCTGAATATGTCGCTTTTGGCTGCAATAAAATAGTGGTCGTAATTAATCAGGAATGTTTATCATTTATTCATAAGATTGCGTTGTTGCCTTCCGATCGGGTTGAAATGGTTATTAATCCAAATCCTGAGGCAGGGCGTTTTTCTTCCATCAACGCGGGTTTGGCTGTCCTGACCGGAACAAACCCGGCTTTCATTCAGAATGTGGATAATCCATTTGTAAACGAAGCATTGCTCAGGTTACTTGTTCATTCGTTAAAGGAATATGATGGTGTTTGTCCGGCCTTTCAGCATAAAGGCGGTCATCCGCTGTTGTTATCCGAAAAACTGGTAAATAATCTGAAATCAATGGATAATAATCTTGATTTTAAACAGTATCTGAAGGGATTTGATATTCACAAACAGGAAGTTTCAGATACTGCGGTGCTTGCAAATATTAATACTGTTGATGAATACAAACAATGGTTTTCTGCTACTTAGGTAATTCTGACACCAATCTGCGTGATGCCATAAACCTTTTTTTATAATAAGGTTCTTCTGAAAGCCAATCGAGGCGCAATCCGTGACGTGTGCTATGGATAAATTGAATATCATTGGTGTCGGAAACGGCAACCACCAGCGCAACATGACCGATACTGTTGCTTTTCGAACTACGTCCTTTAAAAAACACCAAATCACCTTTTTGGATTGAATCACGGGCGACCTTTTCTCCAATCAATGCTTGCGTCCGGCTGGACGGTGGCAACGTAACGCCGAATTGCTTGAACACGTAACCAACAAAACCCGAACAATCAAAACCTTTCGGACTGCGTCCGCCATAGCGGTATGGTGTGCCGATGAATTTTTTTGAAAAGCCGATCAAACTGTCAATTTCAATACATTGCCCTGATATAAATAAATAGGAGGAGTCATTCAAATTATCAGCCAATGGGTTTGATCTGACGGCGTTTAAAGTATAAAGTATATCCGTTGAATCGTTTAATGGTACAGCATGTTGGCTGATGCCAAACAGCGGTAGAATCAACACGATGATTAACCAGATATACTTCATAGGCTTTAATGAATTAGGGCGTCAAAAATAAGGCAAAGTTTTTAAACGCTGATAAAAAACTATTATTGTCGTTAATAGCATCAAGGCAAGCGAAGGGTTTTTACATTTTGGACCTGCTTAATCCAACATGATAATTAAAGATTTCAGAACCTCTGCGTTGTGCTTTAGTGTTTTTTTCCAATCAATTTGTAACCAACAGAAGACCCTTGCGTCAAAAGCTGTGAATTAACCCTTAAAACTTTAAAAAAATGGACACATTACAAGAAATCCTCATCCCTGCCATCGTCTTTTCGACAATTTATGGCATCTTTCATTTATTTATCCGCCGCAGCGAACGTCTTACAATGATGGAAAAAGGCCTCGACACATCCATCTTCTATGCCCAAAACCCAAAGCCATTCTACAGTGGACTGAAATTCGGCATGTTATTTATTGGTGTGGGTGTTGGAATTTTGTTGGCCAATATTTTGGTAAACGTTACAGTCATTGAGGAACAGGTGGCTTATCCAGCAATGATTTTTCTTTTTGCCGGGATCGCACTTGTACTGAACTTTGTGATTGATAAAAGGGAAAAATCGGAAAACAAATAGCTTTCATGATTTTACGGAAAGGCATGATTTGGAATTAATACCAGTCATGCTTTTTGTTTCTATGTAAATGCGTTCTTTTTACGAATGTTTCAGTTTGTATAGAGGTAAATTGCCAAATAATGTGTGAGACTACCAAACAATACACAGAAATGAAAGATGGCGTGGTTATATGGAATTCGTTTTATTGAATACAGAACTGCTCCAAAGGTATAAAACAGACCGCCTCCCAGTAATAATAGTAATCCTTCTGTGGGGAAACTTGCCATGAGTGGTTTAATCGCAATAACAACTACCCAGCCCATTAAAATATAACTGATGGTTGAGAGCAGGCTATAGCGACCGGTGAAAAAAAGCTTCAACGTAATTCCGGCCAATGCAATTCCCCACACCACGCCAAACACTGACCAGCCCCATGCACCTTTTAAAACGAGTAAAGAAAAGGGTGTGTAAGTTCCGGCAATTAAAAAATAAATAGCCGCATGGTCAAAAACCTTCAGCTTTTTACGTTTTTCAGGAATTGATTCGGCGTGATACAAGGTAGAAGCCAAATACAACAATATATTGCTTGCGCCATAAATCGCGTAACTTACATTTGATAAAACAGATCCTGTATTGATACCTTTTATTATCAGCGCCACAGCAGCAATAATACTCAGCAACAATCCTGCAAAATGACTCCCAACATTAAGTCTTTCTTCCTTTGGGGAGTAAGTTTTTACTTGTTCGGACATGGGTATAAGTCAAAAAATTATGAAGTTAGATCAAGTGTAGCAATTTATTTGAATTAGGTTTAAAACCTGATATTCAATAGTATATAAATATAAAAGCATGATAAAACCAAGGCTTCATCATGCTTTCTCAACATCATTATGTTTATGGTTTTTGTTTTTTTATCCCGTCTTTTTTAAGCTGATATGCAACGAGTGCTGCATACCCTTTGGCAAAGGACTCGAGGTTTGCTGGACTGTAGCTTTGCGATTGCATCGACCAAATCAGTGTTTCGGTATCGACATCATACAAATTTGTTTCAAGAAAATAAGTTTTTTCAGTTGAATAATATCCTGGTTCGTAAACAGTTGGGTAGCGATATGAATAATACCCATAATATGAACCGTAATAACTATAAAAGGGATATGGAGCGTAAGCACTTGTGCCAGGAACATAGTGTTCGGTGGTTTTTTCGTGCATAACAGCAACCGTCAGCACCGCATCAATATTCATTTTTTTTATTTCTGCCACAAGTAATTCTTTCCCGATATCGGCTTTAAGAAAGGCTGGAGGGAATACATCTGCACTACGGATGATCTCATAATTTTTCGATTTGAGATAATCAGTAAGAATGTTTTCAACATAAGCTTTTGTGGTTTGTTTTTCAGTCATTGCCATGATAAGAATTTTCTTATAGTTGGCTTTGGGTTGAAAATCAGGGTTTTTCCAGGTTCCTGTAACTTTTTGAGATGGCTCGCATGAAGCCAACCCAATGATGATCAGTGCGATAGTAAAAATTTTCTTCATTGTATGTTTATTTAGTAATTCTAAAAAAATCCTGCCTCAATTCCAAATAGAAAGTTAGGCAAAAAAGGTTAATCCGCTGATGTCCAGCTGCCGGGCTCAACCCAGCTGAATCGCCCACCTGATGATCCGGTATTATAATTCAGCTTGCAAACATAATCCAATTTTATCAGTAAAAAACCCATGTATTTTATTGAAGCCAACATCGCAATATCCGGCCTTACTTTTTACCAGATAATTCAGTAACTATTTTGAACTGTAACCAAATTTATTGCCGTTTTCGTTGTATAACAGACGGTTTTATGAACAAGTAAAAGTATATGTATCATCAATCAGTGAGTTTTTATGTGTACAAGGGTAAAAAAAGCCGGCAGCAATTTCACCTGATTTCTCAAAATATTCGTTTTACAGCAATATGTTTTTGCGAACTATTTATTTGACAATAACATAATCTGCATTTTTTATGGGTCAGGCAGTAAATTTTTTTTTGATCTTTTTTCAATAATTTGGTACCTTTACCAAGAACATGCCAAAATAGGCTCGTAATTGAGTTTTATGGCCGGGAGTATTTTTGTTCGAACCGAATCAATGTAAAAAACACTTGCTTTTGCCTTAATGAATATTGATAATTTACATTGGCAGGAAATACTGGATGAAGTACCGCAAATCGTAATTATTATCGATGAGGTGGACAAAATCGTGTATTGCAACAAGTCAGCATTAAATTCTCTTGGCTTTTCGCAGCAAGAATTATATGGAACTACTTTCTCAAAGATAGTAGTTGCTGCCTCAAACCTTAAAAGTGATCTATCAGCATCGGCCGAGAAGCAACAACGTTTATTGATTGGTTTGAAAAGCAAACAGGGAACGGTCCAAGAGGTAGTTTTTAGTAATAAGTTTTTCGATCTTCATGATGGGAAACTGAACTATCTGATGCAGGTGGGTAAAGTTGAAAAGATTGAATTGGGCAGTATGGCAGGAATAAATCCATATAAAGATATTATCTCGGCCATACCTGATTTGCTTTTCGTTATGGACGGGCAATTTCGGATCACACATTTTTATTCACCCGGAAACGAGAAGTTGGTTGCTCCGGCAGTTTTTTTCATTGGTAAAAAGCCGGAAGAATGTTTGCCTGCTGAAGTGTCAAATGTTGTTATGTCAGCACTTAAAGAAGCGAAGAGTAATGGAAAATCATTAGGAAGTGTTTACAATATTGACAATGGCAGTGGAATAAGGTGGTTCCAGCTTTCAATTAGTTATACCCTGTCAGGAACAGAAGATGTGTACATTGCCCTGGCACGGGATATTACTGAATCGAAAACCAATGAGCTGGCATTTATTGAAAGCGAATCACGTTATCGTGCTGTCGCCGAAAATGCGAATGCCGGAATTGGTGTTGTGGATAATAAGGAGAATCTTGTTTTTGTGAATGAAACTTTTGCGCAGATGTTGGGTTATGAGCGCGAGCAAATGATTGGTAAATCGTTGTCAAATTTTTCATCATCCGAAAGTTTTGAGCTGTATCGTCAAAAAACATCATCCCGCAGACCTGGAATGTCAGATATATATGAAGCCGAAATGCTTCATAAAAATGGCGAAAAAATGATTTTTTCGGTTTCGGCAAGTCCGTTGTTTTCACCAGATAATCAGCAACATATCGGAACGGTCGGTGTATTAATTGATATAACCGGACAAAAAATTGATGCAGCGAAGCTGATCGAAACAAGCGCGCGATTGCAGGCGGTATTGTCATCGATGCCTGATATGATATTCATCATCGACAAAAACGGTGTTTATCTCGACTTTTTCATCAATGAACAATTGTATCCCTGGGTTGATCCAAAAGTGTTGACCGGTGCCACCATTAAAACAATTTTCGAGGAATATCAGCAGGAAATGATGTATAATGCCATTCACAATTGCCTTACCAAGCAACAAACGCAGTTAATAACCTATCAATTGACCCGTAATGGTATGACCGATCATTTTGAAGCCAGGTTATCACCTATGAATGAAAATGCTGTTGTGGCTTTGGTGAAGAATATCACAAATCTGGTTACACTCGAAAATAAATTTCAGGGGAATCAAAAAATGTTATCCCTTCTGACACATCTGGCAGGCAGGTTTATCAATCTGAGTGTTAGTGATATAAATACCGAAATAAACAACGCCATTGCTGAGATAGGTGTTTTTGCAAGTGTTGACAGGGTTTTTGTGTTTGATTTTGATTGGGAAAATGACACTTGTTCGAATACTTTTGAATGGTGCTCACCTGGCACAAGTGCTGAAATCGACAAGCTTCAGAATGTTCCAAATACAAAGTTTGTTGATTGGGTGAAACGGATTAAAACGGGCAAAATTGTCAATATAACCTCTGTAGCTGCCTTAAAACATGATACACTTAAGCAGATACTTGAATCACAACATACCCAATCATCCATCGCAATTCCACTGATGGACGGCTCAAAATGTCTGGGTTATGTAGGATTTGATGCTGTTCGAAGTGAAAAGCAATTCTCAAATCCTGAGATTTCAATGTTAGCAATATTTGCCGAACTTATTACTAACCTGAAAACTAAGAATAATAAAGACAAACAACTGGAACAAAGTAATCTGATTTTTGAAAAACAAAATATGCAGTTGCTGCAGTTGAACGAACTGTTAAAACAACAAAATGATGAAATAAAACAGAAAAATACTGAACTTGCTTTTGCAACACGCAAGGCTGAAGCGAGCAGTCGTTTAAAAACAGCATTTCTTAATAACATCTCTCACGAGGTGCGGACACCATTGAACGGTATTGTAGGGTTTGCGCAATTTATCGCAGATGAAAACATGCCTTTCGAAGATAAACAGGAGTATGTAGATGCAATGAATATTAGTGTAGGCAGGTTGATGAACACAATATCGGATATTCTGGATGTTTCACTGCTCATGACCGGTAATATGTCGCTGATGAAAGATGAGTTTCTGTTAGAAGATGTTTTAAATGAGTTGTTTAAAAAGTTTGAGAAAACTGCCATCGACAAGCAGTTGGAATTTAAAATTCTCAGCCCGGCCAACTCATCCACAAGTATTGTTTCAACAGATCGAAGTTTTGTGCTGAAAATCCTTAATGAACTCATCGATAATGCCTTTAAATACACTTCGTCCGGACATATTTATTTTGGATATGATTTTAGGGGAGAAGATGTTGAATTGTTTGTTGAAGACACAGGTTTGGGGATTTCTGATGAAGCACTTCCTGATATTTATGAACCATTTACGCAGCAGGATTCCTCGACGACGCGCGCTTATGAAGGCAGCGGTCTGGGTTTAACCCTTGTGCGCGGGTTGGTCGACCTGATCGGAGGTACGATTATAGTAAATACAAAAAAAGGAGAAGGTACCCGTTTTATTATTCAATTGCCTGCCAAACGATCAAAACAACAACAAATACCTGTTAGTCAGCCACCTGCCGAACAGCAATTACCAAGTGCTATAAAACCTAAAATATTACTTGCTGAAGACGAGGAGTTGAATATTCTTTATACAAAGCAGATTTTTAAAAACAGGAAATACGAATTATTATATGCCAAAAATGGCAAAGAAGCAGTTGATATTGCCCACAACGAACCAGACCTAGCCTTAATTCTGATGGATATTAAAATGCCGGTAATGGATGGTATTGAAGCAACAAAACTGATAAAGGCATTTAAACCAGATCTACCTATTATCGCTGTAACTGCCTATGCAGGAAGTGATCACCGGAATATATGTATCGAAGCCGGGTGTGATGAGTATATTTCAAAGCCCTTTGAAACGATTGAGTTTTTCGAACTTATCGACCGAATGCTTAACATGAAGGAAACAAACTGATTTATTCAAACGCCTTTCCAATTTTTTTACTTTTACCGGAAATTGTTTATTTGCATAAGGCATATTGTTGTAACATACTGATAAAGCATGATGAAGCCCGGACTTTTCTATTACCTACTTGAGCGATATGCTTATCTGGCAACACTTTTATACTTTCGTCGCCTGAAGATCAATAATCTGAAACACGTTCCAAAGGATGGGCCTTTGATTTTTGTTCCCAATCATCAGAATGCTTTCATGGATGCTATTGTTACAACAGTTGTTTCACCGCGCAATCCGTGGTTTCTCACACGGGCAAGTGTATTTGGCAGTGCAACAGCTCGTTATTGGCTAAATCTGATGCAGATGATACCTATTTACCGGTTTCGCGATGGACTTCAGAATGTGAAGAAGAACGATGAAACAATGGAAATAAGTTTAAAAATCCTCAGCGAGGATGGAACAATACTCATTTTTGCCGAAGGAAACCACGATTACCGATGGTCGCTGCGGCCATTACAAAAAGGGCTGGCCCGCATGGCATTCGCCTTCGAATCTCCTTCCGGTTTTTCAAACGGACTCAGGATTGTACCGGTTGGGTTGCAGTATGAAAATCATAACCAATTCAGATCTGATCTGCTGATCAACTTTGGAGAACCCATCCATGTTGCAGATTACAAAGAAATCTACCAATCCGATCCAATAAAGGCCACCACAGCACTGTTGAATGATGTTTGTCAGAATCTGGGATCGCTAATCATCAATATCAGCGATATTGAGCGACATGATAAAATTAAGTCAGCCATTAAATCGCGCGTTGGCCGTGAAAACGATTTGTTGAAACGACTTCAGGGTGATAAATTATTTCTTCAGGGAGAAAAGTTAATTGTTAAAAAGACAAAGAAGGCGAACCTACTATTGAACTTACTATTAGCCATTGCCGGTTTTCCGGTATTTGTGTATGGCGCAGTGAATAATTTAATTATATATTTGATTATCAAATATATAATGAATAAATTCATTAAAGATGCACATTGGACTTCCTCCATCAAATTTGCCGGGATGATCCTGATTTCACCGATTATCTATGTATTGCAAACGATGCTTATCTGGTTGTTTTTTCACAATTGGATTATTGCTGTGGTTTATCTTATAAGTTTACCAGTTAGTGCCGTTTTAGCCGCTGATTATTTTCATAAGATACTGAAAAATAAAGAGTAATACAATAAAAATAATTCAACTATTTTTAAAATTCATACATATAGGTGCTTGAAATGAGGGAAAAACGCAAAATTTTCAAAATATATTTGGTCGGAAATGAAAATCTTGTAATTTTGCACCCTCAATAGTAAAATATTCCTCCTTAGCTCAGTTGGTTAGAGCATCTGACTGTTAATCAGAGGGTCGCTGGTTCAAGTCCAACAGGGGGAGCATAAAAATCAAAGGGTTACACGAAAGTGATAACCCTTTTTTATTTAATGCGACCTAAAATTCAACCATATGTTTGCATGAAACAGGGAATATCAAGCAACCGGAGGAAAGAAATAGGAATTGTTTTATTTACAATGAACTTGTTAAATTATACCGTTCTAGGTGCGCAAATATAACTCAGGAAGCACGCTGGTTCAATATGACCGGGATACCTTCGGTAATTCCAATACTATTGATACGCAATGTCTTGCATAGGACAAGGGTCATATTGATGCTATAAACGTTTCAAATTCAGTAAGTTTCAGTCCTTAATGCATCGGACCGAATAACCATAGTTTTTGTTGTATAACTGATTGGTTACATCAATATCTGAATTTCCAATATAACGTAGCCATGCCTGCTGGGCATCGTATTCAGTGGACGACCACCAGCAACCGTATTCTCCAATGTAGATATACTGTCCCGTAGCTCTCCGTTCACCTGCGGGTAAGGCTTTAAAGCCAACCTCATCTGTGGCTCCGGTATTTGGGCTCATCCAGTGTACTGTACCCGTTTCTTTCATTTTACCACCTGCAACACTTTCACCACCAAGGAATGCAGTAAGGGTTGACCATTCGGCATCCGTGGGCACATGCCATCCGCTTGGACAAATGTTCCTGCTATCATGCACGGCAAACCAGTTGTACAGATGCCCGTAAGTTCCACCATAAGTGGCATTGTTGTCGTAAACGCAGTAAGCAGCAGTTGTGAGTGTGCTCCAGGCAGTATTGTCCGTCTCCAATGCAATGCCCGATCCATCGCGGTATTTGGTTGTTTTCAGGTTTTCGACCAACCAAACCTGAGTGCCAATGGTAACGGTATGGTATACATTGCCATCAATATCGGTGACGGTATCAGGAGTGGGGCCGGGGTCACTATCTTTCTTGCAACTGCTTCCAAGCAGCATGAACATCCCCAATAGAGAGATGAAAAACATCAAAAAACAGGTTTTTGTTTTCATAGGTTATTGCTTTTAGGGTTTAATTTGATAAGTATGAAGTGGAATATCCATAACAATTTTCCGATCGTCTTAACTGGAAGCATACAAATCTGTAACGGATTCCAACCTTAAACAACAGCCCGGAAACAACTAAAGGTCAGAATTTTGAAGTAAATTTATAACAATGGAAATTGAAAATCAAGTAGTCATAAATATTTTTTGCTGAGTAATTGGTCTATCAGCAAAGGATTGTCATTTCATTCAGCAAACAATAACAGTTGTTCAGTTTGAATTTTACTAAAATTCAGTGACAATATTCAATGCTTCTTATTACCTGATTGTTGTAATTCAAATCAACCTGATTCCTTTATTGAAGAAACGCTTTCATGTTTTCAAATTCCTTGCCCATTAAATCATAGCCATGATGGTATAAGGCGGCCCTTTTTTCGAGGCGTTTTTCGAGGCGACCGATCTGGAATTCAGCAGAAGGGGCAATGATGAACAGCTTTCCTTCATGTTCCATTTGTTCACAATAATCGAGGGTTTTATTGTATTCGTCATTACGGCAGAGCATAGCGTCTCGAAAGGCTGGATGTTTTCTGAAAGCCCATTGAATCAGCATTTTACTACTTGTTTCTCCTTTTCGGTAGCCACGTGGACGGGTCAGGACAACAAGGGCTTTTTCGTGTTTGCTCAGCGCATATTTTACCGGAATGGAATCGGAAACACCCCCATCGTAATAAAGTTGACCATCAATGGCAATGGGTTTTGAGAGAAATGGGATGCTTGAAGTGGCTATCAATGCTTTGTCCAGGCCAATTTCTTCAATTTTTTTCTTCGAAAGGATAAGGCTTTTTCCTGTTGACAGCGAGCTGATTACAATTTCGACTTCAGCTGGGTTGTTGTAAAACGATTTCTCATCAAAAGGGACAAGCATCATGGGAATTTCTTTAAAAACGAATGGCATATTAAAGTATGATCCTTTGGTAATCAGGTATTTTAAGCCCATAAATCGTTTGTCTGAAGGAAATTCAATATTCACTTTCCAGTTTCTTCCAATCTGCCCCGAAACATAAGATGCAGCATTGCAGGCACCGGCCGAGACACCAATCACCCTGTCGAAATTTAGTTTGTTTTCAAGCAAAAACTCCAGCACACCACAGGTGAATGCGCCCCGCAATCCGCCACCTTCAAGCACAATACAAGTGTTATTCATGGTGTTTCCAATCAGCAATGGTAAACAGCAAAAGTAAAGACTATTGGTCGTTTTATTCTTTAAAATCTCAACAAAGTCGGGGTAGAAACTTAATAAAGTGCATTTCATGCGGGTCACATTCGTTGAGGTAGCTTTGGACACAATTTCTTCGAAGAAATAAAACGACTGAATTGCCACATCGCTCATTACTTTGATGTATGTTAACCGGCAAATGCGTTATTTCTATTTTGTTTACTTTTATCCATCACAATTCATTTTTTTTGCCAACAATCGAATAAGAATCATTTTCACTGCTTCAATAACATTGATTTCTTGAATCATAAAAAATGAACAGTAAATTCAAATTAATTATCACACTTCAAGAAAGTTACAATTATACTTCCGTAAATTTGATCGACCGATTGAAATCTGCCTGTTTTACCGATCTTACAGCTAATCCGAAAAAAACAATTGCTTTTCAATGAATTGGCAATTGTCGAGTTCAGATTTGTGCGGTAACGAGGTAATTTATAACATTTAACCACGCGAAAGGATTCGCGAGGTAATGGGGTATGTAGCTAATTGTTAGTGGTTAAAAGAAAATAGTTGACTGAAAATGGCTCATTGTATGCAGCCTTTAGCAAATAAAATTTCTAAAAACCTTTAAAGGAAAGTTATTCTCCGCAATTTCTGCAAATCTCAGTTTCAGACCGGTTTTCCAGAACCTGCTTCCGGAAAGCAGAATAACGCTGGTTTTTCCATATATCCGATAAAGGTTCTTCCAGAAGGTTACCGGTTTGATGATCTACATTTTTATCATAACAACACGGAACCGCTTTCCCATCCCAGGTAATAACAATTGTACTCCATATTCGGTGGCAACGATTTCTGATTTTTTTTGCCAACACCCATTTCCCATCGGAAGTTTGCCTGTAGCGTGATTTCGATTTTAAAGTTGGAATGATCGTGCTTTCAGCATTAAAATCGTAAACCTGAACAGTTTTAAACGCAAGTTTATCTGCCCCCGACTGTTTTGCAAATTCCTTCATCTGCTGTATCTGATGCTCATTATGGCGCATCACAAGAAATTGCAATTCAATAAACGGGGTGTTTGAACGCAAAGCTTTTTTGGCTGCTATAAGTCTTTTGATTCCATCCTTTACTGTCTGAAAATCCCCACTTACACGATATTTTTCATAGGTTTTCTGATCGAGGCCATCAAGAGAAATAATCAGATGATTGAGACCACTTCTGATAATCTGATCTATATTGTTATCATTCAGAAAATGTCCGTTAGTCGATGTTGCAACAAATATTCGTTGTTTTATGGCCATCTGAACCATTTCTGAAAAATAAGGATTCAACAATGGCTCACCCTGGAAGTAAAGGGTAAGATAAATAAGATTGGGTGATAGTTTATCCAGTATTTCCCGGAATACATCCAAACCCATATTCCCTTTCGGACGTGTTAGAGATCGATTCCCTGTCGGACATTCGGTGCAGCGCAGGTTGCAGAAAGTAGTCGGCTCAACCGAAGCTGACCAGGGTTTCCCCGCCACGATAACCTTTCGAGATATCCTGCTCATAAGAAAACCAGCTTCGGCAAACACAAAATTTGAAAGCCTACGCACATTAAACGTCCTTAAAAGGGCAATATAGTAGATGAACATTTGATAAACCTGTAATTAACCAATTTTGGCTGTAAGCTTTTTACAACCCTGAATTGTTGAAAGAACGCCTTTGCAATAACCCTACATAACTGCATAAACAAAGCCAATCACACTCCTGTCAACCACGCAAGAGTACCTCCTATAATGATAACAAAAAAAGATTTCGACCGGGTGAGCCTTTACACTTTTTGAATAAATAATAGGAAATATTGATTCTGATTTGTGAGTTAGCCATTTTTTGGAATCTTCCAATTTTAAATAGATAAATAGTTTTTATTTTGAGTAGGCTCAGATTGAAGGTTGCGAATGTATTATTTGAATAACAAATTTACAACGATTTTCATGTTTCCCGTATTTTAAAAAGTGTTTTTTATACAACAGTCCGTTAATAATTTTCAAATACTTAATTATCAACAAGATAAAAAATGAAGTCTTTGCGCCCTAAAATGCAGATATACTGCGATTTAAAAATTTGCTTCCTTGCGGCAAAATAAAAATTAACGGACTAATGTGATCTTAACAATCTCAAAAAACCCATCAATTACTTCCAGCTCTGCACGAAAAGCTTTATCACGGTATATTTCCGTTCCGTTAAGGTCGGACATTACAACTTCAAGTTCCGAATCAATACTTTCCTTGATCCAGTGACTCATTTTTCCTGATTCGGGTGCCAGCAGGGCTATTTCTTTTTTTGTTTACTTTTATCCATCACAATTCATTTTTTTTGCCAACAATCGAATAAGAATCATTTTCACTGCTTCAATAACATTTTGATATGACAAAACAACTTCTGATTACAGGTAGCATAGTGGCCGCCCTTGCCGTTGCCCTTGGCGCACTTGGCGCTCACTGGCTCAAAGAAAACATCAGCTCAACAAATATGCAGAATTTTGAGACGGCGGTCCGCTACCAGATGTATCATGCCATTGCCATATTGGTCATGGCGACATTACCGGCAAGGTTTCACATCAGACCATTCCGTTTCGCGTATTATTCATTTCTTACAGGCATTATACTCTTCAGTGGTTCTGTTTATTTGCTTTCGACACGCGAACTCAGCGGCATTCAATGGCCCTGGATCGGACCTGTTACCCCTGTCGGCGGACTACTCTTTATTGCCGGCTGGCTATTTCTGGTTATCACCGCTATGAAAGTTGAAAAATAGCCCTTCAATCAGAATCAGTTTTTTTTCAGGTTCATTCTGATTTTACCTAAACGGGTGATGACATGTAAGTGTGGTAATCACATAAAAGTCACAAAACGAATTGTTTAGATAAATTCTATTTCCATCCGGAATCGATGGAACCATCTATAATACCTTGTTTTATTGTCAAAATTGCCTGCTTGATGGAATCTGGAATCAAAGGTTCAAAATCGTGGTAGGGGGCAAGGTCGACACCATTGTTTTCGAGCTTGGAAAACAATGTCTGGCCACCATGAAACTGGCTATTCCTAACGGCAATTATTTCGGTGATAATGGCATCACCAAGTCGTTTCATGCAGGAAGTAAGGAGTATATTTCCCACCTCCGGAATGGTTTCGTATTGATCAGTATCTACACCGATGGCCGACATTCCGGCATCTCTGGCTTTATATAAGGCACCGTTTCCTGTTTTTCCGGCGCAGGCAAAAATTACTTCCGCGCCAAGCTGTATCAGGCTGTCGGCGAGATGCGCTCCTTGCAGCGTGTCGGTAAAACTTAAGGCATTTGCACCCGAAACGGTAACAGAAGCACCATATTGATTATTGAAATAGTCAACACCGGCGGCAAAGCTTGATGTAAATTGCCTGATAGTTGGTATATCAGGTCCGGCAACATATCCAACTACGGGATTGGCAGGATTCTTTCGTAATGCCCAGTAAGCAGCTAAAAAACCACAGGGGAAGGAAGCCTGATCAACCTGATAGATAACACAGGCAAGATTCGGCGGTGATTCGGTGAAACTGTGATCAAGGAGCAAAAATTTGATCGATGGATACAAATTTGCAGCATCCAGGGTAGGTTGTGCAGCATCGTAACCAAGTGTAATAATAACATCAAAATCATTGTTTGCGAAATGCAGTATATTGTTCTCAATATCAGCAACCGAAGAACTTTCTTTCACTTCATGGTAAGTCTCTACCAACAAATTAGCTGCCAGCAGACCCTCATATGCCTGCTGATTAAAACCCCTGTCGTTCAGATTCCCAACTCCTGTTACAAGGCCTATTCTTATTGTCTCGGTTTTAACTTCCTTGATGCAGGCGGTAAACAGTTGTATCGACAACAGGATCAACGTTATCCATAATAGTAAAACATTTTTCATAATCAATTTATTAATAATGAATTAATTAAGACACTTTATGAAAGTGTGTAAAACAAAGTAATAAAGTTACATAAAAACATAATCAGCACTACTGTTATATGTCGTTGTTGAATAGAAAAAATCATAAATTGGGAATGACTGATATACAGTTATTCATGCGATAAAATCAGCGAAACCAGCCATGGATACTTACTTAGATTGTTTGCTCAGATCAAGTATTTCACCCTGATAATTTTCCTGGATCAAAAAAGGCTAAGTTGCTGTTTTGTATATTATTAAATTGATATATTGTGATATAATAGCTTGTCAGAAACCTTTTTACTGTTTTTTCGTATTACCTTTGAGGAAATCAACCCATTTATATAATTTGGTCCTGCCCCTGGTGTTTTCAATTAGAGGCTATTTCAGGTGCATGTAAAACCTAATTATATATTTGGAGGCGATACTATGATAAAATCTTGCAGAATGAATATATATATCCTTATCATATCAGTTATTCTTAATGGGTTTATAAACAATGTCGAGGTTCAGTGTCGTGCTACGATCATTAGTAATCCTACTTCCGCCATTATTGGTGCCGATTCAGCAGCATTTTTATCGGTCATTTTACCAGCTTATTTTTTCATTTAAAATTTCTGGCTTGTCGGCCTAATAGTTATTAACTAAAACCAGGTATCAGTTATGAAAACAGTCGTGCCAGCTCTCAAATTACTCGCTATTAACTATCTACATATATCTAATCCGTGTTATTTAGGTGTATTTCATCTAAACAATTAAACTAAATAAGCTTAAATAAGAGAGCCTTTGGGTATTAATCACCGAAGCTACTTTTAAACTTGATGAAAGAAATATGTTTACAAAAAAATTACCTTTGAAAAAATTCAAATCGATGAATTGGATCAATCTGAAACATTTCGTCTATATTAAAGAGACCATACACATTAAAGTCAATAAAAATGATTACTAGCAATTTGACTGAGACACCTAAATCAGGAAATAGAGTTCTTACTGTGGTTTTAACCTCAAAAAACTATTCAAAATGTTTATCACTAATTATGAACAATATTGTCCCAAAGTTTTCCGGAAAAAGTCGAGTGATTTTATGGTTGATTCTTATGTTGACACCTTTTATGGTGCATTCCCAAACATTGGTATCTTCTTCTGTCATATATTGTGATGGGGATCCAGGAGTTTCCTTGTCTGTTGAAAGCGCTGTTATTGGCACTACTTATAGCCTTTGGTCAGGTCCAAACCAGTGGAGTTATGTTTTGAGGGAAAGTATCACTGCTGACGCAACAAATTTTGATTTTACTGGTACATGGCCAAACAATTATTACCAATTGCGATTAACTGCTACTAATACTAACCTTGGTACCTTTGTTGAGATTAAACGTGTCAATATAACCGATGTAACTGTAACCAATGGTGGTATTTATTGTCAGGGTGCATCCACCGGACCTGCAATAGGCATAAGCTCGAGTCAAAGTTTTGTTAATTATAAACTGTATAGGGATAATATTTTCATTGAAGAAAAACTTGGGAATTCATGGGGAAGTGGCCCAATGACTTTTGGAAATTGGCAAGGATTCATGAATCCGGGAGTTTATACTGTAGAAGCCGTAACACCTCAATGTACTTTGGATATGAATGGAAACGCAACCATTGTGGTATCTGACCCCCAAGTTACATTTACTTCTAATGAAGCTGTTTCTCCCAATTGTGGAACAGTATCATTCAATTCAACTGTTACAGGTGGAAATGAACCATATACCTACATTTGGAATTTTGGAGATGGGTCAACTCAATCTACAGAGGCTGATCCAGTGCATCAGTTCATATCATATGGCAATGGAACTGAGAGTTTCAATGTTGTTTGTAATATTATTGATGCCAATAGTTGTACTGCTACAATAAACAATTTAATTACAGTAACACAAAGACCTGAAGCAGAATTAACACCACAATTTGGTATTTGGAATTTTTGTGATAATAATCCTGATGCTGTTTTTACTTTGACTGTATCAAATACTTCATCTACAACAGCTTCTAATACAGGTTACATCATAAACTGGGGTGATGGTACCTTTGAAAATTACACTCCAGCTGAATTTCCAATTAATGCTACTAAGTCACATATTTATTTGGAAAAAGGCAGTTTTTTGCTGGTGTTTACCGTTAGTGGTCCTGACGGATGTGAAGATAGTAAGGTGTATCCTGTTTTTAATGGATCAACCCCTTCAGGTGGGATAACCTTCGATGCTGGAATTCTGGAAGGTTGCCTTCCACATACTATAACATTTTATCTAAGCGAAGCTGCAGCTACTAATCCTCCCACTACTCAATATTATATTGATTTTGGAGATGGCAATAATACAACCTTCTATCAGGAAAACATGCCACCTACCAATGCAGATGGAAATTTTTTAATACCGCATACTTATGAAATATCATCCTGTGGCCAGCCCAATAATTCCTTTACATTAACAAGTATAATTTCTAATCCATGTAATAATGGTATTCCCAACAATGTAGGGGGCATAAAAATATCTAGAAAATCCGATTCGGATTTTCTTAGAGCAGAATTTCCTTATGATCCAATATACCTATGCAAGGATGTTGAAAAGGTATTCTTAAGTAATACGAATGAAGGATGTATTATATATTCCGGTCAAACCTTAAATGTAACAAACTATTATTGGGACTTGTTTAATGATGGTACAATTGATAGTGAAGAAGTGAACCCAACTTTTTCATTTCCTGGTCCGGGTACTTATCAGGTAAGACTTAAAACTTATACAGCAGAGGGATTTCCAGGTAGTTGCGGTGCTGACGAAATAATTAGGACTGTTTGTGTTCAAGATGTACCAACAGCTTCTTTTTATTTAACAGAAAATAGTTTTTGTTCGGATGCCATTTTTTCACCAATCAATAACAGTTTGTTTACACCTGCTAACTGTGCCTGGCCTAATTATATCTGGAGTGTAAATCCAAATTCCGGGTTTACATATATTGAAAACACAGATGAAACCTTTGAAGAACCTGTTTTCAGTTTTACAGAACCTGGCGCATATACTTTAACACTGATGGCAAGTGTCCGATCTGGTAATGAAGAATGTGGTTCTGATTTCTCCGACCCTGTAAATCTAACAATTAAAGGTGTTCCGGAGGTAACCATTGATCCAAATGCAAATTTCGAATTGTGTGGTGGAGGTTCAGTAGAAATTAGCAGTAATGAACTTACTTATTTTGCGAATTATGGAACCATTTCTGGTTATCAATGGACTGTAGATCCTGCGGTTGCTGATTTTAATGAAACAGTTCCATTTCCAACTATTGTTTTTCCTGACGCAAATGAGGTTTATACAGTAATTGTAGCTGTAACAAATGAATGTGGAACTACACAATCAGAAATAATACAGGTAAGTGTAACCGAATCAATAATTAACAATGCAATTTCTTATAATGGAAACACAATATTATGTGATGGAATGACAATCGGAGGATCCATAATAGGAACGATACCACCTGTTCTTAATGGAGGTGATGGGGTTTATGAATTCTTATGGCTAATTGATACTGGAAATGGTTGGCAGGAATTAACCTCAACTGAGGCCAATCTGATTTATACACAAACATTATCATTTGGAAGCACTTCATTTAAACGAATGGTGACTTCAGGTTTATGTGAAAGTGGATCCAATACAATCACTTTTAACGTTTTACCAGGTATCCAAGGTAACAGTATCTCAGCCGACCAGAATATATGTTACAACAGTATTCCAATCGGTCTAACAGGCTCAATACCTTCACTTGGAAATGGAACGTTTACTTATCTGTGGCAAGAAAAAAGTGTTGGCAATCCTCTTTGGATTAATGCCAGTGGAATGAATACTGGAATAAATTATTACCCACCTGCACTGACACAATCAACTGAATTTCGAAGAAATGTTTACTCAGGAAATTGCAGTAACATTAGTGATGTAGTTGTGATTAGTGTTTATAATTACCCTGTTATAAATAGTCCGAATACTTTGTTTGGTTGCTCAGGTGAACCTGTAATTTATATTATAGAATCGACTGTTGCCCAATCAACCTATTTTTGGTCAGTAACTGATAACTCGGGCGGATTGGTTACTGGTTATTCAGATGATAATGGTTCTGTTATAATGCAAACACTTGTTAATAGTGGCACAACCCCTCAGGCTGTAACTTATACAATTACACCAGTGGGTCCATCGCCCACTTTCTGTATTGGGACGCCCTTTGATTTAACTGTTACTGTTAACCCTGAATTTGTGAGTACATATGCTGATATGACAATCAATATGGGGACATCAACCATGATAGAAGGTAATGTTTTAGGTGGAACAGGCAACCTGATTTATGCATGGTCGTCCAATCCTTCAAATATGATTAACGGAGCAACAAATATCAGTAATCCTCAAACAAAGAATCTTACAGTACCTGTTACTTTTACATTAACAGCAACGGATCAGCAAAATTGTCTTTTTGTGACTACAATTACCATTACTCCAACAGGTGATGCACTGGGGGTGACAATTAATTCGGATGATGCTGACAATCAAATATGTGATGGTTCAATTATTACTTTGACAGCCACTGCATCAGGCGGTAATGGAAATGATATACCTTCAAATTATATATATACTTGGAGTGGAATACCAGGAAACGCTACCTCACCGGAACCATGGATAAAAAGCTTTGTACCTCTCACACTGGGAGTTAATAATTATTCGGTGCAAGTAAATGACGGTTTTAATACCGTCACTAGTAACATTAATATTATTGTTAATTCAAATCCAGTAATTACATCGAATCCGATGCAATTTGTTTGCTCAGGTGAGAACCTGACTTATATGATTGAAACAAATATTGCCCAATCAACATTTTCATGGATTGTTACTGATAATTCAGCAGGCGATATTTCTGGATTTGCAGATGGTTCTGGGAATCAGATTCTTCAAGCACTAACTAATATTGGATCGGTTCAAAAAACGATAACCTATACAATTACACCAGTGGGTCCATCGCCCACTTTCTGTATTGGGACGCCCTTTGATTTAACTGTTACTGTTAACCCTGAATTTGTGAGTACATATGCTGATATGACCATCAATATGGGGACATCAACCATTATAGATGGTGCTATTACAGGAGGAACACCTAATTATTCGCTTTTATGGGAATCAAATCCAGTTGCTCAATTTATTGGACCAGTTAATATTGCAAACCCTCAAACAAAGATTCTGAACTTTCCAGTAGATTATACAATTGTATTAATAGATCAGGAAGGATGTTCCTTTACTCAAACAATTACTGTTACACCTGAAGGAGAACCATTAGGAGTAACAATAAATTCTGATGATATTGACAATCAAATTTGCGATGGTTCAACGATCACATTAACTGCTATTGCAACAGGCGGTGGCGGAAATGATATTCCCGCAAATTATAATTATAATTGGATAGGCCTACCTTCAAATGCAACGTATACTGAACCATGGATTGTTAGTTTTGTGCCTGTTCAATATGGAACATTTAATTATCAAGTTGAAGTAAATGATGGCTTTACTACTACTGATACATTTATTGAAATGGTTGTTAATCAATTGCCAGCCATCACCAGCTCAAACCTCAAAGTAATATGTTCTGGAGATAATTTGAATTACGTTCCGACTTCAGATGTGTTAGGTACTACATATACCTGGACTTCAGTTGATAATGCCGTTTGCATAGCTGGAAATTTACCCGCAGGTGATGCCGTAATTAATGATTTGCTAACCAACACATGTAATCAGGTTAAAACAATTATTTATACCATAATTCCTACAGGTCCAGCACCAACTTTTTGCATTGGGAATCCATTTACATTTACTGCGGCTGTAAATCCGGTACCACATATTGGTAACACAGTGAATGAACAAACTATCCTTACAGGAGAATATACGACAAGGGTAGATTTTGAATCAGATATAGTTGGCATTAATACAACTTATGAATGGACAGGCGTTGCTTCACATCCTGCTTTGACCGGCTGGGTGCAATCTGGTACTGGCTCATTGGAAGAAATGCTAATTTCAGTAGAAAATATTCCCGGTGCCCCAGATATTGGAATAGTGACATATACTGTCATACCTTATATAGGTGTTTGTCCAGGCACAGAATTCAATTATAATTTTAATATTTTAACTATCCCAACTTTATTTGTATTAAATGTAAATGGGTTAAATGAAATTTGTGATGATGGTAACAGTTGTGTTGAAATTTCATTAAGTGGATCTCAAATTGGAGTTAACTATAAATTATTTCGTGATGGTATTTACGTAAATGGAAGTGATAAACTAGGTACAAACAATTCACTAAGTTGGTGTTATTCAAATCCTGGGGTTTATACTGCTACTGGCACTAACATTAACAATAATGTAACTGCGGATATGGACGGCACCGCTGAGGTTATCCTTCATCCTTTGCCAATATTGTATTCTCTTTCCTATTTGCAACCTGGCGATAATTGTTTACCAATTATACCTCACTTAAGTGGTTCTCAAACAAGTGCTTATTATGAACTTAACTATGAAGATTATAATGGCTATTATTATCCTGCCATCGCAACTTTGTCTGGAACTGGATCTGCAATAAATTTCAATGCTCAAACAAACCCTGGAATTTATTCAGTATTAGCAATTATTGATTACGGATTGATTTCCTGCAACAGAGAAATGAGTGGCAGTTTAATCGCAGATTCAATACCAAAGGAATTTGCAATTACTCCACAGGGTACCTTATGTGAAAATAACGAAGAATTGTGTTTGATTGCCTCTGAGTCAGGAATTAATTATCAACTCTGGCTGAATAATCAACCCGTTGGATCAGTTATTCCGGGCGATGTCAATGGCGGATCAATTTGTTTTGGCACCTTATCCGATCCCGGCAACTATCGTATTCATGCAATCAATGAGATTACAGGTTGTCAAATGTTTTTTTCTAACCAAATTACTGTCAGTCCGCAACCATTAAAGTTTGAAATGTCACCATTGTCTGGATGTGCAGGATCAGATGTTATTCTCAATGATTGCCAGTCAGGAATTGAGTATTATTTATATTTTGAAGCGGCTGCAAGGGAGTTTATTGAGTTACAGGGTCCAATCACATGTGCGGGAGGCCCTATTAACTTTGGACCTCAGTCAGATGAAGGTATTTATCGTATAAAGGCGGTTGACCCGTTTACAAATTGTTCTGTATGGATGGATGGATCTACTACCATTTATCCTAATCCAGAAGTTTTTGAAATCAGTCCTCAATCTGGTGGATGCGCTCCAATCGAAATTTACCTTGAAAATTCTGAAGCTGATGCAACATACTTCTTATATCGCGGAATGATAAATGTTGCTATTATTACAGGATCTGGCGGTCAAGTGACATTTGGAGAACAGTCTGTCCCTGGAACTTATACTGTAAAAGCATTGTTGACACATCCCGGAGATCTCGCTTGTTGGAGCGATATGTCTGGTGTGGTGCTAATATATAATGCTGCCGAGGTTTTCACTTTGTTACCGCTAGGGCCAACGTGTCCGAATCCAGATGTGGTTTTCCATCTTTCGGGTTCTCGATCAGGAGTAAATTATACACTGTGGCATAATGTATCTGGAATTAAAGAAACTGTTCCTGGAACTGGGGCTATTGTTTATTTCAGCCCACAAAGTGAACCAGGTCAATATTGGGTAATTGCATCAACAGGTGATGTTTGTGAAACGCAAATGGATGGTATTCGTACAATTTATGCAACACCCGCTTTATATTCCATTACACCGTTAGGACAATGGTGTACAGATAATAATGTTGAAATAGGATTAAGTGATTCTGATATTGGGGTTACTTATCAATTAAATCGCGAGAACACAGCTACCAATCCCCAGGCAGAGAGGGCAGGTACTGGCAGTGCATTCAGTTTTGGTTCTTTCATTATTGCAGGTACTTATACGGTATTAGCCATTGACGATGCAACTGGTTGTGAAAGATTGATGGATGGCGAATTGGTATTAAATGATCCACCCAATACTTACAATGTTCTCGTTAACGGAAGCATTCCATCTGCTGGTTGGTATTGTCCACCTGTTACTATTGGTTTAGAGTTATCTCAGATTGGTGTTGTTTACACGCTTCACACGCCTGATGGAAATGATGTTGTAATGGCAGGAACAGGGTCGCAGATTGAATTTACTGGCACCTTTACATTTCCCGGAGAATATTCAGTAACTGCATTTAATTCTGTTACATCATGTATTTCCGATATGGATGGCGTTGTTCATTTATATGATGGACCAGAAACCTTTGATTTAACATCAACTACTGAACCTTTATTTTGTGCAGGCGATATTTCAGCCATCAACCTTGTTCTGAGCTATTCACAGACTGCCGCCAGTTATCAGTTATTCAAAAATGATGATGGCAATCCTGTTTCAACTGTTAAAACAGGAACTGGTGGTCCATTAACCTGGTCTGCTGTTTCTCAATACGGCCCGGGCGCCTATTATGTTAAAGCAAATTTTATCGATGATCCGACATGTAGTTCATTTATGAACGGCATCATACAACTTGAAGAAATCCAACTACCTACTGCTGCGCTATCCGGAACTGAAACCATTTGTAATGGCTATTGCACAAATATGGAATTTAATCTCACAGGAACATTACCGTTTGAAGTTATCTATAAAGCCAATAATGTAATCCAAGATGCGGTATTTTTCATTCCTGGAAACCAACCCTATTTGTTTGAGGTTTGCCCAACGGAGAATACAATATATGAGATTGTAAGTGTTCAATACACTGAGTTTCCCTTTTGTGTTGGCACAGACATTAATGGGACTTTTGAAGTGATTGTTGAACCACTTCCAACTATTGACGTTGGTATACCTGCACCTGGGGTTACTTGTATAACTGAAAGCTATACAACAAATGTCACGGCTCCATATTCCTCATCATTTTCATGGATCATTCTTGTTGGTAATGGAAGTCTTAGTACAACCAATACGTTAAACACGACATATACACCAGGATCTGGTGATGAAGGAACTATAGTTCAACTTCGGGTAACGGCTCAAGGTGAGGGTAGTTGTGCGATTGAAACAGCTACTGCAATTGTAGAAATAATGGTTGAACCTATTCCATTGATTGGCAATATACTTGGTGGAACTATATGCGAAACAGGTAGCTTTACTTCCAATGTTTCTATTGATTATGCATCAGGCTATTTATGGGAGGTAGTTGCTGGTAATGGAACTGTTTCTCCATCTGGTCAAATGAATACAACGTATACTGCTGCTCCTGGCGATGGGGGCACAACTGTCGTTTTGCGAATAACTGCAACAGGTTCCGGTACTTGTTTAAATGAAGAGGTTACAGCCCAAATTGAAATTATAGTTGATCCACTTCCCACCGCTGATGCAGGTACAGGGGGCCTTATTTGTGAAAGCGGATCGTTTCAGCTAAATGGTTCGGCATCAAATAATACAACTGTATTGTGGGAAGTTATCGATGGTGTGGGTAGTTTTGATGATCCTGGAAATGTGAATGCAGTGTTTTTTCCGGGTGACATAAATCAGACAACTTCAATGCAATTGCGGCTAACCGTTTATGGCACCGGAACATGTAGTAATGAATTTGACACTTCTGACGTAATAATTCAAGTTGACCCGCTTCCAGAGGCTTTTGCTGGCGACCCCGGCATCATCTGTGAAACCCAGGGTTACCATTTGGCCAATGCAACTGTTTACAACAATTCATCCTTTGTTTGGTCAATTTTTGATGGTCAGGGGCATTTTGATGATCCTACAAATCTGACACCAGTATTTTATCCCGATCCAGTTGACGCTGTTTCACAAATAACGCTAATGCTTACAGCCTTTGGTAAGGATCAATGTATTAATAGTACAGATGTATCTTATGTTACGATTCAAATCGATCCTGAGCCTTTTGCTTATGCTGGTTCAGCTGGAGAAACTTGTGTGAGTGACCCATATCTGCTTTTTGATTCAGATGCATTGAATTCTAATTCCTTTTTATGGGAAGTAGTTTCTGGTAATGGTAATATTGATTTTCCATTGACCCTGCATCCATCATACATACCAAATGTTTCGGATGCCGGAACTTATGTTACATTGAAACTGACTGCTTTTGGTAATGGTGAATGTGATTTAATAGCCGCTTATTCACTTGTAAACATATTTATTCAAGCGTCTCCCGAAGCAGATGCTGGACCAAATCTTACGACTTGTTTTTCTGAAAGCGTTCAAATAACTCAGGCTCAAGCGTCACCGGACTCGGAACTATTATGGAGTCACACTGGGAATGGCAACCTTGATAACCCAACAATCCTCAATCCGACATATACTCCCGGAGTGGGTGACGAAGGCACTTCTGTGACGCTAATACTCACAGTAAGTGGTAATGGTGCTTGTGATTCTGAATCAGTACAATCTCAAACAAGCATCCAAATAGAAGCTTTACCAATAGCCTTTGCTGGAAATTCAGGGACAACCTGTGTAACGGAAGCATATTATCTGGATGAGGCAAATAGACAAAATTCAATCGATATTATCTGGTCTGTCATCAGTGGAAATGGTGTAATCGTGGATCCTTTATATATAAATACACAATATATACCATCCCCATTAGATGTAGGGAATACGGTAACACTTAGGCTTGCTGCCTTTGGAGTAGGAAGTTGTGCGTCTTATTCTGATTTTGACTTTATTGATATCGATGTAATTGCAAGTCCTGTGGCATCTTTTACAACCACTTCGCCAACTTGTGCGAACGTAGCAGTATCCTTTACCGATGCCTCAAGCACTCAGGAAGGTATAATTGAACAGTGGGTATGGGATTATGGAGATGGAAGTGCCGCGGAAATAATTGTGTTTCCTGATAATCCTAACCCAACCCATATTTATACACAGGGAGGTAGTTATACTGTAACACTTTCTGTTACTAACACAAATGGTTGCATAGGAACCTATTCTTCGGTTGTCAGTATAACACCTGATCCTATTGCCTCAATTGGTTATTCTGGTGGGCTTTGCGCTCAAAGTCCTTTAGATTTTATTGATCTTTCTCAGGAAAATGGAGGTGGCTCAATTATTTCATGGAGTTGGGATTTTGGCGATGGTACATCTAGCACCGATCAAAATCCCACACACAATTATGCAGCTGCAGGTACCTATACTGTAACCCTTATTGTTACAAATAGTAATGGTTGTGAAAGCACGGCAGTTATTTCAATAAGCATAATCACTGCTATACTTGTGGAGATTGATGCTGCGGATGTTTCAGCCTGTATTAATGAACCTCATCAGTTCACTGTAAATACTGATGCTGCAATTTATTGGCTATGGGATTTTGGAGATGGTGGTTCTTCTTCTATTCAAAATCCCACCCATATTTATACAACATCAGGAAACTTTACAGTTACTGTGACTGGTGAGGATGCAAATGGATGTGTTAATTCTGATCAAATCATAATCAATGTTAACCCACATCCTCAAGCAGGATTCGTTTCAAATCAAATGGCTTGCACAGATGAAATTATAAGCTTCACTGATACTTCAATTTCACCCAATGGACAAATCGTTGAATGGGTTTGGGATTTGGGTGATGGAACAGTTTTACCTCCAATAACCGATCCTGCTCTTAGAAATATTCAATACTCCTACACTTTACCAGGCACTTATCTTGTTACACTCACCGTCACTGATGCTGTTGGTTGCAGTGATAGTTATTCCAGACAGGTAGTAATACAGAACGGCCCATTGGCCAACTTCACCTTCGATCAGAACTGTTACGGACTACCCGTGTTATTTACTGATCTCTCGTCAACAAATGGCGGCTCCGACCTGTTTAGCTGGGCCTGGGATTTTGGTGATCCACTGTCCGGAATTAATAACAGCTCAACCCTGCAACATCCATCACATATTTTTACCGCGCCCGGAACCTATACCGTGAGTCTGACTGTAACAAATACCCAGGGTTGCAGCAGTACAATTACCATTGATATTACAATTCTGTTTACCGTAACGATTGATTTTACGGCCGCAGAAGAGCCTTATTGTCCGGGCGAACTCATACAGTTCACCAGTGCCGGTGTTGATATCGTCGATTATGCATGGGATTTCGGTGATGGTGGAACCTCCGTTCAACAGGATCCAACCTATGTTTATCTGACTCCCGGAACCTATACGGTTACACTCACTGTGACCGGAATAGATGGATGCGAGGGTGTTGCAACACATGATATTATTATCAATGAGGATCCGGTAGCGGCCTTTTCAACCGACAGCCCGGTTTGTTTTGGATCGGAGATGAATTTCCTCAACGCTTCAACATCACCCACAGGTTACATTACTGAATGGGTATGGAATTTTGGCGATGGCAGTGCAGATACTATTATTACATTCCCCGACAATCCTGACGTTTCGCATATTTATACCTTGTCCGGCACCTATAATGCCACACTCACCATCACCAACACAAATGGCTGTACTTCAAACATAAGCCACGAGGTCGTTGTATCACCTGGCCCTATTGCAGACTATATTTACAATATCGGATGCTTTGGAACGCCGGTATTATTTACCGATGTCAGTTCAACAAACAGCGGTCCTGATTTGAGTACCTGGCTCTGGAACTTCGGCGATCCCAACTCAGGGACCAGTAATACTTCCACGCTACAAAACCCAACACATATCTTTACTGTAGCAGGTCCGTTTGTTGTTCTGTTAACTGTTGAGAACACACTGGGGTGTACCGATACCATTTCGCAGATACTCGATGTTTTGCCTTTGCCGGCTTTTGATTTCACTATAGTAAACGATTCTGTCTGTTTAGGCACAGCTGTCGAATTTGCCGGTACTGGTGATAACATTGCAACCTGGTTCTGGGAATTTGGTGATGGTGGTACTTCTGATCAGCAAAACCCGAATTATATTTATCCGCAACCCGGTCAATATGATGTAACATTAACAATCAGCGATGTTAATCAGTGCTACGGCAGTATTTCAAAACCTGTGTTTGTAAATACGCCACCAGTCGCCAGTTTTTCATATACAAATGCTTGTTTGGGTGATAGTACTAATTTCATTGACGAAAGCACAAGTATGCTCGGACTTGTTACGGCATGGCAATGGGATATGGGAGATGGTAATACCAGTACCCTACAGCATCCTGTTCATCAGTATGCAGCTAGTGGCGATTATGAGGTTCAATTGATTGTTACAGATGATTTTGGATGCATCGATACGATAACGCAATGGGTGCCTGTGCGAACACCACCAACTGCTGGGATGACTTTCCAGCAGGTTTGCGATCCAACGGGACAAGTATTCTTCTTTGACGAGAGTTCACCTGGGGCAGACGGCAGTCCGATTGCTACCTGGAACTGGCTTCTTGATCAGGGCGCTTACAGCAATGAAATAGATCCCGAATTCATTTATCCGGTCACCGACACATGTTATCTCGTAACACTTACCGTTACCGATGCGAATGGTTGTTTCAATACTGATTCTGTCGAAGTTTGTTTATTCGGAGAATTAGCTATTGATTTCACTAGCACAGAAGTTTGCAATGGTCAGCCCACCACGTTTTATGCTACTTACACACCTGTGAACGATTCCATCGACAGCTATGTCTGGAACTTTAACGATGGAACGCCTATCGAATCAACCTACCTTGATTCAATACAGCATACTTTCCTGAATCCCGGAATGTTTATTGTTGAATTGACAGCAATTGATACAAATGGTTGTAGTGCTGTTGCTTACAACAATGTTCTCGTCGACAGCCTGCCAACGCCACGTTTCAGTTATCAGATTGGCAGTTGCAATATTCCGGCACAATTCATTGATGAGAGTTTTGGCGGAGGTTCGTTTATCGAAAGTTGGTTCTGGGACTTTGGGGATCCTGGCAATGCTGGTCAACCAAACACCAGTACAAACCAAAACCCCACACACCTTTATGGAGCGAACGACAGTACCTATCAGGTAAAACTTGTTGTCACCAACTTTAATGGATGCACCGACTCAATAACATTACCGGTCATAACCAGGGCTTGTTTGGTGGCTGATTTTACATTGCCATCAACCTTGCCACGCTGTGCCCGAAGTGAAGTGTGCTTTACCGACAACTCACAATTTGCTACCAACAACGGAACCATTGTGTTGTGGGAATGGAATTATGGTGATGGGTTGTTTGACAGTTATACCGGTTATCTGCCGCAAAGCTGTCACACCTATGCACTCGGTGGTACCTATGAAATAACATTGACTGTTACAGGTATGATTGGTGCTGATGTTTACACCGATTATATAACAAAAACACTTACAATAAGTGCAACTCCAACAGCTCAGATTTTGGCAGCAAACAACTGTCTGAACGATAGCACCCGATTTACCGATCGAAGCCTTATCTATGGTGACCCGATTTCGAGCTGGCTTTGGGACTTTGGAGTAACAACTACCTTATTGGATACATCAAGCCTTCAGAATCCTGTTTATAAATATAGCCGGTTTGACACATACACCACCGAACTGATTGTTGTAAACTCAGCAGGATGTAGCGATACTACTACCCAGAATGTGACCATCTTTAAGCTTCCCATAGCTGCATTTAGCGTGGATGAAACATGTAAAGGGTATTACTCGTATTTCACAGATGAAAGTATTGCTGACAGTGCCCAAATCACAAATTATTTGTGGAATTTCGGGGATAGTACCGTTATTAGCGATACAAATTATCTTGCCAATCCGATACATATTTATGACAGTACCAGCTGGTATCCCGTTACCCTTTTCATCACAGATGCCAATATGTGTTACGACAGTATCACACGACTGGTTGATATCTGGCCTGTTCCAACAGCCAGGTTCACCTTGACTGATGATTGGGACGATATCCAGGGACAGGTTAAACTCAATAATCAGTGCGACGGTGCCACAAGTTACTTCTGGGATTTTGCAGACGGAGGTACCTCAACCGTTGAAAATCCTGTATATCAGTATACACTTGATAGTGACCCTGTTTACAATCTGATGCTGATTGCCTACAACGATTATGGATGCCCCGATACACTGATTTACCCATATTCAATTATATTCACAGGACTCTACGTTCCAAATGCATTTAGTCCGTCATTGTCCGATCCGGCTTTGAACACCTTCAAACCTGTTGCTATTAACCTGACATCTTACAAACTGGATATTCTCAGCAGTACTGGCGAGCTTGTTTTCAGTTCGACCCTGATTGAGAATGGCAAACCTGCCGAAGGATGGGACGGAAAATACCAGGGACAGGATTTACCCACCGGTGTTTATGTCTGGCGTATCAACGCGCAGTTTCTGGATGGAACGTATTGGCGCGGAAGTGATAACGGGGATGGCAACACCAGGCAATATGGAACTGTAACCTTAATCCGATAAAGCGATCAGGAAAATGAAAAAAGAAAAGACACTTATATCGAACAACATCGGATTAGAAAGTATACAATCTAAAGGAATGACGATGAAAACACAAGGCTCTAATCGCGTTGTAAAAACATATCGCAGCAAATTTGCATATTTAAGCACACTTCTACTGCTTGTTGCAGCTGCATTCACTTCCCGGGCACAGGATGTTAATTTTTCACAGCACTATAACAGCCCTACTTATTATAATCCTGCCAACGTTGGTCTGACACAGGGATTAAAGGTACGATTGAATTCGCGAAGGCAGTGGACGGGCTTATCGGGTGAATACAGTACCTACAATTTCAGTGCCGACATAGCCGAAAGGAGCATGCCAGGTGCCGGAGGAATTGGAATCATCGCCAATCAAAACATTGAAGGGATTGGCATGTTAAAGACAAATGTTTTTGGATTCATACCTTCGGTGCGCATCCCCATATCCCGCAACATGATTTTTCAACTGGGCGCATTGGCCAGCGTGGTTACGCAACAGATAAACTGGGACAATCTGGTCTTTCAGGATCAGCTCGATCCCCGTTGGGGCAATATAGGACCCAGCACATTTGCCGGTGCTGCCCGAAACAAGGTAACATTTCCTGATTTTAGTATTGGTGGGCTTTTCCAGTTTCAGGGAAACAATGTTGAAGGCACCTTTGGGGGGGCAGCGCACCATCTGGCTGAACCTAACCAAAGTTTTTTTGATGTTGATGCTTCCCTGCCAATGAAGTTTGTTTATAATATGGATTTTGTAATCAATTTCGCGCCTGACGAGGATTATTACCACAAACGTAAGGGGTTTAAACTTAATCCCGGCGTCATGGTCGAACACCAACGCAATTTATTTTTGTATTCGGTGGGGTCAAATTTATATATGTCGCATATTTATCTTGGCTTATGGTATAAAAATCATACCCTACGATATGATCAGTTCAGTAGTATGATTGTGATGGCGGGTATAAATATTTTGTTTACTGATGCCTACCGCATGAAATTGATGTATAGCTATGAAGTGAACATCTATGCAAGACAGAATATAACAGGACCAAGCCACGAACTCAGTCTGATTCTTGAGTTTGACGATTTGGGACTGGTAGGTAAGGAAAGAGATATATTTGTGTCTCCCAAATCAAAAACCTACAGCCCGATAGAGTGTTCGCCATTTTAAAGGTAGAGTACATTTGTTGGTATTATATTCTTTATTCAGCAGTTGTTGTAGTTGAATAATTATTTCTACCAATCCATTCCAAACAAAACCAAAGCGGATGATTTATTCATTTGCGGATTAACCGCTTTTTTTCGTCCCCGCTGCTTCCTGCGAGTTAGTTCATGTTGTTTTACGAATATAATTGCAGCCCCGACTCCAAAAATTATTGAAAGCCAACTTGCGATTAATATCGTAATTGTTTACCTTTGAGCATAGTAAGAAGTTGACTTTTACAGGAAATTCGTCAGTTTAGGATAAAATCAAATACTTAAAATCTAATTGAAATGAAAACACATCGATTTCTGATCGGGATGATCCTTTTGTTGGTCTTCACAGCTTGTAATAAAGATGATAATCCCTTTTTTCCGTCGCAACTTACTACACTTAACATGGGATTAACGGCCACTTTTGATTCGCTCAACACGGATCTCTCAGGAAGTGCATCCAATCTGCCTGCAATAATCAATGATTCGGCTGCCATTCGCACTGAAATGCAGTCATTGTTCAGCCAGACTTCTTTTGTGGTCGAGTTTTCTTATATCACCCCACAGGGAATCATGAAAATCATTGAACCACCACTTTTTTATCCAACTCAGGGGTCAGATATTAGTGGACAGAGCCATATAATAAAGGGTTATCAGACAAAATTGCCAGTTTTGAGCACCAGTTTCTATGCAGTAGAGAATTTCTGGGCAGCAGTCGATTTTCATCCAGTCATTCATAACGGAGAAGTGCTTGGAGGTATTACGGCTCTTTTTCTTCCCGAAGATATTCTCGGAAGATTGATTATTCCGCTGGTCAAAGATCAATTATATGAAATGTGGGTAATGGAAAAGGGCGGAAAGGTATTGTATGATCAGGATAGCGGGGAAATTGGACTAAATGTCTTAACCGATCCTGCGTATGCTGAATTCACTGAATTGATTGCTGCTGCTGAGAAAATTAACACGGAATCAACGGGCGAAACTTCTTATTCATTCTACCAGACCGGAACGACTACCAAGGTGGTTAAAAAGACCTATTGGATTACTTTCAGCATGTATGGCACCGAGTGGAAACTGATCTGGGTGAAACCGGAATAGCAATTCCAAAAAATTCTTTTGATATTTTTCGTTGTTATTTATGTTACAAATCTGTTTTGTGGCTGATAAAAGTTCTGTTGAGCATCCGCATGATCATTATAATTACTGTCGGACGAAAATCATGCTGCCTGAATCATATCGTGCTGATATTTAGTGGTTAATGTGCCTAATGAGAGATTCCAGACAGATTTTAATAAAGTGGTTGCTGATGTCAAATCAATGCTGCCTTAGGAGAATCAGTTAAAAATTGGAAGCAATGGAAGCTTTAATATGGTGTTAGCCAACAAGGATGAATCGTTGAGATGTGGATCTTATCAGGAAATAACTCCTCCATCTATCAGGGATGAATAAAAAAGCAAATACTTCAACCGTCTTTCGACTGAAGAAGTATTTGCCTGACCAAATTATGAAAATGTAATTTGCTTGTTTAGTTGCCGATCTGTGTCGGGTAAATCATGTTATCGTTACGGTACCCGTTATTATCGAGATACCAGTCGGCATAGTTGATTCCACCACTCTGTGCCCATTCGGCAAAATAGTTATAAGCACCTGTAATATCCTGAAATTCAACTACCCAATCAAATCCTTCGGCAATATTTATTGCCCATGGGAGGTTGTTTTCAGTTACGAAATATCGTCCTTCAGCAAAGGATGAATTGTCATCCAGCTGTCCGAAATACGATTCGTCAAAAAGATCTGAGGGCTCGTAACCGGGTAAATGAACTTCCAGACCGCGTGAACCGGGTGAATCGTTGATCGTTGTGTTAACGGTAATGAACGGATTGAATTCCCCGATATTCAGCTGGCTGTATGTAACAGCACCACTTGCAAAAGTGATGTTCACGACAATGGTAACAGGATCAATAAAATCGTAGGCTAATTGGGTGTTTACCCCGATACCTCCGGTAGTCTGAGGCATTACGCGGCGGGCATCGTCAAAAACAATGATTGTTGCTTTGCTTTGTCCGTTTTCAAGTCCGTTTGATGCAATATCAAATACGGTGTTGTTGACTATGTTGGTTCCGCTTACCGAAACGATATCTTCCGGAGAAACAGCTGGGAAGGTAAATCCGAACCCATTGTGATAAGATGCTCCAAACGCTTTCACAACAAAGGTTGCGGTGATATTTTGAACTATTTCCTGTGCGTTTTTGTTGACAACAAAATCATAATCGATGATGAGGTCATTGAAATCATAATCACCTTTACCTGGCCATAAATCTTCATAAGCCAAAGTTCCAGCAAGTTGTTCGCTTGTATTGTCGTCATCATCATCATCTTCTTCTTCACCGCAGCCGGTAATAATTTCCTGTAAAGAACCCTGTGCAGGAGTTTCAATAACCAGTTTGAACTCATCTGTATCGTATCCTGATTCGGTAATGTCATAAGTTTCATTGACATCTAACTGATACGAACCATTGTCGATCTGCACATTGTTTTTATAAAGAACAAATGTCTTTGCACTTGTCATATCTCCATCACCTGAATTCGTGATAGTGAAAACAACATCAGGATCAGAACAATTGGATGTTAGTTCAATAAATGGGTCTTCCAGGTCGGGATTTGTAGGGCAAGTTAGAATGTGTTCGTTATCGCCTTCATGAAAGCTGTCGATAATATTTTCTGCAGCATCTTTGTAATCTTCCACCGAATGACCGTTCAAACCGCCTCCACCAAGTGCTATTTCAGCCATTGCAAGGAAGTCATTTACACTCATATTGGCAAATGGTCCGTCTTCAAAAACAAGTTCACCAAGTGTAAAATCGGGATTGTCACCAAGAAAACCAGCTTCGTTATAGTCACGGTTTAGTCGTGCGGCGATGATTTGATCTGCCATATTTCCAAGTTCATCATCTTCGCTTGGGTTGGTCCAGTTGCGAGTCAGCACCCTTGGAGTTCCTCCGCCGGGTAAATAGTTTTTAACGTCATTTGAAGAATTAAAGGTGATTTTATAATGTGCAGGATCGCCTACGACAAAATTTGTAGGATATACCTGATCAAAATGCTCATTGCGAAGATCAGCTACCTCACCATTTTTTGCTCCCCATCCTCCCTTGGAATAGGTGATGAAGCCATCCAGGTCACAATCGTCATTATCATGTGATGTTGCTGATTTAGTAGTATTGTTGAAATTGTATGAAAGGATTCCGCTACTAACAAAAACCACATTTGGTCCTGTTGTGCCATTATAGGTAAGTCTCAATTCATTCAAATAGGAAGGAATTGTAATAACAGTGTTCACCGTTCTGGAACCATCTTCAGGATAACCTCTGAAATAGCGTTTACTTCCATCACGGTTGGTAATAATCAATGGTTGAATTTCACCACTTGAAGGAAGTTGAACAGACACTGTGATTGTTTGGGTAGTTTTCCAGTCGAAATCAGCCGGAACAACCAGATCACTCACGGAATGGATAACATTATCTTCCGGAATTGGATCGTTATATTTATTGCAACTTAGAGCAATGAAGGTGAAAACGATCAAAAACCCCAATAATTTAACTTTTTTCATAATAATGCATTTTAGGTCACGAGAGATATAGCGAATTAGATGCCAAAGATGTAAAACGCATAAAACGAGGATAATACGAGTTGTAAAGATTAATTATAAATTGACAATATTGGGAATCAATTCCTATATTGGGAAAAAGTATTTATTTTAAACCATGATTCAACTATTTTATCTCTTTGTTTTTCTGTTCGTTATCTTTCATGACTACAACAAGAACTACTTTTTTCATAAATTTAAAAAATTGACTATTCCAATTTTACAAAAATTGATAAGCCAATATTCATTCAGGAAATGAGCTTGAATAGACTACAAAAATCCACTAGTATTTCAATATTGCTGATTGTATGGATATTTCTTGGAAAATCTCTCTCCAAATTAACTGAAAGTGGAGGGATTATCCATTTGTTTTCTTCTATTATCTTTCCATATCTTTACGTTGCTTTTGCATAGCAACCCTCGTTGTTTAAATAAAAAAATGTTGGAGATGTTAAAAATGTATGGTACATTTGATTTATCAGAACATGAAGTGACATAGACAGGGGTTAAGTTTAAATTTGGTAAAACTCCTGATACGTTTACTGTTCAGTATCGTTAAAGCAGATCAATATTACTTATTTAATAGTTGCATTCGTGCATGAACATTTTTAAATAGTCTGATAGAAAAGTGCCATGTTGTTCAATTGAAACCCGGAAATAATTCTAATTATGAAAACTGAACAGAGAATTTACCACAAAGCGAATGGTTGGGTCATCAAAACTGATAAGAAACTGGCTGATATTGCTCAGCTTGTATTTTTGTTTGGCAATAGGGAGTTACTTAAAATTCAATCACTTATTGATAAGGTTCGGGCCGAATATCCGAATGCACAATTGGTTGGTTGTTCTACTTCGGGAGAAATTTGTCAGGAAGAGGTTTTTACCAGTAATATAGTTTGTACAGCAGTTTGGTTCGAAAAAACTTCTGTCGAAATTGCCGTGGAACATATTGAATCAATGGATGATAGTTTTGCGATTGGTGAAAAGCTGGCCGGAAAACTCGATAAGAAAAATCTTGTTCACATGATGATTCTCTCCGAAGGATTAAATATTAATGGCAGCGAATTAACAAAAGGCATTAATAACAAGCTGAACGACAGGATTCCTGTGACCGGTGGATTGGCAGGCGATCAGGCCAGCTTCACCGAAACAGTCATCGTTTATAATAAAGCCGCCGAAAAGAATCTTGTGTTGGCCATCGGCTTCTATGGTGAAAATCTTCAGATTGGTTATGGATCAATGGGTGGCTGGGATTCATTTGGCGTTGACAGGATGATTACAAAATCGACGGGCAATGTGCTCTACGAACTTGACGGACACCCGGCTCTGGAACTATATAAAAAATACCTTGGCGAACACGCTTCCAACCTGCCGGCTTCTGCATTGCTTTTCCCGCTGAGTTTATTACTTAAAGATGGAGAAACTTCATTGGTTAGAACTGTATTATCCGTAAACGAAGCGGATGGAAGTATGGTTTTTGCAGGCGATTTGCCTCAGGGAGAATACGTCAGACTCATGCGGGCCAATCACGACAAACTGATCGATGGTGCCAGTGGGGCAGCGTCAATGTCGAATATTAGTCTGGGGAATACTTCTCCCGACCTGGCCATACTGATCAGTTGCGTTGGGCGTAAACTCGTGCTGAAACAAAGGGTGGAAGAAGAACTTGAAATAGTCCGCGAGATCATCGGGAGTTCTCCCGAAATAACCGGTTTCTATTCTTACGGTGAAATCTGTCCGATGAAACCATTCGACAATCATTGTGAACTGCACAACCAAACCATGACAATCACACTATTTAGGGAAGTATAACCCATGTTTTTTTATGGAAACCAATCTCAACAAGCTACTGTTACGTCAGATTAAACGTCACTTCGGTTCGGTGGAGAATTTGCCTGCTGATATGGAGGCATTTATTCAGGAAATCAATGGTTCTTACAGTAACTTTGATACCGATACACGATTGCTTCAGAATTCGATTGAAATCAGTTCTCAGGAACTTAGGGACGCCTACCTGAAACAGCGTCAGGATACGGTGGCACAGATCGAAACAATAAGTAAAATTGAGGAAGCAATTTATGCATTAACCCCCGAAGACCAAACAATTATTACTGAAAAAAAGGTTCACTCCTCCGACAACAGCCATTTATTCGATTCTTTGATCAAGCTGATTGAAGAAAGAAAACAAATGGAAACATCGCTGAAAGAGAATGAATTCTATTTGCGCGAAATACTCGATTCACAAGATGTTGGTGTAATGATCATCGATTTTGAAACTCATCGGATTTCGTTTATAAATAAAAAAGGGGCCGACCTCCATGGACTTACCAAAGAAGAAATAATCGGAAAACCTTGCCATTTATTTGTTTGCCCGACCGGTTTTAATGCATGCAGCCTGAACAGCCCCGCTGTTACAATTAAATCTGCCGAAAAAATTTTTCTCAATGCCAAAGGTGAGCAAATACCCATCCTGAAATCCGTCGTTCATACTGTTTTCAATGGCCGAAAAAGTCTGGTTGAATCATTTGTTGATATATCATCGCTCAAAAATGCTGAAACTGCACTGATTAAAGCGAAGGAAGCTGCCGAAATGGCCAGTAATGCAAAATCAGAGTTTCTGGCGAATATGAGCCATGAAATCCGTACACCACTAAATGGTGTTATTGGTTTTTCGGACCTGCTGATGAAAACCAGGCTGAATGATACACAAATGCATTATATGTCAACAGTTTTTTATTCGGCCAACTCATTGCTCGACCTGCTTAACGACATACTCGATTTCTCAAAAATTGAATCCGGAAAATTTGAATTGAATCCGGAAAAGACAGATGTAATTGAACTGGCCGAACAAATCTCTGATATTCTTAAATTCAGGGCCGACGAAAAAAAACTTGAAATGCTGCTGAATCTTTCAGTCAATTTGCCCCGTTTCATGCACGTCGACTCAGTCCGTTTGCGGCAGGTGCTCGTCAATTTACTGGGTAACGCCTTTAAATTTACTGAAACAGGTGAGGTTGAACTAAAAATTGAAGCAGATAAGCCTGACGCTGTAACAGGAAAAACACGCTTCACATTCTCGGTTCGTGATACCGGCATTGGCATCCCACACAACAAACAACAAAAAATATTCGACTCATTCTCTCAGGCCGATTCAACCACTACACGAAAATACGGCGGTACCGGACTTGGACTCACCATTTCGAATAAACTGGTCGAAATGATGGGGGGAAAACTTGAACTCGAGAGTGAACCTGATTTAGGAAGCCGGTTCTACTTTTCTATTATGGTGGAAGCTGAATCAGGAGAAAAGGTTGTTTATAGCGAATTAGGCAGCATCAGGAATGTGCTGGTGGTCGATGACAATGAAAACAACCGCCTCATCATTCAACATATGCTCGAAACACAGCATATTCATGCCGATCTTGCATCTGACGGTTTTGAGGCCTTGTCAAAAATAAGTGAAAATATACCATATGATGTCATCATTATGGATTACAATATGCCAATCATGAATGGGCTTGAGGTGATACGGCTGATACGCGATAAATACAATTTTTCTGCAGAAAAACAGCCAGTTATATTTTTGCACAGTTCGTCAGATGACGAAAAAATTCATAAAGAGGGTCGGCAGCTTGGCGTAAAGGTTACCATGGTTAAACCTGTAAAAATGAACCAGTTGTTCGATGCCCTGTCGAAAGTCAATCTGCCTGAAGAGCTATCAAAAGAAATTGTTGCTGAGACAGTCCAACCCGAACGTAAACAACTTTCTGACATTCCCTTTATCATCATGATTGCGGAGGATAATAAAATAAATATGATGCTGGCCAGCACGATCATCGCAAATTTATTGCCGGCAGCGACCTTAGTAAAGGCAAATAATGGTCAGGAAGCCGTTGAACTTTTTTCCCAGGTCAATCCCGATCTGTTGTTTATGGATATTCAGATGCCAACGCTGAACGGCTATGAAGCGGCTCAGCACATACGGAAACACGAAACAACTACCGGAAAACGGGTGCCCATTGTTGCACTCACAGCCGGAACAGTCAAAGGAGAGGAAGATCGCTGTCGTGAAGCAGGAATGGACGATTATTTATCGAAACCTGTTGTTGAGGGAACCATCAGCCGGATATTGAATACATGGCTTTTGCATGTCGAATCAAATATGTCGAAAGTGATTGTAAGTAATGAAGTTGAAATTGTTCATTTTGATAAAGCCACTTTCCTTGATCGTATTCATGAAGATCAAAATATCTACAACGAATTGATTATGAATGCTATTGAAACCTTTCCGGGCTATATTCAGGATATGAAACTGGCCAACCTTAAAAAGGATATCGAAAGGGTGAAAAAGAATGCGAAATCGATCAGAGGTTCGGCACAGATTATCTGTTGCGTTGAACTGTGTAATATTGCTGGTGAAATTGAAAAAAATGCCGATACAACAAAATCGTTATCAGCATTAATTGCCCGGCTATCGAAAGAATTCGATCATTTGCAGATGCTGCTTAACCAATAAGTATTTTAATCTGGGTTAAACCCCTGTAACCTTCACCATTCAAGGCTTTCGTTAGCTTTTTCCGATATTGTACAGATGGTTGATGTGCGAGGCAAATGCCAAACGTACTTTTGGATATTCGATGTAAGGAATATTGTATTCTGAACATACCTGTTTTACAATTTTGCTCAACGCAGGATAATGTACATGCGATATTTTCTTAAACAAATGGTGCTCAATCTGAAAATTTAGACCGCCAATAAACCAAGAAACAACTTTATTTTGGGTGGCAAAATTGGCGGTGGTTTTCAACTGATGAATAACCCACTCGTCTTCAATCTGAATATTTTTTTGATCGACAACCGGAAAATAGGTGCCTTCAACAGTATGTGCCAATTGAAATACAACACTTAAAATAATACCGGCAAACAATCCATACACAAGGAAACCAAGCAGCCAGGGAAGAAAACCAACCATATATACCGGAATCACAATAAATAAAATGAGATGCAGTGCTTTAAATCCCCAGAAAGAGAAATGATCACTTAGTTTCATTTTTTTTATGGGTCTGGAACCAATTTTACCCGAAAAATATTTCTTGTAATCGGTAAAAAATATCCAGTACAGATATAATAATGAGTAGATGAATAAAAAGTAAATATGCTGAAAATTATGGATGCTGTATTTCTTTTGGCTTTCGCACATGCGCAGGAATGGCCTTGCATCGATATCATCGTCCACACCATTGATATTGGTGTATGTATGGTGAATCACATTGTGCTTGGTTTTCCACATAAAAACATTGGCGCCCAAAAAATTAATTGACATTCCGGCCAGCTCATTGATCCATTCTTTGGTGCTGAAACTTCCGTGGGCGCCATCGTGCATAATATTAAAGCCAATAGCTGCAGTAAGTCCGCCCAGTGCGATACACTCGACCAGACTAATCCAGATCAGGGAAGGTGTAAAAAACACCAGATGTGTGTACACAGCCAGAAAAGCTGTGATAATGATAAATGCTTTGAAATACAATTTAAAATTACCGGTTTGCTTGAGGTTAATATTTTTGAAGTAAGCATTTACGCGCTTTCTCAATTCGGTGTGAAAGGTATTTGTTGGGAGAGAGAATTCAGGTGAAATCATGTTGACATTTTGATTAAATACATAAAATAATTGTTATAAACATTGTTAACCAGTATTTTAGATAATAAATCATTACATCTAACCCCAAGATACAGGAATCCAATTCGTCGCTCAAAACAACAGAATATGATGGATAATGTTCATTTGCTTGTGAGAAATAGTTTCCATCTGATTTTCTATTCACCAAAAAGCAACAGGCAATCTCAGAATATTGTTAAAATTGCGCAAAATGCCGTTGAAATAAGTTGATTGTATTCACATTAGCAGAACCATAAAAAATGATTTGATTAATTTTGAAAAGTTTGGTAAATTTGACGCTGTGTAATTGTTTGATTTTTAACTAATTTATTGTAAATCAAATGCAGGATAAAGACACGATCATCGAAATATTTTCAGGAACAGCCTGGGAGGTTGGCATGATTGTCAGTTTGTTCAAAGATGCTGATATTGAATCATTTTTACGGAATGATATCGGGACTGCATATGGCAACACCCCGTTGTATCCAAATGATATAAAAGTGATGATAAATGCAACCGATATGAAACAGGCGGCAATAATTGTTCGTGAATATATCAGCAATCAAAAAAAAACGAAAAACGGATTGATGAAATCGTATAATAAACAGAAATTGTTTCAGTAAAAACCTTGAATTATGGCAACAAATCATGATATATTGCATTGTTCTACAGATATTTATAACTACTATGGCTCAAAACCTGAAAGTGAAATTCAGTCAAGGGAAGTAAAAAAGAGCCCGACCCCGCGTGTAGAAAAATTACGGCAGTTGTATTTCGAAACAAAATCATCAGCTTCGGTTGAGTTTCCCTATTGGTACACACGCCGTTGGGATGAACTCGAAGGTGAAATACCCATTATTCGCAGGGCCGAAGCGTTGAAATCAGGTTTTTCACATTTGACCCCGGCTGTGTTGCCCGGCGAATTGCTGGCCATGCGCAAAGCGAATTACCTGCGCGGATCGTATCCGTTGCCCTGGCTGTCCGAGGCGTTTTTTCTGGCCAAAGAGGATGAATTGTATCAAGAAGCCCAAAAATCAGGAAAAAACAGTGCCGACGAAGTGACAACCATGGGACAGGGTGGTGGAAATGTGACCAAAAGTGCCGGTAACGTGATATCCATTGCTGGTAAGTTTGGTCTGCGCAAAGAAGAAATGCCGGTGCTGCTGAAGACAGCCAAAAAATGGTTCAACAAATCGGTGGACGATGTTGGTCACAAATACGAACAACTCGTTCCGGGTTACCAGACCAAAGAGGAAATCATGCGTGCGGTCATCTGTATGTTCGATTCGGGATATACACTTCCACAAGGCCGCGAGGTAATGAATTATTACTATCCGCTGCAATTCGGTATCGAAGGAATCAAGCAGATTTGTCGCGAAAAACAGAATTCAGCGGCTGGTTATCCGGAAATGGATCGGCTGTATTTCTACAAAGCGGTGCAAACCATGCTCGAAGGATTGCAGAAATGGATAATAAATTATGCCGGTGAGGCCCGTTTTATGGCTTCGCTCGAAGCTGATTCTGTGCAAAAGAATGAATACCTCGACATCGCCGAACGCCTCGAATGGTTGTCGGAAAACAAACCGCGTTCTTTTCACGATGCCCTGCAACTCGTCTGGATTTTTCACGTGGCCGTGCTTAACGAAGACGCTATTTCAGGCTTGTCACCGGGCAGGTTGGGCCAGGTGCTCTATCCTTACTGGAAACATGATATGGAAAAAGGGATTCTCAACCGTGAACGAAGCATCGAATTACTTGAGTGCATGCGAATGAAGTTTACCGAGCTCGATTGTTTTGCTTCGATGGGTGTGGTGGGCGGCGTGCTGAGTGGAAACACCTTCAACAACCTTTGTATTGGCGGATTAGATAAGGATGGAGACAGTGCTGCCAACGAACTTGAAATGCTGATATTGGAATCGGCCATGTCGTGCGACACACCGCAGCCCACACTTAGTCTGCTTTTTGATGAAAAACTCCCTGAAGAATTCCTGATGAAAGGCATCGAATGCACCAAGATCGGAACCGGTTATCCTGCCTGGGTCAACAATCGGGTGGCCATGGAATTTCTTCTCAATAATTTCAAAAAAGAAGGGCTCGAACTCGAAGAAGCCCGTGCCTGGTCGATCGGCGGCTGTCTGGAAACCTCCCCCGGAAGTTGGATGCCACTCGAATTCAATGGTGAAACATGGTATATTCCCGGAGGTTCGGCACCAGCTACCAGTGTAGGCGTGCATTTTATCTCGTTGCCAAAGGTGCTCGAAGCCGTGTTGTTCGATGGTCTCGATAAACGCACAGGCAAAAGGGTTTATCCTGCACATGGTTCAAAATTAGATTCATATGAAGAAATATGGTCGGTTTTTAAAAATTACTTTAGCCTCACGGTGGAAGTTCTGACACTGACAAACAATATTCAGCACGATATCTGGGGCAAGGTTTCACCCTCGGTGATCAACAGTATGCTGAAACCCGATTGCCTCGAAACCGGGAAAGACATCAGTCACAAGGGTTGTCGTTACAACCGCACCTTCAACGTTGAAATCTGCGGTGGAGTGAATCTTGTTAATTCATTGGCGTCCATCCGGAAAAACGTTTTTGATGAAAATCATTTTTCACTTAACGAACTCAAAGCCGCCATTGAAGCTAATTTCGGATACCACTCGGCACTCGAAACAGGTTCGTTCAGTCTGATTGAACAGGTGAAAGGTGATGATTTTATGGATTGGATCAAAATACACAAACGCTGTCTCGATGCGCCAAAATATGGAAATGACGATAAATATGTTGACAGCATATTTAAAGAATGGCAACATTGGTTCAGTAAGATGTGCCAGAACTACATTTCATTATACAATGAGCCGCTCTATTCCTGCCAGATTTCTGTTTCGACACATGCTCCGATGGGTGCGGTGACCCTTGCCTCACCGGATGGCAGGTTGTGCGGCACCACTTTTGCCGATGGTTCTGTTTCGGCGTATCCGGGCACCGATGTAAACGGGCCGTATGCATTGTTCAGTTCGGCAACCTGTTATGATCACTCGCTTTCGCAGAATTCTCAACTAAATATGAAAATTCATCCTTCGGTGGTCAAAGGCCGCGAAGGATCACGGAAATTTCTCGAAATGATCAAGGCATATCTGCGTAAAGGTGCTTTCCATGCGCAGTTTAATGTGGTGGATTCGCGGATGCTGAAAGATGCACAGAAGAATCCGGAAAACTACCGTGGACTGATGGTACGTGTGGCCGGATTCACCCAGTATTGGGTCGAGCTTGGGAAACAAATTCAGGATGAGGTAATTGCGAGAACAGAGTATGAACAGATAAGTTAAAAGTGTAAAGTTGAAAGTGAAAAGTTAAAATGCAAATATTAAATGGATGATTTAACTTCGGTCTTCGGACTTCCCTCGTCGCACCGCCGAGGCAGGCGTCTTCGTGCTTCGCGCTTCCAACTTCTAACCATTATTAAAACGATATCACAACTTAAAATCAACATATGAACCACTACGATTGTAAATATTACCTTGCAACGGATGTTTTCAAAGGCATTTGTAAAAGAGATAAAAACCAGATTCTGGCTGATGACGCATCCTGCGAGCATTTCGAAAAAGCGGTGAAATGCAAATACTGTTCAAATTTTGCCTTGACAGCCAATGACTTGGGTACATGCATGAATAAATACGATGCTTTTCCTGAAATGAATGCGGTTACCTGTAATGATTTCAGGAACTGATCATCACGAAACAAAAGGATATGTTTTCGATATCCAGGGCTTATCCGTTCATGATGGGCCCGGGTGCCGGACACTTATATTTCTGAATGGCTGCACTTTACATTGTTTCTGGTGTTCAAATCCGGAAGGAATCTGCAGCAAACCATCGCTCATGTGGTTTTCATCGAAGTGTATTGGTTGTGGCAACTGCTTGAAGGGCTGTCCACACCATGCCGTTTATTTCGAAAACAATAAACCGGTCATCGATAGGCAAATCTGTTCAAGCTGCGAAAAGCACGCATGTTTGGACGAATGTTATACCGGGGCATTGCGGCTGAGCGGAAAAGAAATGTCAGTCACAGAAATAATCAATCTGATACAGCGCGACAGAAATTATTGGGGGACTGGTGGGGGCCTGACCCTGACAGGTGGTGAACCATTGTTGCAGATTGATTTTGCGGAAGAAATCCTGCGCCGTTGCCACGATGCATACATCCACACCGCCATCGAAACCTGTGGCCATATTCCCTGGGAAAACTTCCAAAAAGTATTGCCTTTCCTCGACTGGATTTTCTTCGACCTGAAACAGTTTGACAATAACGATCATAAAAATGGCACATCAGGAGGAAATGCATTGATTCTCGAAAATGCCCGTTTACTTTCGCGACATTTTACAGGAAGACTGATTTTCAGACTTCCCCTGATTCCCGGATTCAACGATTCGGAAGAAAACATCGCTGCACTGATTCAGTTTTTACATGAAATTGACCGGACAGAAATCAATATTTTGCCTTTGCATCACCTCGGAAGAGAAAAATACCGGATGCTTGGAAAAGAATATCCGGGCATCCATTATCTTCTCCCTTCAGATGAACAAATGAGGAAAGTAGCATTCCGATTCAAAGAAGCGGGAATCAGTTGTTACGTTGGGAGTGAGACGCCTTTTTGAGAGAAGTGATTCGGATCAATGAAAAATTATTACCGCAGAGTTTGCGGCGTTACTTAGCAGACCTGCCTGGCAGCAGACAGGGAGCCGCAGAGCGAGATACAATCCGTAACAATTCTTTTACTTTGTGGTCCTCCTGCTTTTAAACACAGGATCATCATTCTTTTTTCAAAATTGGTAATTCATATTTTGTTATTTTCGTAAAAACAATCCAATAGAATTGAAGCACTAACAATACTAATTCCATATTATTCGTCACAAACAAACAATATGTTGTATTTTTGTTTGTTGTTAAAGAAAATCAAATTTATTTGTTATGAATAAAGACCGGATTAAAGAAATTTTATTTGATCAAAAAGAAGTTTTTGAGAGAGAAAAAAATCTGATTTTCAGAGATATTAAACTTGATAATTACATCGCTTCCAAACAAATAATTGTAATTACAGGGGTTAGACGCTGTGGTAAATCTTCTCTGTTGTTTTTGATCAAAGAAAAAATGGGATTGAACGAGAGCGATTATTGCTATTTTAATTTTGATGATGAACGCGTTGTGGCTGAAATAGATATGCTGGATAAATTGTTAAGTATCCATCGTGAGATATACGGTAAAAACCCTATCCTTTTTTTTGATGAAATCCAAAACGTAAAAAACTGGGAAAAGTTTATAAATCGTGTTTATGAGCAAGATATCAAAGTTTTTATCACCGGATCAAATGCAAAACTATTAAGTTCCGAAATTTCAACGTCCCTTACCGGGCGAAACCTAAACATAGAATTATTGCCGTTTTCGTTTAAAGAGATATTGCTTTTTAAAGACATCAACTATGATTTAAGCATACTTGCATCTGTTAAAAAATCACAGATTGTTGGCGTTTTTGATCAATATATGAAACAAGGCGGCTTTCCGCTGGTGGTTAAAGAAAATAATCTTGATCTGCTTAATCAGTATTTTCAGGATATTTTATATAGGGATATTATTGCCCGCTATCGGTTGAGCCAGGTGGATGAGCTACGGCAAATGGCAATTTATTTTTTCGCAAATGCTTCAAAACTATTTTCTTATGCTACCCTGCAAAAAATAACAGGAATAAAAAGCCTGAGTACAATTAAGGATTATCTTGGTTTTTACAATCAATCCTATCTGTTTTTTTACCTTCACAAGTTCGATTTTTCAGTAAAAAAGCAGATGATGAATTCACGGAAAGCGTTTTCAATTGATCCGGGCCTGATTAACAGGATAGGGTTTAATTTTTCGGAAAATAAAGGCAGGATACTCGAAAATATTGTGTTTATAGAACTTAAACGACGAAAACTTGAATTTTTCTATTACTCAGGGAAAAACAAATGTGATTTTGTTATCATGGAGGGAACCCGGCTTACGCAAGCGATACAGGTTTCATATCTGGTTAATTATGAGAATATTGAAAAGGAAATGAATGGATTGCTTGAGGTTAAGAACAAATATAATATAGCAGATTTACAATTGCTTGTGTATGATGATGATTTACCGATAAATGTTGCCGAAGAAATAAAAGTTATGCCGGTTTGGAAATGGCTGTTAAAAGTTTTTTGATAAAATAAAATTACTTAACAAAAACGAACATGAAAAACTATCTGAAATTGATTTTTCTAATAGCAGCCATAGCTGCTGTTGAATATGCTTATCCAGCACATATTGATGCAGGCATGGCACAAACAGCAGGCAAAAACTTCCTCCTTTCAAAAAGCATCCCAATTGATGGCTTTCAATTAGCCGAAACAAAGACCATTGATGGCCAAACCCTGTATTATATCTTCAATACGGGCAGCAAAGGCTTTGTTATTGTAACGGCTGATGACAATGCTATACCAATATTGGGGTATAGCAACGAATCAGCCTGGACAAGTTTTATCGATACGGTATATGGCAATAATGTACGCAGCTGGATGGAAAGCTATGAAAAACAGATTCTTGATGTAAAAACAAATAATATCCCTGCAACTGAAGAAATCACTTCTCAATGGCAGATTTTGTTATCAGGACAGGCCCCGAAAGGAACAACGACTGTTGTACCTCCTTTACTGACAACTACCTGGGGCCAAGGATGGCCCTACAATTCAATGTGTCCCACCGACCCTTCTGGTCCTGGTGGTCATGCATGGGTTGGATGTGTCGGTACAGCTATGGCTCAGATTTTGAAGTTTTGGAATGGTCCTACAGTAGGATTAGGAAGTTTTGGCTATCAGTCAGGATCCTATCCCTATACAGGAGCAAATTTCAATACTTCATACAATTGGCCTGCTATGCCCAACAGCACAGTAACCGTAAACACGAACATCTCCACAATCATGTACCATACGAGCGTCAGTGTTATGTCTCAATGGGGTGCTGGAGGTACGAGTGTAACCTATTCCTCAGATGAGGATCCTATGACCAGGGCATTTAAAAATTACTTTAAAATGTCCAGTTCTACAATGCGCTACATCATGAGCTCTGATTACTCAAGCACACAATGGGACACCTATCTTCAAACTGAATTGCTTGCTGGTCGACCAATTTATTATAGAGGAGACGGCAGTTTCGGACATGCTTGGGTATGTGACGGTGTAGACAATGCTAACATGTATCATTTCAATTTCGGTTGGGATGGTACCTACAATGGATATTACTCACTTGGCAATATTAATCCAGGTGGTAACACCCTAACCAACAACCAACACGCTATCATCGGGATTAAACCCAATGACGGCAGTACCTTGACTACTAACACTACCTGGTCCGGCACTATGAACCTAACAACTAATATCTGGGTCCCCGATTCACTTACGCTCACCATCAATGCTGGTGCAGTAATTAAGTTTGCACCCGGGTGCGGACTCTACATAGCTGGACGCCTCCTGTGTAATGGCACTGCTACTAATTATGTTAAGATCAGTGCTTCTGATACGACAGCCGGGTGGAATGGTATAACATGGCACAATAACTACAATGCACGTCTTGTTATGGCAAACAATGCAAACAGCCAATTGTTTTATACTCAGATAGAATATAGCCAATCATGCGGTATCACCTGTATAGCCTATGGCAAAGTTGTTTTAGATCACTGTAAGATCAACAATAACCACGGTATGTGGGGTGCGGGTGTTTCGATATGGTTTGTACCTATCACGATGAACTACTGCGAACTCTACAACAATCATGCCTTGAGTCAAGGTGGAGGTTTATTGGTTACTACGACCGATACCTTGTCTAGTGATATGCAACATAACAATTTCCACCATAATGTTGCAAATGGTGAGGGTGGTGGTTTTTATTTCATGAATGTCCATAATGTGATATTTTCATGGAATATTTCTGATCACAACTACGCTCCTAATGGTGCGGGTGGTGCTATGATGTATGGAACGATGTCTCTTGTCAACAATACGCTCTGTAACAATACAACACCTATTCCTGGTGGTCGGGGCGCATTGCATATGGAAAATTATTCTGGAAACATAGTAGATATGTTGATTGCCAACAATACTGCTAACGGAATATTTTGTGCAAATTCATCTCCAAACATCATAAACAGCACGATTGTAAATAACAATCATTATTTTGGATCCGGAATATTTTGTGACTATAACTCAGATCCACACGTTAAAAATTGTATCGTTTATGGTAATGTAGCTAACGACCCAACCTATGGAAACCAAATTACTCTAGTAGATAGTGATTCAGATCCGTTTTTTGATCACTGCAACATACAAGGTGGACTACCTGGAATAGGTGGTCCTGGTAGTGGAAGCAATTATACTACCGCCAACTATACTAACAATATCGATTTGCTTCCTCAATTTGTGGCTCCTTCTGCTGGTGTGGGTGCGGGATATGATGGATTACTTGCCAATTGGCAAGTACAATCTACCTCTCCGTGCATCAATGCTGGTGATATTACAGGAATCAGTACTTTACTCCCTGCAGTAGATTTGGCAGGCAACCCTAGAATCACCGGTATTATTGATATGGGAACGTATGAGTATGGATGTACTCCATTACCGGTCTCCGTTGCTATCGTTGCTGATGCTAATCCTGTCTGCTCAGGTACTACCGTAATCTTCACAGCTACTCCTGTTAACGGCGGTTCTTCTCCTTCCTATCAATGGAAGAAGAATGGGACTAATGTCGGTACTAACCTACCTACCTATTCCTATATCCCCGCTAACAACGACGTTATCACCTGTGTGCTTACCTCCAATCTCTCCTGTGTTTCAGGTAACCCTGCTACCAGTAACGCTATTACGATGACCATCACTACACCATTACCGGTCTCCGTTGCTATCGTTGCTGATGCTAATCCTGTCTGCTCAGGTACTACCGTAATCTTCACAGCTACTCCTGTTAACGGCGGTTCTTCTCCTTCCTATCAATGGAAGAAGAATGGTACTAATGTCGGTACTAACCTACCTACTTATTCCTATATCCCCGCTAACAACGACGTGATCACTTGTGTGCTTACGTCCAATCTCTCCTGTGTTTCAGGTAATCCTGCTACCAGTAACGCTATTAGTTTGTCGGTGAATACTCCACCGACAGCCAATGCTGGTACTGATCAAACAATCGGATATGGCGCATCTACCACACTGAATGGATCTGCAACAGGAGGTTCCGGAAATTATACCTATCACTGGGAACCAGCCTCACTGCTTATCAATTCCAATATCCAGAATCCGACTACCATCAATCTTACTTCATCCACACTCTTTACCCTAACCGTAACAGATGTATCGAGTGGATGTGTAGGAAACGATCAAACCCTCGTTACCGTGACGGGAGGCATCCTTAGTGTTGATGTCACTGCCACGCCTAATCCATCATGTGCTGGCGATCTCGTACAACTTATGAGCATACCAAGTGGTGGAACGGGGAATTATACCTATATGTGGAGTTCAAATCCTCCGGGATTTGCTTCTACGCTACCCAATCCTGCTGTCTATCCAATCATTTCCACAACCTATATCCTTGTGATAGATGATGGATTCACGACAGCGAGTGATTCTCTTCTGATAGTAGTCAATCCATTAGCAGGTACACCCAATACACCCATAGGACCTGATACAGTAGATATGAAGGATATTACGGAGAGTCAATATACGATAAGTGCGCTCGAAAACGCGACTTCCTATACCTGGGATTTGTCGCCAGCAAACGCGGGAACAATAGCAGGTTCAGGTATTCTGGGTAATGTGGTCTGGAACTTTGATTTCCTTGGTGTTGCATCGGTCAAAGCCAATGCTGTCAATGCATGTGGCGAGTCGGAATGGTCAACAGAAAAGCATACTGTTGTTGAAAAC